>JAFGQN010000092.1 GCA_016935665.1 Deltaproteobacteria bacterium | reverse complement strand
TTTAGAAAACATTTCATTCTTGCGATTGCCCTGACTCCCGCAAAATCCATATTGGTGCCTTCCTCCAGAAAGAGACCTTACAGATGGCTATGATTCAAACCGGGATTTCATGAATTTTTCTTCGACTTTCAACAGCATAATATGCTGTTCCAGTTCTCGAATGATTTGATTGAAATTTTGTGCTTTTTTGCCATTTAAAACCGCCATCAGAGTTCCAGCGCTTCCGGCAGCTATGGAAAGTAACCAGCCCAGGTCGGATCGATTTTTAAATTTTCCCTGAAGAGAAAGTACGCATTCAAGCAGGGCTTCCTTAAACCGAATTTGAGCAGATAAATCCGATGAATTTCCATTGTTTGCCAACACATTGGTCTCCAACTGTTTTTTCATGCGTCACCCCACAAAAGCAGATTCCATTTAATAAACATGCAGTGCGCAATATGTTCTGCATTGTGTGTAATTATACATCGCTTTGCTTCAATGGTCCAAGTGTTACGCACTACAGGGCGACGTAACATTTACGAAAGACTTTGTGGTGATTCAGAAAATGAAAGAAACGAAATGGATGGCTTATAAATCAATTTCCTGTTGTCCAAGGACCAGCGAAACTTTCTGATTGTCGTTGAATTTGCGGATGCTCTCCAGCAGGTCTTTGGGTTCCTGCCCCTTTTTAAGGGTAATGGAGTAAATCACCTCCAGCAGAACCCCGGCGCGAACAGTTTCCACAGATATAAGTCGATAGTCTTCGAGATATTTTCGAAATGGTTCTTCCAGAACCTGCTCGTACTGGCGATCGACAGGCATTTGCACGCGCAGAACGCGTTCGTTGATTACTTTGGCAAACAGATTGAATTTGAACATAATGAAAACCATTACACTCAGCAGTAGCGTCGCGAACACCGCCAGCATGTAGAACCGTGTACCGACTGCCATCCCCACCGCCATGGCCATGAAAATGAATCCGATATCGCGGGTCTCTTTCATTGCGTTCCTGAATCGCACAATGGACAGCGCGCCAACCAAAGCGAACGCACGGGCAATATTGGAGCCTACAATCAACATAATCAATGCGATGGTGGTTCCCATAATCACCAGCGTGTGCACGTAGGTCTGCGAATAAGAAATGCCCCGGTGGGTTATCTTGTACATATACCCAACCACCATGGCCAGTACAAAGCTCAGCCCCATTACCAGGAACATGTCGGTAAGGGTGAAAGTTCCTGTCAGATCTCCAAATCGTTCCACATCTTTGAGCAGTTCATCCATTGTTTTTTCCTTCCAATTCAGGAATTGGCGACATGGCCAGATGCATCATGTCCTGCATCCTGTCCATGGCAATTCCGGCACAGTATTTACTTACTCTGCGCAGTTCACAGTTATGTCTTCCCAGCATCGTGGTTACCCATTCAGGTATCCTGTCGTTGGCTTTTACTTCCAAAATCGTCCATCCCCTCGGGAGAAACAGATGATTATTTGTATTGGCATTTACAATCAGTTCATGGCATCGATAGCTAACATTGGTATCAAATGTAATTCTCAGGCCCGGCTCGTATTGTGACCCCATAAAGGCCTGCCGATGATATGCGGTGATGCAGGCGGGTTGCAGTTGCAGGCGGTGCACCATAAACTGCACTTCATTGACCACCTGCTCATCCAGCTCATCCAATTCGAAATCCGGTGGCATGTAACCGGTGGTGCATAAGGTGTGCGCCATGTCCAGCGGCATCTTCACCCGCTTTTTTTGAACCGTGCGATTGATGCGCTGCTTAATTTCCACCATGCCTTTGGTTGTGGTTTCGATAGGGTTCGCCGGATAGATGCGCAGCCGCAACTTGCGCCGGAATTTAATCCCCTCAATTTTGTTCCAATAGCACTCCAAATCAGGGCTATCGTAATACAGACTCACCAGTGGATATCCGTCCATACCACTATAGGGATCGGGTTGGACATTTTTTAACATGTCCTCAATGAGTCGATCCCGGACCTCGATTGGAATAATATATTTGAGTTCGTATCTGTTGAATCGTCGAATTACCATTATTCACAAAACCTGACTTTCACATCGACATTGCCGATTTGCCCATTATTATTTTTTCGAGCGACCTCGATGAATTCCGGAACCAGCACGTCTTTGGGCATCAAGACTGTATTGCGCCCACTGACCTTCACCTCCACTTCTTTTTGCCAACTGCGTCCCTGAACACTGAAGATGATGGGGAATTCCGATTGTTCACCGCTCACATCCAAAACGAAATTTCCGCAATCACTTAAAGCAGCCTTACGAATCAGCACCAGTTTGTCCGTCAACGACAAGCCATCGGAATTGGAGCTCATCAAATCGATTCCGCGCCGTCCCGCCAGTTCTTCGAGATAATCGGGGTAGTCCTCGAACACATCGTAAAATGTGTTTTTCTCGGACCGGGATAACTGTGTCACACGCCCGGTCTTCAACCCTTCCTCCAATTCCCATATCCGATCCAGCCTGGGCGTGGAAAATCCCCAGATAAAAAATATCAATACCGCCAATGATGTTCCCATCAGCAACCAAAAGCCCGGTGTGGGGGAAAACCTTTGCTTCATCAATGAACCTCTCTCTCTGACAGCCACTCATCCAGGGCCTCGGGGCCACTGATATCAATGACGTCCGAAAAGAAATGACGCAGGGGTCTGTCGTCCACAAATCCGAAAAGAATCTTCCCGTCATCCAGGCGATTTTTTTTACGGTCCGCTCGAGTGACCAGTTTCTTTGCCCCCAATATATAGAGCGAACTGGCCGCAACTTCGACGTCACCACTATACAAACCGGTTGGCTTGCCGACACGAACACCGGTCTCGTTTCGCATCAACAGCCCCGTCCCAATCTCAATTTTCGAAGCGTCCTTGCCAAACACGCCATTGACGTTCCTTGCCACCAGAAAATCGGTGGCTTTCAACCAACTGTTCTCTCCTGCGGAGATGCCGTGCTGTTTGCATCCAATGATCACGCTATCGCTGAACCGAACCTCGGAATCCATCAAATCCAACCCATCGTCGCCGGTTTTCCTCACAAACAACCGCGTGATATCCGCCGTACAAAATTCAATATCCACTGCGTCCATCGTCACATTTTCCACAGTCAGATCAGCAATCTTCAGGTTTTTCACATACGCTCCGTGGAAGGCATCCCAAAGCCCATGGTTGTTGCGGATTTTGCACCCCTGCACAATTATATTCTCACTATTGTGGAGGTTCAGCATGGATGTATATACAACAGGCTGACCAACAATGTTGCTCCCATCCTCCAGCTGTACATTGGATATAATCGAACCGGCTGTGTTGCGGCCCTGCAGCGCCACGCCGCCCCAGGGCTTCTCACCGCTTTGTTTGAACACAATGGGGTTGCCCGCGACGCCGTTCATCATCACCTGGCCTTTAAACAGCATGGAAACATTGTTGCCCATTTCGAAAGTGGTTCCCGGCGCAATGGTGACGTGTGTATATTCGTTGAAAACGCGTGTTTTGACCACTTTGACAATCCCCGGCCCCAATTGAATCTGTTTAATCTCAGGCGTGGTCATTGTTTGGGGATGGGGACTCAGAACACCAACACTGAATTGCGGCACGTCCTGTTCAGATGGAAAGGTTTTAGGCAGCATCGCCAGTACTTCTGCGTCCGGTTTCTGTGCCCGAATCCGATTTTGGGTTATTTCATGGGTGGCAAAAATATCCACATTGCCTGGTTTGCAACTGGATTCCATCATTAACGGATAACTGGTTGGAACGGTTGCCACCTCGATTCGCGTCAAATCCGCATCCCCCTTCATTCGCTCAGTCAATGCCACTGCCGCATAGAGAGTTTCATCAAAGGTAAACGTTGCCGAGGTGGATTTGTCTGCGGTTGCAACCACCGTATTCCCCATCAGTATCTTCCAGACGGGATGCCAGCAGTCTGTATCGAACGCCACCGAAATATCTCTTAACGTCACGCCTGTCTCGCCAGCCACAATAATGTCCAGTGGCGTGCGGTATAAAACGCCTGCTTCCGGTTTTGGCGCATCTTCTTCAGCAGTCTCGCCATTTGCGACGTCTACCGAGGCATCAGAAGCGGCGGTATCCCCCGCCGATAATTCGCCACTTTCCGTGACATCTGAGTCAGATGGCTCGGCAGATACAGGCTCAACTGGTGTGGGCGCAACTTCCATTGTCGCGCCGCGCTGATAATAAAACTCGTTTTTTTGAAGCTGATTGAGCAAAAATGCATGACGGCGTTCATAGGACAACATCTCCGATTCAAGCACCAGATTCAGTTTGTCCATGTCCATGGGGCGCAACATTTTAAACGCAAATTCATTCACTTTCGGCAGCAGTTTGTACGCCGAAAAGAGTCTGTCATTGGTGAGTTCCGGAATAATTTTCTCCAGCTGTTTTCGAGCACGCTTGCGAATGCGATTGGTGTTGGCGTCGCCATTGAGCAGTTCCCAGACAGCCTTGTTGCGCATGGCGCGGTATTCCGGAATCATCTTGAGTCGAATAGTAATGGGATTTTCAACGCGATTAATCACACCGCTGTGTTTAAACCCTGCCAAATCCCAGGCTACCGGCACCCAGCTGCCGATATAGGGGTCGAAATACAGTTTCTGATTTTCGCGAAAACCATGCTGTTCAATACCACACACCACATCAATGGCTTCGAAAGCGGCAAACGCTTCAAAGTTAACATGCTGCCGGGCGTAACGGGCAAAATCATGATACGACGATTGAGTAATATGGTGCAAAAATTCCTTCAGACGCTGCACATCGTGCTTGTTGGAGTGCAAACGAGAGGTAACTTTGTTCCACAACGCCACATCATTCCACAATGCCATCGGGTCGGCTTTTTTGTTCAGGTCACCGGAATAAAAATCGGAAAACATGATGGCCTTGCGGCGGAACAGGGAATCGTCCGGCTGTGCCTGAAAGTGCAGCACCCCCAAATCTTCGCCATTCAACAGCAATCGCACAAATGAGTACGTGGGCACCATCACGCCATTTTCATCGGCCACGTCCGAAATCACTTTTTGTCCCACCACCATGGGCGATACCTGATTCACCAGATTGAACACCTCGTGTCCGTGAAAGGGCTTCCCATCGGTGACGCGTATTTTCAGGGATTTTTTTCTGGATAAAAGATGCCAGTGGCGACTGCCGCGAAGACGCACCTCCACATCGCGACACTGCACCTGATAGTTCAAACATAATCTCGCGGGAACGTACAGACGATCATCGTCTTTATCCGCCTGCGAATACATGGTTATCAAGTCCCCTTTGGAAATATTCAGATTGAACAGATCGATAGTCGATTTTTCGGGTTCGTCACTGTACACAATCCAGTTGACATCCCGTTGGAGAATGTCGTGTAAGTACACCTGGAACAGCTCAAAATCCATCGCCACTTTCTCACCGAGCGCCGTCTGATAGCTTAACAGTTTCAGCACCGCACTGCTGGAATACCAAACGCATAAAAAGACACCCGGTAATGAGAGGATAATCGCAGACATCAGTCGCATGCGAATCAATCTTTTCCAAAAATAGTCCATACAAAATTCCTCGACGAGATAAGTCTTCAGTTCGCAAATCCCAGCTGGATGTAAATCGCATTGGCGGATTCAAAACTGCCGGGCCACTCCCCGGGCCAAAAGCCCGCCAGCCCCGCCTCATTTATTTCATCTTCCGCGTCACTGCCGGGCTTCGTCCGGGTGATCTGTCCATGCACCATCAACCTGAAATCATCTCCAAAATGCACATTTACCCCTGGCGACAATTGCAGCATCCGCGCCCGCCAGGCCCAGTCGTCATCACTGATATTCAATAATTCTGCAAAGAACACCGGCTCCACGGCCATGACGCCATCAAACAGGGGGATTTTATAACTGAATAGTGTTGTGATGCTCCAAAGCCAGGGCGAATACTTAAACCACCAGTTCTGACCGCCCATGAACTCAATCAGCGCACAAAAATCACCAAACTCCAGTTCGGCATCCACCTCCCCCATCCAATGAGTGCCCGAGAGCCAGGGATACTCCAGTTTAAAGTTTTTCAGCGCATACTCCTGATAACTGCCAAACACTAAACGTTCATCCGGATTTATCCAGTCGGGGAAATCGTTGTCATCCAACTCCTCGTACTCGGAGGCATCAAAAAACTCACCGAAATCGTTCTTTGTGACCCGATGCGCCGATGCCGCCGCCCCCAGTTCCAGCCATTTTGCCGGGCTCGCTTCCAGCCGGAATGTGTAGTCAAAACTGGAGGATTTCACGTCAATCCCGTTCTCCGCCACACCGTTAAAAATCCCCGCGAAATAATCGAGTTTGATGTGCTTAATCAATCGACCGCTAACCATCAGTCCCAAATCCCGATCTCCGAAACCGAGAAAGCCCACCGCGTAACTATTGGCCGCCCCCCGCGAAAACGCAGACAGTTTTCCTCGGGATGTGAGCTCAATTCGGCTGAATGGCTTTTTAAACTGTCCCATCTGAAGACCAAAAAACTTCGCCGGCTCAATCCGTACATACGCATCGCGCAATCCATCTTTTATTTCCTCATTCCTAACCAGTCCGGCAAAATCGTATTTCAGGACGGCCTCTGCAACGCGACCATATCGCCACGCAAGATTCAACCGCGCCACATCCAGCACGAGTCGGTTGTGCTTTCCTTCCCGGTCTGAGAATTGGTAATAGGCGAAAACGCGGCCTTTAATTTCGCGTTTGGATTTATTGGAGAGCTTTTTTATGAAGCGCGGCGCATCATTTTGAACCTTTTTTTTCTTCTTTTTGCCCTTCTCCCCATCCTTGTCGCCCTCGGCTCCATTCTCTTCACTCTCGGCGTCCTCTTCGAGGCCGTCCGCGGATACCCCCTCAGCACCGATTTCCAGTCGCGCCCCCGCCGTATCATTCTGCGGCTGATTGTCAATTTCCTGAGCCCCCAAATGTGTCGTATATACCAGAAACACAACACTCAAAAATCGAAACCCGTTCTTTATTCCCATGCAGCCCGTCCTTGCATCAATGCAACTCATGCAAGTTGCCATCTTCATTTCACCCCCCAATAGACTATAGTGAAAATGAAATTTGACAGAAGCTCAAAACAGATAAAAGCCTCAAATCCAAAGTCGCCGATATAGTGCCATCCCAGTCAAAAAAAGGGAGAAGTAATTCCTCGCACGTGTCATTTTCATGAAGAAAATCAGACATTTCTTTTATGCAGACCGAAATAATCCGAGTACAGCACAACTTTCGCTGGATGTAGGCAACGGCTGTCAGTAAAAATGTAATTTTTTTTAAGAAAATTACGAACTAATTAAATCTGATCGCGAACAGGAAATTTATTACGCAAAAAGCTACAGTTTGCGACAGGCGATGGTCATTCGGGAAAGCCCCTCGATAATCAATTCCATACTCGTAGCGTATGCCAATCGAATATATCCAGGCGCGCCAAAAGGCGTGCCCGGCACTACCGCCACATTCGCGTTTTCCAGCAGCCATTTGGCAAAATCAATATCGGTACTGCCAGGCGCCATTTTCGGAAGAATCTGCGTTACATCCGGGAACACATAAAACGCCCCGGGCGGCATTTTACATTCCATGCCGTCGATTGCGTTCAACCCGGCAACAAACGCATCCCGACGCGCCTGGTACTGCTGCTTCCATCCAGGCAAAAAATCCAGAGGTCCCTCAACAGCCGCCAGAGCGGCCTCCTGCGAAATGGCAGTGGGATTGGTAATCGCCTGCCCCTGAATCTTGGTCATGGCGGCCACTATTTCCGGATCGCCAATTCCCCAGCCAATACGCCATCCGGTCATGGCGTAAGTCTTTGAAACACCGTCTACAATAAAAATGCGCGACATATCGACATCAGGCGAATACATGGCAGACACAAATTCATGGTCGTCGTAAACCAAATCGCGATATATCTCATCAGAAATAACATATAGTCCCAGGGATATGGCCTTGTCGACGACTGCCTTCATCTGGTCCCGATTGTACAAACCGCCAGTGGGATTCGATGGCGAATTCAGAAGCAGTACTTTTGAACGGGATGTGACTGCTTTTTCAAGCAGAGACGGATCCATCACCCAGTTGTCATGGGCGAATGTGGGCACCATTACCGGAATACCGCCTGCCAATCGCACCTGGTCCGGGTACGACACATAAAATGGCGAAGGAATCAACACTTCGTCACCAACGTCCAACACGGCCATAAAAAAATTATACAAAACGTGTTTGGCGCCAGTACATATGATGACCTGCTCGTCGCTGGTGGAGATTTTGCGCACCCGCTCGTTTTGAGCCGCGACCGCGCGCTTCAGTGCCACCGTCCCGGCGGCTGGTGTGTAACGCGTCGCGCCCGCATCGAGGGCGGCTTTGGCAGCCTCAATAATGTGCTGCGGCGTGGCAAAATCCGGTTCTCCGGCACTGAACCCGATAACGTCAATGCCTTTGGCGCGCAGCTCTCCGGTTTTCTGCGTAACTGCCAGAGTGGCAGATGGCTCAATTGCAGCCAGACGCGTGGATATTTTACTCATTTGAACATACCCGTTTGCAATATTTTCAGAATTGGCAGAATTCATCCTGTGGGAATTCCACTCTCGGCGGTGTCACTCTCTATTCATCCAGCTTTGGTGGTTTGGAATCGGTGGAATCTGAAGATTTCTCATCTCCGCCTTTTAAACCATCTTTAAAATTGCGGATTCCCTCGCCCAGCCCTTTTCCCAGTTTCGGCAATTTCGCTGCGCCAAAAATCAAAACAATCACTCCGGCGATGATTAACAACTCTGTGGCTCCAGGCATTCCGAGCATCGGAAATAATGACATAATCAGTCCTCCCTGCAATCCCCCCTCCGTTTGAGGAATCGGATTTCTCGACATTTACACGAAACCCGGGGATTTCACAATCAATAGAACCTTTTTTTAAAACGCGTGGCAAACAATCCAATGACAAACCATAAAACAACGAAACACAAAATCAACATCATAGGCAATCCGGCCGCGACAATTGGGCCCATCATTCCCGACGCCATTGAAACCTGTGCAACGCGAGCTGCAAAATACAGCATAAAAAAAATAAATACTGCGATGACAGCGGCCACATACCTGTGTTTCCAGGGGACGGAAAACGCCAGAAAAGCGGACATGATAATTGTTAAAAGAAAAACAGGTGCACTGAGCAACCGGTCAAAAAAAACAAAAGTCTCTCCAGGTGAAGCCGTGCCAGAATGAACAGATTGATACAACCCACCGGTTGAAACAGCTGTAAAACTGTGAAAAAGCCCCATACTGGACTGAACTGCCGAATGGACCGGGAGGCGAACTGTCAACTGTTCAAAAGACAAAGTAACAAGCGGGTTTGATATGTCAAACAGCTCGCCGTTAAACATATCAAACCGCAAAACCTCATCCTGTACCAAAACGTCGATTTGGGCAGATTCAGAAACGAGAACGCGTCGCTGCAAACCCTGCTGAAATTCGAGATATACTCCCGCAAAATGACCACGGCCCATACGCCCATCGGCAAAAAATACAAGTCCCTCAACGGGATATGAAAAAGTGCCGCTCTCCAGAGCCTTTGGGATTGCCTCTGCCAGAAGCGATTTCAACGAGTTCGCGATTCGTTGTTGAGCCATGGGTGCTATCACCAGAGAGACAGGCACATGCAATATAAACAGTACAATTCCCAGTATCAAGGGCCAACGCATGGCCCGACGCGGGCTAATCCCAGTACTGTATATTGCAGTGAACTCTCCATTTTGAGCCATGGCGCCCGTTTGCATAAACAGCGCCAGCATAAATCCCGGCGTAAGTGACCAAACCCACAGAGGAACCAGCGCCCATAAAACAATTAAAAGAACGTCTCGATTTACAGTCACACCGGACAACAGAGGGGCCAAACGAACCAATTGTGTCACGATAAAGATTAGCGATACACCCAGTTGTGCTGTCATACACCAGCGCACCACTCCTTTTGTGATGTAACTGTCAATATGATTCATCAATGACAAAGGAATTCCTTCTCGCCAATCCAGACCGAGTCTGCTAAGGTAGCCGGTCTGAAACGCGCACCAGAAGGTTGTAACCAATAAGGAGAGCAAATCAATGAATGCTTCAAAAATTCTGTCTGAAATCCTTGAAATGGATTCCAAAATCATGACACTGCAGGACGACTTTGACGGCCAGCCTGAAGCGGATCGGAAAGCCGCACTGGTTGGACTGGCAGACACCCTGCTTGAAAAAACCGGTGAACACGATTCTGTACCGTTGCCCATGATTCGAGTGGCAGAAATGATTTGCACCCTCGAAGACGGTCCCCTCCAGCTGGCCAGGGCATTGTCCCATCCCAATGAAGAGGTCCGTCACCTCTTCGGTGAAGCCATTATTTCACTTGGCACAGAAGACGGTGTGGATTCCATCGCTGCTGCCGTGGACTATGCACTCGAAAACAAAGGCAGTGCTGCGCTGGAGATGCCGTTTATTCTAGCCTGGATTGACGACCCCGCTGCCACCACTCACATTCACAAATTCCTTGAGCTCGAAGAAACCGACGTGGTCTATGCAGCGATTGAAGCATGCGCGTCAGTCAGCGACATTGATTCTGTCGAAGTTCTCAAAAAACTCGTGGAGGATAAAAGAGAAGTGGAAGTTGAAGACGATGATGAAGACGAGGCCCCGGTCACCATCGGCATGCTCGCTCAGGAAGCAATTGACATCATAGAGGGGGCCGAGGAGTAAGCCGTCATGAAAAGAGATTTTCTTTCCATAACCGATTTCACAACCGACGAAGTGCTGGAGACGCTGCATCTGGCCATTGAAATGAAAGAGAAAACCAAACGGGGTGAACACCAGAACATCCTGAACGGGGGTGTGGGCGCCCTCATTTTTCACAAGCAATCATTGCGCACCCGGTGTTCTTTTGAAGTGGGTTTTCAACAGCTGGGCGGCAGCAGCGTGTACATCACCAACCAGGAAATCGAACTTGGAAAACGGGAATCCATACACGATGTGGCCAAAGTGATGAGTCGCTATTTTTCGGTGATTTGCATCCGTACGTTTTCCCACAGTGATGTGGAAGAACTGGCGCACCATGCAGAAGTGCCGGTGGTAAATATGCTCACGGATCTGCTGCACCCCTGCCAGTTGATGGCCGACATGCAAACCATTCTTGAGAAACGTGGCCATTTCGACAATTTGAAGGTGACCTATCTTGGCGACGGCAACAATATGACCAACTCCTGGCTGCGCACAGCTCAGCGCATTCCCATGCATTTAAGCATTGGAACGTCGCCCGAGACGCTGCCCGATGCCGCGATTCTGAAAGAAACCAAAGCCTGTGGCATTTCAGAGGTAAGCATTCACCACGACGCCCAGGCAGCGGTCAAAGACGCCGACGTCATCTACACGGATGTGTGGGCATCCATGGGCGCCAAGGATCAGATCGATACCAAAGTTGCGCAACTGCAGAAATTCCAGGTCAATATGGATGTGGTGAATGCAGCCAAAAAAGATGTCATCGTGATGCACTGTCTCCCGGCGGAACGGGGCAGAGAGATTACCGCGGACGTCATGGATTTACCCAATACCGTTGTGTTTGATGAAGCAGAAAATCGACTTCACGCACAAAAGGCCGTCCTGGTCAAACTCATCAAGGGCTGAACACCGGTTTCGCCGGGAGGGGGAAGATGCCCGCAGAAATCAAATGCAAAAAACATTTCAGCAATGTCCGCCAACAGCTGGCAAAAGGCAATAGTGTCCGCATCGTCGGTCTTGGAGACTCGCTCACCTGCGGATGGGAAGCCACAAGCAGTTTTTTTGATTTGTTTATATCCGGTATCCGTCAGGCATTTCAAAATGCCACTGTTACCGCGGTGAACGCAGGCGTCTGTGGCGACACAGCGAGCGGTGGGGCGAGACGGACAGACGCACTTCTTGGTTATCCAACGGTTCTGCTGACCGTCCAGTTTGGCATAAACGATTTTTACGCCGGCGTTTCGGTGGAGAAGTACCAGGCGTCACTCCGTACCATTGTTCAAAAAGCCATCCGTTGCAACACATTGCCGCTGTTGATCACTTCAGGGCCACTACTTGCAAACGACCAGCAAAAGGGGATTGCCCCCTACTACCGAGCGATTCACAAAGTGGCGAATGAAACCAATTGTCCTGTGGCCGACATCGCCGACCATATGAAAAATGGTCAGCTCGATTTACATCAGCTCTATTATCCCGATGGCGTTCACCCCAATGACAACGGGTATCGCGCCATGGCAAACGCATTGCTGGAAATCTGTAGCGCACTGGATTGACGAAAAATGCCAAAAAGTAAATTTACAGGAAAGTAATATGAAAACCAAAACCAATGTCATGTTTGTCTGCATGGGAAATATTTGTCGCTCCCCGCTTGCCCATGCGGTCTTTGAGGATATGGTGCAAAAAGCGTCTCTGGAGGATGCGTTCAAAATCGAATCATCGGGCACCATCGGCTATCATGTTGGAGAATTGCCCGACGCTCGAATGCGGGAAACGGCTCGTCGCCACGGCGTGAAAATGATACATCGTGCGAGACAGTTGAAAAAAAAGGATCTGGATGATTACGACATGATTCTCGCCATGGACAAAGAGAATCTTTCCAACATTCGCAAGCTTGCCACCAGCGAGGCCCATTTACAGAAAATTCAGTTGTTTCGAAATTTCGATCCCAACGCGACTGGAGGTGCGGAAGTTCCCGATCCATACTACGGCGGGGATGATGGATTCGAACATGTGTTCCAGATTGTTCAAAGAACATGCGAACAACTGCTGAAAGATACCGCTTCACCAGAAAAATAGTATGTATTTATGAGCCACCGCAAGGGGCTCTCCCCATGGAAAAAGGTTGCGGGATGAATACACTGCAAAAAAAAATTCAAACGTTGTTCGGCGAGTCGGTGCAAGTCGTCGCTAAAAAAAATGTGGCAGGAGGCTGCATCAACGACACTGGCACATTGCATCTCAGCAATGGAGAAACTCTGTTTTTAAAACAGAACAATCTGACACATCCGCAAATGTTTGAGGCCGAAGCCATGGGGTTAAAGATGCTGGTCTGTGATGGTGGCCCCCGCATCCCCACTCCGATAGCGGCATTTCGCGATAATTCGAGCCAATACCTGCTGCTTGAATTCCTTGACAGCAGTGGGCGCGTAGCGGACTACTTTGAACAATTTGGTCGTCAACTGGCCCATATGCATCAAACGATTCGTCGCGACCGCTTCGGATTTGACATCGACAACTTTATCGGCGCCACACCTCAGTACAACGAGCATCGAGACAGCTGGGTACACTTTTTTGGGGAAATGCGTTTGGAACCTCAAATAAAAATGGCATCGAGTCAGCTGGGACGTGAATTGCGAAAATCACTTTCAACACTGCTGGAAAAACTGGACCAGTTCATCATTGAGCCAGAGGGCAACGCCAGTATCATTCACGGAGACCTCTGGTCCGGCAACGCCATGACCGGGCCGAATGGCGAACCGGTTATCATCGACCCGGCGCCATACTTCGGTCACCGGGAAGCGGAAATTGCCATGACCCAGCTATTCGGACGATTTGGGGGGCACTTTTACGCCGCCTACAACGAATACTGGCCGATGCAAAACGGTTGGCAGGATCGCATGGATATGTACAACCTGTATCACATGCTGAATCACGTGAATCTGTTTGGCAGTGGATACATGGGAGGTGTGTCATCTATTGTATATCGATACGTGTGAGGCTCTTCGGATATGAAATGGGCGCGACTAACCTGTGGAGTAGCGATAACCGACGCAATTACTTAATCAAGCCATCTTCGAGGAGTTGGAAAAGGATGCGACAGGTTTCAAATTTCGGCATTCCGGAAATATCGAGAATATCAGAATAAGAGCTGACACCGTCAATTCGAGACAGTACAAAACCGGCAGCAGCATCCAGATTTCGCCACATCAGTTCATGGGTGGACACTATCAACGAAGGAATGTTCTCCATATCGCCAATACGCGATTCGTACATCTGCAGCAACCAGTCGCGACAGCTTTTTTTATACTGAAATGCATCAATATCATCTGGCGACGTTTCCAGAATTTTCTCTGCAATGGCCAATGCGCCGGAAAAATCGTTCATGTCGTATTTTTCGGCCATCTGAATGTGCATACTGGGTGGAGTCAGCTCGATGGGTTCCGGAATCATCGAGGCCATTGGGACATCCATTATCATCCCGTCCTCGGCCGGTTCATCCAAATTACCATGCAAATCGGGAATAGAGACACGAGGGGCGCTGCCACGTTCAAATCGTTCCCGCCCATTGTTGAATTCAGACGAAAGCGCACTTTGCTCGCCAGGCTCCAGCGGACTGGATATGTCGAATTCCAAATCAATTTCGTCATCCGCCGTCGAAACGAGGTTGGTCGCAGGCCGTTCAGAGAATGTAGGCACCTCCCGGGTATCCCGGTCGTCATCCATTAACGTAGCCCATCCATCATCCTCGTTGATGGTGGATGCGTATTCGGGTTGCTTCGCATCGTGGTACTGGTCCCAACTGTTACGGGTATGGTAAGCGAATTGTCCCGGATCTGTATCCGAATGCGGTGCCGGGTCCTTTTTCTCTGACTCCGCAACCATGGCATCCGGTGTTACCGGCGACAAAGGCAGACTGCCACGTTCCGGTCGACGGCCGGTCAAATCCCGCTTTCGCCCCCCATCCGCGTACGACACTCGCACCGTATCCTCTTCTGAACCGCTCGTCGGATCAGCACTGATCACCGTGATAACCTTTTGTGTTTCATCGTCCCTGGACACTCTTTGCTCGGATTTTGATTCTATAACAGGAACTGTTGGCCCCGAAGGCACACTGGTGCGGACCTCCAGCGTTGCACCGTCGTTCAGGCGCCCACCCTCCGGCAGTTCCCATGCATCCTCAACCTCATCGAGAAGCCCAGCGTCATCCAACACCCTCGCCCATCTGTTCTCTTTCTTTTTATCACCAGTCATTCAGCCAGTACCGCCTGGGTTTCTATTTCGCGAGCACGCCTTTGAACATGCGCTGCGTCCTTTTCAGAGTTTCGATCGAATCCGTTACTTTTTCCAGGTTTTTTTCTGAAATCGCGGATTTTGCTGTGTTAATCAAATCCCTTGCTTTCAGGAGCGCTTCATTGCCAAACTCCGATCCGGTCACCATTTTTTCAACCTTCACATACATCCGGTCCAACTCGCGGATGAGTCGCTCCGCCTCCTGACGCGCTGCTTCGAACTCCTCTGACGCGCGCCGGTCCACCATGTAGTCCTGACTGTCCTCTGCCATTTTTCGAATTTCGTCCTCGGTCAATCCGGAAGATGCTGTCACGGTAATGGATTGCTTCATACCTGTTTCCAAATCCTTGGCGGAAACACTCACAATACCATCGGCATTAATATCAAAAATCACTTCGATTTCCACCTGACCACGGGGGGCTTTTCTCAAGCCCGTCAACACGAATTCTCCCAACGCCTCGTTCAATTCCGCCCGTTCATTTTCTCCCTGGAATACCAGAATCTTCACCGCAGTCTGGTCATCGCGCACAGTGGTAAAAATCTTTGACCGCGATGTGGGAACCGTCGAATTTTGAGGAATCAACCCCTCAAAATGGCCACCGGCAATCATAATTCCAAGAGTATGCGGTGTGACGTCCAGCAGCAACATATCACTGGCTTCATCCGTTAATGCCGTCGCCTGAATTGCCGCCCCCAGCGCCACCACCTCATCGGGATGCACGCCTTTGCAGGGATCTCGTTCAAAAAATTCTCCCACGCGACGCTGCACAAGGGGCATACGCGTCATTCCACCTACAAGAATCACTTCCTCCACTTCACTGGAATCCAAATCCGCTTCGTTGATGGTTGCCTGACAAATATCAATGGTCCGGGAAATCAGATCTTCACAGAGTTCTTCCAACACTTCCCGCCGAAGCGTCCGCTGCAGATGAAGCGCTTCGTTTTGTCCAACAGAAATGATAAACGGCAGATTAATCTCCGCTTCGGTTTGGCTGGACAACTCAATCTTGGCCTTTTCAGCCGCATCCTTTAGTCGCTGAAGCGCCATGCGATCCTGACGCAAATCCACATTGTGCTCATCCAGAAACCCCTGCACCAGCCAATCCATAATCCGCGTATCGAAATCCTCACCGCCAAGGAACGTATCTCCGGCGGTGGATATGACCTTAAATACCTCGTCCGAACCAATCTCCAAAATGGAAATATCAAATGTGCCGCCCCCCAAATCGTACACCGCCACCAGTCTGTCCATTTTTTTGCCAAAACCGTATGACAATGCCGCTGATGTGGGCTCATTAATAATCCGTATTACTTCCAACCCGGCAATCGTTCCCGCATCCCGGGTCGCCTGGCGCTGATTGTCGTTAAAATAGGCGGGTACTGTGACGACCGCCTGATCCACCGGCTCTCCCAGATAATCCTCGGCAATCACCTTCATTTCCACCAGAATCATTGCCGAAATTTCAGGTACAGAATACAATTTTCCACGCAAATCTATTCGAACATCCCCATGTGGACCTTCCACCACTTTATACGGTGCGGTTTCCTTCGCTGCCATCACCGGCGCGGACTCCCAATTTCTTCCAATCAGGCGCTTTGCTGCAAAAACGGTGTTTTCAGCGTTGGTAATCGCCTGCCGCTTGGCGATGTGTCCCACCAGACGTTTCTCTGCTTCTGTTATGGCAACCATGGAAGGCGTTGTTTTATATCCGCCGCGATTGGGTATCACAGTCGGCGTATCCCCCTCTACCACCGCTACACATGAATTTGTTGTTCCCAAATCGATTCCAATTACTTTTCCCATAAACCGTTCCTTTTCTACATTCCCTAACCGCTATTTTGACAAAGCTTTCAGTCGCTTTTTCAATTCCCGGTCCAAAGGAGCCAGCTCAAGTCCCCTCCGGTACATTTCACCAGCTCTTTCCTGGTCATGCAATTGCTCATACAGAAGACCCAACGTCTCGAAATACTGAGGCTTCCTGCCACCCATTGCCACAATTTCCCTGCAAAGCATCAACGCTCGGCGCAAATCCTTGCGCATCTCCAGCAAGGCGACTGAAACGTGATATTTGGCATCCACATTCCTGATGTCTAGTTTAAATGCTCTTTCGTAAAGTTCCAGCGCTGCGGACACATTTCCGCTGCTTTGCTCGAAACGTCCTCGTCTTACCAATTCGTTTATATCGGATTTGACTTTACCAGATTGCGCCTGCCGCAACAACTGACTTGCATTCGAATTTTCACCGTCTCTTCTCAATACTTCCTGAACAAATTGAATCGCCATCCCAAACTCATGTTTTTCAATGGCGATTCGCGCGTGATCCAGCAAATACACTTCACTTTGAGACCCCATATCACCACCGGTGCGACGGTCCGGCGCCGTAGCCGGAATGCCCCCCCCCACGCCCAGCACCTTTTTTAATCGTTCACGCTTCCATTGCTGCCGGCGACGCTCCACCGCCTTCGATGACGCTTCGCTTTCCTGCGGCGGGTCCGCTGATGTCGGCTGCGATTGCAAAGGCGAACGTTCCACTTTCACCGACACAGCACCGTTGAAGGATGGCGCAGACCCCGGTTCGGACAAGTATGACGAGCGAGTCACCGGCCCCCTGGAGATTCGTGCGCCCGCGCCAACGGACACCTTGTCCTGAACCGGAGTACGTCGGTAACTTGTTGCGGAGACGCGTTGGGGAATGGAGTAACGCACCGAATTATCCGCTTCCGGTTTCGAAACATTCACCGACACCGCTTCAGTTCCCCTTCGGGGCCTTCCGTGCGCAGAATCCTCCGTGTTGGCAGAACTATCATTGCGCTGTTGTTGGGGCTGTAGGGACCGACGAATCGACTGCTCCATTTTCCAGAGTTCAATTTCGCTGGCAATCGATTCATCATACGCACTACGCTTGGATTTCCCGGACAACGTATCGTATGCGTTGGTAAGCTTGTCGAATATATAACTCAACTTTTTTTTCAGCTCATCACTGCCTTGGCGAAAATGTGTATCCGGATGAAACTTTTTCGAAAGAGCAAAATACGCAGCGCGTATCTCCGAACGCTGGGCAATCGGAGGCACACCCAGTATTTCGTAACAGTTCGAATTCTCCAATTTCTCATACATCTCTGTTACCGCGTCTTCAGACAGGTTCTGGGGTGTCTCATCTTCTCTGCTTATCTTTGGTTCAGAAATCAAATGAACATCATCCTTCACCGGGTTTTCCACATCTGAACGGTCATTATTTTGTCCTCCCATTGCCACATCCAATACGCCCGCCTGCAATAATCTGCCAACCATACGACAGACCATATCCTGTTCAATGCCGCACTGCTCCGCGAGCTGCTGAACATCCCGTTTTCCATCGATTGCATTCAGTAATAATTTTTCAACACCGTTTGTGGCAACTTGAAGTGCATCCCCTGAACGCAGTGTGGGGATCATATGTATCTCTGCTACGAAGTCCATGGGTTTGCCTTCTGACTGAAAATTCAACAACTTGGACAGTAAGCATAATACATATTTTTACGAAAGACACATCGATTTTCTAAATCAATATATAAAAGGACTCACCGGCGGCTCGCCTGGTCCAGCCAGACGACTCATCGACTGCGACCTGCAAGCACTTTTACCTGGTAAGAAACGGTGCAACCGCTAAAGAACGAACCTTGAAAGGTCCTCGTTTTTCAGAATATCGCTCAATGCCTGGTGAACTTTTGCAGCGTCTATCTCAATCTTCTGCCCACTTTTTTCAGAAGCAGAAAACGATATATCATCAAGCAGTTTCTCCATAATAGTATGAAGTCTTCGTGCACCAATGTTTTCAAGTGTATTATTGGCGGACGCACCCACCTTAGCGATGGCACCGATGGCATCATCTTTAAAAATCAGCTCCACCTGTTCGGTTTGCATCAGGGCCGTGTATTGTTTCAACAGTGCATTTTTGGGTTCTGTTAAAATGCGCACAAAATCATCCGCCCCAAGGGAAGTCAACTCCACACGGATGGGAAACCGCCCCTGCAGCTCGGGAACCATATCAGACGGCTTGCTTACATGAAACGCGCCAGCTGCAATAAAAAGCATGTGATCGGTTTTTACCGGTCCATATTTTGTATTGACGGTTGAGCCCTCCACCAGCGGAAGCAAATCCCGCTGCACCCCTTCCCGGGAAACGTCCGGACCGTTCCCCGATCCTCCGCGGCTCTTCCCCACAACCTTGTCGATTTCGTCAATGAACACAATCCCGCTTTGCTCAGCGCGTGTGCGACCTTCATGCTGCACGGCGTCCATATCAATCAGTTTTTCCGATTCCATGGCGCGATAAATCTCGATAGCTTCTTTCACTTTCAACTTGCGGCTCTTTTTGCGCCCCCGAAATCCCGGAAGACTTTGAAACATATCCCGCAGATTCACTTCATCCAGTCCCGCCATGTTAAACACCTCCACCATTGGCATGGCGTTATCCGGCACGTCCATCTCCACATAGCGTTCGTCAAATTCACCTTTTTCGAACTGTGCTTTCAGATGGCTGGTATCCGGGGCCGCAGGGGTGGGATCCGGCAATTCATACGGCGCCGCAGGTTTGGGCCGTGGCGTTTCTTCTTCCACGATTTTGTGAAATACTTTCTCTCGGGCAGACTGCTCAGCTTTGGCAGCGACACGTTCCTCCTCCTCTTTTTTCACCAGCGACACGGACGCCTCCACCAGATCGCGTACGATGGAATCCACGTCTCTACCCACGTATCCCACTTCGGTAAATTTTGATGCTTCCACCTTAACAAATGGCGCCTGTGCCAGTTTCGCCAAACGCCTGGCGATTTCGGTTTTCCCAACGCCGGTTGGGCCAATCATAATAATATTCTTGGGGGAAATTTCCTCCCGAAGTTCTGCAGGCACCTGCTGGCGACGCCATCTGTTTCGAAGTGCAATCGCCACTGCGCGTTTGGCTGCATGCTGTCCTACAATGTATTTGTCCAGTTCGCCGACAATTTCTCTAGGTGTCAACGATGTGCCCGCTAATAAATTGGTTACTTTCGCCATCTGCAACGCCCCTTATTGTTTGGATTCCAGAGTTTCAATGGTTACCTGCCCGCCAGTGTAAATACAAATGGACGCAGCAATGTCCAACGCTTCCCGTGCGATTTCCGCGGCGGAAAGGTCGGTATGCCGGTTCAATGCTCTGGCTGCCGCCTGTGCAAAGTTTCCCCCCGAGCCAATAGCCAGAATGCCATCTTCCGGCTCAATCACGTCTCCGGTGCCCGAAATCAGCAAAGATGTTTCACTGTCTACCGCCACCAGCAACGCTTCGAGTCGACGCAGCATTCGGTCGGTGCGCCAATCCTTGGCCAATTCCACTGCGGCGCGTAGAAGATTGTTGTTGAACTCCTCAAGTTTTTCTTCCAAACGTCCAAAAAGCGTAAACGCATCAGCTGTGGCTCCTGCAAAACCCGCTATCACTTTGCCATTTGCCAGATGACGCACCTTTTTAGCAGACATTTTCATAACCGTAGATCCCATGGAAACCTGTCCATCGCCGGCAACAGCCACTTCTTTTCCTTTTCTCACCGTAATAATTGTCGTACTTCTGATTTTTCTGTCGTCGTCATTCATTCGATTTCTCCAAATTCCATTTAAGAATTTAATGTTTCCGTTTCGCCAACGGATGCGCTTCGTCGTACACCCGACTTAATCCATCAATACTCACGTGGGTATACTTCTGTGTGGTGGAAAGACTGGCATGGCCCAGAAGTTCCTGAATAATCCGCAAATCCGCGCCGCCATCCAGCAGGTGAGTGGCAAAAGAGTGTCGCAATGCATGAGGATGAAGCGACTCTCTGGTTCCTGCCAAAATGCCTCTTTTCTTAATCATTCGCTGGACACTCCGAACATTCAACCGCTCCCCGTCCCGGTTAATAAACAATGCCTTCTCGTCAATTTGCCCACCCTTTCGCACAATCTTCGCGCGATGGGTCATCCAGCGCTGGACGGCGTCCAACGCATGGGAACCAACCGGGACAACTCTCTCTTTATTCCCCTTACCCACTATTCGCATCTGCCGGGTGGCCACATCGATGGTATCCATGTTGATTGACACCAGCTCACTCACGCGCAGTCCACTTCCATACAGCAGCTCAACTATTGTCCGATCCCGAAATCCCAATGGCGTTTCTTCCCATCCCAGCTCTGCCAGACGAACTGCTTCATCAACAGACACAAAATGCGGCAACTTCCGTTTCACACGCGGCGTCTTTACTGTCATCGCTGGATTCTGCGACACCAGCCCTTTTTTCTTCAGGAACGCAAAAAAACTTCTTAATGCGGCCAGTTTTTTTGCAATGCTTGCCGCCTCGTTCCGCTCATACAGGTGCCCAAGGTAAGCACGCAGCATCATTGGGTCAACCCGCTCCGGGGAATCTATCTGTCGAAGTTCAAAAATATAGGTAATAAACTCACATAGGACGCCACTATATGTTTTTATTGTGTTGTCACTGCACCGCCGCTGGTGGGCAAGATAGCCGAGATACAGGTCGACGGACTGGTCCATGCTGATGGTCATTGCGCAATTCTACCTGATTTAAAAACTGGAATCGAAAAAGTTGAAAAAAAACAAAGGGCGTCGACCATCCCCAATAAACAGAGAACCCAGCGTTTGCTAGGCGCCGGAACTGTCAATTTTGGTAAACGTACAGCCTTCGGTCACGCACTTCAGATTGCGCCCGCCCTTTTTCCGATTGGCAGCCACCAGGAAAGTCGCATGGCATTCGGGACATTCTTCTTTGACCGGCGTTCCCCAAACCACGAAATTGCATTGGGTTTTATTGAATTCGCTGCAACCGTAAAACAACCGGCCGCGCCGTGTTCTGCGCTCCACCAGTTCACCTTTGCAATCTTTTACGGGGCAATTAATCCCAGTGGGCATTGAACGCGTGGCTTTACACTCCGGGTAGCCGCTGCAGGCGAGGAAGTCACCGAATCGGCCGCGCTTTTTCACCATATCCTTGCCACAGAGCTCACATTTAACATCCACCACCATTGCTTCAGTTTCAGCCTTCTCCTCCACTTCCATGGTATTGCGACATTCCGGATATGCGCTGCATGCGAGGAAGCGACCATTTCGCCCCCATTTCTCCACCATCTTTGCGCCACACTTTTCACACACTTTATCGGTTTCCCGGGTAAGCTCCCGCACATCTTTCATATTCTTCAGGGCCGTTTTAACCTCATCCTGAAACGGTGTGTAAAAATCGGCCAGTAATGCCACCCAGTCCTGAGCGCCATCTTCCACTTTGTCGAGAGATTCCTCCATGGACGCAGTGAAATCCACATCGAGAATACGCGGAAAATGCAAAACCAGACGCTCTGTCACTATCACGCCCAATTCCGACGGACGCAGTTTGCCCTCATCCTTTTCAACGTATCGTCTATCCTGAATGGTGGACAAAATGGTGGCATACGTGGACGGTCTGCCAATGCCCCGTTCTTCCAACTCGCGAATGAGTGTTCCCTCCGTAAATCTGGGGGGGGGCTGCGTAAATTTCTGCTCCGCCAACACACCATCCCCCACCAGCTTTAACACATCGCCCTCATTCATCATGGGGAGTTCGGTGGGCATGTCGTCGTCATCCTCTTTTTCTTTTTTGCCTGACGTTTGCGGAGGCGCATCCTTGCCTTCCATCGCTTCGAGCCATCCGGAAAACTTCAATATGGAACCCGACACCCGCAATGCATGCTCCCCAGCTGTAATATGGACCACTGTCTGATCATATACAGCCGGTTTCATCTGACAGGCAATGAATCGCTCCCAAACCACCTTGTATAGTTTCTTCTGATCTCTTGACAGGAACTTGCCCACCACATCCGGATGATAACTGGTGGAGGTGGGACGGATCGCTTCATGTGCGTCCTGGGCGGACTTGCGTGTTTTGAACTGATTGGGTTTGGTGGGAACATATTCTTTGCCAAAGGTATTTTCGATAAACATCCGCGCCTCGGCAACAGAGTCATCGCTGAGTCGAACCGAGTCCGTTCTCATATAGGTAATCAAACCCACCGTACCATCGTCCCCAATGTCCACACCCTCGTACAACTGCTGGGCAATCATCATGGTTCGTTTCGCCGTAAATCGAAAGCGTCTCGCCATCTCCTGCTGCAATCGACTCGTAATAAAAGGCGGCGGTGCGGCGCGGCGGCGCTCTTTGCGATCGATTTTACTGACAACAAAATCGGCAGCTTCCAACTCTGATTTTATCTGCAAAGCGGTTTCGCCCTCACTTATATCGAGTTTTTTACCGTTGCGACCATAGTAGCGCGCCAAAAACGCAGGCGGTGTTCCCGCTTCGAGATTGGCAGCGATTTTCCAATACTCCTGCGGTTCAAAAGCGTCGATTTCCGCTTCCCTGTCCACCACCAGACGCAATGCAACAGATTGCACGCGCCCTGCAGACAGCCCACGTCGCACTTTTTTCCACAGGATGGGCGAAATTTCGTACCCCACCAATCGATCGAGAATACGTCTGGCCTGCTGTGATTCAAAACGACGCAGGTTGATGGGATGGGGATGTTCCAACCCTTCGGTGATTCCTTTTTTGGTAATCTCGTTAAACAAAACGCGGTGCACTTTCTCAGAGGGCGCATCCAACTCCTCGTAAATGTGCCATGCAATTGCTTCTCCCTCGCGATCAGGGTCGAGTGCGAGATACACATGATCCGACGTCCGCGCAGATTTCACCAATTCGTTAAGAATTTTCCTTTTCCCGGGAATAATTCGATATTCCGGTAAAAAATCCTTATCAATGGATACGCCCATTTTCGATTTGGGCAGGTCTTTCACATGCCCCAAAGAGGCCTTTACTGTATAAGAAGGTCCTAAATATTTTCTGATGGTTCGAGCCTTTGCCGGGGACTCGACAATCACTAGCGATTTCGACATATCGTACCTGGTTCTCCTCAAAAGTTACTTGCGCACAAACCGCCGCCCGCCTAAATCTTCAATAAGTCCGGATAGTTCCATACTCAAGACAGCCGCATTTACGACCTGCATGGGCATTTTGGTCCCCAGTGCAATATCATCAATATGGGTCGCATCCAAGCTTAATTGGTCCCATATCCGCTGCTCTGTCGAAGAAAGCCCCAGCGGCGCTTTTTCTGTTGACTGCATAACCTGCTTCACTGTTCCAGGCAAGTCAAGTTGCTGACAATATGTATCGCACCCAAGTAGATCAACAATATCATCGACACAAGAAATTAATGCGGCGCCGTTGCGAATTAATTGGTTGCATCCCATGGCCAAATGGTCGGTGGGCGCACCTGGCACAGCGCCAAGGGGAACACCAATTTCTTTGGAAATACGGGCAGTTATCATTGAACCAGAGCGTATCGGCGCCTGAACAACCACCACTGCGCCAGCCATGGCCGCCACCAGCCTGTTCCGTTTGGGAAAAGTCCATCGCGCTGGGGGAGTACGGTCTGGAAATTCCGATATCACTGCTCCAGATGCTGCGATTTGTTCAAAAAGTTTTTTGTTTTTTTGTGGAAAAATATGCTCAAATCCCGATCCAAGCACTGCAACAGTACTTCCGTTTGCCGCAAGAGCGCCTTCATGGGCAGCGGAGTCTATTCCCAACGCCCCACCGGATATAACGCCAATACGACGGGACACCAGACCGGATGCCAGTTCTGTGGCAAACCGATTCATTCTCGTGTCCGCATTTCGGGTACCCACCAGCGCCACCAGGGGCATATCCGGAATACGTCCCACTACACGAAGTGCCGGTGGTGCGTCGGGCAATTTATCCAAACGGCGTGGATATTCGAGTGAATTTTTATCTACGGTGCGTATCAGCATGCAAGCGTTCCCTTTCAAAGCGGGAACGCTCACGACGCAACACTCATGCCAGAGCCCAGATAGCTGAAAATGACTGATATAGCGGTCTCCAGCATGGCCAAAAACCATGTTGGGCCATCCCTGTGCCACTCATTCGGCCGCCCCAAGGAATGCTCGTGGCGACTGTCAGTACCACGGATTGGGGGCTGCGGGGTCCGCAAGCAGATTGTAGGTATAAATAGTATCCATCGCGCCCTTACTCAAATGCTGAGCCATTTGACGGCGGGCAATCACGACCGCCTCACCCATTGTTGGAACGCCGGATGCCAGCTCTTTTGTTACCATCAAAGCAAATTCTTCGACAAATGCTGGATCGGACAAACTTGAACCGGCCAGTGCGCCAAATGCCCCGGCGGATGGATTCGCCACAAACTGCCATGCCAGCGCTTCGTCCCATGGTCCGGAGAACATGCCATCGAAACAGGACCAGGACATCACAAAAAAGAGATGACTGTTTTGCAGGCGATTTGCCACGCCCAGATTGGCAATCTCTGGACTCGACCAGCCGCTGACGTATGCATGCCCGTGATAATTGAGGAAATCCGCGCCTTTTTGCAGCAGAGAGTAGAGGGCGTCCGAAGGTCTCTGGACGTCATCCAGAACGATACGTTCCGCATGGTCTGAAAATGGTCCGCCCGCTGCTATTTGCGCATTCATATCATCAACAAAAGATCGGCCACTGCCATCTTCACGGTCGGCAATGAACACACTATTGGCTTTTGCGGGTGCATCCGTCTCGTACCAGGAAATCAATTTGTCCACCACGACATTTGCTTCGTTTATGTTTCGCACCGCCAGCCGCCCCAGCGCAACATCCGAAAGACCCGCAACAAAAACCGTATCCGCTGCGGCCTCATACCCCATCAGATTGGTTCGATAGTAGTAGGTGGGCACATAGTCTTCATCGCCGATTCCCATTACATCATTACTGTCCACAGTGGCGCTCCCCAGCAGCAGTACGTATTGCAATGCACTTCTATCCGCATTCGCCACATCCAGCAGGAATTGGCGAATGGCACCCGGATGGGGGCGCCCACCATTATATTTATCATACAGTTCTTCGGTTGTGACCACAAAGGTGCTCATCACCTGAGAATGATACTGGGCCAGTTGCGCGGCCGCATCCGCAAACAGCGGATGTGTCACTACAATGTACTGTGCGCCGACAGCATTCTTCAACCGTTGCGTCGGCATCCCATGGCGTTCGGGAACCGGCGTCAGTGCCTGGTCGCTGTTCGCCACCAGCAATGTACGCATTTTTTTACCATCGCGGCCACGAGGTACTCCGAACAGCAGCTGGCGACCATCTGACACGGCGCCTTCCAGTTTCACAGGAGATGATGGGGCGGTGACATCGAGAACCACCACGTCTGTGGCATTCACCAGAATGGAAACACAGCTTCCTGGGGAAGCAGTAAATTCGAGCATTCCGCCGTTCAGAGCCAACCGGCGCGCGTAGGTCAATGTTACTTTATCAATGGATAACATGTCGGCGCCACGCTCTTTGGACATCTCAACCACCAACTCATTTTCCGCTCGCAAAATTCCTTCCGGTACATCAAATTCCGCAGTTGCCACATTTTTGCCATTCCACCGCCATTCCCCCAGAGGCTGGCCATTAAGAATAAATGATGCGATATGATCATCCCCATCTGCCACAGTGGCAAATCCCACCAGCGAAACGGTCAATTTTCCAGGGCCAGAGACGACATCCGTTAGTTGAATTGGAATTGTCGCCGGTGCGCTGCCAAACACCATCGTCCAGAAGAACGGATCATCTGTCGGTGTCGCCACATAGTAATTGACATCATTTTCAAAAGTTTCTGTATAGGGCAGAGATGTCACGTGCGAATCGCATCTGTTCCGAATAAGCGCGCGTTTCATTGACATCGGGGAACGACGACCTTCGGCTGCGACGACCGTGTCATAGTCGGCATACCGATCGGCAATGGGGGCATCGTAGAAAAATAATTTATCGTCCACAAAAAAGTCGGGAATTCGTTTTCCATTGATGGACAGTCCGGTTCGCTGGGGATTGTAATTCAATGAGCGCAGAGTATCTCCTGAAATCTGATATAGCCCCTTTTCGTCCAGCTGGAATAAAAAAGTTTCCGATGCCCCCCTGGGGGTCGAAGCAATACGCAATTTTTCAAAGGCTTTTTGAATTCGATTTGCGAAATTGAACGGGCGTTCTGTTTTGGAGACCATTGGTGGCAGGTACTCGTCCACCAGATCTGTGGCCACCCGTGCCACAAATTTTCCATTGCCCCTTCGTTTTCCAGAGAACTCCACATCTTGAATAAGATATACATCTCCGGGCAATCCCTGGCTGTCCACATAACTGTATTGCCTGCCAAATGGCGCATCCCCAAGACCAGGAATCAGCTGGTCTGTCAGGCGAGTCCACCGTTGCATGGAGGCATCGTAGCGATACACATGAAAACCGGCGTTGGCGCGTTCAGACGCGGTGACCCACGAAACGGTCACGCCTTCATCGCCGGCAAGGGCTGACTGAGCCAGCATACGAACAGAACGGGGCGAACCGGTAACCGGGTCCACTGAGTAATCCACCGAACTGCCGTCTTCGAGGGGAACTCTGTCCTGAATGCTGCTGCGCCAGTATGTATCGATAAAAAAGGAAAACTCCCGATCTCCATCCGGATCCACCAGGTCGTAATCGATTCGCAACTCAAGATAAGGGAAACTCAGGATGCCGTACACGTCCTCCGCAGGGTCATTCACGAAATCGATTTCGGTGTCAAAAACGCCATCACTGTTGGTATCCACACTCAGGATAACATCCGCATTCTGCAGCCATATCCGATTCAGGGAGCTGCTGGGTTTGTCCCACACAAATTCCATCAGCAAATAAAAATATCCGTCGCTGGAAAAACTGTCTGTGACGCAAATCTGCACCACATCGACAAAATCGGAGCCCTGGGGATCGGTCTGGTTCAACATGCATTGCGCATCGCTGGCGTCCCAGTCACTCAGGCTGCCGTCTATATCAATCACAGTTTCTGCATGTACGCCTGCGCCCTGTAAAAATAAAATTATGCCGGAAATTAGAATAGTGATTTTGTGCTTCATGAAATTTCATGCCCCAGTTGAAAACAAACAAATCCCGCATAGACGGAATTTTACATAAATACTTATACCGCATTCGCATCAGAAAGGCAATCATGCACTAAAAAACATATCTTAAAATTCGCATTATCCATATTATACAACAGCAGCAGATGTTTTAGGATTGTCCTTTTGTCAGGCACTGTTCTGGGCGCACCCAGATATCTCAGCAGCCTCGGTACGTTGAAAAATTTCATGATTATAATAATTTCGGTAGTCGTGGACGTCCGGGCTTTGATAATCCGGTTATTATCCATTCCATGGGACATAATCCGCGTGGAATTCGAACACTGGAGTCTAACATTGGCGGAAAAACGCATCCAGTGTACGTAGGGATTTTCAATCTTTATTGTACATTGGATGAAGTAATTGCTAAAAAACAACGGACTTCAAAAAAAGGTTGGCTGTTGCAGGCAACTCTTCGACAGGGAGAATGAATTATGTGCGGAATTGTATGTTACGTCGGACATCAGGATTGCAGCCGAATTATTCTGGATGGACTAAGTCATCTGGAATATCGCGGTTATGATTCCGCCGGCATCGCAGTACACAATCAAAAAGACATTAAAGTGGTCAGACAGCAAGGCAAACTCTCCGGTCTGGAAGAACGACTGAAAGACTCTCCTCTTCCCGGAACCACTGGTATTGGGCACACCCGTTGGGCCACTCACGGCAGACCCTCGGAAAATAATGCGCATCCTCACCGGGTGGACGATACCGTGGTCGTTCATAACGGAATCATAGAGAATCACCTCGAGTTGCGCGCTGAACTGGAACGGGCCGGTGCCGTTTTCTCTTCTGAAACCGATACCGAGATTCTGGCCCACCTTGTTTCTCGCAATATTAAAAGCACAACCAGCTTGAAGGATGCGGTCAAATCGGCGCTTAAGCGAGTGCAGGGCTCCTATGCTATCGTGGTCATGTGCGAAGCCAATCCCAATGAGCTGATAGTGGCTAAAAATGCATCCCCTCTGGTGCTTGGAATGGGGGACGGCGAGATGTTTGCTGCATCCGATGTACCTGCTATTCTGAAATACACACGCGACGTAATGTTTATGGAGGACGGGGAGCTGGCAGTCATTACCAAAGATGCCGTCACTTTGGAAACACTGGACGGCGAACCAGTCGTTCGCGACGTCAAAAAAATTACATGGTCTCATATTCAGGCGGAAAAAGAGGGATACAAACACTTCATGCTGAAAGAAATTTTTCAGCAACCTACAGTGATTGAAGACACCCTCCGCGGCCGTGTCTCCATCGAAGGCTCTGGTGTGGCGACCGAATTAATGGGCTTCGACGATGCCACTGCCCGACGCATCCGGCGCATTGTTCTTATTGCCTGTGGGACGTCCTATCACGCGGCCCTGGTGGGCAAATACTGGTTGGAAAAACTGGCCCAGGTTCCCACAGAAGTGGAACTC
The DNA here is from genome assembly GCA_016935665.1 of Deltaproteobacteria bacterium. GTDB lineage: Bacteria > Myxococcota_A > Polyangia > JAAYKL01 > JAAYKL01 > JAFGXQ01. The sequence goes on along the minus strand of JAFGQN010000092.1, from coordinate 3,946 downwards.
GCCAGCGAATATCGCGCCAGAGGACCGCTGGTAGACCCCAATGACCTGGTCATTCCGATTTCTCAATCCGGAGAAACACTGGATACAATGGAAGCCATTAGAATCGCCAAGGCGGGCGCCGCGCGAATCCTGGCAATCAGCAATGTGGTGGATTCCGCCATTCCCCGCGCCAGTGACGGCACCCTTTACACCCACGCCGGACCCGAAATTGGCGTGGCCTCCACAAAATGTTTCACCGCGCAGCTGGCTGCGTTGTACATGCTCGCAGTTCATCTGGGGCGACGTCGACTGACATTGACTAAAGATCAGGCGCGGGAATTGCTGGAATACCTTTTGCGCGTTCCCAAACTCATGGTGGAAGTGCTGAAAAAAAATGAGGAAATCAAAGCCCTCGCACAAAGCATCGCCGGCTACCGCGATGCCCTGTTCCTCGGCCGCGGTTTATCGTTCCCCATCGCCCTGGAAGGCGCGTTGAAGCTAAAGGAAATCTCGTACATGCACGCGGAAGGATATGCCGCCGGTGAAATGAAACACGGCCCCATCGCGCTCATCGATGAAAACATGCCGGTGGTGGTGGTAATGCCCAATGACGACTCCCTAAAACGAATCGTGGGCAACGTGCAGGAAGTGTTGGCGCGCGGTGGCAAGGTCATCGGGATTGTCAGCGAAGACGAACAGGAAAGCGCCAGCATCGATATGGCGCGGCTCGAAATTCCTGCCTGTCCACCGGAAATCAGTCCCATCATCAGCGTATTGCCATTGCAGTTGCTGGCATACCACGTGGCGGATTTTAAAGGCACTGATGTGGATCAGCCTCGAAATCTCGCTAAAACGGTGACAGTTGAGTAACGCCCCCCGCATTTCCCGTATTTTCACACATCTAAAAAGCTAAACAATTACCGCATCCATAGCCAGACGAATGGATATTTTTGAGTTGTTTTCGGAATGCACCCGGAGGAAGCAACATCAAAAATAAAGGAAAAGTGGCCCCTGCTTTGCCAGTGGAGATACACTTTGAAATGTTTTATACTCGATATACAGGCGGGTTGATTCCCACTGTTTCCAATGAAAGGCAGAGCACGTTGAAAACAATAACTTATTATTTATGGGGCTTCCTTTTAATGCTCACTTACCTGCCGGCCTTTGGCTGTGAATCCGTCCCGGACTCTCCCGCAGGCAGGCGTCACGATGGAGACAATAGCGGCAGCACAGACGGGGACGCAGATGGGGACGGTGATGGCGATGCCGACGGAGACAGCGATGCAGACGGCGATGCAGATAAACCGCCGGTGTGTGGGGACGGCAGGCTCGCTGAAACTGAGGCATGCGACGATGGCAATACGGAATCGGGAGACGGGTGCACCGGCGACTGCAGGCAGACCGAAGAAGGCTGGTCCTGCAATCCGCCCGGTTTTCCCTGTCACCAGGTGGCCCGATGCGGCGATGGCCAGTTATCAAAACCGGAACTGTGTGACGACGGGAATATGGATAGAGGCGATGGTTGCAACGATTTGTGCATGATTGAAATTGGTTATAAATGCACCGAGGAATCCCCCAGTGTCTGCACCGAGGCGGATTGTGGCGACAATAAGATTGAAGGCGCCGAAGGATGCGATGACGGCAACAGCATGCCGTTCGACGGATGCAACGCCCAGTGTCAGTTGGAACCCGTTTGCAAAGATGGCGGCAATTGCACCTCCAGTTGCGGTGACGGAGTGGTCATCGACGAGGAATGCGACGACGGCAACAATGTGGACGGCGACGGCTGTTCTGCGAACTGCAAACAGGAAGAAGGCTACACCTGCACCATTCCCGATTCGAACAGCGACTCCATCAGGGTTCCCGTCATTTACAAGGATTTTCTGGCGGAGCACCCGGATTTCGAACCCGGCCTCACCAACTGTGGCGAAGTGAGCCCCGGTATGGTGAAAGACACACTCGGTCCCAATGGAAAGCCAGTGGCCGCAGTGGCAAATGCAGATCCTTACACCATTGCCTGTGACGCGCTATTCGATTTTGATTCATGGTACGACAACTCAGATGCCGACGATTTAGCAGTCGTCACCGACTACATTACGCTGTTTAACAATGGAGATGGCGCCTTTGTAAACCGGGCCGACGATGAGGGAAATCGCTGGGGCTGGTATGAATACGAATGGTGTGACAATGATTCCTGTGATGCTGAGGGATGTCAGGCGTGTCCGGGATTGTGTGTGGACGATTTTTGCTGGGACGTTGAACAGAAAACCGCCTGTTGCGCAGAAGTTACCTACACCGATGGCGAACCTCACTTTTTCCCACTGGATGGAAAGGGAATCACCGACGTCTCTGAATACGCTCTGGCTGGAACCGCGCCTCCTTATGATGAATACTGGAACGATGAGGAATTGGCGTCCACCATCGCCCGAATCCCGTTGCCCGACGATTACAGCCTGGAACACAACTTTCATTTCACCAGCGAGGTACGCTTCTGGTTCAAGTACGATAACAGCACCACCCAAACGTTTAAATTCCTTGGTGATGATGATGTATGGGTCTTTATCAACAATAAACTGGTGGTTGACCTCGGGGGCATCCATTCACCGGAAGAAGGCGAAGTCATCATCAATGATTTGGGACTGGACGATGGCAAAGTGTATGAGATTGTCGTCTTTCAGGCCGAGCGGCAAACCAACGGTTCCAGCTATAGGCTGACCTTAAGTGGATTCACGATGACGCGTTCAGAATGTCGCCCCGAGTGCGGCGACGGCATGATTGGCCTGGGCGAGGAATGTGACGATGGCGTGAACGACGGCGGGTACGGGGAATGCGACAAGGGCTGCAAGCTGGGCGCGTATTGCGGTGACGGCATCGTTCAGGAAGAATTCGAAGCGTGCGACGACGGTAACACATTAAACAACGACGATTGTCCTTCATCGTGTCGCCTGGTCATCGTGGAGTAATATTATAAAAGCGGAACAACGCCACAAATGGCTCTCTCAATGACGTTTTGGATGACTTTTCGGAAGAAAAACGGCGGCGTTGATGAATTTAGTAACCCAGCAGCTCAAGCATTTTTTCGGCGTAGCGCTCACCGAGAATTTCATACCCTTCTCTGTTGAAATGGGCATTGTAGTCATCGGGAATCATCATGGGACATCCTTTTGAGGAAATAATATATGCGGTGGGTATGAGCCCTGGAATCTTAGCGATGGCCGCACTGTTAAATCCGGAACAGCAGGGACTTCCCGCGGACGCATCCCCTTCCTGAAGCAATTCACCCACCAGCAATGGCACGTCTTCGGCCTTCAATCCCAAATCTTTCAGCAGGTTGTCGTACACATTTTTAACCTGTCCTGGCCAAACGCTCTCTCTGCCACCATCCGATTCGCCCTGATGCAATAGAATCCCCTTAATCTTACCGTGTTCCAATGCAATTTTGCCCATCTCCACCAGGCGGTCATAGGGATTCCCACCAAATTCGTCGAGATATCCCATCCACCAGTTGTCATCCGCGTTACCCCGCGCTCGGCTGATATAGGCATCATCGGTGGCGGGATCAAACAGCTGAATGCTTTGACCGCCGATGGACACATTCACAATAGCCACCGAAATATGCTCAGGTAATTCCGCCACCATTTTACGACCAAAAAAATCCGCTGGGCTCATCTGCGAGCCGCTGTGGGCAAGGGGTGGCACGGCAGGATAAAATTCCCCCACAGTGCGGTTGCTGTGTTTACCAGCCGCCAGAATTTTCAAACGTTCGGGCGGATTTTTATCGGCATCAGTAATGGTGGCCTGACCAGACATATTGGATTGACCGAAACACAGATACACATGCAGCTCTTCTTCGGGAGGACCACCTGAATCAGAATCCGACTCTGAATCCGTATCCCCATCCGTATCCGTATCCCCATCTGAATCCGTATCCCCATCCGTATCCGTATCCCCATCTGAATCCGTATCC
>JAFGQN010000091.1 GCA_016935665.1 Deltaproteobacteria bacterium | reverse complement strand
TACAGTATCGATCACATTCGAAGCGCCATGTCAAAGAATCTCTAAATGATCAGCGAAAATACATCGGACGACATTGCGATCCCCCTGATCTTTGTCCGGAATTATTTGATATTTTTAAGAAACCAGCGTTCTGCTTAATCGACGAAACCTTGAAAGTTGTAGCGTCATGCCTCAGTCAGGTGGCCACCGGACATGGGATTTTTCATTAAGTTAACTGCAGCATTCAAGAACGTTGGATTGCCTCCGACTATTTTTGATTACATAGAAACCCACAAAGCGATCAAAGCTCAACCCCGAATGAGACAAACTGTTCCTGTTGCAATACATACTGCAAGTGTTCGCATAACCCACTTGCTATTTATAAGGTAGCAAGCTATTTATTATGAAGCATAACATTACTTCTATTTCATCAACCGAGGAGAAAAGAGATGCATATAAAAAGGGTTCATATTATTTGTTTTTCACCCACCGGCACATCGCGAAAAGTGGTGCATCACATCAATGCCGGACTGAATCACCCCGAGTCGTCCATCGTTGACATCACCTTGCCAAAAAGTAGAAAACAGCCCCTGCGTGTGGCAGCGGATGAATTGTTGGTGGTGGCGGTGCCGGTGTACATGGGTCGCGTTCCCAAACTGCTGAACGAGTGGTTCAACGGTGTTTCTGCTGCAGGTAGCCCGGCGGTATGTATAGTTGTCTATGGCAATCGGGAATACGACAATGCGCTTTTGGAACTGCGGGATATTCTAAACAGCCGCGGTGCGGTTCCCATTGCGGGGGCGGCGTTTATTGGTGAACACTCGTTCGCTACAGCCTCAACTCCCGCGGCAGCGGAAGGACGACCCGATTCCCTGGATTTAACGCTGGCAACCGAATTTGGACGCCAGATTGCCGATAAATTGGCCTTGGGGGAGACGCTCAACGCGCTTTCGCGCCCCAAAATCCCCGGCGCGTTGCCATATGGAGGTATCACTGACATATGGGATGTGGATTTTATTTCTGTGGCAGGAAACTGCACACAATGCGGGTTTTGTGCAAAGGGGTGCCCTGTCTCGGCCATTGACGTCGCCAATAGTTCAATCGTAAACACGCATGCATGTATTACCTGCTGTGCCTGCATCAAATACTGTCGTCAAAGCGCCCGTTCCATTTTGCCTGGTCCCGTGAAAGACGCTTCGAAACGGCTCAATACACTTTACAAAGCCCCGAAAAAGCCCATTCTATTCATCTGAGCATATCGAATCATAGAAGACGCATCCGCGATTGCACCCTGTTTGGATAACACGATTCGCCAACAGAGATGCGTTAAAGTAAGCCCGATAAAATAATCAAATATTGTCGATAATACGGGAGATCTTAATTCCAGACAGGCCGTCTCAACCATTTAAAAACATTAATTAGTCCACTTTCCGTTTTGAGTAAAAGGCCGGACTAATGTATTCTAAGTACGCATTTCGATGCTTTTTAGATGACTAATACTCACATAAACAACAGCCTTGAACAGTTAGGCAATGAAGGTAAACGCAACGGCGGGCCAGTAGTCAGTCCGGAGGCGCCTTTTCTGGATCCTTTATATCCCCGACACATCGGAAGGTACGAACTCATTTATCCGATATCCAGGGGAGGCATGGCCAGTGTCTTCGCCGGCAGACTCACCGGACTGGCTGGATTTCAAAAACTGCTTGCCATAAAAATCATCCACCCCCATCTGTCGTCGGAGACTCATTTTATCGAGATGTTTCTGGATGAAGCCCGCCTTGCCGCCAGCATTCACCATCCGCATATCAGCGAAGTTATCGAAGTGGGTGAAGACAATGGACTCTATTATATGGTGTGCGAGCTCGTCGCCGGACAAAGTCTCAGGGATCTGCAAAAGCGCGCAGAGGAGCGAAACATCACCATTTCGCCGGTTGTTGCTGCCAGGATCGTTTCCACCACTGCGATTGCTCTGCAGGCAGCGCATGATCTCGTCGGTCCCGGAGGAGATCCGCTGAATCTGGTGCATCGGGATGTATCGCCTCGAAATATTCTTCTTTCCTACGATGGCTTTGTCAAGCTAATCGATTTTGGCGTTGCTCATGCTAAAGGCCGCATCTCCCATACCGAAACCGGCACCATCAAGGGAAAGGTGGGGTATGTATCCCCGGAACAGGTAAAATGCACACCCGTGGATGCCCGCAGCGATATTTTTTCCCTTGGCGTTGTGCTCTACGAGCTGGTGACCGGCCGCGCACCTTTTGACGGTGTTGCGGACGTGGATCGCCTGTTTAAAATTGTCACCCATGAATTCGAAGCGCCGCACAAAATCCTTCCCGATATCCCCGCTCGCCTGGAGGCTATCATATTGCGCGCCATGGCGCTTCATCCCAAAGATAGGTTTCCCACTGCATCCGCCATGAGTGCGGAGCTGGACGCTTTTATCGCCGACACTGGTGAAACGGTGGATACAGCTAAGCTCTCCGCCCTGATGACGTCACTGTTTTCAGAGGAAAAAGAAACCCATTATTCGCGTGTGCGGCACACCGGTAAACGAAATTCAAATATTGCGCCGGTTTCACCCACTGATGAGATGACCAAACCCATGCCAGTCCGTCCGCGGGATCTGGCAAAAACAAAAGAACTCTACGACACCCACTCGCAAACACTATCCACTCGACTTGTCCGGGACAAATTGCGCATCCCGGCAATTGTTGCTCTTGTGGTCCTTGGGATAATGATTTCGGTGCTGTGGGCATCCACCACAGACACCAATGCGGCATTCGTCGGCAAAATGCCATCAAAAAACGTCCCTGCTCTCCCCAAAGCGTCGCCAATGGCAGAAATCGAAATTTCCAATGCAATTGCCACTCCAATCACGTCTGGTGACGAAGTAATTATTTCTCTTGAAGTGTCGCCCAATGATGCGTCCGTGGAATTCGATGGCATGCCAATGCCCCCTGGAAACCAGGCGCTGCAATTGGACGCCGACGAAGAAATCCATCAATTGCGCGTTTTCGCGGCTGGATATGAAACCATTGAGATGCAGTTTAAAGCAGATACGGACCAAAACCTGATCATTCATCTCATCCCAACTGTTCCCGCTGTCACTTCCAGTCGGGATCAAGGAACCGAGAAAAGATCTCCTGATAGCAGTTCATCGCCCAAAGAAGGGGAATTTGGCGATCAAGAATCGTCTCTTCTGGAAAAAAGCCCCTATAAATAGAGCTTATACAGGATCTAAATCGCAATTTGGCTCAAAATCCGCAGCCTTTTTTACCCCTGTCGACGCCCAAAATCAGATTGCTCATTCACGGATTTACTCTCTTTTTGTGGCAATCTCATACTGACTGGTAGATCCTGGCGATTGATTACGATAAACTGGGGAGGAAAAAAGGGGATAAAACCATTTTCAAGTTATTTAAATTCTGTGTACTGATCATTGGCGCGACTGTAATCGTGCACGCGTCAAACGCATTTTCAGACACCGACGACACTGACGACACCGAAGATGACAAGGCTGTGGCCCAGGCTTTTTTTGAGCAGGGCGAATCCCACTACAGAGCGGAAGAATACGAGGCCGCTGCGGAGGCGTTCATCAATGCCTATGAAACAATGCCCCACTATGCGGTGCTGGCCAACATTGGACTGGCTTATCAACGAGCCCAAAATTATCCGCTGGCAGTAGAGTATCTTCGCAAGTATTTAAGCGCGTTAATGGAAGAGGGCAAAGAAAATCCCAAAATCGCAGATGTTTTGCAACAGACGCTTCAGCAGGTATCGGAGCTGGTGATCTCAGTGAATGGCGTTCGCAGCGACTGCGATATATATATCGACGATGTTAATCATGGTATCGCGCCCGCCCAGGTTATTGTGCTTCCCGGGGAACACAGCGTTCGCCTCGTCCAGGATGGGCAGGACGATATTGTGGAAACATTGTCAGTTGGCCCTGGTGAAACCAAACATTACACTTTTGCCGAAATCGAAACGGCTGCTGCGCCCACGAAAAAAGCACCTCCAGCCATTAAAGAGGTGATTGCCCCCCCACCGTCTCAGCACACACCAGAGGGTCAGCCCAGACTGCAAACGGCATATCAATACGCATTGGGTGGGGCGATTGTTGGCGGTATTACCAGTGTCGTTCTATTAGGTGTCGCCTGGAACACCCAGAAAAAGTTTGATGACGCCAAAGCCACAAAAGACTTTGACACAATGAACGAGCTGAGACCATTGGGCAGAGGACTGGTGGCCGGTGCCATCATCACATCCTGCCTCACCGGTGCAGCATTGAGTACATATTTAATTCTTCGAGCCAAACATACGCGAAGCATCGACTCTATGAAAACGCAGCGGGTTTCCGTCATGGTATCCCCCGAGGTACTGGGGCTCGATGTTCGATTTTGATGGATTGCGCGCCGATCTGGTCCGTGGTCGCACGCCGCAAAATGGAGTAACCCGCATGAAAACAGTAAAATGGAAGCCGCTCACCATCTGCCGTTCCGTTGCCATTGTGCCTGCGTTGCTGCTGTGCGGATGCTTCAATTTTGATATTCCGGCAGCAGAGACGGAGAGTGACGATACACAAATTGAGAGCGACAACACTGAGGTAAAGGAGACTGATTCTGACATCGAAACAGAAACATATCACAACAGAGATTCGGATTCCAGGGATACATCTGAAACCGATGACGATATGGTCCCAACGGACAGCGCCGCAGATTCCGATTCATTATGGGATACGGACGGCGACACAGACTCCACTCTCGATTCAGCAACCACGCACGAACTGGACACTACCAGTGAAACTGACGAGGAGGACACCTCCGGAACCGACATGCTTCCCGATACAGATACCCCTGTCGATACAGATACCGGACTTCCGGAGATGGACACCGGTACGGCAACCGATATTGGTGGTTTTAACTCGCGGCCTCCGGTTTATCCCACTCTGTACGAAGGGGGCGGCGCCGGAGGTGTATCGGTCACCGGCGACCTGAAGAATCCGGCGCCAAGTATTGGTGAAGAATGCAATTATGGTAAGACATCGGTATACAACTTCGCTGCCATCAATGCCCACCAACGCGACAAGGATTGGCTGGGACAATGGAACGATGGACAAATTTGCGGTGAGTGCGTGAAGGTGAACGCCGAAACCAGGGACGGATTTAAAGAAACAGTTGTCAGAATCACTGGAATGTGTGCGGACGGGGCCTGCGGTATTCGTCTGGGTGGACGCCCGGCGAGCGAGGTGATGGAGGCAGGTTCGGGCAACTACTGGGGACGATGGGAATTTGTTCCCTGTATTGACTATGTGGGAATGGTCTCGGATGGCCCCACGAGCATCTACATCATGGAAGGCTCAAGCTATGATAGCGGCGCAGAGATTCAAATTCGAAATCCTCCAGCGGCTGTGCAATCCATTGAATGGGAAATGGGCAGTATCAGTGGCACGCTGAGAAAGTCGCAAAAAGCCAAAAACTATTTTGAGGTGGCACAGGAAATTCGCCAAACGAACAACTATGTCACCTTAACTATCTATTGCAACTTTGGCATCACCATCACCCATACACTGCCTGGCATCACATTGACCGAGGAAAAACAATCAATTGTGCTTACGGTGCCAAAGCAGGCGTTAACCGACTGAACAACACAACCCAAATGCGTCGAGGCGATTGCTGAACGGCAATGGGAACCCGCTTTTCGAACAAAATGTTTCATCCAGTTCCCATTTCAAGTCCCGGAGGGGTACTCCAGTGGAAGGCCGACAAACTACATTTACTCTGTGGAGGAAAATATGAAACGGTTACAACTGGGAATTCTGGGCGCGGGAATCACCCTGCTCATGGCGCAGGGCGCTTTGGGATGTTATTTGAGCAGCGCGTGTGATTCTGGAGAAATCTGCATAAATCAGGAATGTGCGGCCCCCAACGTCGCCCTCGAATCATGCACATCGACTTCCGATTGTGACTACAGCGAGGCATGCATGGAAGGAAAGTGCAAGCCCAACGGTATTTACTGCACCAGTGACACAGGTTGGGCGATTATGGGTCCCTATAGTGGGAGTTTGACCTGTAATGCATCCGGATGGGAGAGTGGCGGGGATGGTGAGGCTGAACGTGTCGATATGCCCGACATTGATGACCTGTCCGAAGACGAACTGGCACTACTGGCCGAAGAGTGTGTGAGTAGTCTGGTAGAAGAATGCGACGACGAGATTCCGGTACCGGCGGATGAATGCAGCCCCGAGGCGTTGAAACAATGCACCGACTGGGTGCTTTTTATGGACGTCGTGGACCAGGTCTGCGAGGACCAGTGGAACAACGGCGTCATCGGCCAAGAGCCGTCGGAGGGCACGGCGACAGGTGAATCAAAACCGGATTCCAACTCGGGCACAAGTGATGGTGAAGAGTCCAATGGCAGCAACATGTCAAAGGCGCGACTCATTTCGGCCCGTGGCCTGTCTGCCGAAGCGAATCCCTTTGCGGTAGTGGATTGCTGTAAGGATTTGGCCGAAATGGATAACGAAGAAGTGGCCGCGGTTGAGCAGATGTTTGCATGCATGGCGGACCTTTCCCCTTCGGATTGCGACAAAATAATGGCCTGCGAAGAAGCGCTGTATGATGTTTTGGACGACGAATACGCCGGCGATGACAGTGGTGTGGCCAGAGACAACAACGGAATGAAAAGCGATAAGCAGGCAGGCAACAGTGATGACGATGCCGAAGAAAGCGGTTCCGCTGCCGACGGCAGCTCTGACAGCTCTAACACTTCCGACAGCGGGTGCAGCATTGCCACTCCTGGTCGCCCTGGACAATCCATTCTGTCACTTCTGTTTTAGTTCAGGGTATTTTCGCCATCCCAACCCTGTGTTTTAAATGCGTTCAGCAGATTTCATTTAAATTTTAACTGGACGCGGTGGTTGCAGCGGGAGTATCGGTCAGGTGTCTTCGAATCCAGGACGCCAGTTGGATGTGCGTCACCGTTCCCTGAGCCAGTTTCAGCATTATGCGGCTCTTGTCTTCCCTTTTGGCCACAATGTCTCGGCCGTTGAGTACCAGGAAGAGTCGGATGCAAACGTAAGCGGTGCGTCTGTTTCCGTCCATAAACGGATGACGAGTCACCAGCTGGTAGCCGTACGCCGACGCCACAGAGGCCAAATCCGCGTCGTCTATCCGACTGGTCTCCAAAGGCGCCAGCAATGCTGCTTTCAAATCCGACGCGTCGCGAATTCCCTGTGCGCCGCCATGCTCGGCCAGCTGTCGCTCGTGCACAGCCATCACCACATCGTCCCGAATCCAAACGGACCCCTCGATCATTTGGCAAACACCTTGAGCACATCGCGATCTTCCCGCATCAGTTGCTCAGCCACTGTCATTTGTCTGGCGAATTCCTCATCGTACGGCGTAATCCGATATCCATCCTTATCTTCCACCAGATACAGTACATCCCCCTGTCCCACCCGCAGTTTATCCAGCAACTCCTTTGGCAGCACCACTCCCTGGGAATCTCCCACAGTCGTTATTTTCAGACTCTGCATTACAACACACCTCCTTATCCAAACGTTATAGTACAGCTTCCCACGGAGGCACGTTTGCGCCTGTGCCTTTTGCATCTTTTTTTATCGGTCGCCAGACCGCTCAAGAAGGCGCCAGCGAATGACAGGGGTTTCCCACTGCGATAATTCCGCGATTCGGCAGGCAAAAATCAGCTGATGAAAAAAGGGATGTGCGCTTTGGCGGGTGTGTTTAGACCGTTTTGGGAGGTCTACTGGTAATCAATCACAACATCCACATCGCTCGCCCCCAGCCATTTCACTGTCAGCGGTTGCTGGCCCGTGGCGGATGCTCTGGTAACGATGTAGTCAAACCCTGCTCTGGCCATCTCGTATTCACCGGACGTCTCCAGCGCCTGAATATGCTCGAACATCATATATGCCGCCCCGTAATTGTCGGCGATAAATACAGACAAATACTGGTACGATGTACTGTTGGCGAAGGTGAATTTTTGCGGGGAATTCCCTATTGCCGCCTCGAACGACCCCAGCAGCGTCAGGTTGGCCAAACTGGCATAATTGACGTCATCGATAATGTTCACGTTAGACCCGTATACCTGGAAGTTGCGAATCGCTGCAGTGCCAATGTCATTCACCAGATACACACCTTGTACCACCACCGGTTCGCCAAGGGCAAAATTGAATCGCATATCACTGGCGCCTTCATCACTTGACCATGAATCCGTATTGTTGGGGTCCACCGCGGCGTACGCGGGATAGCCCTGGTATGCTTCAGAGGCTCTTGCTGTACTGCCATTGAATTCCATGGTTTGCGGATATTCGCTCAGAGAAATCCCGTCCGCGCTATAATAAACGGAAACCACTGTCGTTCCATTAACGATAGTGGTTTCGTCTGCATTCACATCTGTCCATATTACCTGACTCAATGAGCTGCCAGCTGGCTGGCAATCCGCAACAGAGCAATCGCCACTGCCATTGGTATCTTCTGTTTCAAGGTCACATACACCGTCCGCATCCAAATCCCAGCAGTGAATCCCGGCAACCCCCTGTGCCCCCTGTGGCCCTTGCGCACCCTGTTCTCCCTTTGGACCCTGCTCGCCTCTGGGACCATCATCCCCCTGTTCGCCTTGTGGACCCTGCTCGCCCTGTGGACCCTGCGGGCCCTGTTCTCCCTGTTCTCCCTGCAGACCTTGTGGACCCTGCTCGCCTTGTGGACCTTGTGGACCCTGTTCTCCCTGCAGACCTTGTGGACCCTGCTCGCCCTGCAGACCTTGTGGACCCTGCTCGCCCTGCAGACCTT
>JAFGQN010000090.1 GCA_016935665.1 Deltaproteobacteria bacterium | reverse complement strand
GTATCGGTACAGGTTTGCGCGCAGTTATCCAGATTTTCAGTGCATTCGTTAATGTTGTCACAAGCCCAGCCGTTTTCATTGATTCGATATCCGTTGGCACACCTGCATGCAAAGGTCCCATTGAGGTTTTCGCACTGCTGGGCACAGTTGTGTTGTCCTAATGCACATTCGTCCACATCCGAACAGGTTCTGCCGTCCTCGTTCAGGGCAAAGCCATTCTCGCAGGAGCACTTAAATGCACCTGGCGTGTTCACGCATCCATGGCTGCACATGTGGAGGTCATGTGCACATTCGTCTATGTCCTGGCATTTTTTTCCGTTCCCTTCCCAGCCCGGTTTACAGGAACAAAGCACTCTACCACTGGAATCATCACAGGTCGAATTGGGGTCACATGGGGAATCCGCACATGTTTGGACGGTTTCGCTATCGACGTCCGTTGTCGAATCGGTAGAAGTGTCAATATCGCTGCTACTGTCCATTGAAGATACAGACTCACTGTCAGCACCGGTATCTGAATCGCCAGGGGGCGTTGTCCCAATCCCTCCGGAGTCAGACTCGAGGCTGAGACTGTCCGTTCCCGATGAATCAGAGGTGGATTCTGTGTCGGAATCGGATCCTGTATGGATCGCTTCCGAGGCGGAATCCAGTTCCTTTAACCCTGGTGTATCATGTTTACAACCTTGCATTCCAGCAGTGGCACACCAGAGCATCACAACAGTAAACAATGCCCGATTGGCAGCCCGACAAGCCATACTTGCACCTGTGGCAGTACGCATCGAATATCTCCTTTTTTTGACTTATATTTAGTGGATTCAGAGCAACTTTAGACGTTCACAAGAATCAGGACAGTTGGGTTTGCACGTCCGAAGGTGCTAAAATCGCACGTTGAACCTGCTGCTTGTAGCACAGAGAAACAGTTTTAAGTAATGAAAAAAAGCCATGTTATACAGTTTTTTCATTTTTTTTGACTTTTGCAAGTTAGATTCGAGCAACCTGAAAGCCTTGGATAAATCGTGAACGGTCCAGGGGACGGTGTTGAAAAGTTGTTCCTATCACAACCAATATGTGTCCCCCCCAAAAAAAAGCATTGAGAAAGCCTCATCCCTCAGCCCATGTCAGGCCGTTGATGTTGCGCAAACAAATTTGTTGGCAGTATGGAGAAGCCGTTTGTCGAGAAAATGAGTTACACAGCAAAAAAAAAACGGAACGAGAGGCCCTGACCGCGCCTTTCGCAGTATTAAATCGATTGTTCCAGGCTAAATTTCTGGAATCAGCATGAGAATGCATTTACCTGAAACAGGACTCATCGTCCGATCGAATAAAACAGTATTTCAGTTTCTGTCCCGAAAACGGAACAGCGGAGTTACTGGGCAGTTATATCGCTGTTTTATCCCGGACTAGCAGTTTGCCACATTACATTGAACACCGCTTGACTATTCTGCCAGACGCAATCGCTCCCGGGGAACCACTTCGTCGTAATTATCGCCCCAATCTTCATAGTGAACGGTGATTTCTCCGTTGCTGCCAACCTGCATGGCTTTTCCGCGGTACCAGTTTTCTCCCCATTTGACGTGAAGTTTCTGGCCCGCTTTGACCGGAGTCTCTGCTGTCACTTCAATTGTGGAAATGGGTCCGGCGATTGGTTTTTTCCCGTCGTTATTTACTTCAATAGCAGAGGTGGCGGTGCTGATTTCATCGTTGGAATCGCCCAGTGTCCAAACTACAGCGAAGATGATGCCCCCTATCAGGACCAGCAGGCCCATCAGAGCGGGAATCGGGCTATCTCTTTTTATTTCGAGCGGTTCGTTGTCAATGGAATCCGATTGGCTGGATGCCCCGGAATGAGGCTGGTTTTCTGTCGTCATGATCATACCCCCTTTGGTCAACACGCAACAAAAATTTGATTTTAGTATTGGGGTAATATAACCGCTGGGCTGAGACTGTCATCTCAAATATTCGACTTTTTTATTTCTTGAACCGATGATCCAATGACCGAAACTCGGTTTCGGTTACTCCCCATTCGTCGTCTTCCAAAGCATCGTTAATGATACGAAACACTTTTTCTGTGCATCCCTAATCCCGATCATCGCTGTTCAAATAGCGATCAATTCCCATGGCTGCAAAGTGGCCGGTAGCGATGCCGGTAATGACGTCCGGGCCTTTGACCATATCGCCGCCAACAAACAGCCACGGTTCGCCGTTTACCTGACCGTCCGCATCCATGACCATCTGGCCCCGGGGGCCGAAAGCGATGTTTAAATCCGATTTCAAATACGACATATCAGAACTCTGACCAATGGATTCCACTATCATGTCTGCTTCATAATATCGCGTGTCAGTGGTGTTGAACGACGGGTTGAACCGACCCTCTTCATCAAAGATGCGAACACATCGAGCCACGCGCAATCCCAAAAGGGTATCGGCGTCTTTTATTTCGATGGATTGCGGACCGTATCCAGGGGTAATCACGGCGCCTTCTTCTCTGGCTTCAATCACCTCCTCATCATCTGCCGGCATCTGACCTTCGGGTTCAAGACATGTGGCTGTCACATTGACAACACCAAACTTTTGTTTCTGCATGCGGGCCAGAGAACGGGTGATGTCCATCGCCACATTACCACCGCCGATGACCACTATTTTTTCAGGAACGATAATTTCATTGCCAAGAGTGATCTCCCTTAACAAATCAATGGACTGAAATACCTTTTTGTGGTCCGCGTTTTCTAATCGGGTTGAACGTCCCAGCGGCAATCCGGTAGCGGCAAACACCGCATCGAAATCCCGCTTCAAATCAAGTATCGTCACATCTGTTCCCACTCGGCAGTTGGTTTTAAATTCGACACCCAGTGACTGGATATAATTGATGTCCTTATCGAGAGCATCGTAAGGTAACCGGTATTCCGGAATGCCATAACGCATCATCCCACCCGCATTCGGCAATGCCTCCAATACGGTGACGGCATATCCCATGGTTGAAAGGAAATGCGCAGCCGAAAGTCCAGCAGGTCCGGAGCCAATGACCGCCACCTTTTTCCCGTTTTTTTCAATCTGCTTTGTCCCCAGAATTTCGGCGTACTTTTCAGCGGGCACGTGATCTGCAATATACCGTTTGAGCCAGCGAATAGACACCGGATCTCCCTTGTGGCCAATGGCGCAAACGGTTTCACATTTGTGGGTGCACACCCTTCCACACACTTCGGGCAGCGGATTGGAGTCATAGACCACGCGCAATCCTTCTTCTAAATCGTCCTCACGAACGGCTTTAATATACGCGGGAATACCCATATGCGCAGGGCAGGTGGCTATGCAGATACCGCATTCCACACAGCGATCGGCTTCTTTTTGAGCCTGCTGCCGGGTGTATCCCTTCATCATCTCCACAAACGATGCGCTCCTCTCCGAAGGAGACAGGTGGTCCATCTCCACCGCTGTGGAGGGAGTTAAATCATAGCTGTCAGGCTTTTTGTAGCCTTCTTTCACATTGTCCCAGTACTTGTTTTGCGCACCAATCACAAAGCGGTAATCTTCAGGAGAACCATGTTCACCCAGCTCATTCTCTCCTTCGACAGCCCAGCGAAAACGATTGGACATGCCAAGCGAATTGGTGGTGCAGACATCCACACACAGGGCGCACCAGCAACAGCGACCGTAATCCACTTTGGGACGCAAACCACTGTCACCATGTGTTGTTTCTATGCCATCCACTTCAACCAAATCGATAGCTTCGTTCTGGCATATTTCCTCGCAACTGCCGCAGCCAATGCATTTTTGAATATCATTTGTGTGAAATCCGCGATACCGGTCACTGCCTTCACGATCTTCTGGATGTTTAATCGTTCTGGGTTCGTTCAAAATGTGTTTCCACGTCGTAAATGGATAAATCACGTCTTTGAAGCGCATCAGATTACCTCTCCACTTCCGGCGGATAGGTGTGCAGCGACACCATCGTGCCGGCGACATCTGCCAGATTACAGTTTTCAAGCATCATTTCGGCAAGGGTGACCGCATGGGTATAACTGGGTCCCCGAACATTCACTCGACGCGGAAATTTTGAACCGTCCGTTACAATGTAGTAGCCATATTCGCCCCGCGTGCATTCGGCTTTTTTGTAGGTTTCCCCTTTGGGAATGGTCCAGTGAAGCATGTTGGGCAACTGGGCCTTGAATTCACCCCCCTTTGGCATCCGCGCAAAAATCTGACGAATCAAATCAACAGACAGCAACATGTCGCGCCAGCGAAGTCGGGCACGGGTATACACGTCCCCATCAAATTCAACCACCGGCTCAAAATCCAAATGCGGATACGCAGCGTACGGATTATCCACACGCACATCCCGGGGCACACCGGACGCGCGGGCGTTGGGACCGGTTATGCCATACTCATCCACCCATTTGGGATCTATGTGGGCCAGTCCCACTGCGCGCTTCTTAAATACGGCGTTGTTAAACAATACGCGGTCCACATCCTTCAGCGTGTCTTCAATCACGCGTAATGTCTCGTTCACCCGTTGTTCAAAACCATCCGGCAAGGTGTTGCGTACGCCACCTGGCAAAATAAAAATGTGATAAATCCGGGCGCCGGACAGCTCCTCAAACAGGTCCAGCACTCGGTCCCTGGCATACAATGTCCATTGGCCCACCATTCCCATGCCAAATGCACCCGCCTGTCCCCCAAGCCACATCAGGTAAGACTGCAACCTGGCCATTTCCAGAATCAGTGTGCGCATCCAGTGGGCGTATTCGGGCACTTCAATCCCCGCCAGTTCTTCGAGCGCTGCAGCATAACAGTACTCATTGAAGTCCGGTTCCGGTACGGCAATGCGGCACACCAGAGGAAAGTTATTGATAAAACGACGCCGTTCCATCAGTTTTTCAAAACCGCGATGAAGGTAGCCCACATGGGTGCGCATTTTTTTTATCTCGTCCCCTTGCAGTGTGAGCTCCAGCGACATATTGCCGGTGATTCCCGGATGATTTGGCCCCTGCCACAGTTTGGAATATTTGTGACTGCCAAGGTCCGGTTCAGCAGTTGTACTGTTCACAATCTGCCCAGTTTTGTGCTTTTGCATTTTGCCATCATCAAACAACATCGATTTGCCTCACTGCTTTTTACCTTCACGTGCGTATAATTTAGCTTCCATATGTGTTTTGGGATCCCGCGTGTATCGGCCTTCTCGTGGAAAATACGTTTCCTCCGAATACTTTTTGGTGTCAAAATCCCGGCGATACGGCGGCAACTGATCCCAGTATTCAAGAATCAGCGGCTCATTGACTTCGGGACTGTCCGGAAAATCAATGCCAAACATTTCATGGAGTTCCCGCTGGTAGGTTTTAGCAGCCGGCCACAGATGATGGGCCGAGTCCATTACGGATTCTTCCGGCCACACACTGCGTTCGATAAATGCGCGAATGCCCATTTCCTGTTTGAGCACGGGGTTATTGACAAGCCAGGTCAGCTGAAACTGATTCTCTTCAATCCAGTCGACAGCTGTTAAGAGTACCAGATGGGTGAACCCTTCCACATTCTTCAAATACGCCAGCAAACCAATTACGTCGTTGGGCGACACCGTGATGAACACGCCGTGGGTGTGGGTTTCATGAAGCACATTGTAACGATCGCGAACATTTTTCAATACGGTCTCCATCGCCATTTCCTCACCAGTTGTAGTCGGGCATATCCCAGTCTTTAATGATTTTTTTCTGGTTGGCCTTGTACCACTCAAAGTTTTTTGCGTATTTGTTTGCCCCTTCGCCCCGGCCTTCTTTGATGCGCTTTTTGAGCGTATCAATCCCATCCAGTATCGCTTCGGGACGTGGCATACAGCCGGTCACATACACATCGACCGGGATGTAATGATCCAGTCGGTTAATGGTGTTGTAGCTGTCAAAATACATGCCACCGTTGATGGTGCACGAACAGACCGCAAACACCCATTTGGGGCCCTGCATCTGTTCGTAGCTGCGCACAATTCGCTTGAGGGTTTTCACTGATGCATACCCGCCGATAAAAAACACCGTTGATTGACGAGGTGTTGGACGCCAGAACACACCAAACCTGGAGGCGTCGTACATAGGCCCCATCAAAGGACGCATTTCGATGGCCCCGCAACCGGTACCAAATCCCAGAATGAAAATGGATTCGGCCCGACACCAATTGTAAAACGTTTCGAGGGGTGCAATCTTCGAAGGGGGATGCACCTTTGGTTTGGCATCGCAGTAATAATCCTGCATGGGATTCACTTCAAACGTCTCGCCGTCCGGTGATTCCACCGTCCGTTTGTCAAAGTCAATCAGCCGCTTCCTGTAATTCATCTTTGCCATGTCACATACCTGTCTGAACGAAAATAATTGCCAGTACACCCAGCGCCGCCGGCGCCTTCAGGAACCAGCGCACACTCTGATCCACACGAAATCTGGGGAAGGAGACCCCCACAAACACGGACCACATGTACACAAAAAATGTTTTTAAAAAGAAGATGACGAATGTCAGTAACCAGCTGTCCTGCAACGCCACACCACCGAAAAACAGATTTACATACAAGATCGTTTTAGCCACCGGAAAAATAGTGCGGTTGGTCATCAGCATGGCCAGAAACTGCGACTGATATTCCGTGGGCGGGCCAATGGGAATTTCCTGAGGCGCCAGCACAACATCAAAAGGCGAGCGCATCATTGAACCCAAAAAGGCCAGCATTGCCGCTATGGTCGCCAACGGATTGGTAAACAATGTCCAATTCAAAACGCTGCCCTGCTGGGCAGCCACAATCTGATTGACATCAAGGGTCTGGTACTGAGTGACAATGGAAAAAATCGCCAGAATCAGGGGAAATTCCGCTGCTGTGGTTTGCGCCAATCCGCGCGTCACAGCAATAGCCGCATAGGGATGTCCCGATTCCCCGCCGCCCAGAGCCATTCCAAGGGTGCCCAGGAACATAAAGTACATAATCAGCAGCATATCCCCGGCGGATGAAAACGATGAAAAGAAAGGCGCGCCGTAAATAACAGGTAAAAAGATTAGAATGCCGCCGCCGCCTGTGAACCGAAACACCGGTCCCAGATAATACATGATTCCGTGATTAATCGAAGTCCGGGTCACCCATTGCCGAATAATATTGATGTACGGCTGATAAATGCGAAGACCAATTCGCGTGGCCACACGGGCGTATACCTTGCCGATGATGCCCTGCAGGACGAGACCATAGTTGATTGTAATAAAGATGGTGGCCACAGCGTAAACGATGTTCATTGTGTCGAAGTTTCCCATTCAGAACCCCCCGTTTGCAAGCAGAAAGACGACCACCACAAAGGCGACAATCTGAAACAGATAGGTTTGACCATTTCCGGTGTACAGACGCCTGATGAATCCGGCGGCCGCATGGAGAAAGTCGGTGATGCCATCAAAGAAATGGGTCGCAAGTGGATACTCCAGGAACCCAAGCGCTCTGCGATACGGCGCAAAAAAGTTGTACGCAAAGTGTGTGGTTTCCGGCCGTGCAGGTCGTTCCGCCGCATATACTATGTTGAACTGTTTTACTGGTTGAGCGCGTCGGTTCATAATAAAGAGCAGCGCAAAATTGGCGGCGAAAAGTCCCATGAACACCCACATCACCATCACGCCATCCCAATATCCCAAATGGCTTTGGGCCAAAGGTCCAGTCCATGTCAATGCACCGTCCGGTTTAAATTCCTTCACAATTTCACCAATGGGTGCAAGGAAAGTATGGGGCCGAGATGACAAAAACATCACCAGACCAATGAGCAGCATCTGAGGCAGCAGAAATGGCAGCGGCGCTTCTTTTACCTTGCGGTGGGCGTCTTTGAGCTGCCCCAGAAAAATAGTATGTATCAACCGAAACAGGTACAGAAACGCGATGATGCCCGAGAAGCCGATGATCGCGCCCTGCAGCATCCATCCTTTTTCAATCACTGCATTGTAGGCCACCCATCTGCCGCCAAATCCCGCCAGCGGTGGAATACCGGAAAGCGCGATGATACTGACCAGCACCGCAAAAAACGTGATTGGCATTTTGCGAATCAGCCCGCCCATCTCATACATGTTTTTGGTTTTAAGGCGATACACGATACCACCCACGGCAAGAAATAGAATGACCTTGTATGTAAAGTGAATAACGGAGAGCGAAAGGGCGCCCAACCAACCCAGATGGCTCATCAGTGACAATCCAAACAGGGCATACCCCATTTGACCCACACTGGAGTACGCCAGCAGGCGCTTGGCATCTTCCTGCATGGCCGCCAGGTAATTGCCCACCAGCGCGGAAATGGCGCCCACCCAGCTTAGAACGTATGCGATGTCAACGAACCCAATTTTTTGGTCTCCAAGGGCAATAAACGTCATCAACAACCCAAATATACCCGCCTTTAAAAGGATGCCCGACACCATTGGCGAAACGTCGCTTTCGGCCTCCGCATGGGCGCCCGGAAGCCAGATATGCAATCCCACAGATGCGGTCTTGGTCATAAATCCAATGGATAAAAACAGCATGACCAGTGCGGCGTAAGGTGTGCTGGCCACTTGCGACAGCGTATCCAGCGATACACTGGTAGTTTGGCCAAAGCTGTATCCAAATGCCGCCAGAATCAGATAGGCGCCGCCCAATGAAAAGAGGAAATAACTCAACGCGTGGGGTTTGCTGTTTTTACCGCGCAAAATCAAAAAGTAAGACCCCACAGTCATCATCTCCCAGTAAAAGAAGAACGACATGGTTTCTTTGGCTTCGATAATACCGATTAACCCGGCAAACATCATAGTAAGGGACGGATAAAATCCCAGACGGTTTCCCTTATGGCTAAATCCGGGAATCATGGTAACCAGCGCGCCAATGACAAAGATGCCGGCAAAAATCACGCGGTAGCCGCCTATGGTGGTGAGCAACGGATATCCATACCATGCAATGGCCGCCATCACGATAATGTTTTTTATCTTCGCCGGCAAAAACTCCATGGCAAAGGTAAACAGTACAAACGCCGTTAACATCCAGGGAATGGGAGATGCCGTTGCTGAAAGAAGCGATGCCGGATATCCCAATCCAATCAGCAGCAGCCCACCTGCGAAAACCGGCAGCAACTGGCAGAAGGAGACCGAAAGCGTCTCGTCTTCGGCAGCGGTGTTTTTAAACGCATGACCAAACCAGCGCATCAGATAGACCGCTTCGACAAGGGAACCGCCCAGAATCAGCGCGATGGCCAGATGGGATTGATTGGCGGCAAGGGCCATTATCAGTTCCCACTTGGCAAAAAACGATGGAAATGGCGGCAGTCCAATCAGGGCCAGCAGCGCAATGGCAAACGGGAACAGCAGATAAATGCGCTGTTTTATAATTCCCCAGTCCTCAATTTTTTCCTTCTGAATAATGCCGCTTAACCAAAACAGTGTTGCTTTGGCAAATGCATGGGTCACCAGCAGTCCCAACACGATCAGATCACCATTGGCGATATTCTGCCATTTCACAAGAGACCAAACCAGCACCAGCAACCCCACCTGAGACAGGGATGAGTATCCCAACAGGCGGTTGGCGATTTTTTGCTGCAGCGCCACCACATTCATGCCCACAAACGTAACGGCGCCCACCACCATCGACAGCTCAAGAAACAAGTCGCCGCTCATGATGGCAATCTTCGCAAAAGCATACAGCGTTGCGGTTGCGGCCCCGGCGGATACCACAGCGCCAACCGCGGGATGGGCGGATTCGTATACATCCAGACCAAAGCCGTTGACCGGAAACGGTTTTAATTCGATGAGCACACCAATAAATATAAGGAACAGACCGGCATATCCCACTGCCTTCAGTTCAGGCGTAAGCGCGTTGGCAATGGTATCAATATTGAGTGACCCGGTTGTATGGTATGTGAAAATGATGCCAATGAGCATCAGTCCGGACGTCAGGGCGCCGGCCAGAATGTATTTAAACCCGGCTCCCAGCTGCTGAATGTCACCATTCAACACAATGAGTCCCGCCAGAGCAATACTCATGATTTCAATAAATACAAAAAGATTAAACAGATCCCGGGTCATGATGATGCCGTTTAAACCGGAGGCAAACACCAGCATCAGCATGGGCACATACACCGACCTGCGTTTTACTGTTTTTATCATAAATAGACTGCTCAGAAATACCGACAGATTAACCAGTAGAGTCAGGAACCCTTCGGTTTTTCCCATTTGCAGATTAATGGAAATGGGTGGCGAAAATCCCGCGGTGGGTATTGCCGCAGGCGACACACTGCCGGTGAATAACCCCACTGTCCACTGCGCGGAAATAGCGGTCATTGTGGCCAGTGACAGCAGCAGCACCAGATGATGCATCACAAATCCGGCCTTGCGCAGAAGTCCCAGTGAAAACGCGGCGCCGAGCGCAACAACAATGAGATAGACAGGTTCTACCATTTTAAATCCCTAAAACTGTTGATGTCCAGTGAGCCGCGCTTTTTGAACATAAACACGGCAAACGTGAGCATGAATGCGGAAATGCCAAGGCCAATCACAATGGCAGTGAGCACCAGCGCCTGGGGGACCGGGTCTACATACGATTGGCCCAGCTGTGACAGATTTTCAATGATGGGGGCCGTGGCGTCACTGATATATCCAATGCTTATCATGATGACATGGACGCCGATGTCAAAAATGGAGAAACCAACGATAATACGGATAAGGTCCTTTTGGGTCAAAATGGCGAACAGCCCAATCAACACCAGCAGGATACCTGTTGTCATGGCGATTGTGCTAGTCATGGTGCTGTACCCCTCCTTCGCTTTTTCCGTGGAGCGAGAGCACGACGGAGCTGAGCTCGGCGCCCACCTTCAAACCAACGAAAATGTAAATAACGGGAATCAGTCCGGCGCTCGCCACATGGCCGAATGTGCCGGGAGGCAACACGCGACTGTCCAGAAATCCGCCTGCCAGCACCAGTCCCGCTATCCCGAGCAATACAAAAACAAATCCGGAAATGGACTCGATGGCCCAGAAAAACCCATGACCAACATGGCGGTTGGGATTTGCCAGTATGGTCAGCATCAATGCCGAGGCGATAATAGCTCCGCCCTGAAACCCCCCTCCGGGCGACAGATGGCCGTTGATAAACACATACGCGCCAAACAGTAGAATCAGCGGAAAGAGCAGAGATGCCCCGGTCTTTAAAAGCTCGCTGCCGTCTCTTCGCGGCGCCGATTCGTTTTTGTGCAAAAACATCAGTAGCCCAACAACGACCGACGCAGCAAACAGGATGGTGACTTCTCCCAGAGTATCCAGTCCGCGATAGGTGACCACCACCGCTGTCACCGCATTGGCCGCCCCCAGTTCTTTGGGCTCATTGTGGATGTAGTGACTCGAAACCGCATTCAGCGATGTTGGTTCCTGGTATACAGACAGAAATGAAAACAGTATGGTGCAAAGCTGGGCAAGCAACAATACCGCCAGCGCTTTCTTAATCATCGGCGCCTCCCTGGGCCCGATCACTTTTCACTCGATTCAGGGCGAAGAAAAATATGAACGTTGTCAGACCACTGCCAATGGCAGCCTCTGTCATGGCGACATCCGGTGCGGCCAGAAAAATGAAGACTATAGACGCAAACAGTCCCATCACCCCTGCCGCGAGGATGGAGACGGCTTTTTTCGTTGTGGCAACCGCGATAAGTGCGGAAGCAACAGTAAGTACAGCAAAAATAATGAGAAATATCTCCATCAGCTATCCCTCCAATTTGTCTTTCAGCTGGTCTTCCACGGTACGGTCACTTAATTTCACCCGCTTAAAATAGGCGGCGCGCGCCACCACGTGAGAAGAGATGGGATTGGTCAGCAGAATGAACAGCACCACCAGCGCCAGTTTGGGCGTCCAGTCCGGATGAAGGAACGCCACTGCCGCCATCGCCAAAATGGTGCCCAGTGTTGTGGCTTTGGTACTGGTTTGAATTCGATTGTACACGTCGGGCATTCGCACGAGTCCCAGCGCACTGACCAGAAACACAATGGATGCCAGAAGTAATAATATCGCACCGGTCATTTCCATGATTACAGCCCCCTGTCGAGATATCGGGCGGCCACAAGCACGCCAATAAAACTGAGCAGCCCATACACCAGCGCCACGTCGACGTAAATCAGTCGCCCAAAGCTGTGCGCCAGAACAACTATCACCGAAATCGAGATGATTCCCGCGGTGTCAAAAGCAACGACGCGATCTGGAATGGACGGTCCCTTGACAAAACGAAACATGGAGATGCCAATACTCAACGCGATAATAAGCAAGGCGATGTAGACAATTTGGTCAGCCAAAAATCACCTCCAAATGCTTTTCGAATTTGCGGACAATCTCTCTGGTGGCAGCGTCCACGTCGGTAGACTGGGCATCGATCCAGTGAATATACAGACGGTCATCCTGAATGTCGGCGGTCAGTGTGCCAGGGGTCAGTGTAATGGAACTGGCCAGCGCCAGACGCCCGGTTTTGGTTTTTAGCCGAGTCTTAACTTCCACAATGGCCGGATTGATTCGTACCCGTGGGGCAATTACCCTCAGCATTACATCAATGGTGGAGCGGACAATTTCAATCATCAGTACTACAACCCAGATAGCTACAGCCAAAATCGACCTGGGTGTCAGTTTCAAATCCCGCCAGGATGATTTTGCACCAAAAATGCCACCCAGCAACAGCGCCACAACTCCGCCGATTGCCATATTGTACGGATCAACCTGCAACGTCAGTCCAAGCCACAGCAAAAATCCAAAAATAGTTGTTAAAAAAACTGCCTTAACGTTCACCGGAAAATCTCCGTTTCGCATGCGCTGTGAAAAAAATCACAACACTGGGCCAAAAGATGATATGAGAGCCACTTAATAAACGGCAGGTGTCGCTTTTTTTTTAGATAACTTTAAAAATACCAGGCACTGAAGACTCAACAGCTCGATAAATCGGTGTTGTATGTACCGGAAGTGACAAAAGGGGCGGAGCCATATCCGTCGATCGTGCCCCGTCTTTTTTCGTCCGTTACCGATTTTTCTTACTTGCAACCATCCGACGGGCAGGGGGCCGGTACAAACGTCGACTTGCCTTCTTCCATATTGGCATACATCGAAGCGGGTTCATCTTTGGGGATTTCGTCGTTGCAGATTTCGCCGCAAAGATCGTTGAAGTCCGGGCCGTTGTCCGCTTTCGTGAACATCCTGAAGTCGCCGCGCTCATACCCCTGGAATGAGTCGTGATAGAAAGTTTCTCCATCCTCGGATATGGCGTACAGATAGTCGCATACGTATCCGGTTGCGTGCGTGACGCGCAGGAAGGTGTTGCCAACGGTAAACCACTCACCGTTGGCGAGCATGATCCTTTTGCCCGACTGATTAACGGTGAATCGGAATTCGTCCGCATCCACGTCTTTTCTGTAGTGGTGCTGGGAGCCCTCATTCTTTTGGGACCATCCAATGTCCGGCCCGTCTATGAGTCGCTCATCCTGGCCTTTAGCGGAGTCCGGAATGTTTTGCATATCAATCATTTTATAGTCATCCCCCGCCGCCGCCGCCAGGTCCGCACCGCTTTTCAGATCAGACATGGCCGGTTTATCGACGCTATCGGCATCCTCCTTAAATATTCTGCCGATATAACCACCGCTCCCGAAACCCGCGGCGGAAAGTACCGACCCCTGCGTTTCATCAAGAAAGATATACGGGTATTTTCGAAGCGCCCCTGAACTCGGCACAAACACAAAAGCAATGTTGTTTGAAGTGAACCATTGCCCATCCGTGCTCCCCCCCATCCTACCGCCCATGGTTGCAGTACCGTCCTCCCATACCCGAAGATCAAAACCGCCCCAATCCGAACTCGCCGTCCAACGCTTGTCGCTGCCGGTAATCCATCTTTGATCGCGGTAGGAATTCTCGGGTTCGTCGACCACCGGTGGGTGGAGATCACACGGCGGAACATAGGTGGGCGGGAAGTCCATCTCCGCCGAGATAACCAGGCGCAACTGGGGGCCGATGCCATCGATTGAACGGATGAGGCGCCCTGTGATGTTGTCGCCGGTATTTTGCGCATCACGCCGCGTTTTTTGTGTGTGCACGCCGCTGCCTGGCCCGACAGGATCGGTCCCGCCCATATGCGTCGCGCTCCATGAGTTGTACGCCCATTCTTCGCCGCTGCCAATATCGTCCAGTTTGCTCACGTAATTTTTAGCTGCAAACTCAAACTCCGCCTCGGTCATCATCCGATACGCCCTGCCGGTCATCTGGCTTAACCTGCACGCAAATGCCATGGCATCATACCAGCTGATGCTGGGGCCGCCGAACCCCGACGACTCACCGCCCATCACCGCATTCCACAGCGCGCCCGTCATTTCGTTTTTCGCTATGTGATAGCTGCTAACGGTCACGCCCGCTATGGGATCAGTGTTGGCCGGGCAGGGTGAGCTCTCGCATCCCAATGTAAATGTGCCGCCTTCAACATATATCATGTCAAAGGACACACCGCCGACCTCCTCGGTGAAGTCTTCGGCAGGCGCCGGGTTATCCAGTACAGGATCGCCATCCGAATCCGAATCCGTGTCACCATCACCATCACCATCACCATCACTATCACTATCGCTATCGCCGTCCGTATCCGAGTCGCCGTCCGTATCCGAATCGCTGTCCGCATCCGAATCGGAATTCTCCTCCGAATCGCCGTCCGCATCGGAATCCGCGTCAGAATCGGCATCGCTGCCTTTTTTGTCGTTGCCGCTTGATTCATTTTTGCAACCAAATGCGAGCAACGCCAGCAAAGTAATCAATGAAATGTGTCGCAATCTCATTTTCGTTTCCTCCATTTTTTCGTTTTATCCAGAATTTGTTCCTTTAAGAAGAGTGCCATAGATTCGGCAAAATTGTAAAGATGATGATTCCTTACAGACAGGTCTTTTTGCTCTGAGCGAATGTACGTGTGTTCTTCAGGAATCCCGTTCCGGGTGATGTTTGATTAACGTGGCGGGGCTCTACTGTTCCAGCGCTCCCACATCCTCGACATTTCCGATTGGACGCGTTGTCCCGTTGAAATCGGTTCGGATACTTGCATTGAAGGTGGACTCGAACAGGGCGTACAGTGGCTCCAGGGAGACGCCGGCGTCAATGGGAATCGCGCCGGCCGCCGGGAGACCCGCTTCGTCGAGCTGTGGGTCTCCATCGAGGGTCCCCGATGCCTCGGCCGCCCCGTTGAGCGCTGCCGCAGTGGTGTAGTTCCCTCCTTCCACATCCGCGGTGAAGGTTCCGCCCTCCTGCCACAGCAGGTTGTTTTGAAGGGTGTGGTTCCCGCACGGGGGCAAATCCAGATGGCGACCATCGCTCATTGTGCCAAGGAGGTTGTTGGTCAAAGTGACCGAACGGGCCGTGCAACTGTCATTTGAGTTGATGATGCCGTCGCCCGTATTCCAGATGGTGCTGGACGCGATGGTGATGTCCCGATACACCTTGTTGTCGATTTGTATCGCTCGGTCGAGAGTGTGAAACAAGTTGCCAATGAGCCACACATCTTCCACCCCTTCGATTCGCACGCCACGGGCAGCGCTTGAGAACTCGTTGTGAATAACCCATACATTCCTGGGCCCCATATTGGTGGCCTCATCGTAGCCGTTGCTTCCCACCACCATCGCGTCTCCACCGGATGTGGCCGAATCCATGTAGCCGTACATCCGGTTCTGTGAAACCACTACATCATGGATGGTTTTAAGGTCCACCGCGTTTTCTCGATCGTCGTGCATCACGTTGCCGCCGATAAACACGTGGTGAGGTGGTGCATCAAAGCAGTGGTGGCACCCCTGGATTGAATCACCACTGTTGTGATGCAGTTCATTGAACAGGATAAAGACGTATGAGGAACCCTCCCCCGCCTGGATGCCATGCGCGTCATTGTCTCCGTCTCGCCAGTTGTGGTGGATGTGGCTTTCGTAGATAAGCACATGCGTGCCGCTCACATTGAACACCGGGTTGAAGTCGATGATGGCGTCGGTGGGATTGTGGACTTCCAACCGGTGAAACACCAGGTGGTGACCGGTGTCCAGTACCCGGTGGCGGGTGTGGTTGAAAAACTCGATGTTCTCCAAAATGCCGTAGCTGCCATCGTATTCGAAGTTGATGCGGCTGCCGGGCCCCCTGAACAGTGGCGTATCCACCCCAAGGATAATCACCGGGTTCTCCAGCGTGCCGTTCATCACCAGTCGCTGGTCTACCGGGTAGTCATACGGGCCGCCCAGAATGTGCACGACGTCGCCCGCTTCGTAGGTCACGTTGTTGTGACCGCGAAACAGATCGCAATAGGGGGTCTGTGCACTGCCCGGCCCGTCGTTGTCGCAACCGGGGTTGGTGTTGTCCACATAAAGCGTTGCGTCCAAACTGGTGTCGTAACGATATCCGAATTCCGGTGTTGGAATCCCCGCCGGCAGCTCACCCCCTGGCGGCGCAACGATTTCCGAATCGCTGTTCGAATCCGTATCCGAATTACTGGCTGTATCGCCGTTGGAGGTCGTGCCTGAACCACTGTCACTATCTGTGTTGCTGTCCGTATCCCCATCCCTTTTGTCGCCACCGTCACTGCCGCACGCTGTTAGTGTCATCACCAATAGAACAAAGCACCATTTCCAAAACTGGGTCATCTGGTTTGCCACGGTACTGGTTTTGTATGCAGGACGGATAACGCGCATTTTTAACTCCTCAGCCACTTTTTTAGGAAATTCAAAAGCCATGGTGGCTCCATCGTTCACTCAACTGAATTACTGACTTTTCTTTCACTAGTGAGTTTATACGTGCAAAAACAGCATCGATCCAAGGAGGAGTGAAATAAAACTGAAAATCTGTATTCAGAAAGAGTGGTGATCGTATTGAATGTTGCGCGACGGAAGCGAAAACTGTCGATTGTCGCGGCCTGTGACCCCTTTTTCTCTTTCTGGATCATCAGCTCTGGCCCAATGCCTGGTTTGCCGACCGCGGGCTGTTCTCCCTATTGGCCGCCCATAAATCGGTTAGTCAGTCCTTAAAAAGGTAAACCATTGACCGGAGAAATGACCAAATAAATTGGGTAAAGACAAAACGACAAAGGTGAGATGCCAGGCCCCCCTGGACTCTGACCACAGGTAATTTAAAAGCCATTTCGCGTCTACCGTTTATTCTGCAGAATTGCCGGATTTAAGGCCCCCTTTGTCCATTTTTTGTTCGTTTGAGTACGTGTAAACGGACAACACATGACCCCTGGCGTCATTCCGTGCTGCAGCAAACGGCGTCCGCATTGCAGGCGCACCCCCGCTTTGCGCTGATTTTTAATTCCATCTCAAAAGAAACCCCATCTTTGCGGCAGAAGAAAGCATCTTTGGCGCCGCGGCACCCCCGCTTTGCACTGATTTTTAATTCCGTCTCAAAAGAAACCCCATCTTTGCGGCAAAGGAAGGCGTGTTTGGGGGACCGGGGGCGGTTTTGCATCGGGAATTTGCGCGCCGTCTCAGCGGAAAAGCAATCCGTTTTATGGGGAATTGAGTTTGTCTCCAAGGGGCAGCGCCTGCGTCTCGCAATTATTCAATCTGTATCAACAGAAAACGACTCTGAATCAACAGGGGAGTGGTGGTGTATCAGGTACAACTTTAAACTTGGCGATTGCGTCGATCCGGTTCCTGGTCGTCCCAAAGTTGTTTCTTTAAAAGGGTTTATCCCCGTGGGACCACTGACGGCGTTTTCCGGTTGGTGTTTGATGAAAACGTTCAGGGCGTAGACATATACAATCCTGATTTGGTTTCCGATTCCGGTAGCGCGGTGATAGACAGCGTGACGCAGGTGGATGCCAAAACCTATAATGTTCAGTGTAGCGGTGTCGCTGACAGCGATGGATATGATCTGGAAGTGTTTGATACAATTACGACAACGCGTTGCGTGTATCCCCTGAAATTGACCTTGCCACGGCAGTGACACCTGTACATGAGTTTTGGCTGCACCGCTCAGGTGACCAGATTGGCGATTTGGAAGTGAGCATTCGCACAGGCAATGTGGATACGCCGCTCACCACATACACTGGCCCATTGCAGAATGGCTGGGAAGATTCCTGGGAGAGGCAGTCTCTGGACATCTCGGCCTTCGCCGGCAGCACGGTGCAATTGGTTTTTCGCTGTAATAAGGGGGTGAACGGCAAAACGTCAATTGATCATGTGGCTGTCTTCGACAAATGAACAGTTTTTCCGCCGCGAACGACTTCCTTCTTTTCCGTCGCTGAAAAATTGAATGTCCGGAGACACCCCGGGGACCCGCGACTCTTTGGTATCTGGGCGAACATACAGACATCGGGATTGAATCATTCATGTGGTGCCGGCACATTTTTTGTTGTATTATGCTGTGGAATTACACTGCTGCAGGAATCGGGGAAAAATGGTACAAAATTTTGTTGTTGTTACGAAAGCAAAAAAGCTGAACTACATGAATGATTATGTGGCATTGCCTAAAAACTACGGTTCAAAAAAGTATTTCGCCAGAGAAGATGTCGGGGCAATTGATGAGGCCGTATTTAACAATCTCAACGCGCTCAATTCCAGATGTGGTTTTGCCAATACTATTCGGGGGCGAAAGGTATTGATTAAACCCAATTTCGTCGCGATATATCACAAATGCGGCTACCGGGATGATGATTATCCGCAGTCCACAGATCCAAGAGTGTTGGATGCTGTCGTTCGATACATTAAACAGTTTACAGGCAACATCACTGTAATTGAAGGCTCAGGGGCGCCCGTTACTCGATTGATGGCGAAGATGAACGGCACAGACAGACTTGTAAAGTTTCACAATATTAAATTTGAAGCAGTGGAAGAGTTGCCTGTAGACAGGTATATCCTGCCGAGGGCACAGGTGATGAAAGATGTTTATATCCCCAGAACATTCAGCGAAGTCGTTCGCGGTGAAGCGTTCTATGTTTCTCTTCCCAAAATGAAGACCAATCTATACACCGGTGTGACTCTGGGGTTTAAAAATGCAATGGGCTGTCTTTCGACGCATATGCGGTATAGGAACCACAATTATAATATCGATAAAAAACTCGTTGATTTGCTTTATCTTTTCAAGCCGGATCTCACAATAATAGACGGCATTATCGGTGCAGAGGGAGATGTTCCCGCACCAGTGGATCCGGTAGAGG
Source organism: Deltaproteobacteria bacterium (assembly GCA_016935665.1). Taxonomy (GTDB): domain Bacteria; phylum Myxococcota_A; class Polyangia; order JAAYKL01; family JAAYKL01; genus JAFGXQ01. The sequence goes on along the minus strand of JAFGQN010000090.1, from coordinate 21,904 downwards.
CGGGTCTGATTATCAGTGGTACAAACAGTGTAGAAACAGATCGCGTGGCAGCGCGCATGATGAGCCACGATCCATCTCAAATCAGATTGATGCAGGAAGCGGATAAATTGGGATTCAACGACCCGGAGGTTGAGGTAATTGGCGAAAGCGACCCCATAAAATGGAGACCGGCAGACAAAAGTCTGGTGACGGGTAGGGTACCCCATAATTTTCCTGATACGAGATTTTTGGTGGGAGCGTCCAAACACGATGCACCTGTATTGACGTCTCCCGAGGAAATTACACTGGATAAAATTGTGGCCATGGAGCAAACGTGCCCAGGGGGGTGTCTGCCCACCATTATTATGTCTTTTGAAAATTTTCGTTACATGAAAAATTTCGATCCCCGGAAATACAGATTCACTGTGCTTCTGGGTGAAGGTGCGAAAATCGGAGATACTATTTATTACTTTGACAAGGACTGCAACGCATACTCCAGAGACGATATCCTCAAATTGAATGAAGATATTGTCGCTGCCGGTTCGTGCAACAAATGGATGGCCGACGAAACAGAATACTTTGCGGATGGATGTACAGCGCATATTATTAAACTGAACGGACATATTGCCCGGGCAGCAAAGTCTCCAAATCCGTTTCTTAAAGTGATGGTCAAGCGTCCGTCGTATCTGTGGTGTCTGTTAAAGACAATGCTGGTTCGAATCAAAATGGCGAAAGCGGGAAACCTTATGGATGTGGACCTTTGTCTGGAAGACCAGATTTTTGTCGCTAGACCGTTGGCAAAGGACGAAATGAATCTGGACTATATTTCGGTGGAAATTCCCCCTTTGACAAAAGAACAAATTAAGAAGCAGATTTATTACATCACGCATCCGATTCCCTCCTGAGTTGCCCAAAAGGTTCTTTGGGCGAAAACGAACGGATACGGCATCAATAATGGAATGCATCTGTCGGAGAAAACATGTGATGAGGACAATTGCGACTTTTGATGGATACTGGGAGGAGAGTCCATGCCTGCTGCGCTTAGCAACTATATCCAGAGAACCTTATAGATGGGTGTACAGAGCGGTTCCCAACAGGCTGTCATCCACCAGACTGTATGCATTCACCCGGTATATTCCGGGGCGTCCATCGGGATTATAGCTGTCACGGCAACGGCGCTCATAAACGCGCCCAATAGCGCCAATACTTTCCGAAAAGCCGCCATCGACGTCATATATATACATGCGAACCTGATCTACCAGGCCGCCCGCATAGGTGATAGTGGCACATTCTCCAACCGGCACCGGATCGGGACTCACGGTGAGAGTGAAATCGCCGCTGCATATGGGATCAACTGTGACAGACTGTGTTCTGGAAACAAAGCAACCGTTAATATCCTGCGCCTGGACAGCGATATTGCCACCCCAGAAGTAGTTGAAATCCACTTCCACCGAACTGTTTTCAGGATTCAACGATGTTATCTGCGCGTTGGGAATGTTCCAGGAAATATTGGAAAAGGCGTGCAAATTTGCACTGGTCAGCTGGTAGTCTTTATTCACCGACAACGGGCACACCTGTGTCGGACCGTTTATATCGAAATCATAAATTGTGATTGTTTTTTGAGTTTCTTTAACACATGACCCACCAGGGCCGCTGGCCACGAGCCGAACGCGATACTCGCCAGGCTGAGTGAACGTGTAATTCATGGCATTGCCAGTGGCTGTGGCGGTATCATTTACGTACCATTCGAAATTGCTGAACTGCCAGGATGACGTACTCCAAAATGATGTACTTGCGCCGGAGCAGGCACTTGAATGGTTGAAGTCCACAGTCAGTCCTCCGCAGCATGAAGGTGTCTGCGAGTTGCCGAGAATATCCAGTGAACCGGTGGTGGTGACGCCCCCGGCGGTCTGCTCAATGGTCAGTGTACTTGCAGTGAATCCCGGGTAGGTATAAACCGTACCGGCATATTGGCCGGTCTGACCAAACCAGTCGCCAGAATATGCCGCATAGGTAAACGCATATGAAGCCCCTGGTGCGGGGTCAACAACAAAAGGAAGTTGGCTGTTGGAGAACGGGCATACTGTGGTGTCGCCACTAATCGCTATATCCGCCACACCGTCACAGTTGTCATCGATGCCATTGGGGGGGTAATCAGACGCATCGGGATTTATCGAGGCATCCGCGTCATCGCAATCACCCGCATTGGCAGTCAGCGTATAATTGGAATCAGGCTTGTAACAGGATAATCCTTCTACAGCGGCGTCGTCTCCCCAAGTGTCGTTGTCGCTGTCTCTGTACCATTTTTTTATGCAGGACTCGTCACACTCTCGGGAATACTCTCCCCCCATCAACGTGCCGTGATTCTGACCCATCACATCGGACACCTGTCCACCAACGGCGCCGCCGTCATTGAGTTTCCAGTTGGCCAGCAAGCCAGGTTCCGCCCCTGTCAAATCGCTGCCCATATCCGCTGCAATTTCATTGGCCGTGCGGGGGCCGCGCCAGATTCGAATATCGCGCATAAATCCGTTAAACGCAGTGCCGCCAAACATTTGTGCTACGCTTCGGGTGCTGCCGCCAATGACAATATCCGCATCGACATTAACATCGCCGTTTGCGTACTCAGAATGTTTGGTATCTCTAACCAGCTCCTCGCCGTCCACAAAAATAGCTGCTTCATAGTCCCAGCCGTCCTTGCTTATAAAAGCTGAGACATGGTGACATCCGTTAGTGAATCTTTTGCCGGTGGCGCTTGTTGTTACATAAATTCGTTCTGACGCCAGATAGAACGAGGAACCGTTGTACGCGAGCATCACACCGCCGTAATCTGTCGCTCCCTGGGAAGGGTGTCCCCCTGTTGAGAGAATGACCGCCCCGGCGCGCGCGTTGGCATATTGACGCTCGTCCAGATTCACCCATGCCTCAAAGGTGATGCCTTTCGCATCGATGGTAAAATCAGTCGTGGGAGGCACAGACACGTAGTTTGTGGACGATGATGCGTCGAAAAACAGACCGTTGATGGTCGCCGGATCTGCGGTGGTATGCAGAATCTGACAATCCTCCTGTTCCCAGTAGTAGGGTGAGTCACATTCACACGCATCTCCGGCCCCATTGCAGGTACCGTTGTTTTGGCATGAATTGCGATCCCCGGGACTGCAAATGAGTGAGCGCGGCCCCGAGTGCAATAGTGGTGTGCTTTTGGCAACGTCGGTGTCGCAGGCGGTGAGGCTAAACAGCATTAGCCCCGACAGGATGAACAGTAGTTTTTTCATAGTAGTTTCCTCCATGGTTAAGAATGGCACACTATCCGGATAGCGGCTTATGTGGACTGCGCTGCCGGCAATGGTGCCATTGGGTTAATCAACTCATTAATTAATTTGAGCGGGACCATAGACGAATTGATCTCGTTTGAAAACCATAATTTTTTGAAATAATGCGATTATTCACCCATACGCCAAATGCAATATTTGCGATTGGTCATGTAAGAGGTGGGTAACGTACATGGCCATTCAGACACAGCCACCCATCTTCCAGGTTGCAATCGGCGCTGCACCCGTCTCCGTCGAGATTGTTGCCATCGTCACATTCCGGTTCGTCCAGATTGTGGAAATAGCCATCGCCGCACAATCGTTTGCACATCCCCGCCCCCAGGCAGGAATACCCCGATTCTTCATGGCAATCGGCAGAACAACCGTCGTTGTCCTTTGTTGTTTTTTTTAAATTGCTATTATAGGTCGCAACCAAGTCAAACCCAAAAGGAAGATATCGATGAAAAAGTATTCACTGTCAATTTTAACTGCTTCCCTGTTAATCACGTCTTGTTTTTCCATGGCAACGCACTCAGTCATTTCCAAATCAGAATCACCGATAAGAGGCGTGAATGATTTTGTTCCCAATCCGGTTCAGATTGAAGTTGACACGCATGCTTTTGAAATGGATGAAATGTTGAAAATAAGAGGTATCGACAATCAGCTGCTTGGATATTTTCAAAGAGTTGAAAATCCAAATTTTGAGACGAAGGGAGCTGCCGTATACAATTTGAATAAAGAGAAGACTTTCGTGATCATGCCCGATGTCGCAGCCAGCGGGATTAAATTGTATATTAAAAACAACAGCGATGAACAGGGACTGATTGATATAAATAGTTCAGCAGATGTTTCGTTAAATTCCGTTTCAGTTAAATATAAGAATGACGTATCCTTTTTCGATAAACCAATTACCCTGGAAATCAATTATTTCTCAGAAGTCAATGCGAGTTTCTCAGGCGCTTCTGCAAACAGCATTGAGGAATACATTTTCTTCTATAATGACGACGTTATCATGGGCAAAGAAATACAGAGTTCACTTGGCAGCCAAACAAAAAGAATAATGTCAAACAGGAAATATCTGCTGCAAAATCCCGATTTAGTCAGTTGTTTAACTGTTGCATTGGAAATTCTGGATGATGTTAATAAAAAATTAGCGGAACAGAACAGCGAAACGGGATTGAATCACAATGGTACGATTGACCACAACAATAACCCCGCTGACAGATTTTAAAAATCACCCTGTTTTTGGGGCTTCCATTTGTGCCTGATTGCAATGGATCAGCTAAACATCCGGGCGAAGATGTCCAACTACGTTATTCAGCAATGCCATCGCTTTTTAGTGGCCGCCTCCCTTTCGTTGGGGAGCGCAGCGCGCTTGCAATGAGTAAAAAAATGAAGCGAAGAACATTATAAACCGAGGTTGGAAAGCATATTGTCGTATTCCTTAAAATCAGCGCTATTGGCCACCTGGGCCCCTGCCTGCCAGGTAAACATGGCATCGCCCCATGAACCACTGCGGGAGGGTTCCCCAAAAAAGGTGCCAGGACCGCGTCCTCCCTCAAGATTTTTCATCATCATATTGGCCTCAGTGCGATGGGGATTGTATTTGGCAATGATGAATTTTAAATCCGGATAGGTTTGCGCCAGATTGGTGAATGTATTCTGCCAGACCGAAGGCTGTCCCTGGGATGCAGCGTAACAGGACACGCCAGGAATATCGACCGCAACCTTTTCTGAACCATGTTCGAACGGGCGCCCGCAGCGATGGCGGAGGACATCACATCCGCGGTATAGGCATACACAACACAAGGTCGGCCAGCTCATCAATGGATGAGACTCCCCGCCAGGGCGCAGGAATAATCTGTTTGCCAGGATCCGCCCACGTATCGCATATGCTGCGGTCTGGCGATCAAGATTAAGCTGCAACGCTGTGTTTTCCCCTTTTTGGATGACTTGCGGTTCCTTTTGGCGCAGTTCCGTGATTCGAATCGCCTCATTTGCATTGTCCAGTCGCTCCTTTGCAGCCGCCTGTTCCATCTCCAGCGGTCTCATGTGCGTGATTCGAATATGCTCCGGTTTATGCGGTCTGGTGATAATCTCCAGGTTCTGTCGATAGTAAGGATGATACGGCTAATAAATTATCAATTTCGACGACATGGTAGTACGGGCTGCTGAACCTCAACCCTCATTTTCACAGTCTGCTTCTCGATGGACTTTTTGAAGACCTTCGGCAAGGTTACATGAAAATTGAAGATGGCCGAAGGGCAGAGCTTTCCAGATGCGGCATGAATTAGGCATTTGGAAAGGATTTGGAAAGAGCGATAAAATGAACAGGTTTTCGCGTTAACGAAAAAAGCCCGGTAACCGTTTAAGATTACCGAGCTTTTTCACTTTAGCGGGGACCGGATTTGAACCGATGACCTTCGGGTTATGAGGACAAACTAACCAAATCCAGCAGATGGGCGAAACCATTACATTTTTCTGTGTTTTCAATTAGTTGGAAATTCTTTTCGAGTCCACAGGAGTCCACGGGAATCCACAGAAATACCGACCAGTCTGGACGCGTTTTGGACACTTTGAGACAGATAGTGGGAGAGGCTTTGGGCTTTTAAAAAGGGTATCCACTGTTTATTTGATACCATTCCCGGCAAGAAATGATAGCATAGGCAAATGATATAAAAAGACCATTGAGCAGTCATCCTCATTTCAGGTTGTCTGTGCAATTTGTGGAGGGGTTATAAATGATACATTTGGATACGCGATGGTGCATTGAAGGGGCAGTGTCAGAATATGAGATTGATGACTTTCATGGCTATAAATCCGTGGCGGTAGACTTGGAGGAATTCGTAACTTTTGTTGCGAGAAGGTTATTGCCTGCCGAGGGACTCGCTCAAACAGTTGAAATTCAATTGGTTCATGGGGATATTTTAGTTCTCGAAGAGTACAAATGCCCTTTGGTCCTTCATCGAATTAAACTGGAAGGCCTAATGACAATTTATGAAAATCTGTGTGGGTGGACGACTGAAATCGATGTGGGGTATGTCGAGTTTTATCAGTCGAAGCTCATGCAGTATCTTAGGGAGTTTGCAGGCAATGTTCACCTGCCGAATTCGTTTGAAGAGTTGGCGGTTACTAAAGACAGAAAAAAACTGATAGTCATTTTGCCCAAAGAAGATTGGGACTATGAAAGAATCAATAAAAATATCCAACGTTTTTTAGAAAAAACAGATAACATCTCCGATTCAATATCAATAATTAGCAGAAGTGATTTCAAAAACCATGGAATCGGCATTGCTAATGTTGCCTATGTCGATGTTCAATTGGGGTGCGAGCTGCTCGAAATAATTCAAAATAAAGGCGATGCTTACGAAGCTTTCATTGACGATTTCCAAACGTATCTACGACCTCTTGGATTAAGGCTAAAAGTGGTCAAACGCGTGAAAATAGAATGGGAGAAATGTGACCACTTCGGTCTAAAAATTTCATAATTTATTTCTCTCACCTGAGAGAGGGATTCTGAAAAGTAGATAATTCACAAAACTAAAAGGGCTACGATGTCGAAAAAAGAATCAGAAACATGTTATATGTGTGTTGCGCCGAAAGTGAGCAGAGAACACGTTCCTCCGAAGTGTCTGTTTCCTGAACAGAAGGACTTGCCTGCTGGCATGGATTATAGAAAAAACCTGATAAAAGTACCATCCTGCAAGGTACACAATCTTAATACATCAGATCATGACGAATATCTTATGGCTGTTTTGGTGTGGCATTTTAAGAATAACGGTGCTGCTTACAACCATGCTGCAACGAAAGTGCTGAGAGCGTTGAAGCGACGTGACGGTGCCCTTGCTACGACAATTCTGCAAGATGCACAGTCCGTAAGTGTTCGTGGTCAGCAAACCGTAAAACTAAAAATTGATACTGAAAGGGTGATTGGAGAGCTGGACAAAATTGCCAGAGGGTTACATTTCAAACATTACAACGAAAAATGGACGGATGAATTATTGGTTTATCCACCTTCTATGCAAAATGAAAATGCCCAGATAAACATTATTCATGAAGAGCTATTGAGAAAAAATCGGCAGACATTTCAGAACGTGCCGCGACATGGAGAGAATCAAGAGATTTTTTATTACCAATTCTTGGAGGAAAATGGTGATAAAGCACTGAGAATGGTTTTTTATGAGGGCTTTGAAGCTGTTGCCATACCGAAAGAGTCCTTGAAAAAACATGTGTAAGACGTACCAAAAGTGTACTATGAGTATGTCAAAGGGGTGGCTCTTTTACGAGCAGAATAGCCACAATATGTACCAAAGCTGTGTCACCGCTGTTACACCTTCGGTGTCATTGGAATTCCTATTTTAATAATTATTTTAGCCGTTTGCCGGGATTGTTTTCGTTACTTCGTATCCGAAAAAATCCCGACACTCCCTTTTTCTCCTTGCCACTCACAAGCTCCCCTGTCGGGTCGCAGCTCGATGGGGATTAAAAGGGAGTGTCGGGATTGCAGCACTCCAACAACTCACGGCGACATTTCGATTTTCAATCTTCATGTCTTTGTTCGTTGGGAGTTTTGCCTCCGACAAACGGCTTTACACCTCCGTTCACGGTGTCGGCAGGCTCCTTGTTTACGGGGTGTAAGAATAATTACATTGGAGTCTCTAGCGAGACGACGCTCCTTCTTGTTGCAAATAGGAAGGATGTTCTTTAGTATGGGTAACGAACTATTAGCTGAAAGAGGGGGCGATGTACATCTCAAGACTTCAAATTAAGAATTTTCGGAACTTCAAAAATAGCACTATCGATTTTTCGCCCAATCTGAACGTAATCATCGGGCACAATAATGCGGGTAAAACGAATCTGATTCAGGCTCTACATCGAGTTTTCGCGAACCGGGGCAACCGCTCACGCGCCGTGATTGATGATTTTAACAAAGCGAATACGAACTTTGAGGAACCGCCGGAGATAGTTATCACAGCAACCATCACCGAGTATGAAGATGCTGATGATGACAGCAATGTCGTCTACGATTGGCTAGTGAAACACGATTCTCCGTATGAAGCCCAGCTAACGTACCATCTGTTTTTGCCTGTCGGTAGTGACTATGACAATTACAAGAAAGAAATCGTGGAGTTGAAAAATGACGACGGGGAGTACGATTCTGAGAAATGCTGGGCACTGATTGAACGATACTATCTGCCGAAATATGTATTTCGCATCTATGGCGGCAATCCTTCTTTGCGGGAAAAGGCTGATTCCGAAATGCTGGAGAAGTTCGATTTCCAGTTTCTGGATGCCATTCGCGATGCTGAACGACAGATGTTTTACGGGCACAACACGATATTGAAAGAAGTTCTGAATTATTTTCTCGATTATGATTTGCTGAAAGGAAAGAGCCGTACGGAATGTGATGACGACACCATCAAAAAACTTAAACAGCGTGAAGAAGACTTTGTAGCAAAGGCCAAAGAGCTGCTCAAAGGACTTTCTGAGCGGGTGTCAAAAAGCGATATATTGGAGTATTCGGACGAAACAGGGGCGCACAAGGGAGGTGTGCCGGATTTCGATGCCAATGCCTCAGAGAAAGATTTGTTGTTCGCACTGCGCCTCGTTGTTGAGCGGTCCGGTTTTCACGTGCCAATTACCAACAATGGGCTGGGTTACAACAATCTGCTTTTCATTGCACTCATTCTGGCAAAGATGCAGATGGAATGTTCTGACTTTGTTGGTGACAATGCGAAGGTTTTTCCTATTCTGGCTATCGAAGAGCCTGAGGCTCATTTGCACCCCGCCATGCAATATCAGTTTCTTCGATTTCTGAAGAAGAACCTTAGTGACAAAAAACAGGTCAGACAGACATTTATTACAACCCATTCCACCCACATCACCGCCGCTGTAGATTTGGGCAGTATTGTGTGTTTGTATGAAGACGAAAAAGAGAAATTCCGAGTTGCGTATCCGGGACGTGCGGTAGCGGAAAAGGATTCTCGAGCATATGTGCAGCGGTTCTTGGATGCCACGAAATCGAACATGCTGTTTTCCAGTCGGATAATCTTTGTTGAGGGTATTGCTGAACAATTGCTGTTACCATGTTTCGCTGCATACCTTGGGCTTGAAGATTCGTTATTGAAGCAACATGTCGCGATTGTCGGTGTCGATAGCCGGACTTTTCATCACTTTCTGAAACTATTTCAGTTTAAGGAACCCGAGAATGAGTCGGCTATAAAAAGGAGAATCGCCTGTATTACGGATGCTGACCCTGTAATGAAAACGGGAACTCCTTCTCGCTGGAAAAAATGTTATCCAGTGGAATTAGGCGCGGGTGATGACTTCAAGGCTTTATCTTCGCATGTAATCAACCTGATTGACATTGCTGATGAACATGACAATGTCAAAATTTTTCATCCCCCTGCAAGCACTGGCAAAACGCTTGAATATGAGCTGGCGATGGCGAACCCGAATTCTGACCTTTTGTTTACTTCTTCAATGGCTACTGATGGAAAAAATGGGACTACGAGTCTGAAAGCAATGCAAGCATTGATGGAGGCGGGAACGGTCCAGTTTTCCTCAGTGAAGGAGAAGTGCCTCAATGAGAATATAGCGGCGAAGTATGATACCTGTGCTTGGGATGATAAGAAAAAAAGCGAGGCATTGTTTTCGAGTGTGTATTATGAAGCAGTGTCGGATGCAAAGGGCGAGCATGCTTTTGAATTGGAATATAGCCTGAGGGAAAATCTTGATTCCAGTACGCGAAAACCGTTCAATGTCCCTGATTATATAAAAAGCGCGTTTGAGTACATTTTGAAGGACTAACCTATGGATTTTCCGAGCATGGCACATATACGTGAGATGACGAATACGGAACACCATTTTCGTGTTTTTGCTGGTCCCGGTGCAGGGAAAACGCATTGGCTGGCGCAGCACCTGAAAAAAGTTTTGCGCGAATCAAATCAGCTTGGCAAGACCAGAAAAATTGCCGCTATCACATATACGAATGTGGCTGCCAAGGAGCTATCCGAAAGACTTGGCGTGGATTCGTATAGAGTTGATGTTTCAACTATCCATAGTTTTTTGTACCGCTACGTCATTCAGCCTTTCAAATTTCTGCTTCAGGATGAGACTGACTCCGGCTTGTATTTAGACTGCGAGAAATTGAGTGGGCATTCCGAGCATTTTGTCCGACAGGATAGACTTCGGAGCTGGATTGCTTGGCTTGAGGTCCAGCGGGGAAAATCTTTAGATTATTTAAATTATCCGAAAAATAAAAAGGCACTACTTAACAAATTAGTCACGTTAGAATGGCAACTCGTTGGTGATTCCTGTCGGTTGGTTTTTGACCCTCAAAAAAAATATTTGAAAATTCCGATTGTGTTTACCCCAGAAGAATTAATCGAGTACAAGAAAGGCTATTGGAGATACGGCATTCTGCATCATGAGGATGTCTTGTTTTTCGCTCATTACCTTTTGGCCAATCACCCGGAGGTTCTGCAATTTGTACGTAAAAGGTTTGCATATATTTTCGTTGATGAGTTTCAGGATACAACGCAACTTCAGACGTGGATAATTAAGAAAATTGCGGACGCGTCAACAGTTGTTGGGGTTATCGGAGATATTGCGCAGTCTATTTACTTGTTTACCGGTGCACAAAAGAAAGATTTTGAATCCTTTACATTAGAAGGGATTAAGGATTACAAAATCGATGACAACCATCGCTCCGTTGAACAAATCGTTAAATTTCTGAATACGCTAAGAGATGACATTCAGCAAGAAAGTCGGCGTGACCCGTTCGAAAATGCTGCGACGCAGATTTTGGTTGGTGATACAACGAGCGCATTGAGGTGGATAGAAGACCAAGGTTTTCCAACTCCGACTATTCTCGCTCGTAACAATAGCCAAGTAAATGCAATACGGCATGGCATCGCTAATCAGCCCTCAGGAGATAATCTGATAAAAGCGTTGTATGCCGTTGATTCAGATAGAACACGTCCAGCATTTTTGCATTCTTTGCTTCTTGCGAGAGATTTTTCCATAAAGAATGAAAATAAGAACGCAGTTGCTGAGGTCGTGAAGTATTTGAAGAAGGACAAAGGTGGGCATCGGCTGAACTACCCTCCGATGACTTTTAGACGCATTGCCATCGGTATAATTCGAGAGCTGCAGTCCGCTGATTTTTTAGATAAAACGTTATATGAATACTATACGTCGATTTCAAAACGCTTAGCCGATGAGCAGAATATAAAAATTGGAGCTGGCTATAGAGCTGGAAACGTTAAACGGTTCGCAGACAGCCACAAGTTCGGCGACCTGTTACCATTCATCAGAACAGATACATCTGCAAAAGAGCGAATACGAACAATACACAGCGCTAAAGGAACGCAGTTTGATTCGGTGATGCTCGTTGTCACTGAGGAGGAGTTTGAGAAATGGATACGGAATGGTAAAAATGCAATTGACAATGATGCAGATGACAGCGCTCGCATTTATTATGTGGGTTTAAGCCGTGCCAAAAATCATCTTTTTGTTAATATTGCTGATTGCGTGGACGGTATTATTGCAGAGCATCCATTTCTGGCTATTCAATATCTGAAAGCATGACATTTACTCATGGCGTTTTTATGGTATTTGATGCTTTTTGACCCTAAATTTTGGGTCGACGCAGAGAACATTAAGAATGGTACGCCAAATATGAGACAATTGTTGGATTGAGTTCACGCCATCTTTTCGGCGAAGTGCTGGTTCAGGAAAAGTAAGGGAAAAGAATGAGTACAGATTCAGATACAGCATCGGTTAGAAACAGAAATGATTTTTCTTCAAAAACCAGAGAGCTTATTGCGAAAAAATCGGGATACATATGTGCTTTTCCAGACTGTGGTTGGCTAACTATTGCCGGGTCAGACAGTCGGAGTTCGGAAATCACAGATATTGGAGTCGCTGCTCACATAACCGCGGCGGCACCGGGTGGACCAAGATACGATTCTATCATCAGTAGCGAGGAACGTTCCAGTGAAAGAAATGGCATATGGCTTTGCCAAAATCACGCCAAGCACGTCGATGACAACGAGAAGGAATATACGGCGGATACTCTCAGGCGATGGAAAACGCAACATGAGGCGTCGATTTTTCACCGAGTGAAAACCGGTGAAGAACTGGCACCATACGGTATTACGCGAGTCTCATTTAAAAATGTTGGTGCATTCAAGGAAGAGTATAGTTTCAGATTGGGGCAACACAATATCCTTTTAGGGGGAAACGAATCTGGCAAAACAACGATTTGTCAGATTATTGCCAGTTTCTCCGGGACTGTACATTGGAACAAGTTCAACGAGAGATTTCATTTTATCGAGCGGGCAGCTACATATCCATATATTGAAGTTTCGAGACGAACAAGAACGAAAGCGGATAGTGTTAGGCTGACAGCAGTACCAACGGAGGAGGAAGAAAATAGCGCTTCCGCAAGACTTCATGTGGAAGTGAACTCACTTCCTTCCATGGGGTGGTCGAAAACGTTGGTTCGTGTGTTGCATTTGAATGAACAGTTCTACAAACGGTCTGGTGATTTGAATGATGCTTGGCCGGAATGTGTTGCTTATCTGGCAGAGGTCTTGGATACACCTGAAGATTTGATGTGGGATTCAATCCGTCAAGAATTTTTTCAGACGTCAACATTCGGTTTCAAATTTAAGAGAACGTCACATAGAGAATTAGAAATAAAAGTGCCCAAAAATAATAGAGATTTCTATTTGCCTCAAGCCCTCATCAGTGGTGGAGAATCAACACTGGCATTTTTGGAGATTGTGCTAAAGGTAATACAATTACATTCTGATGATTATTGGCTTCTAATCATCGACAGTGGCTTTTTCGTTAAACTGGATGTGCGAAACCAAGAAGCACTGTTTGATACACTTCGACAGGCAAGTGATGTCAACGTGCAAACGATTTTTTGTTTGCATGCAGAAAAAGATGCCAATGCGCTAAAAGATGCAAACCAGAGCAGCTGGGTGAATGCACAGCATTTTGGCAAACTCACTTTGCATTCTTTTTTGTGAGCCCAAACAGCTGGTGTTGCATCTGCAAACAGCATCGATGCCAGCACTATAGTTTAAAAATTCATCCAGTTCTGTGGCCAGTTTTCACGAATGCTGACCAATGTCGGCTCTTCGTAAAGTGACATTCCTCTAACATAGCCACATTCTACAGGAACCGACGCCCCGACCATTTTGGCGTTTTGCAGATATGTGATTTCGACTTCCACGCATCCGGGTCTTTCCGATGCACGTATTGTTCTCACTTGAAGATGGGTTACACCTGTCGCAGCAACCAGTAATTTGGTTAGGTCATGTGTTGCACCGGATTGCTTAGGATTTAGTGACATATTATTCCTTTCGATGGGGTTATTGACCAATACATCCTTGAAGTTCCGAGACCATCTGATTGAATTCATCGACCTCTATTGGGTTTTCTTCACTTTCGACTCCATTGTGCATCATTCCGCCGGATACTCTGTCATGTACTCTGTGGAGGACGTCGATTAGATTGGCATCTGTGCACATGTTTTTTAGGCTATCCCAGTGGATACGGTTGTTTTTCGTGCTCAGCTTCGTTGGCGTTTGGTTATTAAAAACCTTTTCATCAACCATGCATTCGACGGTTTTACGAAGCGCTGTTGCAGTATCCAGATGTTTCACGAATGGTGTTTCTAAAAGATGTTGTTTTGCGGTTTCTAAGTGGGTTTTTGCCTTATTGGCTTTTCTGTTTACGATGACACCTTTTCTCGAAATTCCTTCGGACTGAACCGTGTATAGGAAAATATGTTTTTTGGGTGAGTTGCATCCGTTGCTCATGTTCTTGCAGATATGTGCATGGTTTGATGTCTCGAAAGCGTCGAGAAATAACTTTTTGTGCGTAAAAACAACGACCTGACTTTCCAACTCTAGGAGGCGTTCTGCGAATCTTGCAGCGATTTTGTGGTCAAGACTGTTTACCGGGTCGTCAAGAATGATTGGATTCTTCTGATTCTGAAGCATCGATTCGGCAAGGAACAGTGCGAGCGCAACTGTTTTTTGTTCTCCCTCGCTTAATACATCTCTTAGATGATTGGTATTCGTAATGGTTAGAACTGTGAATGGAATTCCTTTTGATGTTCCGGCAGTTTGCAGCTCGACACTTGCGAGAAATCCGAGATTGGCTAACTCGGTAGAGAACTTGGATTTGAGATTTTCTGTAAGGAGTTCGTTATGAGCTTTTCCGCTAAGGTCTGTCAGTGGACGGGTTTTGATTTCATTCCTTTTTTTATTGAGTTCCTTTTCTTCCAAATGAAGCGCTAGCCATTTTTCAATGGAAACCTTCTGTTCTGTGAGCGATTTTTTTTCCCGGAGCGGAGCGGCTTGTTGCTGCAGAGTCTGAATCTTGGTTGTCTTCTCAGCACTGGAGGATTGGTACCCCTTAATTTTATTTTCGGAAGCATCAATTTCTGTCTGCAAGCGTGTGCAAATCTCTTCGATTGGCAAAATGTTTGGTTCTATTAAATCGCTGTGCTCATCCAACTTTTTTTTCATAGTGCTGAGTACTTCAGAAAAATTCGTCGATACATCCGCCAGAGCGTCAGACAAAGATTTTTCCGCGTTGAAGGCTGTATTTTGGAAATATTCCTGAATATCCGCATCAACGGCAATGCCGGTTTGCACGATTGCTAGGTCGTCTTTTTTTTGCTTGATGGCAGAAATAGCGCTGTCGAGCTTCTGTTTCGAGTCGTTGCCAAGATAGTCGCCATATGCTTGCACCAGTTTAATTGCATTTGCATCCAAGGGTTGTCGGCAGTAGACACAGATTTTTTCATCACTAGGTATTCCACTTTCTGTCGCGTACAAATCTGCAGCAGAAATGAAATCCTTCCACGCTTTAGAATCACTTCCGGGCAGAGTTTCGAGAATCGAGATTTGCTTTTTGTGTGCATCGCTACTCGCTTTCGCCGTTTTGTAGGTGGCTAGGAGAAGTTGCGTTGACTTCAATTCATTCACTAATTTTGTCCGTTTATCTGAAAGTGATTTTTTCAGTGCAGCTAATTTCGTCTTTTTTTGCGTTTCGATTTTTATCCTGTCTTCAATATTGGTTTGCTGAAGCGTACGAATTTCGTTTTCTAACTCTGTTAGTTTTGATTGTTCCTGAGGATTGAAAACGGTCAGGGACCGAATGCTTTTCATCTGTGGGACAGTGACCGAGTGGCTTTGAAATGCGGTACGAAGTGGCTCAGACAGATTCTCCAATGCTAAACTTGGTTGCTGATTTTTTTTTGAGGTAGCTTCTTGCGCCAGCTTGGCTTTAAAATTATCCAAAATTGCAATGATATACGAGAAAAGATGCAATCCAAAAGGTTGCACGAGGGTCTCATCAACACCGCGTTTTGAAAGAAGACCATCAAGATATGAGGAATCAAATACTTTAATTCTGTTGAATGGCGCGATTGCCCGAGCCTGATTGTTCCAATTCATTGTTAATTGAGCACCGTCATACTCGTATTCGATTTTGGCAGAAAGTGTATCGCCGGTTGGCGAATAGATGTTTTTCAGAATTTCTTTCTTCTGATTGCCACCGGCGATTTCATTTAAAATTCTGAAGTACCCACTCTTTCCAGAGCCATTCAGGCCGAATAGAACAGTACAATGGGGGCTAAATTTGAAAGATTCGTCATATTTCAGCGCGTTGACACCCTTCTCATGTGTCATTTGTTTTAATACCAAAAGTCTGTCATCGCTGTGGTTTGCTGGTGTTGCTGCGGCGGGAACTGTTTTATTATTGTCATTCGCAAGAACCATGTTGTAGACGTCGCTCAATTTCGCGCTATCAATTTTACCGTTCGTGGCAATTGCCTCTATAATTAAATTTTGCAACCAATAGGGTGCGGTGGCTGCATATTCCTGTAGATAGTCTTTTGAGTGCTGATTCATTTCTGTTCGCTCCAAGTTATTTAATGAGAAACAAACATTAAACCCGTGGTCGCAATAAAATTGGCATGAACAGAGATTGGGGAAACAGAAACTGAATGCGCTTGGATTTAATACCTTGCCTGCTGAATCATAACATGTTGTGGTAGGCGATTCAATTGGTGTTCTATCCATAAAATGATTATTTTTATATATTTAATGGGGTATGGAGGTACCGGATTGCTCAATATTCGGTAACTTGTTTCTGAAAGTATGACGTGTGCGGAATATCAAAGGATGCCAGCGAAATATGGGTTTCCATTAACTAACCGCCAGAATGTTTTTTTGGTGTTTTAACTGTGAACGGTGTTCACGGGGTAATCATTAATCGTTCATTTTTTTACGGCTTTCTGTCTGGGAAAACGGCAAATGGTTAGGAGAGGGTGTCGGCGGGCATCCCCCCGCCCAAGACCAGACGACACGCTGCTCTTGGGCGGCGCTCCGCTCTGCCGACACCCAACTGGGTTTGGAACGGATTTACGGTGAAACGGGTTTTACTGGGTACGGGTAATCTGGTTTACTGGTTGCATGAAAATAGGGCACGGATAAACAGGTTGGAGAAAAGCACCCCTCAGAAGAGAGGTGCTTTAATAATGGTTACGCAGGCGGGCTTTGGGGTATGCCTCTTCTTTTTCCGTCCGACGTCATGCAGAGCGTCAACCCGCGTAACGTGTTTGGGATAAGAATTGACGCAGACATCCCGACTATCGACATTTGGACTAAATGCGAAACCGACTGCGTAACTTGTTCAACCGAAATTTAATCGTCGATAAGGCCACGTACCTTGCCATTCGGTAAGTGCCAAACTGGTTTGGTGAAGATGTTGGCGGATTGGCGAATATCGTCCATTGTGGCGAAGTAAAACATTGACCTGTAGCCATCATTTTTCGCAATTGACAGCATTCTATTTCTTGGCGCATCTCCTCTTGTCGTTACCATTAATACACGGAATCCTTTGAAACGGTGTCGGAATTCTGTCTCCCATTGGCGAACCTGGTGGTTTTGTCTGAAATTTCCGGCAAAGCTTTTGTATTTTGCCATACGGAAGCGGATGGAACGGGATATGGATGCAGGTTTTCGTGGGTTTGCCAGTGCCGGCTGATTCCATAGTTCAAGAAACAACAGATTAATAGCACCATCGATTTTTACGACGAGTACATGGTCGGGTTCCAGCGCGGTTTGTTTGTCGTCACCGAGAAAAGTGACGTGAACGGCTTGTTGAAAGTATCTATCCTGAACAGTGCAAAGTATTTGAACGCGTTCTTTGATGGTGCCAGCACAGCGCTCCACATGACTCATGAAATCAGAAACGGCTTCAGCGTGCCATTCATGACCGGAGAATCCTTCAAATGTAGCATCAGAAAGTTGATGCTCTTCAAAGCAATCGACCCGTTTGATTTTTTTTGATGGAAAATAGATGAATTCCCGCTCCCCTTTTCGCACAGATGGCAATTTCTGGCGTTGTATCCATTCTCCATCGTGCAGGCTTTTCAGTTCATTTCTGAGTGTGCCTATACTTCCGTAAGGGTTCTTGAAGTTTCGCGACGCACGAAAAATCATGGAGGCAGTCATAGGGTATTTAATCAGCAGCTCCATTAGTTCCATGAATCGTGAGTGTCGCATAGACGGTGGGTTAGTTTGGCAAAAGTATATTATAGCGGATGAGCGTTCTTTCTCCAAGCCTATCTGCCTATCTGCCGGTCACTGTATCTGCCGGTCACGGGATTTATGGCGATTAGCACAGTTTCCATCAGTCACAAAAGCACAAGGAATGCTCCGATGGATTCCTCCTTGCGTTTTTGGCTCCCTGCTGTCGAGGTTTGGGAATCGCTTTTTAATCCCTACGACCATGCAAGATAACATTGATAGAACCCGACGTCGGTTTACAACTATTTGCCAAATGCGACAACGTGCTTTGAAAAACGGAATTGTCGTTCATTACATCTATGAAAATTTCTGTGGCATGCCTCATTTTCAATTCTTTTCTGAGTACATTTCTGAAACGGGGTACCGGTCAGATTTCTTTGGAAACTACGGTCATGAGCTATCAAGTGAAGAGGTCTTGGACGCTTTTGATGTTCGCGCCAATCTGCTCCATGAGAAGCATCAGGAAGAGTTGAGAAAAGATCCTGCCTTCCGAAAAAATTGTGCATCCCAATCGGGACAGCTACAAATTGAGCTGGATATTTGACCTTCATTTCCAACGGCATTTCCGCTATAATGATTTTTTACCCCATAACTTAAATGCCTATGAAACACAGTCCGGGTACTCCGAGTATTTATGTCGCCTGCTTGGCTTCATATAACGCGGGAACACTGCACGGACGCTGGATTGAATGTGATAGATCCGCGTCTGAAATCAGGGACGAAATAAAAAAAATACTAAAACAAAGCAGTCAGCCCTATGCTGAGGAATGGGCTATCCATGACTACCGGTACTTCGGTTCCGTCCGCCTTTCTGAATACGAGTGTCTCGATGACATAGCAGCTTTTGCCGAAGCGTATGAAGAGTGGGGCGAGCTTTTTTCCGAACTGGTCAATCACTGTGGCGGACTCAGTCAGCTGGACAGGGCAAAATGTCTTTTACAGGATGAGTATGCCGGGGAGGGAGATTCTCTCGCTGACTGGGCAGAGTCGTTCCTCGAAGAGACAGGAGGACTTGAGAATGTTCCGCAAAATCTGCGCTCCTACATTGATTTTGATAGTTACGGCAACGACATGGATATTTCTGGCGACATCTTCACCCTTGAAGTGAACGGGAAAACCCATGTGTTTTGGAATCGATAATTTTTTTAACCCAATTTGTCTATGACAGAGAAAAATGCTGACAAACAGCAGACCCCTTGGCTCGACGCCGATGAAATAAAAACAAAAGTATCCATCAAAGACGTTCTTGAAAAATACAATCTGTATCCTCACATGACGCAGAAGGGAAACCGCATCAGCGGAAAGTCGATTGTGATGCCGGGAGTCGACCTTTATTTTTCAGCCGATCTCGAAAAGAACATTTGGAATGACTTTGCCGGTAAGCCTGATGGCATTCCGGGAAACGTCATTGGACTGGTTCAGGTACTCGAAAAGTGTTCGTTCCGGGAAGCGCTCGTTATTCTCCATCGGGAATTTATTGCGAAGACATTGGAGACATCGGAAACAAGCGAGGTTGGTGGTGAAGAAAGAAAGAGTTCCGATGAAGAAAAGAACGCTTCCACAGAGAACGAACCATTTGGACGGGAGTTGAAAGGACGCACTAATATCCCCTCTCTTTTGGAAAAAGGCATAAAAGAAGAAGCGTCGAAATCATTTGGGGTCGTGTATTGCACTTCCGGCTTGATGAAGGGCAGGGTAGCATTTCCAATACGCAACACCACAGGTGAAGTTGTTGCATATGCAGGGAGAGCAGTTAAAAGCGCGGATGAAAAAAACAATGGAAAATACAAACTGCCCAATGGATTTGTGAAAGGCAAAGAGATATTTAATATCGATAGGCTTGTGCACGAGCCAGCAACGCGCAAAGCTGTTAAGGATTTCGGTATCATTGTCACAGTCGGATTCACTGATGTTATGAAACTGGTACAGGAAGGGTTTCCGAATACTATTTCGATCATGGGGCATGAGATGAGTGAGGAGCAGAGAAAGTTGCTGTTATCGCCAAGTATAAATCCGACACGACGTTTGACGCTTTTCTTCGACAACGACGAATTGGGTAATAGCTCCAAACGGCAGATTGCCGCATCCCTCATCCATGAGGGGTTTGTACGCTATGCAAATTGGCTGGGATATGATGGCAATACCGTGTCCCCTGCCGAGCTGGATAAAGATGCGCTCACTGCCATTTTGAAATTCGATTCATCTGATAGGCGGACAGCGCAGACTTCCGAAAAGTAGTGAATCATTAGTCAACGGGAAAACCTTTTGTGTCACAGATGCGAAAGGTTTTCGTTTATAGGCTTGGTTTTTCTACTTTTTTAAAGTCGCCTGACAGATTACGGAATCGCTACACTGAATGCCCCCTGTACTTTCAGAGAAGATGCCCCCACTGTTTCTTCGTGGCCAGTGTATATTCCTGTCCCTCTGAACGTTCCCGTTATAAAACCGCCTGACTGAAAATCACCGTCCGTTACTTCAAATGCGCATTCGTAAGACTCACGCACGAAACGGTCCGCGGTCAAGGTAGTAATGCTACTGCAATTGGCTTCAGGATATGTACCAACCGAGTTTACGGCATAAACCAGAATAGCGCCATTCTCACTCAGGGGGTGGCCGTCGTAAGATTCACCGGCATCGCTTTCAGTCCAGCTCTGGGCATAAATGTAAAGGGTACATCCAATATTTGATGCCTGATTCCAATAATCGGTAGTGGCCCAATCACAATAGACAACAAACATATCCCCATGGGCGGTGAAATTATGAGTAAGTCCATCAAAACCAGTTTCGAGTGTGGCGGAGATAGTGGCCCAGTTGTCTGACTCCTCACATAGTCGCGTCGTTGCCGAACACGTTTCACCCGCGCCACAGAGTATATCGTGGCGACAATCCCCTGCCACACAGTCACCATCTTCACAGTGAAATCCATTTTCACAGCTGGCAGAGCTCACACAGTTATTGTTTTCCGGCATGATACAGCCGTAGTATCCACCGGAGAGGTTTCCCAGCGTATCCACATCGTCCCCGTAAATGTAACCGCAGGCGTCATTGCATTCTTCAATTGCTTCCCAGTGCCCGCATCCATCGTCGTCTGGTACGCATTCCTGCAAGGTTTTTCCGTCAGGCGCACAAAAATCGTTTGGATAGCTGTCTGGATTGCACCATTTACAATTCATTTCGTACTCATTGGTGTCGCTACTCGAATCTAGATTTGAAGCTGTATCAGCATCAGTATCTGAGTCTGTATCGGTGTCAGAGTCCGTGTCCGAATCGGAATCTCCATCCGTGGTGGCAGTTGTGGCGGTGTCCGCGACAGTTTCCGTTTCGATATCTGTAGCAGAGTCGCTTGTGTTCGAGTCGGTGGTTGCTGCGCAGAATGTAAATCCGGCGCAGTCATCGTCTTCGCAGTCAATCAGGTTGTCGGCATCATTATCCAATCCATCATGGCATTGAGCGGATGAAATTTCTAACCCATCGAGGTTGCTTCCTGTGGAATTTGATGACGCGTCATCCTGTTCACATCCTGACAGCAAAATAGTGATGAAAACCGACATAATGATACAGAGATTATGTTTCATGGCTGGACTCCTTCTTGGGGTGTTGAGCTTCAGAAATCACCAAACACGATTGAAAAGTGATTTGGAAGCAATATTTCTTAAGCTTAATCTTTGAGCCGGACAGAAACTGTCGGATGTACAAAAGTACAGCAATTCGATTATTGGAGCATGTCACATAAAAATATTGTTCGACAAAAATTTCATAATACGTTACAAAATGGCTTAAATATCCTATTTATTCCAATATTTTACCACCTTTGGTACGTATGGGAGATGGAACTAATCAATGTTTTTTTCGCTTGGCGAAGCTTGTCGCGCCAACAATTGAAATAGGTGGCAAATGAATCTTGAGCAGTTGGAAGAGAAGTTGACCTCAATCGTACTGAATATTGATGAAGACGAGTTTATTTATTCATTGCTGCTTGCTTACGACATT
>JAFGQN010000089.1 GCA_016935665.1 Deltaproteobacteria bacterium | reverse complement strand
ATATGGATCGATGCCATTCATTTTGCAGGTGACAATCAGGCTTTGAAAAATGCCTACGTATTCGGCGCCGACCTCTGTCCAGCAAAACAGCCAATTCTTACGGCCCAATGGCAGGACTCTCAGCGCGTCTTCCGCGCGTTTTGGTTCCTCGGATTCATGCGCGTTCACCGAAAGGACACGAACGGTGTATCAGTGCGGCAGTGGCAAGCGCTGCGGCGGTTTGCGGTGGTGGCGGTTTACATGAAATACACGACGGTGAATCTGCCACGGTCAAAAAATGATGGGACCAACGCATGACAATCACACATAGTAACTTTACCGTCCTGACTACGTCCCCCTTGTCCTCCGTCCCCCTTGTCCTCCTCGTCCCTTGCTGTAGGCAAGGAAAATCGATTTGTCACGAGATTTCAACAACATCGGTTTGGGGGCTTCGGTTAATTGCCGGTGACGTCGTAAACATCAATTGTCATCTTTATTGTCAGCACTGGATGTCATCTTCGTTTCGATGGAATGGTCAGGGGAAAAAACGATTGTTAACCTTTTGTACTTTTTGTGACTGTTGTTCAGATCAACTTGAATCGTAGCCACTGCAGCCAAATCCCCATTGCGGCTTTTGGAATCGGCATTGGGGTGAGATTCATTAAAGTGAACAAAAATCGTATCAGAATATTCAAAACCCGTTTTAACTCCGGGCAAATCACTTCGTGATACATTGAAATCTACGTCCATCAAAACAGAGGTTCCACTTTTTGCACAATAACTATAGTCCTCATCGGTACACGGAGCCGACTGCCCTTTTTCGCAAGTTGGTCGCCATGCCCGCAAGAATTCATCGGAGCGATGTACTTTGAGTGACAATTTCCAATCAAATGAACCGTCATTTTCTGGCGCAGAGTATGTGCCCTTGCTGGTGCCTTCAATTTTCCCGGCCACAGATACAGGGTTGAAACCGATTTTTCTCCAAATCGCTGGGTCCTGTTCCTCATATTTGTCTTCCTCCCCGTAAAGTTGTTCCTCGCATCTCATTATTCTGGCGTGCATATGAGTACATGCGCTAACCAAAGGGAGCAAAACACAAATGCCCAAACAGTGTAACCTGATATTGCAAATTTCAAATCTCATTTAAAGTTCCGCTGTTACCAGGTGTCCACCGGTTGCGCCACTTTCGGCATCCGTAATGGCGCCTTTAAAATACAACACCTGACTGATTTGACCATCAATCAGTTCATAGCCAACGCCACTTTGAATTTGATCCGGACGCTGTTTCCCCAGGGGATTGCCTTTCAATGCATCGTAGGCAAGATCAACGATTTCAGAATTACTTGCTACCTTGCGCATTGCCATGCCATCCTGCGCAATTTCGGGCCAGTGCATGACCAATTTTTGGAAATTGCCATCAGTGTAATAGGTAAAAGTGGCTTTTCGACCACGGAGTTTTTCGCCATACACTGTGTCGCGAACGCGTGCTTTGAAGGCAAGCGTCTCTACCGAAGGAGCAACGCCCGGCGTTGAATCCATGGTTTTTGCCTTAAGTGCTCTCACTTCAATATCGTATCGTCCAACGCCTTTTAATCCAAGACGTTTCATATCAGTCACGACCTGCGCGCGGATTTTGTCTTTACTCACAACTGGCTTTTTTGACGCGGAGGCAATGTCTCTTTTGATGCTCACGATTCGAAGAGTGTTTTGGGATTTATCAATCATATATCTGAATTTTTTACCAAACCCTTCTTCAATATCTACGGACTCAACCTTTTCGGCAGCCATCGTTTCTCCGACAAATCCTTCAATGTTTTTTTTATTGAATCCATCGAATTTGTCAGCCACGATTGCAGCGTGTGCCCTGCTGCTTTTCACTATGTCGATTATCCCTCTGGATCGAAGCATTTTCTCAACATCTTTTTTGGTCATTCCTTCTGACGCAACCTGAATGGTCTGGGTGCTTTGTACAACGTTTACAGCCTGTAAATCATCTCCGAGAGTTCCACTTCCGTCCACCTCCGCACAGCCGAAGAAGCTGGCAGCACAAATTCCAGCGATTGCGCTCAATACTTTTCTTGATATGTACATTGTAATAATTCTCCTAAACATCATTTTGAAAAAAATCAGATTCAAAGTCGAATATTTATTCCAGGATTTCACCATTTTCAGGTTCACAGTCTTCCCAATAAAAATATTTCCGCTTGCCGGCAGTACCCGGATCAACCCAATCTCTCCAGCCAGAGTTGTAATAAACTTCGTTGATATTAGCGGTATCTTCCCCCCATGCGACGGCCGTTGCGCACTCGTCAGCGCCCCACATGATATCAGTCATTTCATCAACCCATTCTTCGCCCAGATCTTCAGTTCTGGTTGCATCAACAAAATTTTTAAAATGCGCGGTATGCCAGTAATAGTCATAACTTACACCATGGAAACCCATGATAATCGACAAGTTGCCAGATCGCATTGAACCGTCATATCCGTCGTTGTCGTATACACATTTTTGCAATGAATGACATGTATCGACCACCATTATGTTCAAATCACTGTCCCCCCAGTCCACTTCCTCGTTGCTTGTGCCGTACGTCAGACCACATTCATCATTGTCATTACCCATTACAATAGTGGTTCTGTATTTCTTGCTGGTTGAGGTTTCATAGCAGTCATAGCTGCCATGACTGTAAATCAGCCCAACGTCTGCTGAGTCCACGCCCAAAGGCGCCACGTGGTCGAGTCCGTTGCTGTCTTTATCCTCATCTGCCCAATCATGGAAATAGACTTCTTCATTATCCGGCTTTTAAATGGTGTCATATCCCCATTCGGCAAGTTTGTCTGCAAGGTAATCCTGAATCTGATTACCGTATGAAAAATTACTGCCTCCGCTGCAGCTGTTCGTACCATCAAATTTTGAAATATTTGCGATAACTGCATCCCTGGCAGCAGTGGCGACCGAGGCATACGCCAGCATACAAATTAAAGTAAATAGAAAAGATTTTCTCGAAAACATATACACCCTTTCGGTTAGTTAGTGGATAACTTGCAACAACATTGGCCAATGTAATATTCACAATATCTGCCGTTGCCAGGCCATTGTCAAATAAATTTCGCACAAAGACACAAATTTGCGCCCGTCCTAAGAAGTTTGTTTTGCTGTTGGGTTTGTGTTTTCACGCAGCCTGCCAGTCGGAAGATAATGGGGGTTCCTTTGATGACACGCGAACGCACAATGAACCAGACGTCGATTCGGATGGGGATACGGATACCGATGGGGATACGGATACCGAAAGTAACGCGGCCACAGAGATTGACTCAGAAACGAATGCAGATTCCGACATCGGTACTGAAACCGAAAACGATGATTCTTCTGATAGCGAGCCGCCGGACAGCCTCAACATCTGTAATGAAACGGTTCCGGATATGCATTGGATTGATGGTATTCTGGCCCTGGCTCAATACGATGACGGCATGAACAGCCCCATCTGGTCTGAGGACGGCGTGGTGGCTGTGTCGATATGGATGAGTTTGTGGAGCAGAATACCTCCAACAGACGCACCTGCGCCATCAACACTGCCACCTGCTTTTTGCACGCCGAAAAAAATAGTCCCTGAACGCCCATCCCCTGCTTTGAACCTTTTCATATTGGCGTTGACATCCGCGATGGATGGTAACTCTGAGTCGCCGGTTTTAGACTGCCTGTTAGCGTTTTTTCTGTTGGAACTACCGTTTATTGAATGCAGCTCTCCCACCAAACGCCAGGATCTGCCTGTCTTTTACCCATCTCCATTTGGGACCGCGACTCTCCACTATTTGAAAATTAGAATCGTGAGCGTGTTCGCAGGAAGGATACAAGTGAACAATACGAACATTCTACATCATCTTCAAACGCTTTTTCGCAAGGGCAACGCTCTTTTTGTCTGAAATGTTTTCGACAACCCACTTTAGCGCTGGAATCACCATGTCGTCCCCCAGAGTGTTTTTGGTGAGCACTCCCACTGCGGCATATTGCACGCGGGGCTTTGGCTCCTGTTTTAAAATACGCTCAATGCCTGAAACGATTAGTGGACTTATCTGTCGTTCCCCCAATACAAAAACGGCTTTTTCCCGCACATAAATGTTGGGGTCAGTCAGTGCGACATCTATGATCATCAAATCAATTTCTCCACCGGGAATCAGCCGCAACGTATCAATTGCAGTTTTGCGAATTTCGATATTTCTGCTTCTCAGATATGGACGGGTCAATTCCAGAAGCCGCGGATGCCCCGAATTGCTGAGTGCTTTGAGCGCCAGCAGGATTTTTTCTTCGCTCTCAGCTGTTTCAAGAACCTCTATCAATGCATCCAGCGCATCTTCAGCCATGTCCCCCCTCTCGCCACTGCTTCGAAGGTTTTTCACCATTGCGCCAAGCCCCAGTTGCGCAATATCTCCGAAGGTTTTGTCGGTCAGATACTTTTTGTGAAAGGCCACATTTGCGGCAGATGGGTCATCCGCATTGTGCATGACCCCGAATATCGTTCGCTGCGCTTTAATATCCTGCGAAATGGGATTAAACATGTCAATCAGCGCCTGCTGCGACGTTTCGCTTCCTGCATAGCCAAGCGCCCGAATCATATCAGCAGTATGCGGACCACCTTTTCCAATGTAATCCACCGCACTGTTCACCGCGTCGGGGTTCTGTCGCAACAGCGCTTCCAGCCCAAGAAACGCCCGATAGCGTTTGTCCCGTTCCGCTCTGCTCTGTCCGGGGTTTTCATCGTACACCTGCAGAATCGTTTTAAAATCCATTCCTGCAATTTTCTGTTCATCGATAATTTTGCGCCTTGTTTTTCTGGATGGCGGGCTGTCCAGTGCAATGGCTTCAAGAGACCTGGCTTTTGATATCAAACCGGCGCGTTTTCCATCAGACATGTCAGATAGTGAGACTTTATGTAGAGTCATACTCAATGACGAGTCGCTCCGACCAGAACTGAACACATCTGATCCTTTTACTTCAATTTTTTCTTTGCCAATGAGCGTCGTCATCGGACCATTCCCGGCAAAATCAAACGCAAACTGAGAAGCAAGCACATTGGCCGACAGGGTAATTGTGGCGGCGTTCCTGTCCTGAAAATCATTCTGCGTTGCGCGGGCGCCAACACGCAAATACGACAGCTTTTTTTTGACAAACGAATCTGCTTTCTTTGATTCGTACGATGCACGATACTCGCCCGTTGCGTCGGATTCCCGGGTTTCCCATGTTCCCTGGGGAGGTCCGCCCGGGGCCACAAACTGAATCATGCCAGAAAAGGATTTCAGCAGGGACTGAGTTACGTGGGTGGCGTCTGCGCCAAGTCGAATATCGGTTACTCTGCCGTTGGCGTTGAGTGATATAAAATACGGAATGGAGAGATTGCGCCCTGCCGCTTTCTCAGCGTCCTCTACCTGGGTCGCCGGCGCGTTCGTTTCCATGGTCATTTTATATAAAGTATTCTCAAACCTTACGTGCAGCATCAATGACGTCCCTGACGCTTCAATGGGCGTGACCTTCCAGGTGCCCGTCAGTTGAAATCCCATTGATGGCGCCTCGGATGTTTCAATAAACAGTCCTGAAGAAAACGATGTCGTGTATCTGTAATCATATCCAACCTGCCATCGGGATACCTGGCTGGCAGATGAAAGAAGAGAGAGCAGTGCGTCGGAGGATTGCGATTCTGTACCGGCCTGCGAAGAAATGGCTGTGTCACTCTCTTTTTGATTTTTAGTGAAAAAAAGGCCGCCAGTGACAATCACAGCAACAACAATCAGCAACAATAATACCTGTTTTAATCTCATGATACGGACCTTACATAGACCTTGGTGAACTTGAAATAAAAAAAACGGGGCACATCCTGGATGCGCCCCGCTGTGAGAAACTGCAGATCGGTTATTCCACTTCTACATATATTGTACAATATTCTTCCCATGGGGATTCTGTGGGCTCAACAAGATCTTCTTCTTCATCCCGATTCACCCGCAGAAATTCATCGATATCTTGTTTTACATCCGCAGGCAGTGGATTGTTCAGGCCCCGTTGAGCCGCACTGATTTCAAATGCGGCATCCTGCAATGTTGGGTCTTTAAATCCTTCGTAGTGGTAGGGATTGACGCCGTCAGGAATCAATTCATATGGGTCAAAACTGGGCATCGTGAGGAAATTAGGCGTCTCCAGCACTTTTATCCATCCCATCTCATCCTCATCGAGCGTCTTTGAAAACTGGAATCCTTTCCAGCTGGTAATATTTTTTCGCCAGCTCTTTTTGAACTTCTTCCACAGAATTTTAATCCAGGCGCGCACTTCAAGGTCAATTTTACCGGCCAAAATGGTCATATCCATTTTCGCCAAGCGGCTGAATCCAATGCCCCATTCAATAACATTGGATGTATTCTCTTTGACTTTAGGTTCCAAACCAAAGGCAAACCCAACAGGGAAGCCAATATCTATCAGCGACAATGTACCGCGAATACCCACGGACGCCCCGCCAATACCAAAACTGATTCCCACACCGGCAAACACCCAGCCCCCCACATCAACGCCGGGCTCAAACTCGACGCCCAAACTGGGAACGGGGACCGGAATCATTACATTGGGTAGATCATCCTTCAATTCCATACTCAAAAGAGCCGTACCCCTCAGATGGACGCCACCAGCCACCTGCCCGGCGACCACAAGGCTGAATGGCCCAATGGGAATGGATTTTTCCAACTCCGGAGAACGAATAGTAAAATTGTCATCCGACTCGTTACCAAGATCAAAAATCGTCTGTTCAAAAAGGGCTGCTCCCTGATCTGCACCATCGTACACTGCGGCTACTTTGTCGGCCACTTCCTGAGCAGCTGCAGCATACGCCTGCTCGAACTCGTCCTGCAGCCTGTCCCTTTCCAACATTACCTTGTCCCAATCAAAGGTCAGGCCGGCGTGCATCAATTCACCAGGGAGATAATTTGTTCCGCGATAATATATTTCCTCCGCAGTATTATTGACATAATCCTCCACTGTTACCAGGCCATCTTCGGCATAATTTAAAAAGTAGTCGCGAATGGCTTTGTATTTCCAAATGTAATCGTTGAGCTTCGCCTTGGCGTCGGCTATGCCTTCCATGGCTGATTCGCATTGTGCGATGGCCTGATCATTGTTGGGGAACTTTTTGTGAATGGTGGGAATATTGTCAGGTGTGTAAGTGCCAAACAGTTTGAAATCAAAGTCCATCCCCATTTTGCAGGCGCCCGCCGCCACCCCGGCATTGGCATTGATAATGGGCATCTGTTTGCCAAACACTTTGGCGCCAAATTCCGCATCCACATCGGCGTTCAATCCCACTGACGCGCCTTCTGCCAGCG
Organism: Deltaproteobacteria bacterium; assembly: GCA_016935665.1. Taxonomy (GTDB): domain Bacteria; phylum Myxococcota_A; class Polyangia; order JAAYKL01; family JAAYKL01; genus JAFGXQ01. The sequence goes on along the minus strand of JAFGQN010000089.1, from coordinate 22,999 downwards.
CCCCTTTCTGGAAACCGTTACTGGCGTTGTAACCGGCATTGTAATAAATGCCCCATTTATCGGATCCTTTGAGAAAATCGAATCGTTCCGGTACATCATCACTGATATAGTCCGCCAGGTTATCGTCAATGATGGACTCATCGCCGAGAATATCATTAAGAATACCACCGGCGCCGTCGAGGCCTGCCTGCAGCGTCGCACTGCTGTCACTGTCCGTATCCGGTTCGATTTTTTCAAATTGACCAAATCCTGAACCCACGCGGCGGTAGTTCATTTCGTCATTTTTACAGGGATAAAACTGCACTTTGTCGGGATTGGCAACAACGGGCGGTGGCTGGGTGGGTTCTGTAATATCGCCAACCGCTTCGGTGAATCCTGCAGAAATAATGTCAGTGGCTACTGGATCGCCCTGTGTAAACTGATCGTCGTAATAATCATCCGGACAATGCACAACCGTATAACAATCCTGAGCCAGACGACTGCAGAGAGCCTCGTCGTTCATCTGGGTCATGCAATCGTTGTAATCGTCATTGGTGGATAAATCGGCAACTTCGTCGAAACCTTCCATTTCGGCGCATTCGACAGCAACGTTTTCTCCATTTCTCGACGTTTCGAGAGTACTACATTTCGTAAGCGGCAGAATACCAGGAACAGACTTGCACCCCAATTCCATCGCATTTTCTGCGCTGGAGACTTCCTGATACACGGTTTCATATCCATACACGGGGTTACCGCTGCAATCGGACAGCTGTCGCACCACCTCAATTTCACGGCAGTATTCCGGGCTCACACCCACTTTATTTCCCACTGTCATCTCAGTTGCGGCAGTTAAATCGTCGCACTCGTCATCCCCATCTGTGCAGTCCAATACCACTTCTTCTTCGCCGCCAGAAGCCGTCTCCAGAGTTTGCAACGGGTCTTCTTCGTTTTCCGGCATTACCACTGTCTCAGCCTCGGTGAAACTGACAATGTTCCAAAATCCGTCACTCCCAAGTTCACTCCAGCTCTGCATACTTACATCAAGAAAGTTTACATCAGCGTCCCATTTTTCATAGCAGGTCTGTAAATCATACGGATTGTCGTAGGAGTCGCAACACGGGCCGTCTTCGTCGCACAGCAAAAGCCGATCGAGCCAGAAAGTTGTGTCCTCCCATTTGGGGTTAAAGGCCAGTCGAATATTTACGGGCCCCGCCTTCACCATCTGCGTAAAATAGTCGTTAAGACTCACCGTATACCGCTGCAATCCAGCTGGCGTTGTTTCGGTGTGGTACAGGTCCACCTGGCCCGCGTAATCCCACCAGTTCCGGGAGGCGGGTTTGACATATACCTGAACATTGCCAAGGTATGCGTAAAAAGGCGTGCGGGCCCCGTAAATATCCAGCACAACCTTTGCCGCTTCTGTGGTTTCAGTGACATTGGCGGTAACAGCCTCCGTGCCCTCCAGCATCAACCAAAAAGCCTGGTTCATGTCCACCCGAAGCGACGTGTCGCCAGAACTCACATATTCGCTGGTTAACGAAAAATCCGGGCCATCCACATACGATGTTTTCACCCAATGCAACTGTTCAAAGTTGGCCATATCATGTGCGTTGTCAGGAGGTTCTTCCGCCACTGCCGGCAGCGATACCATCAGCAACACAGTCAAACACATCAGCAATCTGAGCAATCTAGTCATAGCACACCTCTTTCAAAATTATTATTTATAACGACGATATATCCTCTGCTGAAACATCGGTCAAGATATTTTTGCGTTTTAATCAACTTGTTTCAACAGATGTATTTTTTCTGCTAAATTTTAAAAAGGCTTGTAATGTGAATCCGCGACACATTAAATACACGATCTGAAATACCGTTGTACAAAGGAGTTTCTCAATGTTGTGTAAAATATTTATTACATTTTGTTCGGTAGCTGTTGTTTCGTTTATCAACGGTTGCAGCGGAGATAAGGGCAGCAGTTCTGGTGCTGATACAGATTCCGATACCGACACCGATACCGACACCGATACCGACACCGACACCGACACCGACACTGATTCTGATGCTGATTCCGATTCTGATTCTGATTCTGATTCTGATTCTGATCTATTGCTAGGCACATGGACTGACGATTCTACGGGACTTGTTTGGCAGAATCCCGCATACTACAGCTCAGAATCGGGTGGAACCGGGACGATTGAATTTGCGGTCGACTATTGTGAAAAATTGGAACTCAATGGTTATTCGGACTGGCGTCTTCCCAATATTTCTGAATTACGAACATTGATTAAAGGCTGTGAAACTACTGACAGAGAAAGCAATTGCCCAATCGCTGACGCAGGTTGTTTAGAGTACAATTGTTTGGAAGAACATTTAGAGGATTGTTTTCGTTGCGAGATAAATGCTGGTCCAGGAAACGATGGCTGCTACTGGACAACTGAATTTACCGACACTTGCAAGCTTTATGTTTCAGCATCGCAAGTTAAAGATAACTCTTCTCAAACATGGACAGTTAACTTTTCAAGTGGTGCAATAAGTACAAACCCCACAAACAGCGCATATCGCTTTCGCTGTGTTCGAGGCGAGATGTAGTTCGGAGAAATCATCGCGTGATTTTTCACGGAAAGACTGTTTGACGAAAGTTACCGAGGGGTCGCATAACGGTAATCGATCAATCTCAGAGGATGTGTCGTCCCACCTGGGACTAAAGGCAGGGCATCGAAACCCCTCAAACACATCAGCAATCTGAGCCGTCTGATAAAGGTTATGTGCACGTGGTGGATGGGGATATTCGTAATTTCTTTGAAATGATACCGCACCGGCCACTGCTTGCGCGGATTCAAAAGAAGATTGCAGATGGTCGAATCCTGAAGTTGATAGAGGCTTTTCTGAATCAGGAAGTGATGCAGGACGCAACAAGATGGACTCCGGAAGACGGAGTTCCTCAAGGAGCGGTGATAAGCCCGCTGCTATCAAATATCTACCTGAACCCGCTGGACCACTTGATGAAGAAAGCGGGATTCGAGATGGTGAGATACGCAGACGACTGGATTGTACTCTGCCGCAGTGCAGAAGAAGCAGAACGCGCGCTGAACAAGGCCGGAAAATGGCTTAAACACAACGGTCTGGAACTCCATCCGGAGAAGACTCGCGTGGTGAACGCGTCGCAAAAAGGCGGCTTCGATTTTCTCGGCTACCATTTTGAGCGAGGCTACCGATGGCCATCAAAGAAAAGCGAAAGGAAGCTTCGTGACTCAATTCGAAGTAAAACCAAACGCAATAATGGCTGCAACATGGAATGTATAATTGAAAACATCAACAAGACGCTGCGAGGATGGTTTGAGTACTTCAAACACGGATACCACACAACCTTTCTACCAATTGACCAATGGGTCCGAATGCGGCTGCGAAGCATTTTACGCAAACGCAGGGGCGGCAGAGGCAGGGGTAGAGGAGATGACCATCATCGCTGGCCAAATGCATGGTTTAAAGATCGTGGGCTGTTCTTTTTAACCGCAGCTCATGCATCAAATTGTCAGTCCTTGAAAGGGTAAACCATTGACCGGAGAGCCGTGTGCGGGAGAACTGCATGCACGGTTCGGAGGGAGGGGAGGCCGGGACCACCGGCCTTTCCTACCCCTATCCGGGGGAGAGCGCATGAGACGCGCGGGGGCCTGGGAGTGAAAGGTGCGGTTTACCCAGAGGAAAAGTGCGTTTTCCCGGTGAAAAGGCGCGGTTTCCCCAGAGGAAAAGTGCGGTTTCCCGGTGAAAAGGCGCGGTTTCCCGGTTGAAAGGTGCGGTTTCCTAAGGGGAATGCGCCTGGAAAGTGGGGGGAATGCGTCTTTAAAGCAGGGGGATGGCGCCTTTAAAGCAGGGGGATGGCGCCTTTAAAGCGGGGGAATGCGCCTATAAAGTGGGGGATGGCGCCTATAAAGCGGGGGAAGGCGCCTATAAAGAGGGGTAAAGCAGGGGTAAAGCTGTTGGGAGAGGGGTGGATGGCGAAATGAAATAGGTCTGCAGTGCTGCGTTCCTGAAAGTCCTGCGCCCCCGAAAGTCGTTTGCCGTAGGTCGGATAAGCAAAGCGCCATCCGACATGAACCCTCCTCCCCCCGCAACCAATCATCTCCGCCTGGGATGACATATTATTACATCCGTTTGGGTTTGCGGGATCATGCCGTCGTTCGCAGGGAGCGGCCCCCATCTTTGATTCGCAGTAAACTATTTCAGGTTCGAGGCCGGACAGAATCTGAACAGTCGCCAGCGTCATTCACGCGCATGTGAATTTCGGTGTATGCAGGATTTCGGGTTAATTCGTAAGCACCGGGAAACCTGCACAATTGCAGTTCATCGCGCGAAATCCGGATCATCCGATCATTCTCAATCGTATGTATCATCTTCGTTTTCGGGATAGTATTTATTAAGGCACTCACTGCATATACTGTGGCTGAAATTGGCGTCGGTATGCGACTCAATATACAGCTCCATTCTCTCCCAGGTTTTTTCATCATTTCTGATTTTGTGGCAATGCATGCAAATGGGCAAAATACCCTGAAGGGTTTTAACCTGAGCCAGTGCCTCTTTCAGGGAGGCGTTCTTTTTCTGGAGGTCTCGGCCAAGGTTTCCCAGTTGTTGATTCAGCGCATATATTTCGTGTGTCATGGTCTCGGTTTCAGCGTCGTCGTTTCTTCCCACTACCCATGTGCGGTCAGTGCATTTTGAACATACAAATAAAAAACTTCGCGGTTCACCTGTCTGAGTCCTGATGGAAAGCAATGATTCCGCGTTGGTCTTGTCGACTGGATTGCTCAGCAATTTCCCAGCTTCGCCGGCATTTGAAAAATCCACCACAAGGTCGATAAATGAGGTGCCCCGCATGTCGCCAATGACATCCCTCGCATACCTGTTCATATCAATAATTTTGGATTCCGCGTCCAGCCTGAGCATTACCACCGGTGCGTGTTTGTATAAATACGATTCAATGAACTGGTAAAACGCGTCTTTCATTGCACATTGCCTTGCCCAACAAGCTCGTCCAAACGGGCGATACTGTCACAGTATGTCACATGAGAAAAGATGGAAAGGTGCTCTGTGCCGCCAAACCGGAATGCCTGCCCGCCTACAATGATGTCCAAATCCGGAAAAGCATCTCGAATGGTTTGAATCATTTCCAGCAGCGAAGGCATATTGAAGTACACACTCAATGAGAGGCCCACCAGAGATACGGATTCCTCATGCAGATGCCGAATCAGATGTTCAACAGGCGTGTTGGCTCCCAGAAAATGCGTATCCCAATTGCGCATTTCGAGCAAGTCTGCCACCATTTTCCCCCCGATTTGGTGGAACTCATTGGCGGCACATGAAATCGTCGCTTTTTTTCGGTGGGGCAGGGCGTTGGCGAATAACTGGGCATACACCAGATTCATGGCGCGGTCGGTGATGGCCGTTGCCAGATGTTCCCTTGCGACGGATATTTTGTTTTGTTCCCATAATGCACCAATCTCATAAAGCGACTTTTGGAAAAGCTCGATGTACAACGTTTGGATGTCAATCTGCTGTTCCAGCAGCCCGTTCACAATTTCAACACAAATTGCACTGTTTCCGTTTATCAGATGTTCGAGATAGCGATGGTACAGTTCCGGGGAAATACCCGTTGCTGTCTCCGTTTTTGCCTTCATCAGTGATGCCCCACCGCGGAGTGTTGTTCGTTCATACTCAGGTCATCGGTAAGAGATGTGAAAACAGGGATATTGACAATCAACCAATTATAAAACGGATAAATGGCGGCAAATGCGTCGGTATCCAGTTCTTCGCGCAGCATCTCCACCCAGATGTTGATATTCGCCGCCCAGTAGGTTGTTTGAAACCCGTGGGAGCGATACGCCCGAAACACCCACAGCACTGTTTCCACCAGCACCTCAGGTTGATATTGCTCAAACATCGAAATCATGAATCGGGCGAAGTTTCGGTTATTGTCACAAGCCATCTGAAGATTATTTGTACCAATCAGCTTATCGATATCGGGTCTGGCCGAAATTAAACTGTTGCCTTTCGCTGCAAACCCCTCGCTTTTGGCGACAAAAACCGACGTCACCTCGCCAGACGGAGGTGAAAGGGTTTTTGCGGATTGCAGCAAACTGGATTTCATCTGTTGGATTTCCATATGTCACCTGTCTCCTTTGGTAAACAAAAGACGCAACCACCAATAGATACAATCAGTTGAGCAAAATAACCTTAATATGGTTATTGAGGCGGGCAACCCGGCGTTTCATTTTCCCACTTTAAGGGGCGCACAGAGCGCTGGCGCAGGCCGAACGTTCAGCAGGAGAATGCCGCCCACAACGAACAAAACGGACAACAGCGAAAAACCGGCGCGAGCAGACACTTCGGAACTCACTCCCAATGCGTGCAGCATGAGATTGGCGCCGCCCACAATCAAAGGTCCTAAAATAACGGCAAACCGACCCACCATAGGCAATCATTGCTTTTTTGGAGGAAGAATTGGTTTCCCTTGTTTGAACGCCACAGTAGGGGGGGATGCAACTGCGTGTCAAGGGGGCGACGCGCCAACAAACTGTGAATTGCAGTTGAAACGGCTTTGAAGAACGGGCACAGTGGCATGACGGAACGGGCGGTGACGGTGGGGATTTTCAGCGGCGATTTTGTGTGGAGGGTGGAAACCGTGCTGTTTCATTCGTCTGGTTTCGGGTGTGTAATGCAGAGTGAAGACCGGTAATGAGTACGTCGGCAAAAAACAATGTGTCAATAGTGGAAGGGGATGCCGTAGAGATGATGGCATCTCTTGAAAGTGAGTCCGTGCAATTGATTGTGGCGGATCCTCCGTACAATCTGGGCAAGAATTATGGCAACAATCAGGACCGACTGGCGTTCGACGCGTATTTGGCGTTTACCAGAGCGTGGCTGGCTGAGGCGCATCGGGTGCTGCATTCTGCAGGAACCCTGTATGTGTTTATGGGCGTCCGCTTCATTTCATATCTGTATGACATTCTCCATCGCGAACTGGATATGCAGTTCAACAGTTGGATTTGCTGGCATTACACACAGGGGCTGGGACGAACCCGCGGCTTTTCGCCAAGACACGACGACATTCTGATGTTTACCAAATCCAGTCAGTTTTATTTTAATCTGGATGCGGTTCGGGTTCCCCAGAAATATTATCGGTCCCGCAACAATATGCGTGGCGCCAATCCCGGCGATGTCTGGCAGTTTTCCCACGTACATTACTGCAATTTCAACCGCCAGCCGCACCCCACACAGAAACCCGAAGGACTGATTGAGCGGCTGGTGCTGGCCTCCTGCAGGGAAGGGGACCTGGTGGTGGATCCATTTGTGGGCAGCGGCACTACTGCGCGAGTCTGTCAGCAGTTGAAGCGCCGGTGTCTGGGCATCGAGATGAATCCGGAGTATGTGGCGTCCAGCAACGAGAGATTGGCGTTACCCTTTGCGGGGTTCGATAGTATTGATGAACGCATGCGACGCATCCCCAACGATTTAAATGACGACATGGTTCGCGACGCGTATCTGAAAAAACACGCCGAATGGTTCCTGACGCATCACGATGATGCCAGGAGCCGGTTCGAATTGGATGTGGCGGAAAAATACGGTAAACAAAAAGGGTAAGGTACGCGCTCTAAATATCAAAACCCATATCGGAAGAGACTTCGTTTCCTGCCTTGTCATCCTTTTCGGTTGACACGTCGGGGTCCATTTTGGTGGCGGCCGGGGGAAGTGCTTTTTTAGGTCTGTTCAAAAAAGAGAACTCGTAGCGCACTTCCAACCCCATCTGGAATGTGAACGGTGCTTCGGACCAGAACATCTGGTCCTGATTGTCCATGTCCGATGGTTTTTGGCAGCCGCCCACGTCCACACCATCCACTTCGTCGCAGACCCGAATCCATAAGGGAAAGCCAAACTTCATAAATGGTCCCATGGATAGATCTTTGAGAAATCCGACACTCCAGATATACACACTCGCGCCAATGGTCCATTCAATGTCGAATCCGCCCCAGCGATGTTTAACTTTGTCTACACCCTCTGTTTTTACGCGAAGAGAAATGGGGCCAAATCCAAGGCTGGTGTACAAATCAAGCCATCCCTTGACGGGCAGGTGAAACGCGGGACCAAATAAAAACTGCACGGCAACGCCGCGATTCGCTCCCACGTCGCCGTACTGATTGTCGCGAAAGTTGGTATTCAAGTGGGCAATGGTAAGGTCCACAAACACCGACCAGTTGGGGTTGAATTTATAGTAGGCGCCCAGAATCAATGAGATCGATCCCAGCATGGATGTGTCCAGCGCGGTGTTGCAGTATTCTCGACCGCAGGTGTAGCCGCCAAACCCAAAGTGCGCCCCCAGACCATTTCGTTTCAACCATGCGGCTGTTCCGCCAATGCTGATGAAATCCGCGTCGATGACCCGCCCTTCGGCATCGGTTTTGGGCGTGGGTTCCGTATCCACAACCATTTCACTGGAAGACTCCGACGGAGAAGCCGATTCTTCCGGTATCACTTTCTCGTCGTCCGCTGCGTGCAGCAACGGGGCAATCATTAGAATGGAACCTGTCAGAAGTACAATACAAAAAGAACGCATACATGTCTCCTTGGTTACAGCTGCTTCCTTTTTCCCATATTGCCCCTTGTGCATCTTTTGGTCAAATAACTATGTCAAATTCAGCATTTACATGCCGCAACGCAGGACTTCTTCAATACAATTGGATTTCTCCTTGCGTAACACTTTTAATTGTGCCGCGTACTGTGTGTGAGCCCTGGAAATGGGCCCATTTTAACTCTGCCAACGCAAAGGGTTGCGTTTGAAAGACGATGAAAGGGGCAACAAATGAAAATCAATATCCTGACGATTTTTGTGCTGTTTATTGCGACAACGGTGCATGCCGCAGAGAAAAACACACAACAGACAGCGACATTCGGAAAAACCGATCATGTGGAAGCCGTGCAGGTTGTGTATGATTCCGCACGAATTTCGTACCGACAACTGCTCGAAGTGTATTGGCGTCAGATAGATCCCACCGACGCGGGAGGGCAGTTTGCAGACCGTGGAAAACAATATCGTTCCATTATTTTTTATCACTCGACGCATCAAAAAAAATGGGCCTGGACCACCAAAATGGCGATTGCACAATCGGGGTCCTTCGAATCCCCCATCGTTGTCCCCATTCGGAAAGCAACTGAATTTTTTCCCGCTGAAGCGTATCACCAAAATTTTTACCGAACCAACCTGGCACGGTACAACAGTTATAAATATGCCTCCGGGCGCACCGATTATATCCAACGCGTCTGGGGCACATTTCATGGTTCGATGACCGCTGTGCCATATCACAGGCCCTCCCGAGACGCGCTGCACCAGCGCCTTACCCCGCTTCAGTTTGAGGTGACTCAAACCAACGGGACAGAACCCCCGTTTAAAAACGAATACTGGAATAATAAAGAAGAGGGCATTTACGTCGATGTGGTTTCGGGAGAACCACTTTTCAGCTCCACCGATAAATTTGACTCCGGTACGGGGTGACCCAGTTTCACAAGGCCTGTTGAACCGGCAAACGTGGTTGAAAAATCAGATACGAGTCATGGTATGCGGCGCAAAGAGGTCCGCAGCCGCTTTGGAAACTCCCATTTGGGGCATCTCTTTTCAGACGGCCCGGCACCCACGCACAATCGATATTGCATCAATTCGGCGTCGCTGCGGTTTATTCCCAAACACCAGCTCGCCGCAAATGGCCTGTCCAGGTACGTTTCGCTGTTTGAGACGACAAAAAAATGACCCACCCGTTTTAATACTCTTGCGATGTAAAAAATTGATTTTCTGTATTTGATATTATTCAACATTAGTGTATAAATTAAGGATTTGTGGATTGTTGCATCATAGAGGAAGGATAGGCACATGCGGGTACTATTGATGAGTATTGTAATATTGCTGGCAATCCCTGGCGCGTACGGGTGTGGCTCGGCCGATGGATCCGGAAATGAAAACACAACAACTTCCTGTACACCTGGCGCCACACAGATTTGCGATTGCACGCCCACTCATCAGAGCGTTCAAACATGTCTGCCGTCCGGTAATGCGTGGACCGAATGTGGCTGTGGCGGGACAGACTCTGTCAGCGATTTGGGGGCAATATCGACGGATTCCACTGTTTTGGGGACCGATTCCACCGTGGATACAGCCAGTTCGACCCCTGGGGATACCGATTCTGCGACGGATACACAAATCATTATAGTGGATACCGGCCAACCATTATTGCCCTGTGACTATTTTCCGTGTCAAAATGGAGGAATCTGCACCAATGCCTCCAACGGATATACTTGCGCCTGCCAGCCGGGGTGGTCCGGAGACAACTGCGAAATTAATAACGACAACTGCGCCCCCAATCCCTGCCAAAATGGCGGTGCGTGTCAGGATGATATCAACGCATATGTGTGCTCGTGTGTCGGTGGTTTCTCCGGCGTGAATTGCCAGACGGCAGTCACCGGCTGTGTGGATGCGCCATGCGTTCACGGTACCTGTACCGATGTCGCGGCAACGGCCACGTATCAGTGCGCCTGCGAGCCCGGTTGGCAAGGTCCCAACTGTGATCAGTGCGCTGTGGGATACACCCTTGAAAACGGCCTCTGCATCAATCAAAAGGTGGTTCCGTGCAAGGTGAACGCGGTGACCAACGCCACGCCGCAGATTGTGGATGTCCCCGTCACATGGAACGGCGCCGCCTGGTCGGCGCCCGCCGTTTGTGCCTTTACCTGCAACACGGGATTCGTGCTGGAAAACGGTGCCTGCATCAACACCAAACAGGTGCCCTGCGTCGATGCGCCGCCCTCCCATGCGACGTCGATTCCCGCCAATGTGCAGATCGTTTGGGTTGACGATGCATGGACAACACCGGCGATTTGCGCGTACACCTGTACACCGCCATGGCTGGGAGAAAATTGCGACACAACAAACATTTGCGACACCTGTACCACCGGTGAAACCTGCGACGGCGTGCGATGCTTTGAGCCTGGCCTAATTGACGATTTTGCCAGCTGTGATGACGATATTGAAGAAATTGAAGGACGAATCGGCGGCTGGTGGTCCTTCTTTGGATCGAGTGTGGATTGCGGAGAAACCGTTTGCGGTGATGTCAGTGTCCCGCCGTGGGGGGGTACCCGCTGCGCGTCATGGATTGTAGGGGGCCTTAGTGATTGGACCCCACCGGCTGGAACAGTGTACGCCGGAATGGGCGTGAGCCTCAATTGGGACGGTCCACAGTATGATGCCTGTGGGTACGACGGGGTGGAGATCACGTATTCTTCCGATCAAAAGGTGTACCTGGTCGCCAAGTGGGATGATATTGGCGAAGATGGCACCACCGACCGCGTATCGCTCCCTTCAAGCACGGGCATCATCACGCGGTCTGTTGCATTCTCCAGTTTTACGGGTCTGGATTGCGCCGCGCTGACGGAATTCATGATTCAACCAACCGTGATAGATGAAGATACAGGTTTTGGTATTGCTGTGTATGAGATGCAATTTACCGGTGGTGAACCAATACTTTGCACTGATGGTCAGACCCGTTGCGGCGCCACTGGCAATCTGGAGACCTGCGCTTCCGGTATCTGGACAACCACCGCCTGCCCGGCCACACAACATTGCGACTCGGGAAGATGTGTGGCCGACACCGCGACTCCGGTCGAAATCAATGGTCATCTTAGTGTGCAGGGCGCTCACCTGGTGAACGAGTATGGTTTTCCGGTTCAACTCAAGGGGGTCAGCACCCACTGGTTAAACTGGGAATACGACGGGTATGCCCTGAGCCAGGAAGCGCTCATCTGGATGCGCGACAACTGGAATTTGAGCGTGATGCGGGCGGCCATGGGAACCAATGTGGAAAGTGGCTATATGGACTCCACCACTGCACAGGCAGAAATGATCAGTCAGGTGGAAACCATCATATCCAATGCGGTTGCGGCAGGGGTTTATGTGATTGTGGATTGGCATTCCCACGCGGCCCATGAAGAAACGGCAGAGGCCATTGCGTTCTTCGAAGATATTTCGAGCCGATACGGACAGCTTCCCAATGTTCTGTTTGAGACGTTCAATGAACCGAAGGATGTCAGCTGGACAGCGGTGCTCAAACCCTACCATCAGTCGGTGGTCAGCGCCATCCGGGACGCGGATGCGGATGCCAATCCCAACGTGGTGATTTTGGGTACCCCCAACTGGGACCAGGATGTGGACGATGTGATATCCGCCAGCGCGAGGTTGAGCGGGACCAACATTATGTATACGGTCCATTTTTATTCCTGCACCCACGATGACGATTATCTGGCCATAGCCGAAGCAGCCAGTGTGGCGGGCGTGCCCATTTTTGTTTCGGAATGGGGCGCCACCGATGCGGACGGCGGTGTGAATGGATCCGCCGTGTGCAGCACCATGGCCAACAAATGGCACAACTGGATGGATGCCAATCAAATTAGCTGGGCCGCCTGGAAACTCGATGATTGCGACTTCGAAGTCGATGAAAACGGTGTGGCTGACACCAGCTGTCTTCTGGCGCTGGATGCACCTCTATCCGGCGGTTGGACCAGCGCGTATCTGAACGGCCACGCATCTTACGTTATCGACAAAATGCAGTAATTGCTGTCTGGCTGGCGATGCGTACTGAGCATCGCCTTGATTCTTCAACCTTGATTCTCCTCATTCGTTTGGTTTTTAAAATTAGACACGATGGATCGTGGTGCTGATTAAATGCCACACGAGAAATCCATATTTCCGTTGACATGCAACCTGAGATGTAGACGATAACACGGGTTCTGAAACTATATAAATGTTGATGTTACATTAGTGTCGGATTCTGTGATTCGGTTTGGTTTGTCCATCTTCAAAGCAACAGCACTGGATTCTGCCGCCCGAGCGGTACGTTTCCCTGCATGAAGGAGACTCTATGATGTTTTTTAAATGGCTAATCCCCAGTGTCATTGTCGCTTATCTTTTTATGGGGCAGCTGTCTGTTGCGACAGCGGATATATCACCGACGGCGCATCAATAAAAAAATATCTTCACAGTGTTGACCCACCTTCCAAACCACCCGTCTCAATGCCTGCGGGACTACCACCGCGGGAGGAATTCGACTATTTCTACTGCGATGAGGGTGCCAGAGTCAAATCAGACTTTTTGAGCAATCGAAAAATCAAATTAGCGAAAGGCTGCGCCCAGTTGCGGGTATGAAGTGAAAAATTTCAATACCTCTAAACCGCAGTCAATTCTTCTATTGCTATTCTTTTCGGATGAATGCTATTTTTCAGGTTTATAAAATCGGGCATGAATGAAAACAGGGCATTTCGCTCAATCAAAGGTAAACGCAAAATGGCTTTCTGTCCCATCACCTAATTTAAAAAGTCATTTTTTCTTGCATGGAACAATTATTACCACTATAAATAGACCGGATGGTCGGTTTATGAGAGATTCAAAAACACATATTATTACAATTGCATCGAAATTATTCTTACAAAAAAGTTTTAAAGAAGTGACGATGAAAGAAATTGTGGAAAAAACAGGGTTATCAAAAGGAGCATTTTACCATTATTTCAAAAGCAAAGAACAACTTCTTGAAGAAGTCCTGGATTTCTTTTTTACGGAGGTCATGGTGCACGACTATGATAAATATTCCACAGAATCCTTCCATAGATTTTTTCACGACCATTCCAACGGGGCAGAAACGTTTGTCAAAAACTATTTTGAAAAATTCAAAGGAAATGAGAGCGAAAGTGAATTCAGTATGAATTATTTCTCGCTTGTATTTGATGCGATCAAACTCTTTCCCAAATTCAGAGAAATAATGTTGCTTGGCCTTGAAAATGAAGTTCGGATTTGGTCCGCAGTGATCAAAACAGCAAGAGAAAATGGGGAAATTAAATCACCGATGACAGATGAAGAAATCGCACAAACGTTTATTTATTTGGGTGATGGTGTTGTGATGAATACGATAATGCATGGTTCCCAAATTAAAGAATGGACAGCGCCAGTTCTAGTTCTTTGGGATAAACTGTATGAGCAAATAAAAGCATAAAATAATTTTATTTTAAAATTAGCCGGAAATCCCGGTTTATTTTTTAAATTATCAACAAACCGAACAGTCGGTTTTTTTTCGTATTTCAAACAAACCGACTGTTCGGTTTCAAGAAAGCAACTGCAATGAAAACAAAAAAAATAATCACAGAACTGCTTGTACTATTTGGATTATTGCAGGCCTCGACACAGGACATTGTCCAGCGGGCCTCTGCACAGGAGACTGTATTGTCTTTGTCATTAAAACAATCTTGTGAACTGGGGGTTGAGAAAAACGTGAATGTGAAAAATGCTGTTCTCGAAGAGCAAAAAGCAGACTACCAGCTAAAAGAAGTACAAAGCAAATTGTTTCCCCAGATTTCGGCATACAGCGACTTCAGTTACTTTTATGCCATTCCCAAAACGGTTCTGCCAGGGGAAATATTTGGGCAAACCGGTATGATCGCTGTTGAGACAGGCACGAAATACGATTGGCACAGCGGCTTCAAGGCAACCCAGCTACTTTATAATCAGAGTTATTTTACTTCGTTAAAAGTGGCAAAACGACTTGAAGCGATAGCGGAATTAAGCCTCCAACAAAAGAAAGAAGAAGTCATTTATCAGATTTCGCAAGTATATTACTTGATTCTGACGACCCGCAATCAAATCGCACAATTAAATATTTCAATGCAGAATACCAGCAGGTTGCTTGAAATCGCAGGAATTCAACGCGAAAATGGCGTTATTCGCAAAGTCGATTATTCAAGGGTTATCGTTAATAAAAGCAACCTGCAAACACAAATCGATAATCTTGAGCAGTTATATCTGCAGCAACTTGGATTCCTGAAACAAATAATTGGAATTGAAAATATTGCGGAAATTGAATTGTCTGATTCTTTGCGCTTTGTACCAATACCTGCTCCTGCGGCATTGCCTGATTTGACCAACCGGATCGAAATCAAATTGCTTGACAGTCAAATAGAAGTCGCTTCGCTGAAGCGTAAACTGAACCGACAATTATATCTGCCAACACTGGCGGCTTTCGGGCAGTACTCTTTTCAGGGACAACGCAATGAATTCGACTTTTTCAAAGGAAGTGACAGATTTTTTAAAGTTGGCGTCATTGGGTTATCGCTTACCATTCCGATATTCGATGGTTTAGAAAAATTTGCAAAGATTAAGCAAAATGACATTGAGATCCAGCAGTTTTTAAACACACGAAAAGAAACATCCAGTCAATTTGCCAGAGAATTTTCGAATGCTGAACGGCAATACGAAAATAGTCTGAATGCGTTGCGGCGACAGCAGGAAAGCATTGAAGTCGCGCAGGAAGCTTACGATATTGGCTTACAGGGTTATCAACAGCAGGTCGTCCCCCTGTCGGACGTATTAATGTCGGAAACCAGTCTCACCGAAGCGCGCCTCTCATACTTCAATGCACTCAATCAGTTAAAAAATGCGGAGTTGGAAATCAGGAAAGCAAAGGGAGAATTACTCAATTTTTAACAAGCCGTTAAATCTGAAAGGAAGTCGAATATGAAGAGAATTGGCAGATACATAACACTGATCGCAGCTATCGCAGTTGTCGTTGTGATGGTCGCAAAAATATTAAGCAATAAAAAACAAACCGACACTGAGTTGAAAACCATGCTGGCATATAGTGCCATTGTTCCAGTGGAAATAGTCGTTCCCACGACGTTACAGGCCAAACAAATACTGGAAGAAAACGGAACGTTGCGGTCAGGCGCCGAAATAAGCGTCCTTTCCGAAACATCGGGGAGGGTAACTTCTGTGGTGGGTAATGTCGGTGATCGCGTTGCAGCCGGGCAAACGCTGGTAACAGTTGAAAAAGAAGTACTCAAAAGTCAGTTCCAACTCGCAAAGGCCATCCTTGAAAATGCGAACAAAGATATGAACCGTTTTGTTCGCCTGGCAGAAGGTGACGCGATTACCGCACAGCAATTGGAAGCATCAAAACTCAGCTATCAGAATGCACGTACCAGTTTAACCGCCATAAGAAAGCAGTTGAAAAACACGGTCATTAAATCCCCGGACAACGGCGTTATCTCAGAACGTTCGGTCGAAAAGGGGGATTTTCTTGTGCCATCCAAACACGTGTTTACCATCCAGAAACAAAACCAAATGATATTTGCCGTAAGAATTGCAGATACTGAATTGTTCAGAATTCACAACGGACAACAGGTTAAAATAACGATTAATGGTTCATCTCATGAGCCGTTCACCGGAAATATAAAAAGCATTGGCGTTGTACCTGACTTGTCAGGCAGATACGAGGTCGAAGTCAGCGTGGCCAATACAGGGAACGAATTACGTGCAGGAATGACCGGTAGAGCTGTATTTCAAAGCGAAATGCAGGAAGCCGGTTTGGTCATCCCTCGCAAATGCATTGTTGGGAGTATCAACGATGCAAGTGTTTACGTACTCACCGGCGATTCGGTGCGATCTGAAAACATTAAAGTTCTTCCAATAGATGAAACTTCAGTATTGGTAACCGACGGTTTGACCATCAACGAAAAGATAGTGCGTTCTGGCCAAATGAACCTTCAGAATGGAAGTAAGGTAAAAGTAATTAATGGAAGAGGGCAACAGCTATGAGGTTATCAGACATATCTGTAAAACGACCTTCTTTGGTTGTGGTGGTTTTCACAATACTTGTTTTTCTTGGGTACATGAGCTTTACATCCCTCAATTACGAATTGTTGCCAAAGTTTTCATCTCCTGTATTTACGGTCGTTACTGCGTATCCCGGCGCCGGACCTGCCGAAGTCGAAAACAGCGTATCCAAACGAGTGGAAGAAGCGGTCTCCGGATTACCCAATATTGATGTCATTCGCTCCATTTCGCAGGAAGGCATTTCTGTTGTGATGGTGTCCCTGAAAGCTGGCGCCGATGTTGATCCAATTGTGAATGACGCGGTGCGCAAAGTGCGGTCCATCCACAGCCTTCTCCCCCCACAGGCATTGGCATCGTCGGTCGCAAAATTTTCGGCCAACCAGCTTCCCATCATGACACTCGGTGTTAAATCAGACCTGACTGCTGTCAAGCTATACGACGAATTGAATTATCGGATTAAACCGGCGCTTGCAAAAATCGATGGCGTAGGAGAGATCACCCTGCTGGGTGGCACCCAACGGGAAATTCAGGTCAATATCAATCACGAGAAGCTGGATAATTACCATCTATCGATTATGCAGGCTGTGCGGGCAATCCAATCGTCGAACCTTGAATTCCCGGCAGGGAAAATAAGCCGTTCCACGAGCCAGACCATGCTTCGTATGTCGGCAAAATTTTCCACCGTATCCGACATTGCAAATTTAAATATTACTCAACTTCCCGACGGTTCTTTATTGAAACTGAAAGACATTGCCGAAGTCATCGATACTGAAAAAGACGCGACAACGTTGTACCGGGTGAATGGTATTCAGTCTGTCGGTATTCAGATCACTAAGAAGGATGATGCCAATACTGTGACCGTTTGCGATGCGGTAAAAAAAGAAATTGCTCAACTTGAAAAACAGTATTCGGCGTTTCATCTGAAATTTGGTATTCCACGGGATGGCTCACTGATTATTCTCGAAGCCGCCAAATCAGTTGGGAAAGATTTAACCCTGGCCATAATGCTGGTTACCCTTATTATGTTCTTTTTCCTGCATAGCGGACGCAACGCGATCATTGTGATGATCGCGGTACCTCTATCTCTTATTTCATCATTTGTTGGGATGAAATTACTTGGGTATTCCCTGAACCTGATGACGCTTTTGGCTATGTCGTTGGTTATTGGAACGTTGGTGGACGATGCCATTGTGGTGCTGGAAAACATTTACCGACACCTCGAAATGGGAAAAAACCGGGTGCAGGCAACGATAGATGGCGTCAGGGAAATTGGATTAAGTGTCATTTCAATTACCCTCGTTCTTGTAGTTGTATTCCTGCCTGTGGCTTTGTCAAAAAGTATTATATCCCCCATCATTGCGCCATTTGCAATGGTAGTGGTTATTTCAGTTGTGTTGAGTTTATTGGTGGCTTTTACGGTTGTGCCGCTGCTCACCTCCCGTTTCTCTCAACTTGAGCATCTCAATCGCAAAACCCTTTGGGGGAAAACAATATCCGTGTTTGAGGCAGGCATCGACCACTTTTCCAATTTCATTCAACAGATACTTTCATGGTCATTGCGGCACAAATGGATAACCACAGGTATTGCTTTTTTGATGTTTGTCGGCTCTCTGCTGCTCGTGGCGGGTGGGTTTGTCGGCAGTGAAGTCTTCAACATTGGCGACATGGGCGAATGCGTTGTAACCATCGAGTATCCACAGGATTACACCCTTAAACAAAATAATCTTGCCACAAAAAAAATTGAAGAAGCCATCTACAAAAAACCTGAAGTACTGAATCTATACACCTCAGTAGGCAGTACTTCCGGTATGTTAATGTCACAGAGCAGTACTTATAAATCAGAAATAAATATCAAGCTTGTTGATAAAACCAAACGGACTGTTTCTTCAAGTCAATTTGTCAAAGCGCTTGAACGTGAGCTGAACCGGAATTTCACGGATGTAAAAGTACGTTCTGCCGTTGTGAGTATGTTGGGTGGCGGCGCCGATGATGCGCCTGTTCAGGTTGTTTTTCGGTCTGCAAATCCAAATGCACTATATGCCTTTGCCCAAAAAATGGCGAAAAAAATTGCCAGGATTCCCGGCACAAACAATGTTCAACTAAGCGTTGAAGGCGGAACGCCAGAAATCGCTATTAAAATAGACAAAGAAAAGATGGCCCGTTTGGGACTATCGTCCGAAACAGTAGGTGCCACCATACAAACCTCTTTCAGTGGAAACACAGACAGCAAATTTCAGACCGGAGACTATGAATATGATATCAACGTGCGACTTGATGCCTTCAACCGCAAATCTGTTGCCGATATCGAAAACCTCACCATTGTAAACCGCGCTGGACAAACCATAAAACTCAAGCAATTTGCGTCTATTACTGAACAAACGGGAACCACGAAACTCGAGCGGTACGGGCGGATTTCATCGGTAATGCTCGAATCTCAAGCACTGGGCCGGGCAGCGGGGGATATTGGTGCAGATATTCAAACGCTATTGAAGAATTCTGAATTGCCTGCGGGAGTTACCTATTTACTGGAGGGAGACTTAAAAATGCAGGGAGATGCTTTTGGAAGCCTTGGCTCTGCTTTGCTTATCGCCATCGTATTGGTTTACCTTATAATGGTCGCTTTATACGAAAGCTATCTTCACCCTTTGGTTGTTTTATTTTCCATTCCCCTTTCTGTCATCGGTGCATTGCTTGCCCTGGCACTGTCTCAACAGACGCTGAATATTTTCAGTCTGCTAGGTGTCATCATGCTGGTCGGCCTGGTTCTTAAAAATGCGATTTTGGTGGTTGACTTCACCAATACCCTGAGGACAGAAGGAAAAAGTATCCACGACGCATTGACACAGGCTGTCAAATTACGCTTACGTCCTATCGTGATGACTGCGGGTGCAACCGTTATCGGCATGTTTCCCATTGCTCTGTCGCACGGTGCCGGAAGCGAATGGAAAAACGGCCTTGGCTGGGTGCTGATAGGGGGAATGACCAGCTCAACGTTATTAACATTAATTGTGGTACCAGTTGTGTATGCGATGGCAGAAGATGCGAAACGTAGCGTTCACGGCTGGTTTGAAAACAGAACACTGGGGACGAAGCCCGTTTCAGGTATCATAAGCCATAAGCCATAAGCCACAGAGAACACTGGGGACGAAGCCCGTTTCAGGTATCATAAGCCATAAGCCACAGGGGACACATCCTGTATCTGTGTCATTGTACTATCGCGGTGATGGCGATGAAATGAGACACCGCATACCGAATGATGCTTCCAAATGGTTCATGTTGGCGATTATGAGAGCTGACCGTCAAATGGAACGACGATAGTCTTGCTGCCGTGGTTGTCTCCACCCACATCCATGTCTTTATCCACATCAAATGTAGTAACTGCAAAGTATTTAATATGACCGTTTTCCATGTATATCTGAGGGCGCTCCAGTTTGTTCCAAATATTCACCGTACCGTCGCCATATTCAATAAACAGCTGCTTCCACTTGATCACATACACGAAGCGGCATCCGCAGGTACTGGCACATCTGGAACGATTCGTTCAATAGGTCTGTTTCATTAGGCCAATGCGATACGGTAGAGCAGAGCCGATGATTGATGTCACAAAATTGATGACTAAGTCGTATCGGTTAGACCTTCTTTATGTTCCCTGAAGAGGCAACCATGCCGTCTACAGGGGCTTACAAAAATTGTTTCGTCTGAATTCACTTTTGACACCTGATTTTCAGCATGCAACGCCACAGGCCAGTGAGCGTTTCAAAACAATAACGTTATTTGGAGAATGGAGACGTCACCTATGAAAAGGCAAATCAGTTCATTTATGGGGTTCATATGTTTTTCGCTGGCGGGGTCGATAATCGTATTGGGATGTGGGGCAAATGGCGCCAACCCGAGCGATTCCGGCAGCGACGCCGATGCCGACACTGACAGCGATTCAGATTCGGATTCAGACAGCGATACCGATGCCGATACATATGCCGATACGGACGCTGATACGGATATGGACGCTGATACGGATACGGACTCAGATACGGATACGGACACAGATACGGATACGGACTCTGATACAGATACAGATACAGATACGGATATTGACGCGGATACAGATACAGATACAGATACGGATACGGGAACAGAAATTGATACGGACTCGACCCCGGTTTATGGCGTCAATCCGATTATTCAGACCAAGTTCACCGCCGATCCCGCGCCGCTGGTTTACGAGGATACGCTGTATCTGTATACCACTCACGACGAAGACGATGCGACCGGATTCAGGATGTATGATTGGATGTTGTACAGTACAAAGGATATGGTGAACTGGACCGACCACGGTGTCGTTGCCGGGGTGAGGGATCCCAACAGGACCTTCGATTGGTCCAGCGGCGAAAACGCATGGGCGCCGCAGGCCATTTTCAGAAATGGAAAATTCTATCTGTATTGCCCTATGAACAGAAGCGATTCCTGGCATTCGGACATCGGCGTGGCCGTCGCCGACAGCCCGATCGGTCCATTTGTGGATGCCATCGGTGGACCCCTCATCCACAATCCGGATTCATCGGACGACATCGATCCCAGCGTTTTCATCGACGACGACGGACAGGCGTATCTGTACTGGGGCCATAAACGCATTTTCTACGTGAAACTGAACGAGGACATGATCTCGTATTCGGGGGATATCATTGAATTCGAAAGGCCGGATTTGTTTGAGGAAGGGCCGTGGTTCTACAAACGCGCTGATAAGTACTACCTTGCGTTTGCGTCCTATTGCTGTCCCGAAGGCATTGGGTATGCCATGAGCGACGGTCCCACCGGTCCATGGACAACCATGGGATATATCATGCAACCTGTCTCCCGCTCTTCCGGCAACCACCCGGGAATCGTTGAGTTTAAGGGAACCACGTATCTTTTCGGCTTTCATTACGAGCTGAATTTCGCGGAAACATCGGAGCATCGTGAACGTCGTTCCATATGCGTGGACGAGATGCCCTACAACGCAGACGGAACGATAGATGAGCGACCGTGGTGGTCGGAGATCGGTCAGTTGCAGCTATCCAGATTGAATCCGTACCAACAGATAGAAGCGGAGACCATTGCATGGGCGAGCGGTCTCAAGACCGAAGCCTGCGCCGAAGGTGGAATGAACGTGACCGATATTGACAACGGCGACTTTATCGAAGTCCGTGGCGTCAGCTTCGGTTCCGGAGCCGGAAAGTTCGAGGCCCGGGTGGCGTCGGAAAACGGCGGCACCATCGCACTTCACCTGGACAATCGCGACGGTGCGCCGGTGGGAACCTGTACCGTTCCCAATACCGGCGGCGGTCAGAAATGGGAGACGGTATCCTGCGATGTCAGCGGCGCAAAAGGATTGCACAATCTGTATTTCGTCTTCACCGGCGGTGCAGGAAAGCTGTTCAATTTCAACTGGTGGAAGTTCACAAGAAACTGAGATGTGTTGTTGTTTTCCACGAAGAAGACGGCATAAAACAACGCAAAATCGTTTGAGCGATTTTAGTAGACATGGGGTGGGTGGAGTAATTTTAGTACCGAGGAATCGGCGACGCTCGCCGTTTGAGCATTGCAGATAATTTTAATATAATGTTTTCATATCCGCCTTTTATGTCGTTTATCTGAACGTACGCGCCTTCATGGATAGCACCATCTTTATGCATTGGTTGTTTATATCCAATATTTGAATAGTGGTTGTCAGTGACCTCAAACGTGACACCTGATTCAGAGTCCTTTTTTGTTGATACAGATGGAAAAATCATGAGACGCAGGTATTGCCCCCTTGAGACAAACTCATTTTTCCATAAAACGGACTGCTATTTTAATGAGACGGCGCGTAAATTTTTGATGCGGAACCACCCACCGCGCCCCAAAGATGCCCTCTTTACCGCAAAGATGGGGTTTCTGCTGATACAGATTTGAATTTCAGCGCAAAACGAGGGTACCGCGGCACCAAACATGCCTTCTTCTGCCGCAAAGATGCGGTTTCTTTTGATACAGAATTAAAAATCAGCGCAAAGCGAGGGTGCGCCCACAATACGGACGCCGTCTGCTGTAATGCGGAGTGCCTTCCGCCATATCGCGAACCTTATCCACCAGGGCCATCAGCTCCGACAAAGGTATATTGGATTGTTCATTCATAAGACTCCTCTTTCTGTTGGCCCAGAAAAGACTCTAGCCTTTTCGAACTCCCTGAAATTAAAGCGTTCTGAAAAAAAAATGACCGGTTAATTGCAACAAATTTTCAAAACGGCCGAATAGGGGATGCGCAAAACGGAGGTCGCATCGATGCATAAAATGATTCGTTGGCACAAAGAAGCGTTT
>JAFGQN010000088.1 GCA_016935665.1 Deltaproteobacteria bacterium | reverse complement strand
TCTGCCGCCGCAACCAGTTTTCGGCCGGGGATAAACCCCGGGCCCTACATTATTTTGCTGCAGCGACGACTTTGCGATTGCCCTACAGGTTTATTCGATATCTTTGTCAAGATTGTTGGGATCGTAGTACCACATACAGTTCAACGCCACGTCGCACGCATCCTCACTCAACTGGTCGCAGGGAACCGGCGCACCGTCACAGATTTGTTTACATTTGCCTTTCTTGTCGCACTTCTCTGCGATGTAACAACCGGCAACATGCATCTCTGCGTCGGGATCACAGGAATCCAAATCGTCATTGAGTTCGCTGCATTCTTTGATTATCATCTCTTCGTTCGGTGAACAGACATCATCTGCGTTCAGATAGTCGCAACCAGTCAAAAGAGACAACATGAGGGCTGGAAATAAAAAGTAAGTATAATTTTTCATCATTAAATCACTCCAAAATTATATCGCGCCCCTGGGGAATCCAAAATTAACAGTATTATTTGCCTTCCCTGGAGACAGTTGTCAAATTTAAAAACCTCGAAAGTTTGTCGTAACAATCAAAAGACTTGAATTGAACATAATAATTTCTTAAAGACACACCATGCTGCCTGTTATTCAGTTCGCCCCTGTTCGAGGCGTCACAACCCCTTGGTTTTATAGTATTTTTTCAAATAATTTTGACGGTATCAGCCACGCAATCACCCCGTTTGTTCCCCTCGGAAATCCGGAAAAACAGGCAAAGCGGATCCGAAATGACGCCAAAGCGATTTCCAGTTGTCGCTTTGCTATAGTGCCCCAACTACTGGCACAAAGCTCGTCAGAATTCATTCAAACTGCACTTTTTTTTAAGGAAGCCGGATATGGAACCATCAACTGGAACCTGGGATGCCCTTACCCGACGGTGACAAATCGGGGTCGCGGCGCAGGACTATTGCCCTTTCCCGAGAAGATCGTTTCCATTCTGAAAGATGTCACTGACGCACTGCAAATCAACATTTCCATTAAGACACGGCTCGGTTTAACCACCGCCGATGACCTTGGACGACTGCTTCCTCTTTTGTGTGAACTTCCACTGGACGAAATCATTATTCATGGCCGAACAGCCAGGCAAATGTATGAAGGCGACCAGCACTGGGAAGCGCTGGACGCCTGTGTCCAAAAGAGCCCACATCCCGTCGTTCTCAATGGCGACATTACGTCGGTCGATTCTTTTTTGCATATGTGTCAGCGATATCCTGGCATTTCCCGATTCATGATTGGACGCGGACTGCTGCGCGATCCATATCTTGCCGCCCGAATTTCCGGCCTGCCTGTGCCTGCCGGTGCTGAGCGCCAAAAACAACTCCATCAGTTTCACAACGCCGTTTTTCTGCACTACCGAAACACCCTGTCCGGCACAGCCCATCGCTTACAGAAAATGAAGGAGTATTGGGTATATTTCGCATCATGGTTTGAAGAAGATGCCAAAGTGTTCAAGCAAATAAAAAAAATCCGCACTGAATCCGATTATGACGCATTGGTCGCACAATTGTTCGAAAATGCTGCGCTTAGCAACGAATGACACATGGCTACTCGAAATGGAGTGCCCGTTCGAAATCAGAAGGGTTGCTGCTGAAGCGTTTCGCCACTTTCAGGGTAATCAGTCCCCCCTTATACAAATCCGTCAATGACTGATCAAATGACATCATGCCGTACTGTTCTCTACCACGCTCCATTATATCCTTGACCGTCGCAGTCAGCGTGGGATTTCGAATGGCGTCTTCCACAGTGCCGGTCATCTTCATAATTTCTGTGGCCACTATCATTCCGCTGTCATCGGAGCGGGGAATCAAACGCTGACTCATAATGCCTTTCAGGTTCTCAGCCAGTCGGATGCGTACCATCGATTGCTCCTCCGGCGGAAAGACTCCAATCAGCCTCCCAATGGTTTTGGATACATCGGGCGTATGCACAGTCGAAAAAACCATATGTCCCGTTTCTGCGGCTTTGAGCGCAATATCAATGGTTTCCAAATCACGCATTTCACCCACCAGAATCACATCGGGATCCTGCCGCAGCGCAGCGCGCAACGCTCGGTTAAAATCAGCTGTATCCGCCCCCACTTCCCGCTGGGACACCGATGAACGGCGGTCCTTATGCACAAACTCAATGGGATCTTCGATTGTGATAATGTGACATGACTTGTGTTCATTGATATACCCAATCAATGACGCCAGTGTGGACGACTTTCCCGTTCCCGTGGCGCCGGTAATCAGAACCAGTCCCTGTTCGTAACTCGCGAATTCCGCCACCTGGGGTGGCAGCAGCAATTCGTCAAAAGATGGCACCTTATCCGGAATGGCGCGCAGCACCAGCGACAACGATCCCCGCTGACGGTAGATATTGACGCGAAACCTGGCATGTCCCTGAAGCACATACGATGTATCGTAATCCTGCAGCAATGACAGTTTTTTCACCATTTCGGAATCGCGTATCACATAACGGCAAATCGTTTCCGTGTCCTCCGGCGTCAGCGTCGCCCCGGTGGTGGGCAACAGCTGACCTTTCACACGGAATGCTGCGGGGCCACCGGGCTTGAAATGAATATCCGATGCATGTACTTTCACTGCCCCAGCCAGATATTTTCTAAAACTTTCTTCATTCATCTGAAATTTGTCTCCCTGACAGGCATTGTGCCACTTTCGCAGAGGGTCGCGCAAGATTCCGCCCAGGAATTTAGAGTTCAACGCTGTCTCATCTTGCCATCGATTCCCTGATTTGCACATTTTCACTGTGAACAGGTGAAAAGGAACACATGACACACAAGATGAAACAGCGGCTCTTCGATTTAGAGCTTTGCGAAAACCAGCAAAAACAAATCAATTCTTTGCAACCATTGCTGAATCAGATGCGGGTCCCCAAAATGACATCCCCCTGCTGCGCAATACCACCGCAATCTGAAAATGGAAGCAGACACAATGATTGCTGCAGTCCGACATCCCTCGAACAACCCGCCTTTCCCTCTCAAAAAAGTGTAGCGGACATTCCATGCTGTGGCCCCTGTGTCATCCCAAAATTGACGTACATTTCCATCGCCCAAACGACAGAGAACCGGATTTCGCATATCTCCTCGAAACTGAGCTTTGGCGCCATCACTGTAAACAGCGGCGACGGTTGCGCCCAGGCCATCATCAACAGTGTATTTTCGACTTCAGGTGGAGAATGTGACTGTTAAAGCTCCAATGCCTCGGCCAATACATCGTTGTAGTTTTTGGCATACACGAATGTCAGACCTTTGATGGTGTGCGGAGGAATCTCCTCCACGTCCTTGCGATTATCATACGGCACAATGACCGTTTGAACCCCGGCCGCCTGCGCCGCGAGTACTTTCTCGCGAATCCCACCCACCGGCAGCACGTGCCCGGACAGAGTCATTTCCCCGGTCATGGCGATACGGCCTTTGGGTTTCACACCCCGTTTACCGGCCAGCAGCGACACCAGAGCGCTGGTAATCGTCACACCAGCCGATGGACCGTCTTTGGGAACTGCGCCCGCCGGGAAGTGTACGTGCAGGTCTTCTTTTTCGAAAATCTCATGGGAAACATTCAACATTTTGTGCTGCGCCCGAATATACGACACCGCAATATCCACCGATTCCCGCATCACTTCGCCCAGGTGCCCGGTTACCCGAAAGCGCCCCTTGCCGGGCATGCGCGTGGTTTCAATGCGCAGAATATCGCCGCCCACCGGCGTCCAGGCCAGCCCCACTGCAGTGCCCACTTTGGGACTGCGCAATGATTCCTTGCTGACGCGACGTCCCCCAAGATACTCCGGCAACGATTTTCGCGAAATCGTGACCTTGCGTTTTACCTGGTTTGATGCAACTCGGGCAGCCACTTTCCGACAAACACGCCCCACGGCCCGCTCCAGATTTCGAACCCCTGCCTCCGCGGTCCAACCTTCTATGATGGAATGTAAAACCGCGTGACTGAATGAGATCTGATTCGGCTTTAATCCGTTATCCTCCACCTGGCGCGGCACGAGATGTCGTTCGGCGATGGCCACTTTTTCATCAACGATATAGCCGGGAATATCGATCACTTCCATACGATCAAGTAACGGTCCGGGAATGTTTGCTTTGACGTTGGCGGTACAGATGAACATAACCTTCGACAAATCAAAGGGAATATCGAGATAATGATCGAGAAATGCATAGTTCTGCGCCGGGTCCAACACCTCCAGCATGGCGCTCGATGGGTCGCCACTAATGCTGTTGCTGCCCAGTTTATCAATTTCATCCAGCATGAAAATGGGGTTGCGCACCTCAACGGATTTCAGTCCCTGCAATATTTTTCCGGGCATGGCGCCTATGTACGTTCGCCGATGTCCTTTAATCTCTGCCTCATCCCGCATGCCGCCCAGACTGAATCTGTAAAATTTTCGTCCCAGGCAGCGCGCGATGGACTGCCCAAGGCTGGTTTTACCAACGCCGGGAGGTCCGGCAAAACACAACAGGGCTCCCTTTCGTTCCGGCTTCAGCTTTTTCACCGCCAAAAATTCAATAATGCGTTCCTTAACCTCTTTGAGACCATAATGGTCCTCATCCAGGATGCGCCTTGCGTCCACCAGATCATCCGAGTCGTTCGTCTCTGAAGACCATGGCAAAGAGATAATCCAGTCCAGATAGGTATGAATCACATTGTATTCCGGTGATTCAGGATTCAGCACTTCCAACCGCTTCAGCTCCTTGCGCGCACGTTTGGCGGCCTCCTCTGGAATGCCTTCCTGCTCAATTTTTTCTTCCAGTTCCCGAGTGAGCAAATCCTTCTGATCCACTTCCTCACCCAGCTCCCGGCGAATGGCTTTCATCTGTTCACGCAGGTAGTATTCCCTTTGCGTCTTTTCCACCTTCTCGCGAATTTCATCGCGAATGCGACCCGCCAGTCGGGCCAGTTCCAATTCCCGCGTCAACGCCTCCGCCACTATCGCCAGCCGCTTTTCCACCTGCAGTTCGGTCAATAGACCAAACCGTTCCTTGCGTGGCAAATCGATGTGTGCGGCCACGAAATCCGTTAATTGCGCGGGACCATCCAGATTCGCGGCGGCCACATTGAATCCCTCGGGCAGGCCCGGGATTTCCCGAAACAGTTCCTGCAACGACATTCGTGCCGCGCGCCATAACGCTTTATTGGCTTTTGTATCTCGGTAGGTATCAGTGGGGTATTCCACTTTGGCAATCAAAAATGGCTTGCTGCGAATGTAGCGGACAATTTTTACGCGCGCCATGCATTCCACCACCACCGACCGATTCCCATCCGGCAAATTCAGCATTTTCAATGCCCGGCCAATAACGCCGAAATTAGCCACATCATCGGGATTTGGGGTAGGAATTTCCTCTGCGTCGTTATCAAGGGGATCCACACGCGGCACCAGCGCAATATAGGGCCCCTGCGTCATGGCGAATTCCACAGCATTTTGCGAACTGGACGACTCCAGCACCATGGGAATGGTCATACCGGGGAACAGAATGTTCTCGTTCAGTGGCACCACTATAAGTGTTGATGGTCGATGACGATCCGGTTCTATCTCCGTCGATTCATCATTATGTTCAGCTTCCGGTATGGTCACCGGATTGCCATCATCATCCAGAAGAATGGTTCTGCTGTCTTTATCGCCCATGTCGGCCGCCTCCAAACGTGAATTCAAAACCTAATATTGGCGGGAACGTCCCAGCCGAAACACGTAATTACATATCGTAAATACAAGAACACACTCAAATTAATCACTATTTGAATTTTTTAAGAGGTAAAAGTCAAGTTTACGTTATTCCATAGGAAATGATTAGCGCATTTACAAGCAAGTGCCATCCATCCGCTGCAACAAACAACAACAATTTAAAAGGGAGCGCAAGGGCCATCGCCGGAATCGAAACAAAACCCAGGGCCGCCAGCGTGTTGGCCACAATTAAATCCACTACCAGAAATGGGACCAGCACCAAAATACCGAGCATAAATGCTTCAATCAGTTCAGCCGATGCAAACGCCAGTAACAGCACCCGAACAGTTGAGGCATTTTTATCTGCACTGTTGTCCAGTCCCGAATAAAAATCCAACTCTTTTTTGGGCGTGTTCTGTTTTAAAAAATGAATCAGAGGGGGAGACAATGCCGCGTAGAATTTTTGGGCGTCTTCAAAAAGGGCCCTGTTGCCTTCCGATGCATCTCCGGTTGACGCCGCCTGTGGCATGGGAACGTCCATCATTTCATCAAGGACTGGCCCCATGATAAAAAGAGTGACCACCATCGCCAGCGCAGTTATCACCGTCCCGGGAATCACCGTTTGAGCCCCCAATGCGTTCTTCACAATCCCCAGCACGATCACCACCTTGGCAAATGATGTGCATACAACCACCACGAACGGCACCACAGCAAGCAATGCCAGGATGCCAAAATGCGCCAGCCAGCTCCCGTCACCCATCGCTTTTCTCCGGCACATCTTCACAGCGTGTGGCCAGTTCCAGGAGTAATTCCATTCCCGTTTCTGAAACGCCAATCACCAGCTCCCGCTCATCCACCTTGACCAGAAGAATACTGCGCCTCTGTGCCACGGGCAATGTCTCAATCAAGGTCAACCGGCTGTTTTTATGAATCGGATTCAGCTTTGGTTTCAGAACACGAACGGTAACAAACGCCAACACTACCATCGCAACAAGGATGAATGCTGTGATTCCCAGCTGTCCCCACAGCTGTGCCATTGAAACTCCGTGATTTGAAAGCAGCCACATAATGTGGGGCACGATACAGACAGACTGAAACGATGTAAATAGTAAACCATGCCGGAAACTGCGAGAAACGATGTCAAAAAAGGACCATGATTCTAATTTGTGGTATGATACAACCCATCTGATTTGCCTGCAAAAATTATGGAATACTGGGAATTTTGCTGTTATTATATAGCGATAACGGATTTCCCAGGTACAGGGAAATTCGAGGCACAGTATTTGCTCATTTTGGAAAGTGGCGAATTTTAACTACGGAAGGTTAGGTAAAGCCATGGCGATCAACATTAACTCAAATCTTCCTGCGCAAAACGCGCAGGGGACACTCAACAAAACCCAAAGTTTACTGGCGAACAATCTGTCCAAACTGGCATCCGGGAAACGTATTGTCACCGCCAAAGATGGCGCGGCCGAACTGGCTATCTCCGAAAAGCTGATGGCGCAACTGCGCGGTTTGAATCAGGCGCAGCGAAATACAATGGACGGTATTTCAATGATCCAGACAGCTGAAGGGGCTACCAGTGAGATGAATGACAACCTGGGCCGGATGCAGGAACTGGCGATACAGGCTGCGAACGGAACACTATCAGATAGCGATCGTGCCATGATCATGGAGGAATATACCGCGCTTCGAGAGGAGATCGACCGAACGTCGGCCAGTGCCGAATTCAATGGCCAGAAGCTTTTAGACGGTTCTGCGAATGTTCGAATCCAGATCGGTGCCCGCAGTGGCGACAACCAAAGCACCAACATTCAAATCAACGCACTGAACAGCAACACTCTGGGCAGCGAGGATACCCCCCTTTCGGACACATCGGTAAATACGCAACAGGGCGCTCTAGCTGCGCTGGATGCACTCGGTGGCGCAATGAATCAAATCTCCACATTGCAAAGTCAACTGGGCGCCAAACAAAATACCTTGACCGGCGCCATGACCAATCTGGCGGTTGAGAGAGAGAATATTGCCGCCTCCAACAGCCGTATTGCGGATGTGGACGTTGCCCAGGAAACTGCCGATTTGGCCAGAAACCAGATTCTGACACAGGCAGGTACATCAGTAATGGCTCAGGCGAACCAGCTGCCGGCCATGGCCATTGCGCTCATCGGGTAGTCCACCTTAAGCCATTTTCCCAATTTGTTTCCTTTTTCAAGGGGGCATTCGATGTGCAATCGCACACAACATCATTTCAACATCGCATTGAAGTTCTGACGGTTTTGTGGAAAATTACGGATACGAAAATCTATGCGCCAATTAAACAATCATACTTTTCCCCCTGCGTGCATGCTGTGCGCGGAGGCTAAAACTACGCAGCTGTCATATGACAATAGACGCCATTTCTTCAGTTGTCCCGAATGCCACCTCGTGTTTGTGCCACCATGGGAATATTTGTCCAATGCACAGGAAAAGGCGCATTATCTGAACCATCGCAACCAGGCAGAAGATGATGGATATCGGCGTTTTCTCGCCCGGTTGTTTAACCCCGTTAACCAGCAGTTAAAGAAACGCAGCGCTGGTCTCGATTTTGGATGTGGTCCAGGCCCAACACTTCATCTGATGTTCGAGGATGCCGGGCACAAAATGGCCATATACGATTCATTCTTCTTCCCGGACAAAGCAGTTTTGGAGGCGCAATACGATTTTATCACCGCGTCGGAGGTGGTGGAACATCTGCATCATCCGCGTGAGGTGATTGAGGAGTTATGGCGTTGTTTGCGTCCCGGTGGTATGCTCGCTATCATGACGCAGTTTGTCCCAGCGGGTACCCCTTTTGAAAAGTGGTACTACAAAAATGACGAAACACATGTTTGCTTTTTCAGTCCTGAGACTTTTATGTATCTGGAAACGCAGCTGCAGGCTCGGCTGACGTTGCACCGAAACGTCGCAATTTACACAAGAATCAAAGCATCCATACCAAAGGAGTCCATATGAAAATATCCATTGCTCATGTTTGTGTTTACACCAGAGACCTCGATGCCACTCGCAGGTTCTACTGCGATGTACTTGGAATGAAAAAGGTGTTCGATTTTACTCTCGACGGAAAACCCTACGGGTTTTATCTGGAAATGTGCGAGGGGAACTTTATAGAAGTGTTTCATAACGACGACTATACAGAGGAAACCAACGGTGCATTGCGCCATCTGTGTCTGGAAACAGACGACATTGCCGGTGTCCGAGCCAAACTCACTGATGCCGGTATTGACACAACTGATATTGTTTTGGGATGTGACAACACCCATCAATTCTGGTTTAAGGATCCCAACGGCATCGATATTGAATTTCACCAGTATACCAAAGACAGCGCACAGCACACGGGCGCGAATTGTGAAGTGGATTGGGTGTAGTTTTACTGTAAAATGAATTTTATTCCTTCGGAAACAATGACAATTCATTTGACAAGCCGCTTTTTCAACGTACACAATGAAATACCATAAAAAAATACCGGAAAAAAGGCATCTGGTCACAATGAGCAAAACAGGCATCAAACCGTTGGTTATCGATGATGAAATTCCAGACATAACCGGGAGAACCGACGAGGGCACCCCCATTTCGCTGGCAGATTTCAAAGGTCGGGCTCTGGCTGTTTTTTTTCTTGGAAAGGGATTTGAACGCACGGAAATCACAATGGTGAAGAACATTAAACGCCACATCGATGATTTTCTGGAATTTGAGTGCAGTCCCATCGTGGTTTCCCAGGAATCTGAAGAGGTACTCAGTTCGATTCGCGAATCCGAAGACTTGCCATTTCTTTTACTCAGCGATGCCGGCGGCGTCATTCACGCCGCGGTAAATGGCTGCGCCACAGACGCATCCATTGGTTCCTGGCTGGTGAACGATGAAGGCAAGATTGTGTCTGCGGTTCATCCCATGCCGCCAAGAGAGCAGGTCAACGCAACCGTCGCATCCCTGTCCAGAGTGGTGGCGCGAAGTCGAAGTTCACAGTTGTAATTGGCACGTACGAATACTGATTCTGTAGTAGAGCGCGGGAAAGGAAAAGCATGGGTGTTCCCCTAAGAGTTTTGATGGTGGAAGACAGAGAAGACGACGCCATCATCATTCTTCGTCAGCTCCAGAAAAAGGGTTATGACGTTTCATCTGAACGTGTGGAAACTTATTCCGATATGCACGAGCTGCTCACATCCTCCACGTGGGATCTGGTGCTGGCGGATTACGCCCTGCCCAACTTCAGTGCCCCCGAGGCGCTTGCGCTCCTGAAAAGCGAGGGCGTGGATATTCCGTTTATAATTGTATCCGGCACCATAGACGAGCACACTGCCGTTGCTGCAATGGAAGCCGGCGCCCATGACTACGTCACCAAAGACAATCTCATCCGACTGGTACCCGCCATTGAGCGCGAATTGCGCGAAGCAAGGGAACGAAGGGAACGCAAACGCTCAGAAGAGGCACTGCGTCGAAGCGAAGAACGATTCCGTACTGTAGTGGATGCCAGTATCGACACACTCATTTCCGTGGATATGGATGGTTCCATTTCACTCTTTAATCAGGCCGCTACCCGAATGCTGAAGTATCAATGGACCGAAGTAATCGGGAAATCCATCGATATGCTCATCGCTCCCGAATTCAGGTCCGACGTCAATTTTTTTGTGGCATCCCAAAGCTCCGCCGGGGTTCCTTCGCACCGCATTGTGGGCAATACCATCGAAGTGGATGCCCTCACCAAAAGCGGCAAGCGCCTCCCGGTGGAACTCTCGATTTCCTACGGTACAAGGGGACGGGAGGATTTTCTGCTGGTGATTATGCGAGACATCAGTGAAAAACGACGCAGTCAGGAAGTGCTCGAAGAAACCGAGGCGCAGCTTCGACTGTCGCAAAAGATGGAGGCCATTGGCAGGCTTGCGGGCGGTGTGGCGCACGATTTCAACAATCTTCTGGGCGCGATTCTCGGGTATTCAGATGTGATGCTGCTGGATGTTAAAGAAGGCGATCCCCTGCGGGAAGATGTTCTCGAGATTTCCCGTGCCGCCAAACGCGCGGCGGAACTCACCCGCCAATTGCTGGTGTTCAGCCGAAAACAGGTCATGCAACCGCAGGTGTTCAGTATAAATGGCGTGGTGGATGGCGCCAAACGAATGCTGGGCAGGCTCATTGGCGAGGATATTCATTTGGAAACGCAACTGGATCCAGAGCTGAAAACCACCAAAGCCGATCCCGTACAAATGGAACAGGTCATCATGAACCTTGTGGTGAACGCCCGTGACGCCATGCCCTCCGGTGGAAAACTGTCCATTCGGACCGCCAATGCCAGCATTCCCATAGAAAACGCGGTGAGAGATTTTCAAAATTCCATCAGCGGCGAATGTATCGTGCTTGAAGTGGAAGACACCGGCTCCGGCATGGACGAAGAAGTGCTCTCCCATATTTTCGAGCCGTTCTTCACCACCAAGGAGCAGGGTAAGGGGACTGGCCTTGGGCTTTCAACTGTGTTTGGTATTGTCAAGCAAAGTGAAGGTGTCATCACGGTGGACTCCATTCCCAATCGCGGTACCGTGTTTCGCGTGTATCTCCCGGCGGTGGATGAAATGACGGGGGAACAGGAAATCATTGGAAACGAACGCATGTCGCACCATGGTACCGAAACCATTCTGGTGGTTGAAGATGAACAGATGTTGCGCAGCCTCATTTCCAGGCTTCTTCGCAAAAACGGATACAAAGTGTTTGAAGCGGTCGATGGCAAAGACGCCGCGGATTTTATTGAAAATTTGGATTCCGAAATCGATTTGCTCATTACAGACGTGGTGATGCCGCGCATGAACGGCCGTAAGTTGTCCGAAATCGCCGCCGCCCGAAATGATAACATTAAAATCCTGTTCATGTCCGGATATGCCGACGACACGCTCATGCAACATGGGGTATTTGATAAAGGTCAATCGTACATTCAAAAGCCATTTTCAGCAGAAGCACTCTGCCTGCGCGTCCGTAATATTCTTCAGGGATAAATCGAATCACTGCCAATTGGAACAGATGAAACTCAATGGCTGTGTTTATACTTGCGCAGGACGCGACGAAAATTGCTGCGATCCATGCCCGCCTGACGAGCGGCTTCGCTCACATTGCCACCGGCGCGTTTCAGCATGGATTCCACGTAGCTCGATTCGAACTGCTCCACCGCTTTTTTCTTTGCTTCATTAAACGGTAAATCCAGCAGCAGATTCTGCGGGACCGACGGTGCGCGCGTGTCTACTACAGACGGAGGAAGGTCTCCGGGTAAAATGGCGTCCCCCCTTGCCAGTACCACGGAACGTTCGATGGCGTTTTCCAGCTCCCGCACATTCCCCGGCCACGAGTGGGTTCTCAACGCGCGCATCGCTTCCAGCGAGAGACGTGTAATATCTCTACCCGACCGCGCGGCGTATTTCTTTAAGAAATGATATGCCAAAAGAGGAATGTCTTCTGAGCGATCGCGCAACGGGGGCAAAGGAATGGTGATAACACTGAGTCGGTAATACAAATCCTGGCGAAAAACACCCCGCTCCATGGCTTCGGTCAGGTTCACGTTGGTGGCCGCGACGACCCGCGTATCCACTTTAATGGATTCGCTGGAACCCACGCGCTTTATTTCACCATCCTGCAGTGCACGCAACAGTTTTACCTGCACCTGCAGCGGCAAATCGCCGATTTCATCAAGCATAATCGTGCCGCCATTGGCCGTTTCGAACATTCCCTTACGGCTCTCCACTGCACCGGTAAAAGCACCGCGAACATGACCAAAGAGTTCGGCTTCCACCAATGTTTCCGGAATCGCAGAACAGTTCACAGGAATAAACGGTTTGGTTGCTCGGGGCCCCTGATTGTGAATGGCTCTGGCCACCAGCTCTTTGCCAGTTCCGGATTCCCCCTGCAGCAACACCGTGGAAACCGAATGGGCCACGGATTCCACCATGCGATACACTTCCATCATGGGGACCGAGGAACCAATAATGTCCCCATATCGCTCGTGGATTTCCAGCTCCCGCTCCAGCTCGCGCGCGCGACACAGCAGCTTTGAGTGTTCCGCCGCCTTGGACACAGATAACGCCAACGCATCCGGTGACTGGAAAGGCTTGGTTAAAAAATCGTACGCCCCCGCCTTTACCGCCGCCACTGCCGCGTCCACATCTCCAAAGGCCGTCATCATAACCACCTGGATCTGTTCCTTCTGGAGCTTGGTTTTACGGAGCACGTCCAGCCCGCTCATCCCCGGCATCACTAGGTCCAGCAACATGACGTCAATCATTTCACTGTTCACAAGATCCAATGCACTGGCACCGTCTGCGGCCGTCATCACGTCAAACCCGCGCGCCCGCAAAATGCGCTCCACGCTCCGCAGGGAAGTCGTATCGTCATCCACTACAAGGACATGAACTCCGTTGCCGATGCTATCCTCGGTTTGACCCCGTTCAGGTTCATTGCCGCTTGGAATCGGCAGTCTGGTAACTTCGTTAAATTTTTGCACTGTACTTCTCTACTTCAGCAATAAAACCAAATCTGCAAAAGGAAACGGATACAGTAGGAAATACTTTATAGCCCCCACCGGATATTGCTGAAAAATTCAATGTTCTTTAATGAATTTTTACCATACTAGAACAATACGACGTTGGACACACACTTTTTTCTTCAAACAAGCCGTTATCTGTTGCATCTGTTCGAATATGAAAGGTCGTTGTTCCCATGTGCAATTCCAGCCACAAAGTTTTCAATACGTAAATTTTCTGTTTATTTTTCAGTGTTCAGCTCCGCCGTCTTTTTTCGCCGACTTTAGTTTTAAAACAATTTTTCAGTATCATTTCAAGTTTTTACTGATTTTGCTGAAACAAACTGATTATAAATATGCAGAAAGCCAAACGAAAGGAATTCAGGATGCCTGCCCACAGCAGTTACAGGGACGCACTTCGACGGTGATGTGGTCGAGGTAACCCAGCTGTTCGAGGCGTTGGTGAATTTTTGGGAGTGTTTCCTTTGGACGGTGGCTGGTCACGGTAGCCAGCACGCCAAATTCAGAGCCCTGCGGCCACACATGCAAATCGGTCACCTGATTTTCGTCATTGCCACGAATCGCCGCTTCAATTTCATCGTGCATATTTTTACTGGGAACAAAATCCAGTAACGTGGAACCCGACATTTTCAGCAAACCATAGGCCCATTTAAGGATAATGACACCGCCCACAATGGCGACCGCTGCATCCGCAAAAGCAAAGCCAAAACGGCGCCCCAGAAAAAGGGCCACGATGGCCAGCACAGATGTTAACGCGTCGGTAATCACGTGCAGATACGCGGAGCGCATGTTCGAATCATGCCCGTGTCCGCTGTGATGATGCCGGACATTATCCTGATGTTCGTCATGGATGTGCCCATGGTTATGGTGATGGGAGTGACTGTGTCCATGAGCGCCTTCATGCAGTAAAAACGCACCAACCGTATTCACAGCCAAACCGATGGCCGCAACAATCATCGCCTCGGTATAGCGAATGCTCTCGGGATCAATCAGCCGGTGAATGCCCTCGCCAACCATCTCAAAGGCGACTGCTCCAAGCAGGATGGCGCCCGCAAATCCGCCAAGGGCACTCACCTTGGCAGGCCCAAATCCAAATCGTTTGTCCCCGGCGATTCGCCGGGCCAGAACACAGGCCGCAAACGAAATACCCAGCGCCAGCACGTGGGTCCCCATATGCCAACCGTCGGCCAGCAGTGCCATCGAACCGAAAATAGTGCCCCCCACAATCTCCCCTGCCATCGTCACCAGCGATATGCCAATGATCACCAGAAGCTTCGCCTCACCGCGATTTTTTTTTGCCCGATGCAACGAGCATAACTCGGTATTCGCTTTCATTTCAGAACTCATCAAAATTCCCTCTTTCAAATCCGCTCGATCAGCCGACCCAGAAAATCGTTCATTGTCGCCAATTCATCTTCCGA
The DNA here is from genome assembly GCA_016935665.1 of Deltaproteobacteria bacterium. Lineage (GTDB taxonomy): Bacteria > Myxococcota_A > Polyangia > JAAYKL01 > JAAYKL01 > JAFGXQ01. The sequence continues at coordinate 535 of JAFGQN010000088.1, read as the reverse complement.
AAAACTCGCTGACAACTCTTCGGTCAGTTGGATGTGGTACGCGTGGTGCTGTTCAAAGTGCATCCTGCCGCTATCGGTCAATTGCAGAATGGTACTGCGCCGGTCGTCCGGGTTCCGGGTTCTCTCCACCAGCTGTCCCTTTTCCAGGCGGTCAATCATCGCCGTAAGCGTCCCGGTAGTCACTCCCAGTCTCCCAGCCAGTGCCTTCATGGTAGGTGTCCCCATATGCCCCAACATCTCCAATGCGTGCATTTGCGCCGGGGACAGTTGACTTTCGTCCACCACTCCCTGCTCCCATGCGCTGATTCGCTCGTAAAATTCCAACAGTTTGTGGCCAAAATCCGATTTTAATGCCGCTTTCATCCCATTTTATCCTATCGTTTCATCGTGCGGAAACCCATTTTGTTTGACTCTCAAACTAAATTTGCCCACATTTTGTTTGACTGTCAAACTATCCATCTCCTTTTTTGACACATCCGCCAACATGAATGCCGCTTTTTTTCCAATGTATCCTTTTTTTTTTTTTTTCGGGGGG
>JAFGQN010000087.1 GCA_016935665.1 Deltaproteobacteria bacterium | reverse complement strand
ATTCTTTAAAGGGGCGCAGCACTTCACGTGTTGCGCCCCTTTTTTTTGTCCAATTTTCCGGTGCAACTTCTGTTTTTCAGGTAATTCCTTCACTGATTGCAATCAGTATATTGTGCCTGCAAACAACCATCGCGTTATGTCGCTGAACACCGTTGAGTCAAAAGAGGCGAAGAAGAGGTGGGACGTTGAGCATTGATTGTATCAACAGATGTTAAGGTCTATTGATGCCTTCAAGGTTCAGGATAACGCAATGGAATTATGGATGACGCGGACGGTTTTTTTTGGGGTTCTCTCGTGGCGGGGAATTCGAATCGATGGACAGCGAAGCGATCTCTGTTAAAAAGGGTGGTGACTTCCAGCCGCCCCGCTTTTCTTTTCTGGTTGATATTTCGTTGCATCACAATGGCGGTATTGTTTTTGTCGTCAACGTAAGATTCAATCACAAATGCGTATGTCGCTTTGGTCTTTTTAAGCAGTTCTTCCAGCTTATCCGCCAATGCGTTGAGGTTGCCAAGTCGGGGCAACCCGCGATAAAACACCTGTCTTTTGCTTCTTGTGTAATTGAGAGAGACGTCAAAACCAAACGTGCGAAGCTCAGCTTCTCGAGTACGTTTGTCCAGAGGCGGAGGAATATTGCGTATTTTGATATTCGAAATCAGGGGACTGTCCCACATTACGCGTCTCGAAAAAAAGCCGTACCCATAATATGAACGTGGGTCCTTCGTTGTATTGTCAATGTGTACCGCGAGAATCCGTGAGTGATTTTCAAGTGCTCCCCAAAAGCGATTCGCCATTTCCATGGCATTTTGATTTTTTTCGAAACCGACGTCGGTTATCCGGTTGGTTCCCCTTTTCACTTTACTGATGTCAAAAAAATCTTTGCTTAGTTGGGTGGAGTTTGTGCCGGCGCCGGACAGCAATGCGAGTGCACAGCATATCGACACGATTGTTCGTGGCTTAGGTTGTTCGATTGTTTCCCGCATCTGAGATAAACCGATACCGGCAAACAGTAGCAAAAGGGGATATATGGGATGCAGCAGCCTGGTCCCAATGAGATTGAGATTGGATTGGGCGGAACTGTAAATGAGTATGCCGGTAAAAATTATGCCATATCCAAACACATAGTATTCGAGGGCATGGGTGCTGCTCGCTTTTGTTCCGCTTGTAAAATGTCGCCTGACCCGATAGCCAAAAAATACGAATATGGCAAACAGTAGCCAGGAGAGCGGATCATTCAGTGTGTTTTTTAAGTGGTTAATCAGATAGTGGGTACTTTCCAGCATGGTTACGCCGGTCTCTGACCGAACGCCATGAAGGGTTTCGGTGAGCTTATAATTTCGAAACGCCCATAGCGCAGAAGGGACAAACGACAACACCATGGAAATAAAAATCAGGATGCGTTTTGTGATGCCGTGTTCTGTCGCAAGTACGTAAAATGTCGTCAGAGAAAAATTCAAAAGAAGTGTATATCCAATATACCGGGTAAGCGCAGTCATACTGGCAAAGAGTGCGGCCAGGATGAAATACGCAAGCTTTCTTTTGTCGAAATATTGAAAGATAAAATAGATATTCGCAGCGGAACAGGCCAGATAGGTGCCTTCGCTCCAAACGTTATAATATGGCACCCAAAAGCAGGCAAACGATAGTAGTGTAATAAAGACCGCAAATTCAAGGGGCGGATGCCTCAACGCTTTTTTTAACGTGAGCGCCACAAACAGCAGACCAACAAAGAGCGAAAACCCCGATGCGAGTCCGGCGGCAGCGTTTGGCAGCGGCGTGAAATACATGAATAGATGAATCAAAAAAGGATACATTGGTGGCCAGAGCGTTTGAGACGTATTGTAGTTGCCGTCGTGAAACATGAAGCTCGCTGTCTGCAGATAATTGCAGGAATCCGGCGCAAAGCCCAGACCATAGTGGTAGAAAGCCGCACCCCACCCCACGCTGAGAACCGACAGAAAAACGATTGTGGCATGTCGCCCCGCGAATGCAAACAGCAGGAGCATTCTTTCCCAGTTCTTTTTCAAAGAAAACACCGAGCGAATGCTTGGTTTAAAGATTTTTTTTAAATATGTCGGAAAAACATTATTTGGACTATTGCGAATACTGACAGTCATTTTCGGGCTCCAGAGCGTAGTTAAGTAAAATTCCCCCCCACAAACCATTGGCGAAATAAGCATATACCATCGTATGGGATTATTTCATACCCTCTGCTTTTGGGGAGCGTGTCTTTTGTTGCATTCGGCTCTCAACTAAGTCAGGCAAAGCCCATGCCATTATTGGCAAAACAGGCAATTGTGGGTTTGACGCGCTTTTCATATCGCAGTGATTCCTGTGGGAAAGATGTTACGACACAACCTGTGCCATCTGTACGGCTTTCTTCGACACTGCTCTGTATTTTTGATAAATAATACCCAAAACAAATTGCATCAAACGGATACCTGGCTCATGCTGAAATCGCCTCATTTCAGCATCCAGGCCGTTTGCTCTGCTTACCTCAAAGTTAAGAAAGGAGGAACTGCTATGTCCTCTCCGAAGCACAAAATTCGAATTTTTGTGAGTTCGACTTTTTTGGATTTTAAGTTGGAGCGAGATGTGTTGCGCAATGAGATATTCAGTGAACTGGAGAAATATTGTCAGGCGCGAAACTGTCAGTTTCAGTGGGTGGATTTGAGTTGTGGTGTCAGTGATTCGGCGTCTCGCAAGCAGCTGACTATGAAAATCTGTGAGCAGGAAATATCGCGATGTCAACACATCAGTCCCGGACTGAATTTTTTGGGTCTGGTGGGTGAGAGATATGGCTGGCGACCGTTGCCGGATACAATACCAGAGAATTTATATCAACGGTTGCGGTCTGTGTGCAAAGAGCCGGGATTGGTGGATTGGTACAAACTGGATAAAAATGCTATCCCTCCGGAGTATTATCTTACTGAAAAGCCGGCAGGAGAGAAACGCGACGAGGTGAAACTTCAAAAGGCGCTGCTTGAGGCATTTAGAGATCCGGGGATTTCTGTCCGTCATCGCGAGTACGTGAATTGCTGCGCTTCGGTAACTGAGCAGGAAATGTGGCGGGGAATATACGATACCCGTCGAACAAGTGCATTTTGTTTTTTTAGAAAAATCAAAGACAGAACGAAAAACGACGAAGTCTGTCAAAACAGCAGCGACATACCGACGGAATTTAAGGATTACGAATCAGAGCCTATAAATGCTCTGAAAAAAAACATTGGAGAGTGGTTGGGAAACGAGAGGTGCAAAGGTTATGATGCAACGTGGGATGGTATGAAAGTAACCGACGAACACCTGATGATATTTAAGAAAGATGTCTACGAAATCCTGCGAAACGCCATTGACGAGGATCTGAAGATTGTCTTTGACAAGACAGACCGCTCGGATGTGATCGCTGAAAATCGATTTCATGATGAATTTTGCAGAAAGAAACTGGAGATTTTTCAACCACGTCCGCGTCAGGCCAATCCTATTAAAGCCTACCTGTCGAATAACGACCACACACCGTTTGCGTTGGTAGGTGATTCCGGCAGCGGAAAGTCTTCGATTCTGGCGCGGATGGTCAATGAGGTTCGTCAGGAAAATGAACACTGGGTGGTCGTTCAAAGGTTTATTGGCGCCACCCCTGCTTCGGCGGAACCGCTGAATCTGTTGCGAAGCATTTGTGACGCCATCTTAACGGCGTATAAAAACGGAACTGCTGCGCATCATGACGCAGAAAAAATTCGACGGCTGACCCACAGCGTACAGCAAACCGAAACCTATGAGCGGCTTGTCGGAACGTTCAAAGAATGTTTGACGCTGGCGACAGCCGCACGTCCGTTGCTGCTGGTGGTGGATGCTCTGGACCAGCTGAACATGGAGAACGACGTAAAGGTATTTTCATGGGTGGCGCCTGTTTTACCGGATCATGTAAAGTTTGTGGTGAGCGGACTGAATGATAAAACAGAGGCGGCGATTCGAACGACAGTGCCCGGCACAAACGTGCACGGGATAGTCGAAGAATCCAGAGAGTGGGCGATGCAGTTGTTTAACCGCATCCTCGAATCGCAGAAACGAAAGCTGTCGTCCGAGGAGCAGCTGTCTGACATTGAACTGCATTTTGCAAACGACAAACACCGGCAACCGCTTTATGTTTCGATTATTGCGCAAACGCTTGTGTCAGTGCGATCCGGCGATCCCATTTACATTTTCGAAGACCCGTCGGATGAAGTGGATGCCTCACACATTATTCATTATTTTTTGGACACACTAAGCGGCTACGACCGCCATGGGCCTGTTTTGGTCAATAGGGCTGTGGGATATCTGGCTGCCGCTCACAGTGGCATATCCGAAAAAGAACTTCAGACGCTGCTGACGCAGGACGCCGATATGCGCGTGGAGTTTAAAAAAATGTATCCGAATTCGGTTTGGAAAAAAACAGCGCCGATTCCACGAATACTCTGGTCGCGTTTGTATTTAGACCTTAGACCATTTTTAGTTGACAAGGATGTGGACAATACCGTCGTTCTGTCGTTTTTTCACCGGGAGTTTGCGCGCGCTGCGGCGTCGTGGGCGTTTCATCAGAATGAAAACGCGACGGTAAAAAAAACAAAAGCTGAGTATCACGAAGTGCTGGCTTCATACTTTTCCGGTGCGTTCAGCGAATTCTCGTCTGCAGAAAGTGCACCGTTACCTGGACGACAGGCCGGCGAACTGCCGTGTCATCTGACGGAAACCGCAAAGTGGAAAGAGCTGGTGCAGCTGCTTTCAGAGTTCTCGTTTCTTGATCAAAAAATTCAGCAATGTGGGGTTACCCGCCTGCTTCAGGATTTTTCGCGAGTCCTTGGCGAAGACAAACTGAAAAAAAGGCTGACACAGCCCAAGCTGGATACACTCGCGCGCATAGATCGGCTGTTACGTCTGTCATATCCGGCGCTGGCCGCAGATGCCACTCAGTTGGCGGCGCAGATTCTGGGCAGATGCCGCAGCGATGCATCGTCGCGGAAGTACGTGAGCCGGCGGATGAAAAAACTGGTGAATCAGGCAAAACAAAAACAGGGCACATGGCTCAAGCCCTTAGTACCGCGCCTGGCGGACCCGGAGGGCGCCCTGAAGCGAATGGTGACGATTCACCTGCATACGGTAGGCGCTGCCGTGATTTTGGAAGATGACACCACAGTGGTAACCGGTTCTGCTGTGGTAAACCGCACCGGGGACAGCAATTTAAAGATATGGTGTATGGAGACCGGGCAGGAGGTTGGCGTTTTGCCGGATTTGGGAGGCCACGTGAATTGCCTCTGTTGCTGTGGAACAGACGTGGCAGCCGGCGTGGCCAGATATATAGGGAAAGATGAACAGCAAAGAGATGTCCATGTCGGTGACGTTGTAGTGTTCAGTCCCAAAAGCGGAAAAATCAAACAACGATTTACCGGCCACGCGTTACCTGTGAGTTCCGTCGTGAGTTTAGCTGATGGGAGTGTGCTTTCAGCATCTTATGACGGCATCATTCGTTACGCTAATCCCAATGCCTGTGAGGAAACAAGTGAAGGCATCATTGTGGGGACTCATGGCGCGGGTATAAATGCACTGGCAATATCCCGGACAGCAAACATTCTGGTTTCCGCGTCGTTTGACCAGACTCTCAAAGTGTGGGACATAAGCCCCTCGACTCCTTCCGACGAAATACAGTTAACAGAACGGCATTTGTTGGCCGGGCATTACAGCGATGTGAAGGGCGTCACTCTGTTAAACGATTCTCCTGATGCCGTATCTGTGGATTTCGATGGTCAGTTAATTCGATGGGACCTTCGCTCCGGCCAGGTACTGGCAAGAACCTCTGCGGGCGCCCACTGCAGGCTTGTGGCAGTCTGTTCATACTCATTCTCCAAAGGCACTTACGTGTTCAGTACCGGTACACGGGGTGAACTGGTGGTATGGGATTGTCAGCCTCTGAGCAAATGTCATTATTTAACCGTCCATACTGATATGGCATCATTTGTTGGATGTGTACCCGGCAAGGCGCTTCTTTTAACAGCATCGGACGACACCTCCATAAAAATATGGGATGCCGCCAAAATCGTTGACGGGTTTTCCAACGCTGCGGAAGTCTCCGGCAAACTGGCATATCTTGAAGTAAGCGAATCCGGTAAGCAGGTGCGAGCCACCGGGCGACTGGAGACCCTTGTGCCTTATGGAAAAAGCATGTTCTATGAACCCGACCCAGAGTCTGTACGTGTTTTCGATTTTAAAAACGGCGCTGAGAGAACGCCTGAATATTTCGTACCTGCTCCGGAATACAGCGTCATTGTGTGCCGGTCGGTTGATGATGTGTCGGCCGATAACCGGCATAAAAATGTCATTGTCGTTAACGCATCCAGTTCGGAGGCTGATATCGATACGACATTGATGGGATATGGAAATTGGTTGCACGGCGAGAGCGAAGTCTGGCAAAAATCACAAGGGACATCGGGACATCGCAATATATGGTATTCTCCGCCTGTATGGTCATGGCATCAGCGCACATTTGGAGATGCGGGAATTTTTGTACAGGGGATAGAAGAAGGCACTGTGATGTTTACAGATCTGACATGCGCTCGAACATTTCCCTTCCCGGCCCACAAGTCCAAAGTTATGTCTGTTGCGTTTGACATACAACGCAACATCCTGTTCACTGCCTCTACGGATTATACAATTCGAGGTTGGGATATTCGAAAATGGATTGCGGCGAAACCGACACTACTCTGGGTTCTCAATGACCATACCCGTGAAGTAAACGCCATTGCCGTAGCCCGTGACGCGCCCCGTCTTCTCTCAGTGTCCGACGACTGGACCGCGATGCTTTGGGATATTTCCAAAAATAAACCCGTTGTCATTTCGAGATTTACTGCGGAGGGACCGCTGTTTTCCTGTGCGATTTCTCCCGATGGGACCCAAATGGCTGTTGCAGATGAAAACGGCCTGGTTCATGTACTGCATTCAGTAGAGGGCAGCGATTTGAAACCGGTATTGTCAATACCCGCAGAATGATTTTTACAATCCGTGCGTGCAATCATTTAACAAACACCCGTTCTTTATCCCAAAACTTTTCGGAACCTTTTGTACGAACATTCGTTAAAGCGCCTGCACGAACCACTACATGCACATGTCTGGGCATCAAACAATAGGCGAGAATAATCGAATCCGTTTTTTTTTGCCGCACGGCCCAGCAACTCCATCGCGAAAACGGGTGCGTCCTACGGAGGAAAAGAAGAACAAAAGGGGGCAAGTGTTTACAGTTGACATATATGAGTCACCAGTGCCTGTTTATCAATTATTCCTTCCTCGAAGGCATTCGCGCCGCATTTAAAAACATCGCCAAATCCGTGCTCAAAGGCGACCCGGTGGCCATGGCCAAATGGAAAGAGATGTACCCGCGCGGCTACGAAGTGCAAAAAGAACTCACCCGCATTTT
>JAFGQN010000086.1 GCA_016935665.1 Deltaproteobacteria bacterium | reverse complement strand
CTGTTAGTTTGGGCCTCAAGAGCCCGTTTATGTTTTCGTTAAAACAATTTTAACTAACGGAGAGGGGCCTGTTCATAGAATCTCCCTATCTGATGAATCAAAAAATCTCCGGGGAAATACCGGCATCTCCCAAGTCATCAATACGCAGTGCATGTTCAGAAAAGAAATCGGGTGGAACCCCTTTTTGTTGTCAATACAAGGCACCGGCCGCGATGCATATCGTCTCATGCCCACCCACGTCAGGGTAGTTTAAGAATGTAGGTTCTCCCTGGCTCCGTTGGAAACTCAAACGTTTCTGTTGGCGGATTTCATTATCGGATACACCGTTTCGAGATAAGCCAAATGTGAGTGTTGAGGTGCACCACTCAGCCGTCGCATCCATACATACTTTTTGCGGTATCCCTGCCGGCTTCAGAAAGCTCCTGCACTCTTTTAATGAGGGGTTCATGCAACTCGGAGAGATTACATTTCCAAGCCGGCCAATAGTTCATGTCTGTATTGATCATGACCACTTCATCTGCGCCATTCACTTCCAACGTGTCGCGACCAGTGGCAATGGTCCCACCTTTGTTGACTACTTTGACACGCGTAGTGAATTTCACCTGCCCAGTCACACCTTCATGGGAGGCGGATTGCCCTGTAAACTCAAGGGTATTGGCATCCACTCTTTTGAGGGTTTGTCATACCAGAGTGTCAGCAGTGATTCGTCCACCTCCGCCTGCATTGGTGACACATTCCCAAACCTCCGGATTCAGCACAAAACAACACTCAGAATTTGCAACGGCAATTCCTGTTCACGTCAACATCTTTAACGAAATATCAATGCTGCCAACAGTCGTGATACAACATTGCATGTTCTCTTCAAAGGTGTACCGATGGTGCGAAAACAGGGTGGATGTCTAAATTTTTTTTTACTGACCGGGAACGACAGTTTTCGTTGGATTTTATTTGAGTGAGTTGTTATCAGTAAGTTAAATGACTCATATTTTGCGCCCATTTTTTTGCCGGAGAAAAGCCATGAACCGTTCACTGCTGACATTACTTCCGTTCCTTTTTATCATTTGCAACGCGGGGTGTGATGTGACCGCTGATATAATTCTCGATGAAGAGGACGATTCGTATTCAGACAACTTCGATTCCAGCAGCAGAGAAGAAGAGCTGGACTCAAACACACGGCAAGAGCCCGACGATTCAGCCTCTTCAGAGGTACCATCCACCGAGCAGGAACCAGACGACGAAACGGATGATGAATACCGCACAGATAGCGACTCAAAAGAAGTTGATACCACCACACCCACGGAATCGACTAAAGATACAGACACTATTTATACCGACACAGATTTTGACACAGCGTCTGGAAGCGAATCGGACACGGCTTCCGAAGACACGTCATCCGAAGCCGACAGCGACAACCAGACTGCCACCGACTCAGAAACGTCGGACGTTGACAGTGATTCAGATACGGAAACCGAAATTGATACCACACCTGTGAGCGTTGTGTTTGACGATCTGGATGGCATTTGTTCCTACGACGGTATCATAGAACACAAAAACGATGGCTATGACGGTATTGGCTACTTTAATACTGACAATGAGATTGACCAGTCTCTGGAATGGTCAATACATGTAAAAGGTGACCAAATGGCGACTCTTAAATGGAAATACAGCATTGGTAACGCGGATGAAACGCGCCCGGCCGTTCTGTTAATTAACAGCAATAAGGTGGACACTATCAGTTTTACCAGCACTTCGGATTGGAGCATTTGGGATACTCTTCGAAAAAAAGTGTCACTAACCACCGGCAACAACCGCGTCCAGCTTGTTTCACTAGATGACCTGGGACTGCCCAATCTGGATACGCTCACGATCTTTGGATACGGGGTTTCAGCGGGCGCCTGTGAATAACGATTTTTGCGAATACTCACCGACTGCATGACAATGTTCAGACATTAATCTTCGATACTCTAAGCGGAAGTTCTACAGCTCGAAACAATTGGTGGTGACAGCGACATTCCTGGCTTGAAGTGTGCGCAACTGCTCACGCAACAATGTCACGTCACAAACGGCCGTGTCATACACAAAGAATTCCAACACATCACCGCTGCCAATCCCGCTGTTGGACACCAGATCCGACACATCGTCGACATTCACGCCCACCAGGCTGACAGTCGTGAGCCTGTCCAATGTCGATAGTGCCGCAATTCCAAATTTATCCATCAATGGTGAAGGTCCCACATTGACCACCGCCAGGTTGGGCAGATAACTCAATCCATTAATGGATTTCAGCTTTTCGGTATTCTGCAGATAAATGGATTCCAGTTCGGTAAGCAAATGCAAATTGGGAATTTCAACAATGGAACTCCAGCCGAGATTCAAATCCCTCAGCTGCGCCAGTTCAGATATTTCTGTCGCGTCAACGACACCGGGATTTCTGTAAAGACTCAACGATGTGAGACCGGTGAGACAGCGAATTCCAGTGAGTTCGTCGATGTAGGAATAGTCCGCCGACAATGATGTGATATCCATCACATCCTCGAAATGGAGGTTTGCGGAGGGAATTCCAAGAACACCCCGAATAACGGCTTCCAAATCCGGGTCCGTGAACGACAGCACCCCGTCACAACCCGCCGGCACAACGACCTGAACCTGTTTAGTGGCCGATGTGATATTTCCAACAGAGGCTGTAATTTCGGTGGTACCTATATGAAAGGCAAATGCCTCGCCCTTTTGAAAATATGTTTTATTGGGAAATCCGAGAATCGTTTCATCCGCGGACTGCCATGTGGCCGCAGAACCACAGCTGTAACTGGTGCCATCAGTTCTGTAACACTTCGCACTGTACCCATGTGTTCGATTCACTTCCAGAGTGGCTCCGGTTGCGAGAATAGTCACAGAATCGAGGATGCTGTCGCCAACGTTCAATACAACAGAATCGGACTCTTTGCCAAGAGTCGCAAAAATCAACGCGTCTCCCGGCTGATGTGTTGTTGCCAGCCCGTCGTTATTTACCGTCGCCACATCGGTATTGGTACTCTCCCATAAAACAACCTGAGTGCAAAGAACATCTGTGCGGTCTGTGTAGTCGCAATATGCAGCAAACTGTTTACTTAGTCCTGCAGGAATCGGTGACTCGTCCACCGACACGCGAACGGCTGCAAGCAAACCCGCTGTAACCGTTATCCCATGAGTATCGGTCGCCAGACTCCCGTCGGAATTTTCGTACGTTGCGCGAATGGTAGCGGTTCCCTCCGTTACCCCCAAAACCATTCCCTGCGTCGGTTGAGGGACAATCTCTGTATCGTTCGATACCCACAGCACCTTTGAGGAAACATCTACGTCCAGGTCACCGTTATCAAAATCACAGGAGGCGCGAAGCTGTTGCGTCAATCCTGATGGTACGGTTGTAGCGCCACTGATCACCAACGTGTCGCACCGTATTAGCGCAACTCCTGTTTCTGTTTCTGTGCCGGTATCCGTCTGAGTGTCTGAATCGCTCGCGCTATCTGAATCCACGTCTGATTGCGTCGCCGAGTCCAACGCAACATCCGTTGCACTGGTGCCTTCGGACTCAGAATCTGTATCCTCAACAATCATCAAGGTATCTTTCTCTGTTTGAGACGGGGTGTCCGTATCCGATACAGTAGTGGTATCGCTTCCTGTGTCTAGATGTTCAAAATGCGTATCATCCTGGCCAGTTGTGCTGGTATCCGAATCAGATGCAGTCGCTGAGTCTCGCATGGACGTCAGGGTGTCAGATTTTAAATCGAAGGAAAAACTGTCTGTGGAATGGTGTTCGCTGTCCACTTTTAAACTCGAATCGTCACCATTTTCAAAATCCTCCACGAAGGCGCCGCAGGATATGATCGACATCATTGTCAGCATAGCGACAGGACACCAAAAACGATAATGCATTGCCTAAAACCCTTTCATCCAGATAATCCCTGCCGTATTCTTTGAAAACGCTGGAAGCATTGTCCCCTTGTCCATTCGCTCATGCCGCCTTTTTCCGGCAATAATCAAAAGTACACCCGCAATGGCCAACGTTCCCCCCGCAATGAACAGCACATTGGTACCAGTGACCATATTCTGCATAGTGTTGTTTTCATCGTGATATTGAGGTTCACACACGCCATCAGGGCATTTGCCCTCAAGCGCTTTGCTTTTCTGAACAGCAATCATGCCGGTCACAGCTCCAGCCAAAAGCGATGCCGCGCCAATCGATGTTAAAACAACCCCACTGGTGAGTAACCGTCGACCCGGCATGGGATTCGACCTCCCCTGCAGCACATCGCCATCCAGCTCCAAGGACGGAGAGGATGGAACATCCTCTGCGATTTGTAATTCGGGAGCAGAGACAGTGACGATGACTGTCTGTGTGCCACTTACACGCAACTTTCGTTTGAGCAATGGCACATCGTTCAGCGTCACCAACAGCTCATGGTCCACTCCAGCGGCAACCATAATGTTCCCGATGAGCGGCGCGACTGCGCGAACTTCACCGTTTACCAGAACCAGCGCCCTTTCGGGCGCAGTCAGTGCGATGAATCCAACCAGATGATGCAGACGGTCAAGTTCTGAGGTCACCTCTGTGCGCCTGGCGACTGGCACCTCGTCCCCCCCCATGGACAAATACAGCTCAAACGCCTCCATGGCGCGTCCGTGATGTTTCGCCGCAGCTTCACATTGCCCAATGTTGTATTGGATTTTCCAGCTTGGATCGGTATCGTAAGCGCGCCTGAATTCGACAGCCGCTTTGGCATATTCCCCATTCTCAAACAGGGTGACGCCTTTGTGAAAGATTGCTTTGGCATCATTTTCACTGGTCGATGCGGCGAAGGGAAACATTAGAAACAACAGAGCCACGGGGATACCGGTCACCAATTCATTAAGCTTCATAATCTACATCCAAAAATATCGTTATCGGCCGAAACAAAAAACGTGACATCCTAAAAAAAATGGAACCCACACCACAATCACCGCTGCGCTCTCAGACTTTTTTAAGCCAGACGTCAACGCTCGTGTACATGGTGCACATCGCCGTTGTCAAAGGGTCATCAAAATATCGGCGAAATTTTTTTTCCCTGTCCTCATCAAATGGACGCCCACTCAAACGGTTTCACCAGACGAAAAGCGGCGAAAAATCTTAAAAAGAAAAAAAGGCACACCCGATGCAGTAAAAAAAACACACTTCCCAACACCAGAATAATATTGGGTATCCTGGTGAATAGCCGCATACCGCATTGAGAGGACGAGCAACATGGAACGCGTGCTGACGCGCTTGCACTACAACCGATGGACATTTTTTCTTCTGTTCGTGGGTATTACACATGTGGGATGCGACAACTCAATTACCAAAGACAGCAGTATTTTCGACACAGACTCTGCAACCGATGCAGCAACACACTTTTCAACAGACAGCGACACAGAAAGTCGAAGCCTCACGTCGTCGGACACAGACTCGAAGTCAATGCCATTTTTAACAGATAACGACACCACTGAAACGTCTCCTGACTCGGAAACTGTTTTCGAAAACGACACTGCTCAATCCGAAATCTGCGACGCCCCAACCCCCTGGCCAGTACCAACACTTTCCAGGGTTGTTGGTACTGGCGCCGCTGCCAGTTGTACACAAACAGCGTTGGGAGATGCGGTGAAAGCAGGTGCACACGTTACATTTAATTGCGGAGACGCCCCTGTTGTTATTTCCGTCACGGAAGAAATCGAAACAGCGGATGGCACCGTTCTTGATGGCGAAGGAAATGCCATTACATTGGATGGAAACGGGAGCAACCGCATTCTTGTGGCGCCTGGCAACACCACGCTGTCTGTCCGGAACATCGCCTTTGTCAATGGTCAGGCACCCATGAGCGAAGAATCAGACGGGATTGGCGGCGCTATCGCCGGCCAATGGCGCAGCAAAGTTGAAGTGCGAAACTGTACATTCAAAAACAACAGGGCTGGCCGCGGGGGTGGTGCAGTCGCTGTATGGACGGGAAGCGCACTCACTGTCGAACGAAGTCATTTCGAAGAAAATCAATCATACTATGGTGGCGCTATTTACTCTCTTTTGTCACCGCTCACGGTCACCCACTCAACATTTATCAATAATAGTACCATCGACAACGGTTGGGGCGAAGGCGGCGCAATTGGAACGGACGGTGCATCCGAAGACCCCGACGATGCGATTGGTGGAAACGTGGAAATCTGCGGCTCTGTATTTCAGAACAACCATGGACTGAGAAGTGGCGGTGGCGTTTACGTCTGGGTCTACCCGCCCGATGTGGTCACCGTGGAAAAATCGACCATTGAAGCCAATGAAATCGGCGGCGGCGGGCTGGGTGGCGGAATGCGCATCAGCAATGGGCAAATCGAAATCAGGGAATCCATTTTTTTATCCAACATCAGCGATAATCACGGGGGGGCACTTTACCTCGACTGCGAACCCGAATGCGTCATTACCAACACCACATTTTATAACAACCAGGCTGAAACATACGGTGGCGCCATCAGTAGTGGCAGTGCAGTCCGTATCAATAACGTTACCTTCGCGGCCAACTTTGCCGCAGGACACGGAGGCGCTTTGTTTGGCGGCGATGGGTTCAATTTACACAACAGCATATTTTTAAATAACAGCGCCGGTAACCCCTGGAACCAGGCCAACAACTGCAGCGAGACAGTCAATGGCAGCTATGTTTTGCAATGGCACAGCGACAGTGGCGATGGTGGCGGTGACAAATGTATATCGGATGTCACAGAAGCAAATCCACTGCTGACAGCGACACCGGGAGAATATGGTGGGCCCACCGAAACCATGCCCCCCATGAACGACAGTCCCGTTCTGAATGCGGGGTCACAATGCCCCCTGACGGACCAGAGAGGCACACTGCGCAATAAAGACACATGCGACCTGGGAGCCGTAGAGTTGCCATGACAGGAGCGTTATTTGCACTGCATGAGAGAACGCTGCTCACTGCGTTATCGTGAGCATAACTGGGCAATGTTTAAAATTGGAAATTCGTGGCAAATATGACCATCGGTCCGCTGACACATAGAAAAAACAGTGAATAATTTTTTATTAAATATTCGACATGCGATTCTTTAAAAATCATCTGCTTGCGCACTTAGTTAAGATAATTAACATTTATACGAAGAAGCCCGTTTTTTTTGACCCTTTTCAATTTCTGAAAGGCACCTGTTTTTTACAGACACGTCGTTTTTTCAGGCGTTGAAACCGACTAATAAGGGACACTAGCGGTTTTAAAATGTGTTTGGCCAGGCAATCCAAAAACGCGATTTTTCCAGAATGTCGCGGCTAAGAAGGGAATCCAGAAAATGAAAATCAATTACTGTTTTATGTCTGTCTTTCTGTCCTGCCTTTTGATTGCATGCGGAACGGAGAAACAGACGATAGACCCTGGTGACGATATTCCAACCGAACGGGAAAAAGATTCCGCGACTGAGGATACTGAAACGGAAGTCGAAACCGAAAAGGAAACCGAAAAGGAAAAGGAGACTGAGAAGGAAAAGGAAACCGAGGATGTCGAGGCGTGCGGCAACAGTCAGCTCGAAGAGAACGAAGCCTGTGATGACGGTAATACCGAAGATGGTGACGGATGTTCGGCGGACTGCCTTGAAGTAACCGAAGGGTATGCATGTATTCCCCCCGGTAAAAGTTGCCATCGAATCGCGCTGTGTGACGATGGTCAGATACAACCCCCTGAATTGTGCGATGACGGCAATAACGAAAACGGTGATGGCTGCAACGAGAAATGTCAAATCGAAATGGGATACAAATGTGTGGATGAACCCAGCGATTGCATAAAAACCGAATGCGGCGATGGAAAAGCCGAAGGCGCTGAAAGCTGCGATGACGAAAACCTGGTGCCATTTGACGGTTGCTCAGCTATTTGTCAACGGGAGCCGGACTGTTCCGGTGGCGCCTGCAAATCCGAGTGCGGCGATGGCCTGGTTCTTGGCGAAAGCGAAGAGTGCGACGATGGAAATACGGTTTCCGGCGATGGCTGCTCTGCCGATTGTGAAGTGGAGCCAGGATACACGTGCGTTCAGGAAACATGTGACGATGAGGACTGTGTCTTGCGCGTACCGGTTATTTTCAGAGATTTTATGGAGGAACATCCCGATTTTCAAACGAGCGGAAACTGCAGACAGCAACTCATCACCGGTCTGGTGGAAACGGAACTGGGCGACGATGGGCGTCCAGTTGCGACAGAGAAGGCTGAGGACAGTTGTGTCACGCAACTTTCAGACTGGTATACCAACGATCCGGAACTCTTCGGGGATACGGTTCCCTTTATGGCCAGTGAACTGGTGCTCTATCCCAATGGCGAGGGCGGATTCGTCAATCGTTATGGCGAGAACGGAGAGCGCTGGTTGGGATACGAAGTAAATGAACAGACGGGCGTTGCCATTCCGGTGGAGCCCATCGCGGATGACGTCAATGATTGCCTCGAAGATGGTTGCATTCCATGTCCCTCAGATCCGGAAGAAGGATGTCCGCCGCCCACAGTTGAGTATGATGGCAATCCTCTCTTCTTCCCGGTGGACGACATGCCGTCTGCAGAGTTTTTTGATGCGGGTGTCCCACCGGAGTACGGCTGGTCCAATTCCCGCGGCATGGGTGGCGGCTGGATGACTGAAGAGGAGGTCACGGGCGAAGAAACGCAGCACAACTTTTATTTCACATCAGAAGTCACCTACTGGTTCCTTTACGATTCATCCACTGAAGCCACATTCTATTTCGCCGGGGACGACGACGTATGGGTCTTTGTCAACGGTCAGCTGGCGGTTGATTTGGGAGGTGTTCACGGCCCCGAATTTGGAAGTGTGACCATCTCCGCCGACAACTCGTTTGCAATGGAAGATGGAAACGTATACGAGATTCGCGTATTCCATGCGGAGCGTCGTACCATCGGATCGTCGTTCAAGCTGACTCTGCAAGGATTCAACTCCGCCCGTTCCGTTTGTACACCAGAGTGCGGAGATGGCATCCTTGGCCTCGGCGAGGAATGTGATGACGGCGTGAACGAAGGTGGATACGCTCAGTGCAACGCGGAATGCAAGTACGATGGGTACTGTGGCGACGGTATTCTTCAGGAGGAACACGAAGATTGCGACGACGGCAACTTCTCCAACAATGACGATTGCCCATCCTCCTGCCGCAATATCCTGGTGGAGTAATTCTTCTTTTTGTCCCCCTTCCCTTGCTTGTTAAAAACATCAGTTAAACAGCAATTAAAAATCAAACACACCGAACCAGGGCACACACGTGGCTCTGCCCAGCAAGTCATTTCGCGACATTTTCTGTTAGGGGCACACCCGGGTGTGTGCGCTGAAAATGTAGTAAGTCTGCGGTACGAACACAACTCAATCGGCGCACCGGTGTGTGCGCACTGCAACGACCTGGACGAATCAGTTACAGTTTTCGAGTGACAATGGAGATCTAACCAGACTTATTCCTGTTGGCGTTGATTGAGTCCGATTACGGGAGAAGCAAGGGAAATCGAGCAGCTGAATTTACTCAATAATACAACGGTTCCACCACTTCACCGTTGGCCTGGGCTTCCACGTCATGGTAGGTGCCGAGGAACTGAGACGTTAAGTCGAGCCACAGTGAGATGCGATGCAAGTCCTCCGCGCTCAGCTGAACATTCTCATGACCGCCCTTAAGGAGCGGGTAAAGTTTGGATTCCCGAGCGCCCACGCGACCAGGGATAGACCTTGGATATGCGTAAAACTCCGGCCCGTCACCGCCATCCTTTGTACAATACGCCCTGTTAATTTCCGGCACGTAATTTCTATCGTCGTAGCCAAATGCATACCCACCTTTGTACAGATTGGTGTACGATTCGTAAAACTTCGTATCCCACGCCTGTGCAGACCCAAGACCGAAAGCGCGATTGCCGTTATGACAGCTCACACAATTCTTCTCGAGCACCGGCTGCACCAGACGCGCATAACTGAACGGTTTTGCACCGGGTACAGTTTCGGGAGTGATGGGAGACGGATCCCGAAGCAGCGCTTTGGGATAACTTTTGGGAATGGCAGGCGCCCGATATCTGGGCTCGTGACAGCCCTGACAGGTCATATGACTGTTTCCTTTGGGAACATATGTTTCCGAGCGCATGGACTGATACGCAAGACCGTCCTCATCCAGCGCCTGAAAATACACTGGAACGTCGTAGGGAAGCTGAAAATAAGCACTGCCGTCGTCTTCCACCGGAACTGTCCCCAACACCTGCCGCGTATTGCGATTAATAAAGTAAGACACGCGCGGATTGGCGTTATTGGGCGAGGTTTTGGGCAGCACCTGAACTATGCGCAGCTGCTTGATTTTGACGTTCTCATCAAACGGCATCAGACTGTCATATACATTCATGACCGATACCGTCGCATTCTTCTCAAACGCTGAAGGCATGGGGTCGAAATAAAGTCCCGTTACAGAAGGCGGTTTGGGGCGAGCCTTTACGGGAATGGGATCCAGCACAGACAGTCTGTTGTCTCTGAATATCTCCTGTTTGTTGCCCCATCGATCCACCACGTAAATGCCGTAGTGCAAATCTCTGATGCGAAATTCGGAATAATCCGGTTCGTGCGCTGCCAAAAAGAGATCTTCACTCAATGGCCACGGTGTGGCGTAGTACTGGTCGGCATTCATACCAACAGTGGACTCCGGAAATCCGGCGTCCTTAGTAATCTGCTCAATGGGGCCCATGCCGTCATCGTCTTCGATATTCGGGTCCACGGTGATGATGGAGCCATAACTTTGCGAGTGATGCCCCATGGCGATTCCCATGTATTTATCCGAACCCGGAATGGCTCTCAATTCAGCAATCATTCTGGGCAATCGCCATTCATCGTTGGGAAAATTCAGATTCACAGCGCGTGCGTCCAGACCATCCGGTGTGGTAATCCAGGGACCGTGCATCTGATTTTCGCCCCTGTCCACATAGTCCCACCGGGTATAAATAATCATACCGTTGTTATCCACACTGGGATGCCATTCGTTGGTCTCGTGCCAGCTGATGGTTCGAATATTGCCTCCATCGTCATTCATAATATGAAGCGTATATGTGGGCACGGGTCTGGGATGACAGCGACCGTAACCACCACGGCGATCCGAGATAAAAACGATTCGCCCATCCGGCAGCCACACCGGATCGAAATCATTGTTTTTTCCATCGGTGAGCTGTGTCAATCCAGTGCCATCCACATTTACCTTGAAAATATGAAAAGTGTTCTTCTCATTCCATGTGGGCGAAAATGGGCCGCGTTCGGTCCACGCGAACAGAATTTGCTTTCCATCGTAGCTCAAATCCGGCGACAAAAAACCACCATAATCCAAACGCTTGCCCTGGAACCGCCCATTTTCCACAGTTGCGGTTTCAAGGACATTGCGTACATTGGGATTGCCGGAAAACGCATTTTCCAAAATATACAACCCTCCCTCAGATGCATTGAATCCATGGTATTGATCACACATGTGCCCACCTGCCCCATGATTATTCACAGCATCGAGAAAGGGACGACTGACAAACAGAATGTCATCGAAATCAAACAGTGGGTCATTGAGATTAATCTGCGCTTTAGCCGTGCCACTGAAAGACAGAAGCACCGCTGCAGCTGCCGCTGAAAAAATGACGGCCACCGGGGTTTTGAGTGCTTTT
Source organism: Deltaproteobacteria bacterium (assembly GCA_016935665.1). Lineage (GTDB taxonomy): Bacteria > Myxococcota_A > Polyangia > JAAYKL01 > JAAYKL01 > JAFGXQ01. Next base: position 22,149 of record JAFGQN010000086.1, on the reverse strand, counting down.
GCGATAGTGATATTTTTTATTAAAGTACTCATATGCATTACCTCATTTAGTGATGTCCCGATAGTCCATCTCAAGCATATACGCTTCCAGTTGTTTTAATTGCGTTTCGGAAAGATGTGAGGTCACACCATGCTCGTCTTTGGTATTGAACGTCGTCAACACATCCATGAGCGTAACCGCTGAACCGTCATGCAGATATGGCGCTGTGCTCCACATTCCCAGGACGGTGGGTGTATCGAATGTTCCGGTTTTATCAATGTCTGTTTTGGTCCCTACATCATAGGATTTGAGATCGGTGAACATGGGTCCATTGTGGCATTTGGCGCATTCGGCTTCCCCTTCAAACAGCTTTTTACCAGCGAGGGCATCTTTTGAGAGACGTCCATTTTTACGATACGGACTGCGCTCCACCTGTTTTTCATCCAGATAGGCGCGAATTTCAGCCAGTTGCGACGCTTCGGGCACGACAAATTTAATATACCGAAAACCCGCGTTGATGGATGCATCCACATCCGGTCTGGCGCCCGTGGCAATCATGGGGGGAGTCAATGGCGAATAAATCAACGACTTGGTGTTCTTGGAGTTCCCCATACCGTCATTCAACAAATCCCAGTTGAACGCATCTGCGCGTCCCCCTGGGTGACAGGTGGCACAGCTCAGCCACATCTGCTGCGTGGTGGTGGCATCGTGAAACAGCTCTTCACCTCTCCGTGCTGCATCTTTTTCGGGCATATCGCCAAGAGAAACAGTCTGTTCTACCGCATTTTCCGCAGCGTTAATCATGGTGACCGTACCATCGAAGTATGCCCCCACCGCAATGCGATTGCCATCTGGAGAGATAGCAATTCCTCTTGGGCCGTCGCCATCGGTTTCGATAATCTTCAACAGACCGGCGCCCCACAAAGCACCGAGATCATCCTGCAGCACGTCAATTTTAGATGGGTCCGCGGCAATCTGCAGCCAAATATCCGAATACGGCCGTTCATATCGCCGTTTATCTCTGCTGGCATATGGATTATAACGTCCCCCGTCCCCAACGCCTTCCTTCAACAGCGTATGCAATCGGTCCAGTTCCACCTGAATAACCTGTTTTGTTCCCGCGACACTGACCCATAATCGGTCACCATCCGGTGAAATGGCGATTCCAAACGGATCTGCAGCCCCTTTCATCAGCCGATCCAACAGAACAGTGGTGTATCTGGATTTGGAATTCAAATCGATAATAGACAGGGCATTGGTGTTTATCCACCCCTTTGTAATCTGCGTGGTGGGCAGCGTTACCCGGCCCAGTGTGTGCACTGCATACGCATACCGGCCATCCGGGGAACATCGAATCTGATTCAGATTGCTGGAGCCAAAAGGCATCGAAATTTCACCGGACACACTCTGAGTAGCGAGATCCACCACGGAAATGGTCGACGCCATGCCATACTCCATCGCATCGCCAGTTGGCAGATGATGACCAACGAGAGCGGTTTTACCGTCTGGTGTTATTTCAACAAACTGTGGATATTTCGTGGAAGGAATATTTTTTTCAACCGAACCGGTCTCCAGGTTGACAATATAAATGCTCCCCAATCCATACTCGGCCACCACAGCGGTATTCTCGGATATGGCAATACCCACCGGCTTGGGCCCCACATCAATTCGACTCGATATGCTGCATTGGACGGCGTCAATCTGGGCAATGGTACTGTTGTCATATTCCGATACCCACACGGACTGATTACTCTGCCACGCCAATCCTTTGCCAAATCCTTCCAGCGATGCCGTACAGATAATCATATCGCTCTTTGCGTCGAGCACGTAGAGTGCACCGACAGCGGCATCCGATACCGCCAGCAGGCTGCCATCGGGGGAATACGCCACATCGAATGGTGAACGATATTTGGAGAATTTCAGTGGCGCATCCGGATCCGTATCCACGTCCCCATCGCCGTCGCCGTCCCCATCGCCGTCACCGTCCCCATCCCCATCACCGTCTCCGTCCCCATCCCCATCACCATCGCCGTCCCCATCGCCGTCTCCATCACCATCCCCATCGCCATCCCCATCGCCGTCCCCATCACCACCTTTGTCGCTGTCCAGATCAGATGCCTCGTCACCATTGCTTCTGCCATCTTTGGAACAGGCGAGCGTCAACAGCATCAGCAGAAACGTACAAACAGTGAAAACCAAACGTAAAGTTCTCATCAAAACCTCCTGTCGCCTATCAGTATCGGTTGGCAACGGTAACCGAATGAACTTTCGTCAGGATGTGTGCACCAGCGCAAAAAAGGGGGTGGATACGCACCCCGTTTCGCAAAAAAGGAAAAACTTACGCTTTGTTTTCTTTGGAAGTGCGCTCGACAGTTATTCACATTACAAAACTCGCCAATGCTTGAATTTTTCTACCCGTTTTTTAAAACCGAAGTGCACACCCGTGTTGCATGCTGCGTGGTACAACATTAAGGAAGTATCATCGCCTCTGCAGGAAAGAATTGATATGAGATATTCTGTGTTGCTTTTGTTCCTCATTTTTGTTGCGCTCGCCGTCACGCTTTCCGCGTGTCAAACCGACTCAGACGACACAGGCGATGATTCCGACGACGCTTCTTTCACAAGTGACGCAGATGCAGATTCAGACGCGGACACCGACACGGACGGGGATTCCGACACAGATGGGGACGGCGATTCCGACACGGATGGGGATTCCGACACGGATGGGGACTCGGATTCAGACGGCGATTCCGATGGCGACAGCGATTCCGATGGCGACAGTGATTCAGATGGCGATTCCGATGGTGATTCCGACACCGAAATGGCGGATACGGCGACCGCAAGCGATTCCGAAGGCGATTTTGAATCTGAAAGCGCCAGCGACGCCGAACCCCCTCGAATCTGTATTTTGCCACTGGGAGATTCCATTACGCAATCCAATAACACTCATAAAAGTTATCGATATCCGCTGTTTGAAAAATTGACAGCTGCAGGCCGCGAGTTCGATTTTATCGGGTCATTGAAAGAGAATTTCGGCGGAAGTCCCAGCTATCCCAATCCCGCATTCGACCAGGACCATGAAGGCCATTGGGGATGGCGGGTGGATCAGATACTGAATGATCTGCCTGGCTGGCTGAACAGTTATACCCCGGACGTGGCGCTGATTCATCTTGGGACAAACGACGCGTTTCAATCGCAACCCACACAGGGCACCATGGATGAATTGAAAAAAGTAATTGGTTTGCTGCGCGGGGACAACGAGCGCGTAGTCATTCTGCTGGCCCGGCTCATTCCATCCACGCAATCCCAGCAGTCGCTCAATGACATCAACGGCCAAATTGGCGGCCTTGCAGAAGAATTAAACACCGACATATCACCGGTGATTGTGGTGAACCAGAACGAAGGCTTCAACGCAAACGGGGATACATTCGATGGTATTCACCCCAATGAAGGGGGCGAAGAAAAAATGGCGGACAAGTGGTTTAGCGCGCTGATAAACAATTGGCCCAAAGAAGGCGGCGCCTGTGCACAATAAATTGTCGGCGCATACCGAATCGAATTCCAAAGGATGAATTCCTTCGTGCCCGATTCATCAATTTCACAAAAATCTGATGCGAATTCCGCCCGTTTTCCACGGGGCGAAAACACATACGCGTTGGCTGACTGTGTCGTGCAACCTCATTCAATTTGGATGTCTTTTTAGAAAGGTTCAGTGAGTTGAAGAAAATTTTATTCCTTTTACTAATTGGGTTGGCAATATTTACAGCATGCTCTTCTTCGTCGGACTCAGACTCAACATCAGATGGAACTTCAGACACCGACGCCGACAGCGACAGCGACAGCGACGGGGACTCGGACGGAGATACAGATGGCGATAGCGATGGCGATTCAGACGGGGACAGCGACGGGGATTCCGATACAGATGGCGATTCAGATAGCGACGGAGATTCCGATGCAGACAGTGACACCGACGGCGACACCGACAGTGACGGAGACTCGGACAACGATGGCGATTCAGATAGCGACGGGAATGCGGATACCGAAAGTAATGCAGACACCGGTTCAGATACCGGAAATGAAAATGACACAGATTCTGTTTTCCATGTTTTCCTTCTCATTGGCCAATCCAACATGGCCGGAGGACAAACGCCAAACAGCGAAGACAAACAGGAAAATGAGCGCGTCAAGGTGCTGGGGTATGACGACTGTGCGAGCACCGGTCGCAAGTACAATGAATGGGATCTTGCTGCGCCTCCTTTGCATTCCTGCTGGTCCAACGGCATTGGCCCTGGGGACTATTTTGGAAAAACGCTGATTGAAGCGTATCCCGAAGGTCATACCATCGGTCTGGTGCCCTGCGCCATCCCCGGTGTGGACATCGATTTTTTCAGAAAGGGTGTGGTGTCAGAGCGCCGCAGTGAGTTCACCATTCCGCCCGACAATCACTGGGACAGCGCATACGACTGGGTGATTGAGCGCGCCAGACTGGCACAGAATGAGGGTGGTCGCATCGACGGTATCATTTTCCACCAGGGCGAATCCGACTGGACCGACGAACTGCGCGCCGTTTGGGTGGATAAAGTAAAAGGCATTGTGGAAGACCTGCGAAGCGATCTGGACCTTGGCGATATTCCATTTATTGCCGGCGAACTGCTGTACAGTGGCTGCTGCAAAGCACACAACGATCTCATTCACCAGCTGCCCGACGTTATTTCCAATGCGCACTGGGTTTCGGCAGAAGGGTTAAACGGCGTTGACGACTACCACTTTGATGCGGCGGGGGTTCGGATATTCGGACAGCGGTACGGCGAATCCATGATAGACGCCCTCAAGTTGAGTAAATAGGCAGCGTGCCGCCTGCCAATCACAGGCGAGGCCAAAGGATAGACCAATGACAACCAGACTCTTTTTTTTAATTATTGCTTTGTTTATATGGACCTCCTGTGGCAGTTCATCCGGATCCGATACGGAAGATTCCTCATCTGACGGCGATTCAGATTCTGATTCGGACGGCGACAGTGATGGCGATGGCGATGGCGACAGTGATGGCGACAGTGACAGCGATTCGGATGCGGACGGCGATTCAGACACGGACGGCGATTCGGACACGGATGGGGACTCGGATACGGATGGGGACTCGGATACCGACGGGGATGGCGATACGGATGGCGACACGGACTCGGATACGGACTCCGATTCCGACAGTGACAGTGATGGCGATTCAGACGGTGACGCGCCAGGCGATTTTCCCGAAGATTCCGGCGAAATGGGAGACAATCCCATTGTTCAAACCCTTTACACTGCTGACCCGGCGCCCATGGTTTACAAAGACCGACTCTACGTATATACCACCCACGACGAAGACAATCTGGTGGATAACTTTTTTACCATGTATGACTGGCGCACCTACTCCACCACAGACATGGTGAACTGGACCGATCACGGCTCCCCCATTCATTACAAGGATTTCAGCTGGGCTAAGGGCGATGCGTGGGCCGCACAGTGCATTCCGAGAAATGACAGGTTTTATCTGTATGTGCCTGTGAAAACCAGTGGTGGAAAAGGAATTGGCGTGGCGGTTGCGGATACCCCGGAGGGGCCATTCAAAGACGCGATAGGCAAACCCCTCATCGACGGTGGATGGGACAACATCGATCCCACTGTATTTATTGATGACGACGGGCAGGCATACCTGTACTGGGGAAATCCCCAATTAAAGTATGTGAAGCTGAACGAGGATATGACATCGTATTCCGGTCAGGTTCAGAACGTAAATCAGACTCCGGCCAGTTTTGGTACGCGCAGCGAATCGGATCCCGACTACCCCACCACTTACGAGGAAGGTCCGTGGTTCTACAAGCGAAACGACCTTTATTACATGGTATTTGCAGCGGGGCCCATTTCCGAGCACATCGGATACTCCACCAGTTCCAGCCCCACAGGCCCCTGGACGTACGGTGGCGTGGTCATGCCTACCGCGGGCAGCAGTTTCACCAATCACCCCGGCGTAGTGGACTTCAAGGGCAAATCGTATTTGTTTTACCACAACGGCGCCCTGCCCGGCGGCGGCGGCTTCCACCGCTCTGTCTGTGCAGCGGAATTCACATACAGATCGGACGGTTCAATTCCGGAAATATCCATGAACAGCGCCAAACGTCCCGGAGTGGGCAGCATGAATCCGTACATACAGCAGGAAGCCGAAACCATGGCATGGCAATCCGGCATTGAGACCGAACCCTGCAGTGAAGGGGGCATGAATGTGTCGGAGATCAGCAACGGTGACTGGATTAAAGTGCTCGGCGTCAATTTTAAAAATGGCGCCGGCAGCTTTGAAGCACGGGTGGCATCCGCCGGAGGTGGCGGCAAGATTGAAATTCGCCTGGATGGCGAGTCCGGCACACTGGCCGGCACCTGTGATGTGTTGGGAACCGGGGACTGGCAATCATGGGAAACGGTTTCCTGTGATGTGAGTGGGGTCACCGGCATGCACGATGTGTATTTCAAATTTACAGGCAACGGCAACACCCTGTTCAATTTTAACTGGTGGAAATTTATCCCGTAATCAACAGATGTCGTTAAATGTCCTGTCCGTAAAAAGGTGAACAACTAATGGCCGAAAATAACAAATCCCGCACAACAGTTTGGAGACTGGCTTTTTTCGTAACGCTGCTTTGCACGATGATTGTCATCGTCACGGCATGCTCAAACGATTCCAAATCCAAAGGCACAGACACAGACACAGACACCGGCGCTGACATGGATACCGACGCAGACGGAGACGGGGATACAGATTCAGACAGCGATGGGGATGGGGATACAGATACCGATGGCGATGGTGACAGTGACGGCGATTCAGATGCCGACGGAGATACAGACGCGGACAACGACACAGACAGCGATTCGGATTCGGATGGGGACGGCGACGCAGATGGGGATTCGGATGGGGATTCGGACTCGGACTCGGACAGTGACATCACAGTATCGTCATTTGTCAATGCGTACGACGGCGCCCGCGCTACCACTGTGAGCCTGGACAATGAATGGAAGTTTCACCTGGGCAACGCCAGCGGCGCGGAAAACCAAATGTTTGATGATTCGTCCTTCGAAGACCTGAATGTGCCTCATGACTGGAGCGTGGCTTTGCCCTTCAATCAGAATTCTGCCGCCGGTGCGGGAGGCGGATATCTGGACGGCGGCCTGGGCTGGTATCGGAAATACTTTTCATTGTCGCAAGGCGATGCGGGACAGAAAATTTATGTGCAGTTTGACGGTGTTTATATGGACAGCACCGTCTGGCTCAATGGCAACGAGGTGTGCAATCGCCCATATGGCTATTCGTCGTTTGAATGTGACATTACCGATGAAGTTGTGTTTGACGGCGAAAACGTGCTGGCGGTGCGCGTCAACAATGAGCTGCCCAGCAGTCGCTGGTATTCCGGAAGCGGGATTTACCGCCATGTTTGGTTAAAAAAAGTTGACCCAATCCATGTGGCATATACCGGTGTTTTTGTCACAACCCCCGAAATCTCCAATCAGAGCGCCACAGTAAATATCAGTGTATCCGTGCAGAATGAGTCAGCTGGCGCTCAGTCAGTGAGTGTTGAGAGCGTCATTCTGGACGACAGCGGCAAAGAAATTGACACTGTTTCGGCATCGGCGCAGTCCATCAACGGCGGAGACAAAAAGGAATTCACTCTCAATGGCACTGTGGCCAGTCCCAAACTGTGGTCCCCCGACTCTCCTGCCATGTATGCTGTTGTCACATCAGTGACAGTGGACGGGAACGTGGTGGATACATACCGCACCCCCTTTGGCATCCGAAGTTTCGCATTCGACGCCGGCAAGGGGTTTTCCCTCAACGGCAAAAGCATGACGCTGAACGGCGTCTGTCTCCATCACGATTTGGGGGCCCTCGGCGCCGCGGTTAATCATCGCGCCATTGAAATGCGGATGGAGATACTCAGGAAGATGGGGACCAACGCCATTCGCACGTCCCACAACCCGCCTGCACCGGAACTGCTCGACTTTGCCGATCGCATGGGCTTTCTCGTTGTGGATGAAGCGTTTGATATGTGGTACGGCTCGAAAGTTGCTCACGATTATTCCAGATTCTTCAGAGAGTGGGCAGATACAGACATGGCGGATTTCGTTGCCCGTGACCGCAATCATCCCAGTGTGATAATCTGGAGCATTGGCAATGAGGTGCCCCAGGCGGCTGACAAAAACGTAGTGAATCAGTTAAAAAATGCCATTCACTCCATGGACAAAACCAGACCCATTACCCAGGCATATGCCGCGTGGGTACCCGAAAGCGACATCACCGGACTCGAAGATCTCGTTGGCATCAACTACGCACCGGAGAGATACGACTCGGTGCACTCCGCCCATTCCGATTGGAAAATGTTTGCCAGCGAATCATCGTCTGCCTTCCGCAGTCGCGGCATTTACAACAACAATAACAATCAGGCGTCTTCCTACGACAACTTTGCGGCCGGATGGGGGCATACTGCGGAAACATCGTGGAAAAATGTCAACACCCGCCCCTGGATTGCCGGGGAATTCATTTGGACCGGGTTCGATTACATTGGTGAGCCCACACCTTATGAATGGCCGTCCAAAAGTTCATACTTTGGCGCCATTGACACGGCCAATTTTCCCAAAGACATTTTTTACTTTTATCAGAGCCACTGGAACTATGATGGTCCTGCCATGGTGCACATTGTGCCAATGGAGTGGACGAGCTGGTCTCCTGGAAGCAACGTTAAAGTAATGGTGTACAGCAACGCCGACAGCGTGGAGCTGTTCCTGAACGGGACATCCCTTGGCTCCAAAAACGTTGACCCGTCTGTGGGGCATCTGGACTGGACGGTGAAATTCGAAACAGGAACACTGGAAGCCAAAGCCACGCGCGGCGGTGACGCGGTGACCGATGTGGTCAAAACAGCTGGCGCTGCTGCCGCACTTTCGCTGCACGCCGACAGAGACACCATCAATGCGGACGGTCGTGACCTTTCGTTTGTGACAGTGGATGTGGTTGATGGCGACGGCATCCTTGTGCCTAAAGCAAATAATAAAATTGAACTCTCAGTGACAGGTCCTGGTAAAATTATAGGCGTCGATAACGGAGACGCCACCAGCCACGAATCATACAAAGGGAATTCGCGTTCCGCCTTCAGTGGCAAGGTGATGGTTATCATTCAATCCACCGGAGATGGAGGCGAAATAAAACTGACGGCATCGTCAAAGGGATTGACTGCGGGAGAGGTAACCATTACAGCGAAATAAGTTCAATATCAATAATGCGTCACATTATAATCCTGAAAAGAACGGTGTGATGCAACCCCACCTCGTCGACGACCTCCAAGGGAGTGAATCCGCCTATGTTCAGCGAAAGGTTACGCAACCGACGTACGCCAGATAAATGTGCAAAAAATATCTACTCAACGGTTAGCGTGGCGCTCGCACGGATGTCAGCGGATGAGGCGCCCACCTGGATTTCGAACTCACCCGGTTCCACAACAAATTTTTTTTCAGCGACATTGTAGAATCCAAAATCTGATACCTTTAAATCAATAGAAACCGTTTCGGTTTCCCCATGCCGGATAGCCACCCGCTGGAAGCCTTTGAGCTTTTTCAATGCAGATGGAACAGCACTTTCAACATCGTGAACATACACCTGCACCACTTCATCTCCATCCATTGCGCCGCTGTTGGTGACATCCACAGATACAGTCACCACGTCTTCAACAGAGACGGTTTTTGCCGACAGCGCAATATCGCTGTAATTAAACGTGGTGTAGCTTAGCCCGTGGCCAAACGGATAGAGCACATCACCGTCGAAAAACATGTAGGTGCGTTTTTGACCGATGATGTCGTAGTCATCGAAGGGTGGCAAATCCGTTACGGAACGGTAAAACGTCTGTGGCAGTCGGCCGCTGGGATTTACGTCACCAAACAAAATAGCGGCAATGGCCTCCCCTGCGGCCTGGCCGCCATACCAGGCGTTGAGAATGGCCGGCAGATTGTCGTTGGCCCATTCAATCGCAAGGGGCGCGCCGGTGACCAGCACGGCGATGGTATTGCGATTGGCCTCAAACACTGCCTGCAATAACGCCTCCTGCGGCATTGGCAAGGTAATATCGGTGCGATCCTGTTCCTCGTTGGCAATGGAAAGGTCAGTGCCAACCACTGCAATGGCCACATCAGCTGCTTCTGCCAGAGCCACCGCTTCAGCAAGCGCGTCGTCATCAATCACGCCCGTCAAGGTACTGCCTGGCGCATAGGATACGGTCACACCTGAAGAAGCCAAACGCTCTTCGATACCGTCAAACGGCGAAATGGGATTGGACGCATCGCCGCTGTACCCGCCAAATACAATAGCATCCGCATGGGGGCCAATAACTGCCACCGAATTGAGCTTTTCTGCATCCAGCGGCAGGATACCATCATTCTTCAGCAGCGCCATTGATTTTTGCGCCACATCTAGCGCCAGCGCCTGATGGGAAGGACTATCCAGGCTGTCGGGGGAAATGGCATAAAAGGGGACATCCTCCGCATCATCGAACAATCCCAATCGGTATCGCGCGCTAAACAGACGCACCAGTGCGGTATCCAATACATCTTCTGATATCACTTCATTTTCAACCGCTTCCTGCAAATCCCGCTGATAGCGGGAACCGCAGTTCAAATCGGTGCCGGCAGTAATGGCGGCAACAGATGCATCAATATCGGATGCCACGTAATTATGATTATCCACAATGTCTGCGACTGCGCCGCAATCCGACACCACATATCCAGTGAATCCCCACTTGTCGCGCAGCACATCTTTTAACAGCCATGAATTGGCACAGGCGGGGATGCCATTGAGCGCGTTATAGGCACACATCACCGACATGGCGCCCCCCTCCACCACCGCAGCTTCGAACGCGGGCATGTAAAATTCCCGAAGGTTGCGCTCATCCACATCCGATGAACCGGTATGCCGGCGAATCTCTTCGTTGTTGGCGATGAAGTGCTTGGGCGTGGAAACCGTTTTTATATAAGTTGGGTCATCCCCCTGCATGCCTTTAACAAATGCCACCGCCATCCGCGATGCCAAAAACGGATCTTCTCCATACGTTTCTTCATTGCGGCCCCACCGGGGATCGCGAGCCAGATTCACCGTGGGACTCCAGTACGTCAACGCTTTGCCATCTTCATTGTGCTTTACACGCGCCTCAGTGGAAATAACATCCGCCACGGTATGCATCAATTCCACATCAAACGTGCCAGCCAGCGCGATGGACTGAGGAAACACCGTCGCGATTCCCGAACGGGCCACGCCGTGCAACGCTTCATTCCACCAGTTGTGTTTGGGAATGTCCAGTCTTGAAATATCCGGGGCGCGATGCCCCAATTGAGAGACCTTCTCCGCCAGCGTCATCTGTGAGACCAATGCCGTGGCGCGTTCCTCAAATGACAATGTTTGCACAGTGTCCGTGTCATCATCGGCATCCGTTTGGATATTGGTATCGGTTTCATTTTCGAAACGCGCAGAGTCCGTGTCATCTGCGATGGAATCCGTATTGCTGGTAATGCTGTCAAAATCACCACCCTTGCTGCCACTGCCGGGAGAGCACCCCCAGAGACTCGCTATCGCAACACATGCGGTCAGCTGTATTAAAAATCGATTCATTTGTTTTCTCCCATTTCCGTTCGATTGAAGCATTGATCGCGTCGGCCACACATCAATACAATGCAAAGTACTCCACAAATGATTGACCGGGTTGATATTGGTTTAAAAATTTTTTTTGAGCCAGCTTATTCGCCTCGAAGGCTCCATCAGTTGATACAATTTACTCGCTGGAACGCGAATCGAAAAACAGGAGGAAAAGATGAACAGGTTTCTTGTGCGGGCCCTTCTGGTCATGTGTATATCTTTATTGGTTGCTCAGCTTTCTGCCTGCGGCGGTGGCGATGCAACAACAGATGCGGATAGCGATTCTGACAATGATGGGGATTCGGATTCTGACGGGGATTCGGATTCTGACGGGGATTCCGATTCCGACGGGGATTCGGATTCCGACGGGGACTCTGACACCGACGGCGATTCCGATTCGGACGGGGACTCTGACACCGACGGCGATTCCGATTCGGATTCGGATGGCGCCTGTGAATTTGATTGCCTCCCCCATTGTGGTTCATGGGGAGGCACCGTGCAGCCAGGCACCTGCGATGACGCCGATTTGAAATGCTGCAAAGACGCGGATACCGACAGCGGTTCGGACGGGGACAGTGATGGGGACACCGATGGGGATTCAGATTCAGATGGCGACTCGGATTCTGACAGCGATGGTGACACAGACTCCGATGGCGATTCAGATAGTGACTTTAAACCCTGCCCGGCCAGCGGCGACTGCAAAATTCTCCCATTTGGTGATTCCATTACGTTTGGTATGAAAGATAGTGCAAACGGTAACGGCGGCTACCGTGTGCCCCTGTTCAGCATGGCCCTTGCGGACAGCAAAAGCATCACTTTTGTGGGACCAGAAAAAAATGGCCCGGCCCAGGTGGATGGTCAGCCATTTCCGCAGAATCACGAAGGGCACAGCGGTTGGACCATTGACCAGATAAAGGGACGTCTACCCAGCCCGGCACTTAGTGATATGCCCCACATCGTGCTGTTGCATATTGGCACAAACGACATGTACGGAAACAATCCCGGTGGCGCACCCGAAAGACTCGGTTCGCTGCTCGACACGCTCATCGCAGATGCGCCGGATGCGTTGATTGTGGTCAGTACAATCATCCCCTTCCCCATGCAGCAGTCCACAACAGATACTTTCAATGCCGCTGTTCCCGGGGTGGTACAGTCCAGAATTGATGCAGGCGCCCACATGATCCTGGTGGACATGGTGACCGGATTCCCGTCCAATGGCCTCTCTACGGACAATATTCATCCCAGTGATGAAGGGTACGAATTCATGGCCAGTGTATGGTACGCAGCCATAAAAGAGTATCTGCCATAAGAATTTTTATGGCTCTATCAGAAAATAGCTGACCGATAATGCCGAAAACAGAATGGGGACTCCGTACCACATCGCCTGAAGTACCACCAATTTTCGGTTTTCGAATACATCCAGACTTTTTACATAGAAAAAAATCAGTGAAAACAGAAACCATGCGATGTATCGAAACTCCTGCATGGAGGATTCCGGCACCTTGTACCGCATAAACATCGCTGCTGCCAACAGGATTAGCGCGTTTAAAATAAGTGGAAGATGCTCGAAGATTTCGTCCCGTTTTAAAAAAAGAAAATAAACCAGAGATGTCCCCATGATTATTAAAAATAAGAAGCTGACTATCTGTGCAATATTTTTGTGGTATTCACTCTTTGACGAACTTCTGAACAGTGATGTTTTCAATATGTGATTCCAGAACCATTGTCGACCGCCCTTATCTTTTGTTGTGCTGACATAGGGTTCGTTTACAAATGTTTTAACGTCAAACCATGCATAGGTGCGGCCTGTATTGCCAAGAAATCTGGAACGTTTCTGCGTGAAGTGCTTTTCTGATCTGTTGGACACAATCCAGTCGGATTGATCGCCGTGCATGTAATTGTAAAATTTGGGGACAATGAAAACTGAAAGAATAAACAATGCGAGAATCGCAAACTGCACTGCTTTTGATTTTATATATGAAAATCTCTCCTGCTTTTTCTGAAATACTTTAACTGCGAACAGGGCCAGCAGCATAACGGTGGCCAACAGCCCGTTGGTCTTGGTCAAAAAGGACAGGATTCCCAACATCAGCGAGAGGTTAAAGTACCTCCCTTTTTCAGTCCTGTACCATCTAATCATGAAATACAACGCCGCGGCAAAAAGGGGGTAGACGAGCGCGTCGTTTCCAATTCTCGCCGCATAGGTTGCAGTGATTGGCCAGGCGCAAAGAAGCAGTGTCGCCATATGAAATTGCACTTTACTTCGCAATGTTTCTTTAAAAATAAACACGCCAAATATTAGAAACACCTGTGTCCACAGAAAGGTAAAAAACTGGAACAGTCGAAATATCTGGTGATCGTTCAAGCCTGCGTAACTGAACAGTTTATAAAGCATTGCCAACGGGACATAATAAAGCGGCGGGTGATAGCACTGCTCGCAGTCCCTGCTTCTGGGAATTGTGTGATGTGTGGCAATCCATTTGATGTGCTCTATATGACCAGACACATCATTTCCCCGTTCTGTATAATCCGTATAGGAAATATAACAAAGGTGAAACAGGGCGCCCATTATAAGCAACCCAATAACCGTTCGGGGCAGTGCCAGCTTTTTCAACACGCTGTAAAACAGAATAGTTCCAAACAATAGTGAGAATACAATAAACAGTATTGAAGTGGGTGAGCGCCAGCTTCGTTCCATGGAGAAACCCGCATTTCCCTTTTTGTTTTCAATCTGAATTTGAAACGTATTCACGCCACGTTTGACCTGCTGACTGATGTCAATATCGAAGCCACGACGATAATCACACAGGGCTTTATCCGTGATATGCTTCAGGGATACAGGTTTCCCATTGATGGAGAACTTTAAAACACAATCATCCGGAACAATATGAACAGTGGTTGGTGATAAAAACGTGTGTTTGAATGTACCGGAGTAATGATATTTTCCAATCTTTCCCGGATTTTCCTTGATTGGCAAAGGTGCAATCTTCTGCGAACCATCGGGATATTTTATTGTTATATAACCGATTCGAAAATAAGTTGTACAGGCCAGAACGATAATTGCCAAAATACCGACAGCGGATACAATGGACTTGAATTTAAATGAAGATAATGGTGAAAATTTCATTTCGCTTCTGCTCAAAGACTGTTTGTTCATGAGAACTTTTTCTCACTGAATTTCTGATATTTCCAAACACCGAGAAATCGGGTGTCTGCTGCTCAACATCCTTATGGATTCATCTGTTTGGCCAACTTTCAACACAAGGTGACTTTTAGTGAAACTATTCTTCGAATCAGGACTGGTCCCCAACCAAACACCCCCAAAATCAAGCAAAAGAGCCGCTGATAACTGTATCGCCTGACGGCTTTATAAACAAGTTATTTCAGTCTTATTATTTTCCAAACGTTTTGATTCGATGCTTCCGTCAGACAGTAAATGCTGAAAATGTGGTGTTTTTTTCATTTTTCGCCACCCTCTTTCCTGAACGTCTGGGAACAGACAGATGTAAAAACGAAAAAAAACCTGCCCGTCTTCAAAGAGTGGACAGTACATCACGAAAACTGGAAGGAGTTATGCTCACCATGCAATATGTTCAACACGGCAAAACGACAAATAGAAACGGATTCAGTCTGGTGTGGCTGATACCCTTACTGTTTGCCCTCGGTTGTTCGTCGAATGGCGGCGGGAGTAATGATTCATCATCGAATTCAAGCGATACGGATAGCGACACGGACTCCGATGCCGGCAGCGACGCGGATTCAGATGGAGATTCGGATTCGGATACCGATTCAGACACCGATACCGATTCGGATTCGGATTCAGACACTGATTCAGATACGGACACCGATTCAGACGCCGACGGGGATGGGGATACGGATGTCGACTCAGACAGCGATGGTGACACTGACGG
Source organism: Deltaproteobacteria bacterium (assembly GCA_016935665.1). GTDB lineage: Bacteria > Myxococcota_A > Polyangia > JAAYKL01 > JAAYKL01 > JAFGXQ01. The sequence goes on along the minus strand of JAFGQN010000086.1, from coordinate 6,561 downwards.
GGATTCGGACACGGAGACCGACGACAAATTCAGCGAAGACACCGATCCCATGGGGCCGGCGGATGTGCTGGCAGAATTCCCAATGGACAAAGTGGTTATCAATAACGACTACATCAATAGTCTATTCGATGCCGAGCTGGCATATCTGATGTCACTGGAACCGGATAAACTGATGGCCGCAGTGAAAGCGGTGTCCGAAGGCACCGATCCGGACAAAACCAGACTCGATACGTATGGCGGGTGGGAAGCCTCCGGATCGGGGTTCCATCTGCGCAGCCACTCCCTGGGGCATTGGCTGTCAGCCATCTCCCGCGCATACCTGCAATTGCATAACGAAGATGAAACGCGCGCCAAAGAAGTGAAAGACAAACTCGACTACACCATCGACCAGTTAAAATCGTTTCAGGACAAAAGCAGCAACAGATTTATTTATGGTTCTTTTGAGACACATTTTGATTCAGTGGAAGGTAAAAACAACGTCACTACATATGTTCCCTGGTACACCATGCACAAACTGCTGCAGGGAATTCTGGATGCCTACATATACGGTGGCAACGAAACCGCTTTAGAGGTCGCCGACAAACTGGGCGACTGGGTTCACGGCCGCGTATCCAAATGGGATGAAAATCTCCGCCGCTCCGTGCTGGCCACCGAATACGGGGGAATGAACGATGTGCTGTACGAGCTGTATCAGGTAACCGAAAAAAACGAACATCTCGCAGCGGCGAAGGTTTTTGACGAGGACTGGTCCAATAGCCTGTTTGACAGTATCTCTCAGGGCAGAAATGTATTGCCAGGAAAACATGCCAACACCCAGATTCCTAAAGTTGTGGGCGCCATTAAACGCTATCGGACATTGGGGAAAGATGATGATTTCTATCGAACAACCGCGGAACAGTTTTTTGAGATTGTGCTAAGAGATCATACATATGTTACCGGCGGAAACAGTCAGGATGAGCACTTCCGTGAACCGGGACGGCTAAATGCGCAAAGGGACAATACCAACAACGAAACCTGCAATTCGCACAATATGCTGAAACTGACTCGCAACCTGTTTATGGTCACCGGTGATATTAAATATGCCAACTACTACGAAAAGAATTTCATCAACGAAATTCTCGCCTCCATCAATCCGGAGACGGGGATGACCACCTACTTCAAACCCATGGCCACCGGTGGTTTTAAAATGTTTGGCACCCCCACCAACTCGTTCTGGTGCTGCACCGGTACCGGTATGGAAAACTTCATGAAGCTCGACAACAGTCTGTACTTTCACGATGCCAAAGACCTTTGGATAAACAACTACATCAGTTCAACCGTGGATTGGACAAACCGCAATCTGAAACTCACCACCCTGGCCGATTTGCCTATGGATGACACGGTCCGGATCATCATTAACAGGGCGCCCAAAAATAATCTCAAAATTAAATTTAGAAAACCGTATTGGGTCGACAACTGCGAACCCACAGTTGTGAAGGTCAACGGGAAAGCCTGTGATGCCATCGAAGCAGATGGATATATCGAAGTGGAACGCGTCTGGCGCACGGATGACACTGTTGAAATCAGTTTCCCCATGAAAGTGGGCGTGTCCAGACTTCCGGATAATGAAAACGCAGTTGCGTTCACTTACGGCCCCGTTGTCCTGAGCGCCGGTTTCGGTACCGAAAACATGGTACTCGAAGGCCACAAAGCATCGGGCAAACCAACCATGATCCCCGTGGACGATTCAATTGCCATCAAAGGGGCGACCATCAACGAATGGATTGGCAATATCAAGGACAATCTGGTGCAATCCGCTGGTACACTGGAATTCAAATTGAAAAACACGGACGCCGATGACAGATTGACTTTTTCCCCGCACTATCTGCGTTACAAAGACAGATACGGTATCTACTTTGAACTGGAAGGACAAAACGGCGGAAACGTCCCGGATGAAAATTGTTCCGCCGCCTCTGATGAAGGCGTGGAGTGCAACAGCGTTTCGGCGTCGAGCAAATCTGTCTGGCAATAATGTAAAATCGCACTGCATTTACTTTATAAATCAGCATTATTGCAATTCAGTGGAAACAATTGAAATATTTTGAATGGAACCACCCGGTTCGGAAGTGGGTTGCGCACATTTATATGAGTATGATTCATCATGAAAAATTCTGGAGGCGTGTATGAAAACTTTTATCTCGGGTATAGTATATTTTTTTGCCATCAGTACATTTGTGATGACCGGGTGTTCACAGGATAATAATAACGAGGGAACCGAGCCAGTCGAGTCTGACAGTGACACAGATGCGGATGGCGACAGCGATAGTGATACCGATACGGATTCAGATGCCGATACGGACAGCGATACAGATACAGATACGGATACAGATACGGACTCGGATTCGGATTCCGACTCTGACTCTGACTCTGATACCGATAGCGACGGCGATAGTGATACTGACACGGATTCAGATGCTGACTCTGATACCGACACAGACGCTGAAGTCATTGTTGCCTGCAGCACCGGTACCGCTCAAACTGGAGATGTGACCGTGAATATGTCGGACCTTCAGCAAAAAATTTCCGGGTTCGGTGTCTCCAGTGCGTGGGCGGGAAATTTCAGGGATCCAGAGACGGATCCCGACATGCTATGGTCCACGGAGACCGGCGCCGGGCTCACGCTGCATCGGATTCGCATTGGTGGTGAAACCACGTCGGAAACCCGCATTGCGCAAAAAGCGGTGGAATACGGTGTCAAAGTGTGGGCCACGCCGTGGGAGGTGAGCGAATCGGTCACAAGCGGTCCCATGTGCCCAACCAATGATACGTGCGATCCGCCACCCAAACTGATTGACCCGGCCGGCTGGGCGCGTCTGATTGTGAATTTCGTGGACACGATGGCCGACGCAGGTGTACCGATTTACGCTATCTCCGCGGAAAATGAACCGGACAGTGGCAGTTTAAACCATACAGTTCCGTTCACACCCGTTGAACTGGCAGACTGGATTGGGGATTATCTCGGACCGGCGCTGGCGGAGACCGACACCAAAGTCATGGCGCCGGAAACGATGAACTGGTGGGGCTTTCCTGAATACTTCGATGCAATTCGCAACAATTCTGCGGCATGGAACTCGGTCGGCATTTTTGCAAGCCATGAATATGGTCTTGGACCACGTGGCCCGGAACCATTAATAGCGGAAGCCGGCAAGGAATACTGGCAAACAGAAGTGGACACCGGTCGTGGAGATGGCGATCCCACAGGGGACAACATGCCCACTGCTCTAAAGCTCGCTGAAACAATTCACAACGATCTGACGGTCGCCAATCTGAATGCCTGGCACTATTGGTGGTTGTGGGCCGGTGGCACCAGTGGCGTTTACAATACAGACACAAATGTCTGGACCAAACGCCTGTGGGTAATGGGAAATTTTTCCAGGTTCGTTCGCCCCGGCTACATGCGGGTTTCAACGGTTGGTAAAACACCCTCCGGAGTAAAAGTTTCGGCGTATACCAATCCTGCAGATGGGACGGTGGTTGTAGTGGCCATAAATCCGAATGGCAATGCGGCCCCCATGTCAATGTATATTTCGGATAACGCCCCCTGCGAAATGACGCCATGGGTCACATCCGATTCCGACAACCTTGCTGCCAAATCCCCCCTGCCGGTCACCGACGCCCGTTTCACTGCCACGCTTGAACCCGACAGTGTGACGACTTTTGTTGGCAAACATTGAAAATTTCAAGTTTCGACAACAGCTCTGTCGTATTGGGAAGACAATCCAGCCGACTCTGATTCTCGAGTGGTTCATAGTTCATAACTCGCACGGGATGGAGTTGAATGCTCTGATTTTCATATCCGAGTCGAAATGTCAGATGTGTTTCATTGGCAGAAAACGCGGTCGACGCCACAAGCGGCACTTGATAGAATCGCCATTCTGTTCCTACCAAATCAAAATAGTCCACCAGAATTGTCCACGGAAAAAAGGCCATCTCCAAAAGCGCACCAAAGTGACATTGGCCAGCAGTCGCCGAGATACAGCGCGCAAAGAATTCCGCGACGATGTGATCCCCCGGTGCAATCACAGCGGGAATGAGATGCTGCAACTGAGTTCCGGTGGTCGTGTTCGAAATTGTTCCCGTTTCGAACTGCCATGCGTTGACGATTGCATTGTCTCAATCAATGAAAGCACGCGGTTCAAACTCAAATCCCTCATGCTTTTTTTGACACCTCAAATATCCGTCAATTCCAAACCCACTTATCCCCCCAGCACCAGCCCATACATAATTATCGACTATTGACACGGGAAACTTAGGGTTCATCGCCAAACTGCTTTCGCACTGCGTTGGGCCCAAATGCACGAATCATTATTTGCGGTTTATCCACCTTGTTTCGCATCTTACTGTCCACATTCGATTGAATAGAGCTGACATTTTCGATTGAACACAATTTGAATTTTGTTCTTGAAGACAAGGAAAACCATGAAAAATCAACACATGTTCGGTCTATTGATGTGGATATGGTGTGCCGTATTGGCAGCGTGCAGCACTGATTCCAACGGCAAACAGAGTACCGAATCAGAATCAGAAGCCGATTCGAACGGCAATTCGGACGCCGATTCTGATAGCGATGGTGACAGCGACTCAGATACCGACGGTGATACGGACACTGACGGTGATACGGACACTGACGGCGATACGGACACCGACGGTGATACGGACACCGACGGTGATACGGACACTGACGGTGATACGGACACCGACGGCGATACAGACACCGACGGCGACACAGACACCGACGGCGACACAGACACCGATGGCAACGGCGACACAGATACGGAACCTGCCATCGTTGGGGCAACCCCACCTATGGGGTGGAATTCGTGGAACACGTTCGCATGCAACGGTCTCAACGAGTCCGTCGTTAAAGCAACAGCGGATGCCTTCGTCTCGAGCGGAATGGCGGCAGCCGGTTACAAATACGTCAATCTCGACGACTGCTGGATGGATGGACGCGATCCAGGTACCCATCGTTTTAACGTAGACAAAAGCAAATTCCCGTCGGGAATCGCTGCACTTGCCGAATACATTCACAATCTGGGACTCAAAATCGGCATCTACACCACCCCCAACACCCTGACCTGCACGGGCCTTTACGGAAACGATCCCAGACGCGTGGGCAGCCTCGGATATGAGGAAATCGACGCACAAACGTTTGCCGAATGGGGAATTGACTACCTCAAGTACGACCTGTGCGCCGGCAAAATGGATAGCTTTATGGTGATGCGTGATGCGCTGAAGGCGACGGGGCGTCCCATCTTTTACAGCATCAACCCCGCGAACCAGGGTCCGTTCTGCACACCGACAAACTGCGGGACCGCCCCTTTGGGCCTCAACTTCAAAGTCTACGAGGTGGCGAACATGTGGCGCATCGAAATGGACATATGGGATGGCTGGAACGAAGTGCTCCGGTGCATTGATGCCAACAGGAATGAATATATTGGAGCGGGCCCGGGGCACTGGAACGATCCGGACATGATGGAGGTGGGCAATCCGGGCCTGAGCGACACCGAGAGTCGGGCACACTTCAGTATGTGGGCCATTATGGCGTCACCACTCATCGCCGGTAACGATGTCACCAAAATGAGTGCAACGACAATCGAGACCCTCACGAATCCCGAGGTCATCGCAGTCAACCAGGATAAACTGGGGTATCAGGGCCGAGTCGTCGCCACCCCTGGGAATAATCTGGAAGTGTGGTCGAAAGAATTGTCGGCGCCCAACACGCGCGCAGTGGCGCTTTTCAACCGCGGCACAGGCAATTTTGCCATGACTGTCAACTGGAGCGACATTGGCCTTAAAAAGGGCGATGCCACAGTTCGCAATTTATGGACACATACCGATGTTGGAACGTTCAGCGACTCGTACACGGTCGACAATGTGCCCGGCCACAGCGTCGTCATGCTCAAAATAGTGAGCGCCCTCTGACACGAAACCTGGCTCGCCCCCCAAAAAATCGCTATTTCCGACATTTGTGAAAGTCACGCCCACAATTACAGTTCAAAAACAGTCCGCCGCTTTTCAATTTAATATATTGCGCCGTGTGACTTTTTCCTGGCAGGCCAGACCGATTCATTGACTGAATTTCCACCAGTTGCCGGCGCCGCAGGCACCGTTGATGCCCCAACCACATTGGAAGATGCCCTTTTTTGAACAGGCTCCGGAGAAACCATCTATCTGCATTGACTATCTCAAACGGACCGCAGGCAGCGATTTGAACAACGCCGGTGTGGATGTGGGGTTGCCATTCGACGGCAACGCACCGGACCTGGGTCACTGGAATTAAGCATAAGCATCCGCTATCCGTTTGTTCGAACTCTGAAACACTATCGTCAGCTGTGGTGGTGCGGGAGAACTGACGTTCGAGGAATTCCATCAGCCAGGTCACGGCGAGACGCGGTGCGCCATCGCTGCTAAGCAGACCGGTATCGATGGCGGTTAGGGCAATCGCAAAGTCGTCGCTGCAGCAAAATAATGTAGGGCCCGGGGTTTATCCCCGGCCGAAAACTGGTTGCGGCGGCAGAT
>JAFGQN010000085.1 GCA_016935665.1 Deltaproteobacteria bacterium | reverse complement strand
GACCGCGACCTCTTCGACTGGTTCCAGGACGTCGCCAAAACCGCCAGCGGCTTAGGACTCAACGATGTCGAATACAAACGCAACCTCGACATCGTCCAGCAGGACAGGGATGGGACCACGCTAAGGAGATGGTCACTCACCGGTGCCTGGCCGGTGAAATTTGTAGCAGGCGACTGGGACAACGAGGCGGATGAGAATGTGATTGAGTCGGTGACGCTGACGTATGATTTTTTTGAGTTGGTGCAGTAATTCAGGGAAGAAACTCAAACATGTTTTCCAAAATATCTCCTATCTGAGGTTTCGCCATTCCCAGGGGTGGATTTCCCAGCGTGCTGTCGTTCCAGCCAATACCGGATCAAGAAAGATCTTCACAGCTTCTGTAACTTCCACCAGCGTACGCCACTGAAGACTGTCGTTGGCAGCTATTTTTTCATAGATTATTTCCCACGATGACGGAGGGTCGGGGAATGACTCCGGTACTGCATGGGTCGCTCTGTGTTTAAAAGTTAATTCAATTGCGTCTCGCAGCTTTGCACCTTCGATTTGCCGCACGGTGGCGAGCAGTGCAAGGTCAGGAAGATCTTTGACCCGTGAGTTTGGACGGTTGCGGGGCATTGTATAGGCGTGAAGCTTCTCAGCAATATGGGATTCAAGCGGGTACAGCTGAATTGCCGGCGGCGCAATTCCGGCAAATGCCAGCAAATCATCTGCGACCACCACTTCAGGTTCACCCATAATCGGATCGCCAAACGCGACATCGACACCAAAGGGCTGACCATAAATTTTTCCGGCAAGTTTGCATTCTGCGCGAAATCGGAGTCCATCGTACTGTAATGCATCGTTCTGTATTTCCGGATGGTCTTCATCGGGACCAATTTCGAAAGTCATAAAATCGCCAAGGTCTCTTCTTCCAGCCTCCTGCAGGGTTGCAAGGACATCATCGGAAGAGCCCATCAGACGTAAATCGACATCCTTCGTTGTGCGTGCGCGTTGCAGTCGAATTTCCAGTACGAGCCCCCCTTTGAGGGTTGCGGTCTTGCCCAGTGCGATAGCGATGCGCGCAAGAAAACGTTCAAATACAAGGACTTGGCGTTTGCGGGCAAATCCTGCACCTGATTCCGCCGCCGAGCGGAGGCGTTGTTCGAGAGCCTGTTTGAACGCAGCGGGAGAAGAATAGGTTCGTGTTATCATATGTTGAGTCCTCCAAAGCCACGCAAATATTCCTTCACATCGGTGAGCTCGTCTACTGTTGCAACACCTCGTTTCAGAGCCTGCTGTGCTGCCTGTTGCAGCAGATCAGGGGACAGATTTTCCAGGGCACAGTCATTCAATGTACGACCAGGGCCGGTGGTTGGGACCGCCCCGAACCATGCGCGATCATTCGCGGACACATCAAAATAATGAAGTACGATATTTTCCGGTACCCTGAATCGGCGATTTTTCCATGATAGTGGCAGCGTTAAGTGCACTTTGGCTGGAAGTACATCTGACAACCCATGCAGAGCCAGTGCGGTTTCATGGGATACAATACCGGTCTGTTCAGACCAGAGCCAGGCGATAACCAGTTCTTCATAATCGCCTGCCGGAAAGTGAACAAGCCGGTAAATGCCTCGACGAGACCGTACAACGCGACCCGCATGAATATGTTTGAGCAGTAACTGCGTTGAGTAGCCAGCCTCGGCGGCCTGTCGGGTTGTAAAATAACCGTCCTGAGCGCTCGCGGTCTCATATAAAACATTCCAATCCGGTGTAACTTCGGAATTATTCATGCACAAATAGTAACTCATGGTTTAGTTTTGTGCAAGAAGGACACTCGCTATGCACATTTCGTAACCAACAGTTTAGTTTTGTGCAGTAGGCCGCAGTGTCCTCATCCATTTATCGGATATTTTGCTCCTCCGCGGAGCATTTACTTCAAGAGGTAAACCATGTTCGAAATTAGTACATGTTCATCAAGACTGACAGGGCGCATTCGCGGGCTGAAAGTCCGGGAAGAGCGGATTTTAACGGATCGGAGGCTGGCGAAAAATGTCGGACAGATGGATGAATTATTGTCGGCCTGCAGGGAGGATGCGGGGGCGTTCGATTTCTTTTTTGGTTTCATCAGTAAAAAATCAAAAAAACATGTCCCCGCTGACTGCCTCCCTGCCTTTACCACTCTGGAAGACAAATTTTTTCAGGGAGATAAATCATGTCGGAAATCATTACTTGTCCATCGGGGCTTACCGGTCGTATTCGCGGGCTGAAGGTTCGGGAGGAGCGGATTTTAACGGACAGGAAGCTGGCGAAGAGTGGCGGGCAGATGGATGAGTTGCTGTCGGCGTGCTGGGAGGAGACTTTGGATGCGGGGCCTTATGACTTTGGGGCGAAGAGCATGGACTGGGGTAAGGTGCTCCAGGGAGATCGGTTCTTTGCGCTGCTGAAGATTCGGGCGCTGACGTACGGGGCGGAATATGCATTTGCTGTTTCCTGTCAGCATGAGGCGTGTCGTGCGCGCATTGACTGGGAGCTCGACCTTAATGATTTGCAGGTTCGCGATCTTTGTGAAGAAAGCAAAGAGGCATTTCTCAATGGCAATCGGTTTGAAACCACACTGCCGGAGGAAGGTAAAAAGGTGTGGTTCAAGCTGCTGACCGGCGTTGATGAACGGAAACTGCCGCAGCTTTGCAAAAAGGCGGGAGAACGGTTATTGTCTTCAATGCTGGCGTTTCGGGTGCTTGAGGTGGAAGGCGTAGACGCAAAAGACAAACGCGGCTTTCTTGAAGACCTCACCATGAGCGATGCCGACTTCCTTGTGGATGAATTTGATCGGGTGGATTGTGGGGTGGATACGGGAATTGAGATTGAATGCCCGGAATGCTTTGCCACACAGGATATTGAGCTCCCTTTCGAACGGAGCTTCTTCATGCCGGGGAAGGAGCGGAATGCACGGCGTCGGGGCCGGAACGGCTTAGGGCAATCGCAAAGTCGTCGCTGCAGCAAAATAATGTAGGGCCCGGGGTTTATCCCCGGCCGAAAACTGGTTGCGGCGGCAGAT
>JAFGQN010000084.1 GCA_016935665.1 Deltaproteobacteria bacterium | reverse complement strand
ATTAAACAAACTCGCCCATGGAATGGGGGAACTTCAGTCTAAAGATTATTTGAAAAGTGAAGACATTTGAGCTTCTATGAGGCGTGGAAAAAAATCAAGCATCGCGCAGGGAGCAAAAGCCGTGACTAAATTGAAACTGGTTACTTCTGATAAAAAGTCAGGTGCTGAGCAGGCGCCTCAATCCAAAGAAGCACTTGTTGAACAGTCGGCAGATATAAGGAAGAAACAGTCCACAAAGAAGCTGTCGCAGTTTGCGTAGGTCTGGACTAAACCACCTTCCAATGGAGGAAAAACGTCGTTTTTTGAAGATGGCTCCACAAAAACGCAGAACCAAACCTTATGTGAGAAAAAAGCCGGACGCAGTAGAGGTCAATTACCGCATGGCCTGCGTGGGAACAGTCAGTCTTATCGGAGCAGATGGAGAATGCCTTAAAGCATTGAAGGATCCATATTTGAATAGAGAAGACCAAATTCGAGAGTGGAGTGACGCGTTGGGGAAAACGAAGAAATACTGCGCATTCATTTAATGTACATCAATATTCATATCCGGAAAGCAGATTCTACGCCAAACACCCGAACTAGGCGCCCAGTGCGGTAATTCCGCTCGCTGGGAACTGTACGGGGGGCAGCTTGAACCCATTTGTGCCAAGGGCTGTTCCTACCGCGACCCAAACGTCAATCCACCGGTTGAAGCGTGCCGTCTTCGCCTTCCACATGGAGCTTTTGGGGATTGAGATTGTTCAAAACGATGATGCCCTGAATGGAGTAGAACATCTCCCCCTGTTTCCCCAGTGACCAAACCTTCTGTCCTGATGCATCATATTCCAGAATCTGGGTGCCATTACCAAAGTCGGGAGCGTGGTTTTGCCAGTTGGCCACTACGTAGTGACCGTTGGGCAATACCTGGAATCCGGAGTAAAAATTGGGTCCGTCGCTGGCGGGTCCGGTGATGGATTGTTTGTGACTCCCAGCTGAATCAAATATTTGCAGTGTCTGATTGTAGCCACAGGTAAACAATCTGTCGGTGCCTTTCATCACGCCCATCCATGCATGGGTGGAATCGGTACCGCCGTTTTGCACGTTGGCCTGCCATACCGCCTGGCCGCTGCTATCCAGCTCCAGCAACACATTGTCGGAAGCGACCAGATATGTACCCTTTGGCGTTTCCCGAAACAGTCGCGCGTAGGTGCGTTGACCATAGGTGATGGTGTTCACAACCGATCCCGAGCTGTTGATTTCTTTCAATGTGATGCCTCGTGGCCAGGAACCGTCGTTATCGCTGCAGCCGATGATCATGGTATTTCCATTTTTCAGGCGGCGCACCGAAACAGTGCCTTTTTGACCGTTGTTTGAATCCAGCAATTTACCATCGGCAATATCCCGCTCTTCCCAGCCGTTTTCCGTTCCCAGCAACACGCGATTGTCGCCGATGAGCTGAATGTCCCGCCCTTTGGTAATGTCGGTACGCCAGTTGTTTCCTGGATTTGCCACGTCAATATACACCAGCGCCGGGTATCCCTCGTCGCGCAGCAACAACCGATAATTTTCCGGGTCCATGGACTCCGTGTCTGCATCCGTATCGTCGGTTTCGGTTTCGGTTTCCGTATCTGTATCGGAATCGCTGTCGCCATCACTGTCGCCATCGGAATCTGTATCGCCGTCCGTATCCCCATCCGAATCCCCATCACTGTCCGAATCCCCATCGCTGTCCGAATCTCCATCGCTGTCCGAATCTCCATCACCATCCGAATCCCCATCACTGTCCGAATCTCCATCACTGTCCGAATCTCCATCACTGTCACCGTCACTGTCCGAGTCCCCGTCCGACGAAGTCTCATCCGATGAACCGCCGGAACCCCCACAGGCCACCTGCAAAGTCAGCAACAGCATTGTCATCAACCACATCGCAAACGTTTTCATATCTACTTTCCCTCCATAATTGAACCTTTATTAAAAAAATGGCTGTGTACCCCAGGTAGAGGTTCCCGCATACCGGCAATTAGCTCAAAAAGAAACACTGCGGGAAATGGGGCTTCCTTTTCATTTCAGAGTGCCTGGGCTAACTGTTCAAATGATTTGGCTCCATACTACGGATTCTGATGCAAATGCAGTCATGATTTTCAATGCACCTTCTCCCCAATTCCGTATGGCTCTGTTTTATTTTGTCTCAAGTTCTTACGGCGTGCATGGCGCTCTATTCCATGCCCTTTGGGCGACAACGAATGATGATGCCCGGTTTCGAATAAACGAAAAAACAGTGGATTTAGATGGACCATCTGCGTCGTATTCAAGCGCCACGCCGCCTGCATCCGGGGGACTGGAAGCCGACGGACACGGCGCCGCAAACGCGGACGGCGGTTTGCCCTGGTATCTTACCGAGCCATTTGTGACCATGCGATTTGGCCCGGGATACGCCCATCCCATTTTGAAAATTCCAAAGCGAAATGGCCCCTCTCTCGCGGTGGAGATGGGATTCACGTTTTGGGCCAGGCAACTGGGATTTGGCATCTTTATACTTTCCATGTTTGATGTCAGTGATAAAAGGCAGTTCGCACTCAATAGTGACCAAACGAAAAACGGAGTTGCCACAACTGTGGAAGGCAGACCCATCATGCTTGAATTTGGCTTCTCTCTGGGCCTTGTTTTATACCAGCGCGCCAAATGGCGTCATTGACGCCCAACCTGGCCTGGGCATGACCATGTACGAATATGTATTCGACCAGAAAAAGAACAAAAATGTTTACTGCAACGGCATCGATCGCCAGCGCACTGGCATCGGTCTGTTTCAGGCAATCTATATCACCAGATGGCTTGGCGCTTCCCGGGAAACACGAGCGGGATAGTACCTGAGTTTGGGCATCGCCGAATCGTACAGCCATGACAGTGATACGGAACAGACGGATTTGGGAACTAAGGACAACGCACAGTTTGGCGTCGAACTTTGGCCTTTTGCCACCACGGGGCCGCGCATTATTCGAGCAGACTCACCAACGCTGCGCGTAACCGAAAACGTTACCCCCCTTGATCTCAAAAATCACTTCTTGCATTTTGATATTGCATTTGGCGCATGCATTCCCGCGGGTAAAATCGCACAACGGTCCAAACCAGGAATGGCCCTGAATGCCCATTGGCTTGCCCGGGCAAAGCAACAGCAATTTGGAGTGTTTTTTCACATATCCGGCAGTTCAACGGCGGCGGACAATGTGGTGCCAGATGCAGACGCCCCCGGAGATCCAACCGCTACCCCATTGCTTCTGCCATCGGAATCGGTGCGGGCGACGTTTGGCGTTGTGTGGAATCCACTGGTGCGCTTCAAGGGTTCAAACAGTCTGCATCCGGGCGTGCGCATTGGAGGCATCTATTCCTATATTCAAAGGGGAACCCGCGATGGCAGCGACTCCTCTGATGGTATCGAGTTTAAAGAATACACCAGTCGCCGGGGTGGATTTGCCACAGGTCAGCATCTGAATATGGTTCATTACTTCTGTCAGAATCGCCAGGGCGCAATTGGGCTGCTGCGGCGGCTGTCTCCTAATGAAGCAATTTCATTTGGTATTCGCAAATATCACAAAAAATTCGACGGAGAGGATTTGCCGCTCTATGGTATTAAAAGCTACCCAGCAGTTTCTTTGGGAATCAAGGCATCCATCTGAACCGTTTGTGGGTAAATTGAAACTGCGATTCATCGAAAACCAAAGGTCAGGGCAATGGTACTGGCGCCATGCCCAACGCCTCCACGCCTGTTGCTGGCTCGATGAAGGATTTTTGCACTTACCCCTGGACAGAAGAACTCGATACTCCCGAGATAGCAGTATAGGGCAATCGCAAAGTCGTCGCTGCAGCAAAATAATGTAGGGCCCGGGGTTTATCCCCGGCCGAAAACTGGTTGCGGCGGCAGAT
>JAFGQN010000083.1 GCA_016935665.1 Deltaproteobacteria bacterium | reverse complement strand
TGGCAGATATAATTACACCAAACAACAGGGCGTGCATCGGTTGTTGTAAACAGATTGTCATGGACTCCCATATAGTATGAAATGACCGCCTCCAGGTCAACCGGCAAAGGAGACGATAAGCAAATCGATTATCGCATGTTTCGTCATCTTCTTTTTATGATTTTGCAATTATACAGTCGCGCACCAATCCGAGGATGAAAATCTGAAAAATGGTGTTCTGCTGCCGCATGTCGAACTTGCCTAAACTGATCGTAAATGCGACGATGGGGTCAATGGAATATGGGTATCGTCGGGAAATTTTGGCGTATTGTATCGCATTAATCGTCTCTGCATTGTTGTTGCCGGGATGTGAAACGGTGGATATCACTTATCGGCTGGACGCGGATAATCGTTTTACAGATACGGATCAGAGCATCATCGTCGACACCGATGATCGCATCGAACCGGTCGACTTCAATTCCACACCTGGGCAGATATTCATCAGCCCCCCGGAAGTCGTGTTTAACGTGGTGAACCATGGGGATGCAGACGAACCAGGGGCGACGTATGAGATCACCCTTGAAAATACAGGGGTGTATCCCCTTGAAATATATAGCCTGTCATTTTCGAAAAATGAGAATTGCGCTTTTCGGATATTGTCTACCAGTATGGAAAAAGGTGTAATCGAGAATGGGTATCCCCAAAAAATCGTCATTCAGTTTATCGCTCGTGACACCGGTGACTATCACGGCGAGTTGTTGGTATCATCCAGCAGCTTTCGAAACACACGGTTGAAAGTGCCTGTGTGCGGCAGGATAGCGAAGGGGGATAAGACCGAATCAGACCTGCGTATATGTAATATGGATGAAACCACCTCAACAAATCAATGTGATGAAGACGGGGCGATTCAGTTTGGGACGATTGATTTGCAGGATACTGAAGCGCCGTTGGTGGATATCTCCGGAACGTACCGCTATTCTATTTTGGAAAGTGCCAATCAGAAAATGGTTTACGATGCAACTTTTTTTTTGGAGATGATTGGGAGCAGCTTTCAGGGCACAATTGAAGGGACACCTGTAAATCCTTCGGAAGAACCGCTCGATGGCTACATCTGGGGACATATCGCCGGTAATCGCATGTATGGCACCTGTGTGCTTTCATTTGGTGACTGGAAAGACATTTATAGGGCGAGTATTACTTATGAACCGAACATGGAAGCGTTTAGCGCGACGTTTTTGGGAACGAAACCGTCCTTGAACGCGCCTGGGGAAATCACGTATACGGGAAAACGGATACCCGTCGAAGACACTGACTGCGTAGACGCCCAGTGACACTATTTACAACATCTCAATCAGAATACCCGCAGATGCTTCCACCATGGGTTGTCCGAATTCGCCAATGGTGTCTTTTTTTTCACCGTCCGCAGTGGGTGTGGCATAAGAAAATTTCGCTCCGTTTGGGATGGCGCCCATTTCGACGCGCAGTGGGATGACAATTCTGTGATTCACTCTGAATTCCATTGTGATTCCACCTCCGGCATAGAAAAAGATGCCCGTTTCCTTTTTGGATTGCAAGAGATTTCCATCATCATCCGTTGGGCTGTGAACGTTTCCGGTTGTCCATATGTACCCCATACCAATGCTTAAGCCAGCGTTCAACGACAGAAACCGGGTTAACGTAAAAATGTGTGCCGCATGCAATCTCGTGATGAGGAAATCAAGGGTGACGGTGACATCATCGTGATGGATGGGTCTGGCAAAAGGGTACCAATTGACTTCGAAGTGAAACGCCTTTTGCCTCTTCGTTTGCCATCTGGCTCCCAGACGACTTCCGCCAATCACACCACTGTTACCTGGAGACAATTCCGCTGCCGGCGCCAGATACACGCCAAATCTGATCTTTCCCGTTACTTTTTTTGCTGATTCGGCACTTTGGGACTTTGTCTTTTTTTCCGACTGTGCAGTGATACTGTGGACTTTCTGGGGATAATCAACAGGAATGGGCGAAGTGGAATGGTGCATACCGTCAGATAGCAATGCAGCGGTTTCGGACACCTTGAATGCCACCAGTTCGGCTTTGTCTTTGGGAAGTGGAAACTTCACATTCACGGAATCCAGGGCGGTCACTTCGTCCAGACCCTGTTTTGCAAACAGCAATACTGTTCCGGCGGTATTGCTCGATTGAGTGATAACAACGGCCAAAGATGCATAATTTTTGTCCAGTGCGTCATTTACGTAATGTTTCAGACTGGCATTCTCTTTTGCTGAATACGTGGTCCGAACGACGTTGAAACCGGTGACTTCAAGTTCTTCGCAGATGACGGTAATGGAATCTTCCATTAACGGGGCACTGTTGGCCTCTGGAATGGTCGTCACCACAATATTGGCATCCCCGTTTAAAACGGCTCCATGGGTCACCACAGAAGTCAAAAGCGAAACGGCACACAAAAGCATTTGATTAAGCCTGCATTGGACCTGAAACATATGGAACATTCAGTTTGCCAGATTTTTCAACAGTTCGCGACAGGTTTTGGCAAATGCGCCATCAGGATATCGGTTGAGATATTCCGCGGCCAGTTTTTGAGCTTTTGCGGTATCGCCGCGTTCGTCATGGATGGCCACCAGGCGGCCCATGGCTTCCTCCACCAGTGGTCCGGACGGACTCTCATTCAGATAGGTTTCAAACCATTTGGCGGCGGACTGTGCATCTTTTTTGCCGTAGTAATTTACTTTGCCCAGAACAAAGGCGGCCAGCCTCGCTTTGCTGGCGGTCTGGAAGCGGCGACGGCACGTCATGAGCGTCTGCTCCGCCAAATAGTCTTTGCCACTTTTTCGCGCACCGTTCATCAGTTTCCACAGTTCAGTCAATGTGGCTTCTTCGAGAACCATGTTGAAGTTTTCGGCCTCAGCTGCGGCTATTGCGCCGCTGTAATCGCCCCGAATCAGTAATGTCTGCCAGTCGTCTACTGTATTTTGTTGATCGGGGGAGCCGGATGACGATTGGGACAAGCCATTGGCATTCTTATGCGATGTGCCTGTACGAATTCGCCTTGAATCTGATGGGTGCCCATGCACACCGGGTTTTGCACGTGCTTCGGTGCCGGGGATGAGTTTCACTGTGTTGTCGACACTGGTAATCTGAATATGTTTGGTCCCGGCGTTCGAAGGACTGGTGTTGATGCGGTACCGGTCGTTCCAGGCTGCGCTGACTGTATTTTCGTTGGCCAGCAAACTGGGTGCGTTGGCGTCGTAAAACGGAGATGACATATTGTTCATAACGGAGAATCCGCTTTGTGTGTCCACGCGCAGATGTGTGTCTGCGGATACGGCAATCCCCACTTTGCCGGCGTATTTTCCCTCCACGAGCACGGTGCCTTTCACCACACGAACGTCGAGGATATCTCCGCCGTCGTGCCATTTCACATAAAAACGGGTTCCAAGAACAGATACCCGATATTCCCCGAGTTCCACGGTCCAGGATTCAGTTTCTTTTCCTTCCACGTCAAGAAAAAGTTCTCCCTGCTGTAACTGGACCACCACATTTTTATCAGTGATACGTTGCAGCTTTGCAACAGTCTGATGCAGCAACTGAATGCTGCTACCGTTGTTAAACAGAACTTTTTTTGTGGTGCCCTGACCGGTATTTAATTGGATACCCGTCGCGTTTTCCACCAGTTGGTTACCCACGCGAACCGGCAGCGGCGCGCGATCACTCGCAAAAAGAAGTCCAAAAAATGAAGCTCCCAAAAGTACCAGAATTCCGGCGGCTATCATTGTTATCCGCCTGTGGGGGCGGCATGGGGAATTGGCGCGCCGCAGTGTTTGACTGTGGATGGTGGATTCGAATTTTTTCAACTTGGCAGCAGTTGTGCCGTCACCCAAATCTTCATTGATCTGACGGCAGATTTGGCCGATGAGTTTGTCATCTAACGTCATCGCCACCTCCTATTAACGACATGAGCTTGTAGTCTTTCATCGCATTTTCAAGAAATCGGGATTTCGCTCGTTCAAGACGTCTTTTGGCCGTGGAAATCGAGTATCCGCAATACTCGGCAATCTGCTCATTGGAATAGCCTTCCAGATGCTTGAGTACAAAGATGATGCGGTCGTCCGGCGGCATTTGATTGAGTATGCCATAAAAACTTTGAATGTGGGCCTGCTTAAAGGGGCTGTTGGGATCGGCGGCTGTATCTTCTTCGATGGTCACCGCATTTCTCAGCAGGTAGCGTTTTCGTCTTTTGCGTCGGCGCAATTCGTCTTTTACCACTCGAATGGTAACACTTCGCACCCACGCGTCGAGTGCATCCGCCTGTTTTATGCTATGGATATTGGTGATGACATTCACGAGGACTTGCTGGACCAGATCCTCGTGCTCTTCGTCCGCACCAACGATTCGCCAGACCCATCGACTTATATTGGCGCTGAACCGAATATGGAATTGTCTGGCGGCAGACGGGTTTCCCGATGAGAGCCCCGAAATGAGTTCCTCATTGGTGAGCTTTCGACTGGTAAACTCAAGAATTCTGTCCTGCCCGGAAGATGATTTCTTTAGTTCCTGCATATTCCAACACCCAGAGTCCAAATTGTTTATCGGTATCGATGTTATAGTCGACAAAACACGCGAGATGGTTCAAAAAAAGTGCGTAATGCAGCAAATAACTGAAATGGGTGGCCTAAAAATGTGGGTATTTGCACCGGGAAATGGCGAAGAGAGGTCTATTCGGGATTGACCGTTAGAATAATTTCCGTGCCGGCGGCAACAATGCTGTCTGCTTCAGGTTCCTGAGACAAAATCACATTGACATCAAGGTCGTCGGAGTAACGCCATTGGGGTTTGCCCAGTTTCAGACCGACTTCCTTGATTTTTTTCTTTCCTCTGGCGTAGTACATGCCCACCACTTTGGGAACGGTGACACCCTTGGCCACTGTAATATCCACCGGGGATTCGGGTTCGGCAGATGTGCCCTTTTCGGGGGAGGTAGCGACCACCGTCCCCGGAACGCCGGAATCAGACTCGCTGATTTTGCCAATCCGAAATCCTTTGTCGGTTAAAATATCTTTCGCTTCTTCCATGGGTTTGCCAATAATATCGGGAACAGGCGCGGATGCCGGACCGGTGGAAACCACCACTGAGACGGCGCCCCCCCGGTTCAACATGGAATCGGGCAGGGGGTCCTGCTCGCAAATCTGTCCAGACGGAATGGTGTTGTCCGGTCTTTCCTCCTGTACCACCAGACGCAATCCCCGGGCTTTCAGTACATCAGCGGCAACCGACTTGGTAAGACCTTTGAGTGACGGCGCCTCCACTTCTTCAGCTGTGGCGTCAACCTTTGGCTGGGGCTCTTCAGATGCAGCGCCTGGCAGTTTCAGGTTTCCTGAAAAATACAGGACACCACCGGTCACCAGCGCAGATGTGAGCACAGATGTAAAAAAACTAACCGCAAAATTGGCGGATCCATTCGACATACGACATCGCTCCTCTTGTTTTCGGGGTTAACAACTGCAGTTAACGCCAGCTATGAGAATTACATAATTCCCATACTCAATAAAAGAGATTTATAATTACTGTTCATAACTTCCGACATGTTAAATCAACTTGTATTGAACTTTTCAATACATGGAAAAAACGTTTGTGCAAATTTTCAATTTTAAGAGAATTTGGGAAAGTGCGCTGCATGAATGATTTTCTGTAACATAAACACGCCAATCACAGTGGCTCAAATGCGTTCTGGCGACTCCCCCTGAAGCGTTATTTTTCGAGCTCCGGAACGGTGATAGGCGTATCCGCAATTGTCCACACGTCCACCAGGAGACTGAGTTCTTCGAGCGCTTCGGTCATTTCCATGGTGCTCTTTTCCATATTGTAGGATATTTCCTGGTTCTCCGATGCGCTGATGTTAATCTCCTCCATCGCGGATGCTATCTGGGACAGGCCCATGGATTGCTGATTTACGGCGGATTCAATTTCATTGGCCACTTCCGAGGCTTCCTGAATGGCATCGCTGAGATCATTTACAATGGCCCCGGTGTTGGCAATGGAAGACACCCCCTGAATGGTGCGTTCCTCACCGTCCCGTGAGAGGCGGACCATGATTTCGACGGAATGTCTAATGGAGGTCAGTGTCCGTGTAATCTGCTCTGTGGCATCCTTGGACTGGCCGGCCAGACTTTTTACTTCCTGAGCCACAACTGCAAATCCGGAGCCGAATTCACCGGCCTTGGCCGCCTCAATGGAGGCATTCACTGCCAGGATTTTGGATTGTTCCGCAATGGAATTCACCGAGTTGATGATGTTGCCCACTTCTTCCACATTGGCCAGCAACGTGCGGCTTTGGGAGGATATGTTGGCGGAATCTTCTTTGATTTTCACCATTATCCCACTGGCTGTATTCACTGCGTTTCGTCCTCGGTTGGACGCTTCCGCACTGCGCTCTGCCGCATCCACAATTCGTCTGGCCGCCTCCACCACGCCTTTGCCGGTTTTTTCCATCTCCTCCACCGTGGACGCGGTTTCAGACACGGCAGCGGCCTGTTCCGACGCGGAACTGGCCAGATGACTCATGGCCCTGGACACATTCAGAGAGACCCCCGTGGCTTTCATGGTAAGGGACTTGATGAGCGTCACCTGCTTGTTGATGGCCCTGGACATTTCCAAAATGGCCCTGGACAAATCAAACACCTCGGTTACCGGCCTTGGTGGCAATACGGGTTGCTGCGTTAGATCTCCGGAGGCAATCTGAGAGGCGGTATCGGCCAGGGATTTTACGGGGCGGCCGGAGTGCTTGCCAATCACAAACACCGCAATCAGCTGCAGCAGGACAAACACAATTACCACTATCCCCATCCCCTGTTTAAAAAGACTCATTTCGTTGTGATAGGCCCTGATACTGCGCCCGTATATCAGATACCCCACCACTTCTTCTTCCACGCGCACCGCTATCCAGGCATATGCATTGGCGCCAGAAATATAGGTGGTATGCTTTTTCAGTTTTTCCCCATCGCGCAACTGGGCGAGATCCACCTCAAAATCCATGTTCTTCTGCTGACTTTTGCCAACCATGCGAAACAGTTTTTTATCGGACAATCCGCTTATCTTTTTGGAATCGGATTTTCGTTTGTAAATGGCAATACCGGAGACGCTTTTTTCAGTTTTCAAGACTTCTTTAATCTTGGATTGAAGTTCCGGATTCAATTTGTTTTTGTCATCCGTTTCACCGGCCAGCAATATTTCGTAACTCCATTTGGCACCGAGAGTTTCAGCACTCGCCAAAACGCCCTGTTCGATGACCTCGTACGTATTTTCTTCAAGACGGGGCCCAAAGTATCCAAGGAAGGAGTAGAATATCAGCGCTACCTGCACAACGACGGCAATCGCTATTGAACTGGCCAACTTTTGAGCAAGGGAAAACCTGCGTTTCATATCGGGGTCTCCTGTAACCACCCTCTCAAGATTCCGGCGGTATTTTTGTAAACTTATTTTAGCTCGTTATTGAACGGTGACAACAATTACCACCCAATACTGTTTACAAATGGGCTCTGCAAAGCTCTGCTCTCATAAATTCTCCGGCAAAATACTGAAACTGTCGCCCATTGAAAATAATTGCGCGTATGCCCATTCCCAGAGTCTTCCCAGAGTCTTCCCAGAGATTCGGATTCCTTTAAAACCGGCTTTCGATTTTAAAAAAGCGTAAAGTCCGAGCAATTTTATAAAGTGGCATTAATATACTACATCATTGTTGCACGATCCCGTTCAGTTTCGCAGGAGGTGTCAGTTGTCTGTGGCAAAAAATATATCGCAATCAGAATCAAACACATGTCTGGCAATGGGAAACCACGCTATTGCCAGGGCTATCGTTGAGAGCGGGACACGCGTGATCACCAGCTACCCCGGATCTCCCACCCCTGAAATCGGGGCGGCTCTCACATCGGTGCCAAAGGCGGAGCGTTCGTTTTATTTTGAGTTCTCGGTAAACGAAAAAGTGGCGCTGGAAATTGCTGCGGGTGCGTCTTTAAACGGCCATCTGTCATGTGTATTCTTTAAATCCGTTGGACTGAATGTGGCCTCGGATTCCCTGATTCAGCAGTCGCTGATGAATCACATCGGCGGACTGGTGATTGTCCTGGGGGATGACCCGGGCGCTAATTCATCGCAGAATGAGCAGGATAATCGCCATTTTTCAAGGATGTCCTACATTCCCATGCTGGAGCCGGCTTCTCCCAAAGAGGCATACGAACTGTATTTGGAGGCGGCCCGCATTAGCCGCGAAAAGCAAATGCCGGTTTTTCTGCGTCTGACCACGAATGTGTGTCACGCCAGACAGCTGGTATCGTTCGGTGGGCTGATCCGTGACAATTATTCCTGGCCATCCCGTTATCACCGCGACAACGGTCCCTATTTTCCTGTGACCAAAGACGTATTTCCGCTCAAAAACAACGCGTTAAAAAAACTGGAGACCCTCCAATCCACTGCGAACCGCCTTGTGCGACAATACAGCGCAGACACTCGAACCGGGCTGGGGGTGATTTCGTGCGGATTGCCGGCACTGGAAACGCTGGAAGTCAGTGAGGCAGCGGGCAATAAAGTCTCCGTGCTTCAGCTGCAAATGACCTGGCCCTTGCCAAAGGAGGCCGTGTTGGCGTTTTTGTCGGCGCACAACGAGGTGGTGGTCATTGAGGAGCTGGACAGGGTGATGGAGACTGAAATCAAAGCGATGGCATTTGACGCGGGATGCACCGTGTGCATTTACAGTCGCCCATCTTCGGAAATAATGGGGGAGCTGAGTCGTCATCGAATCTTAAAAATTCTGTCGTCGATTTGGCCAGATCATTTTTCGGCATCGCGCAAAAAGACGTATGAAACCTTTACCGAATTGCCGCCTCGGCCGCCGCAGTTGTGTCCGGGCTGTGGACATCGGTCGGCGTTTTTTGCCGCCAGCGACATTCTCGATGACACCAGTATCGTGGTGGGGGACATCGGTTGCCTCACACTTGGCGCACTGCCGCCCCATCACATGGGGGACATTCTGTTTTCGATGGGGCATTCGGTATCCACGGCCCAGGGACTGGCTCTGAAGAATCCGTCGCGCAACGTATTGGCGCTGATGGGCGATGGCACCTTCTTTCATGCCGGTATTCCCGGTGTTATCAATGCGGTTGCCAATCAATCCAACATCACGTTGTATCTGCTGGACAACGCCACCACGGCCATGACGGGGCATCAGTCTCGACCGGGAAACGGGGAAATCGGTGAAAAAATAAATATCCCCGCGTTGCTTAAATCTCTGGGCGTTGGGTTTATCCGGCAAGCGGATGCCTACAATCAGACACTCCTGAAACAGTATCTGCAGGAAGCGTTCGAATATGATGGGTTTGCAGTGGTTATCGCCCGGCATCCCTGCATGTTGAAATTGACCCGGGCAAATCGCCGAAAGGATCCACTGTTTCAGTTGCCCCCAGTCACATTTTCAGCGCCGCCGGATGATGTGGACGAAAAACGCATTTTGGCCTTTGGTTGTCCCTCGTTTCAGAGGGGTCCAAATGGAGAGATGACAGTGAACGAAGAGATGTGTATCGGTTGTGGCGCTTGTCTTCCCGTGAGCCTTTCGGGTGTTATTCAGCGAGGCGCGCCAGTCAGAGCATCGGGGAAAGAGAGATGACCATGACGGTGAACATTCTGATTTGTGGCGTGGGAGGGCAGGGTATTGGACTGATGGGCGAAGTGCTGTGCGAAACGTTGCTGCAGGCCGGTGAGATGGTGATGGCAACGGAAACACACGGTGTGGCGCAGAGAGGCGGCATTGTGACAACGCACATCCGGTATGGCAAAGGTGTACGCACGCCCAAAATCGATGCAGGCGAAGCGGATTTTGTGTTTGCACTGGAACGTCTTGAGGGTGCGCGCGTCGCCAGGCACATGCTGCGTCCCGGGGGAAAATTGATTTATTATGACACTGTGCAGCAACCCCAAAGTACACGCGCCCATGGTGTGCCATACCCGGATGCCCGCGTGGTGAAAGAAATGTGTCGGGCGCGAGGCGTTGAGGCGTCACACATCTTTGTGCCCAATCTTCAAGGACCACAAATGCAGAATGTGGCCCTGCTGGGATACATCGCAACACGGCGGTTGATTTCTGCGGTCACTCGGGATTCCGTGCGCAACGCTTTGCTGAAACTGCTGCCCGCCAAGGTGCGCGCTCACAATCTTCAGGTGTTCGATAGTGCATGCGGTTACGCGTTAAAGGCCCAAAAAAATCACGATTGTCAGGTGAGTTTAAAAGATAACGCAGACGCGTCAAAGGAGGACGCAGCAACCATTCGCTCTTTTCCGATTATTGCAGGAGCGTAGTTGCTATGCTTTTTTCTTTTTGGCCCTGGTTTTTTTTCCAATGGCGCGCACTTTCGGTGCGGGGGGGGATTTTTTGTCCGATGCGGCAACCGGGCGTTTCACTGGTGGCGCCTTGGAGGCTGAGGATGTGGAACGAACCGGTATAGCTCGCCGCACTCTGGTGGGCGCAGCCGGTTCCTCGGAAACGGCTGCTGACGTATCGGCGACGGGCGCCTTTACTTCGACTTCGATTTCGGGTTCTTCTTCTTCCTGTTCCTCTTCTACCGGCGCGGGTTCCTGTAACTGGGGTTTGGGACGAACCCGTGTCACTGGCGAAGGAGCAGGTCTGGCAGCGCGAACCTCTTTGCGGGCAGGGACTTCCTGCTCAATATCAAAGTCGCCCATATCGATATTTCCTTTAAACGAGGAACCGTCCACCAGGATAACGCGAGGAGAGGATATATCTCCCACAACGCGTCCCTGTTCCGTGATGTGAACAGATTCCTGCGCCTCCACATTGCCCACCAACACGCCGCTGATTACAGCGTTGCGGACATTAATATCGGCACGCACTACGCCGCCCACTTCCACTGTGAGCGTTTTGGACAGGGAAATACTGCCTTCAACGCGGCCCTCGATGGTCAGATCCTCATCGCCCTCCAGGTTCCCGCTGACGATGGTTTCAGAACCGATTATAGTGATTGGATCAGTCATTTAAATGTCTCCTTACTGCTTGCACCCATGTCATATTCGCTCTCTTATACGTCCATGTCAACGTTGCCTTTAAAAATGGCTCCGTCTGCAATCAGAATTCTGGGCGCTTTTATATCACCGACGGTTCTGCCACCTGAGGTAATCTCCACTTTATCCGATGCAACGATATTACCGGTGACCTGACCTGAAATTTCTATATTATTGGTTTCCACATCCGCCTCGACAACACCGGATTCCTCCACGTAGACGTTTTGTTTGAGGCTGACGCGCCCTTTCACGGTACCCTGGATGACCAGATCCTCATCTCCCGAGATTTCTCCATCGATTACAATTGAGCTGCCAATAACTGTGTTTGCCATGCGATCCTCCCGTGGTCCCTCGATACTGGGAATTATGAGATTGTTTTGAAAAAAATAAGTCTAACACCCCAATTTCAGGCGTGCAACGCAACTTTCAGACAAATCATTCACCTTTTTTAAACCCATGCAAGTATTGTGGCCGCTTTTAATAAACGTTGGCTGAGCACCTGAACAGTGATTTTTGTCCCCGCATGAATGTCCGTGACTCCAAAGAAGCAGCTATAAATATTTAACAAATATTGAACGGAAAGTGAGATTGAAATTGCGACGGACGCTCCGTTCAGTCACACACCAACTGTTCCAGCCTGGCGCCTGCAGGAACGGTTTGATCCCATGCATCATCGGGCAAATCCACGTTTACCTCAACGCCATCGGCGTCGTACTGCACGAACAGTTCAGCCTTGTCTCGGGGCATCTCAATGCGAATTTCATAAGGTACCCTCGCATCGCCCACTGAACGCCACATGTTGAAGGAAACGTTAAAAACGATCTTATTGTTTTCTTTGATTTGCGCCATTTGCAACGGCAGTGTTTTTTTGTCGGCGCCAATGTGCAACGTTTGAACCATGTTGCCTTTTGTAATGGTGACCACATAGTAACCATCCGGATGCCATTTGAGTTCCTTTGTCCCTTCAATCAGTGGCACTTTTCCAATGAGGATGGCAATCACGTCTGACGGCGGCAGCGCCACGCCTACGAATCGCGCCACATTGCAGGGGATGGGCTTTCCTGTAAAAAAACGGCCCACCTTGTAATCGGAAAGTCCGAATTTATCGCTGTCGGCGGTCAGGACACTGAGAGTGTTGCCAAACGGCGACAGAATATCGATGCGCAGGTTGCCTGGCAATTTTGAGAATATAAAGGCCTTGCCGCGAACCCGCTGTTCCTGCACGTGATCGATGGACCCGGCAATGCGGAAGGATTCCACCGGACCACGTTTTTGGTCCATCTGTTTAAGCAGCGTGTGAACATCCTGATAGGCATCTTTGGGGGGACGAATGGGGCCACAGGCCGCAAGTAACCCCACAATACTGCAAAAAACAGTGAATCGAACCGACTGATAAAAAGTAAGCTTAGTCCTGTTCATGATTCGCCTTCTAGATTTCCTTTCTGTCCTGCAGCGCGCGCTCAAGGGTACGCGAATCCGTGTATTCCAGTTCGCTGCCCAGTGGAATGCCTGAGGCGATTCGGGTAACTTTGACAGACTGTTCCTCCAACGCCTGGCGAATGAGCATCGCGGTGGCCTCGCCTTCCACCGACGGCCGTGTGGCCACAATTACTTCCTGGATATCGCCCTGTTCCACGCGATGCACCAGCAAATCCACATTCAGGTCATCGGGGCCCACGCCATCCAGCGGCGCCAGCAGTCCGTGCAGAACATGGAATACGCCCCGATAGGTGCCACCGGCATCGATGGCCCACAAATCCGGGATATTTTCCACCACGCAAATCACTTTGGGATCGCGATGGGGGTCACTGCAGACAGGACACGGATTCATATCGGATACATTGGCGCATTCGCTGCATCGTTCGATTTGATTGTGAAACTGGCACAGCGCGGTTCCCAGCCGGTGAGCGTACTCGGGGCTGGCGTCCAGCAGATGGAATACCAGCCGGGTGGCACTGCGCCTGCCCACACCGGGTAAGCGAGCCAAAAGCTCAATCATCTCCTGAATGGCGCCGGTCATGGGTGGACTAGAACAGGCCGGGAATCTTCATCCCCTGAGTCACTTCTTCGGTGGCAGCGTTCAGCTTTTCATCGGCCAGTTTGATAGCGGCGTTCACCGCGGATACCACCGAGTCCTGCAGCGTTTCCATGTCTTCGGGATTCACCAGTTCCTTGTCGATTTCGATGGCGGTCAATTCCTTTTCACCGCTGATGGTCACTTTAATTTTTCCCCCAACGGCTTCGGCGGTCCAGGTCTCATCTTTCATTTCTTCTTTGAGTTCTTCCAGTTTGGTCTGAATGCGATGCGCGCGTTTCATCATCTCGGAGAGTCCACCGCGAAAAGCCACTCGTCCGCTACCACCTTTGCTGCTGGAACCACTCTTTTTACTTTTGCCTTTTACCTTCGACATACTTTTTCTCCATATCTGTCGGCATTGCCACCCAATTGGTGTTTATACAAATGAATCTACTTGTTTAATCGAACCTTCGAAATTTTTCCACCCAAAGCGGATTCGAAACCGCGAATAACCGGATGATTTTTCGCGGCGTCCTCCATTTTTCGAAGCGCTTCCTGGTTTTTCAGACGCTGCTGGGCCAGGGTGGATTGGTTTCCAAGGTCACACATTTCAACCTGCAGCGCCACGGGCTGTTTGAAAAACTCGCCAAAAAATCGCTCCAAATCGGCCATCATGCCCCGATCCTGCACCTGCCCGGCGGTGAATGCATCGGTTTTGTCAAACTGAATAATAATGCGGGATGTGGTGCTTTTGTCACTGAAATTGGCCCGTTCCAGCAAAGACGATTTGGCGGGGAGCTTTAGGGCCAGCTGGGCGAGCATGGATTCCCACTCCCGCTTGCAAAGCGGTGCGCCAGGAGCGGTGGCTTCAGATGCCGATGCCTCGCCAGGACCCGAGTGCGGGTTGGCATTAGACATCCCCCAGCCAGTTAATGGTGGGGCAGAAGGGGCCGTTGATTTGGGCATTCCATCAAAAGATGGCGGGCCGCCATACGACGGAGGTGCAGATACGCGTGAATGGGCAGATGGCGCTGACGGTGCAGCAAAATCGGTAGATGCGGCAGCGGTGCCGCGCTCACCGGCCGATGGTCTGTTTACCTCTGCAACCGGGTTATTGAAGTTTTTTTTTTCCGGTCCCTGTGACGGGGAACCTCCCGGCGCCGTTGCGGGCAACTGCCGGGCAAGGGATTCCAGCCGTTGTACAATTTCCTGGGCCGGCACTAAATCTCCCAAATCCGCCACACGCGCCAGTGTGGCTTCCAGAAGAATTTTGGGAAAGGAACTGCGGGCGATTTCCTCGTGGGCCTGCGATACGTGTTTGAAAATGCGATGGAGGGAATCGTTGGTGGTGGCCTTTGCCTGTTGACGCAGCTTTGCAAGCTCTTCTTTGGGTAACTCCAGAAAATCGATGTCGTCGCCACACACGGCGGCGACCACCAGATTGCGCAGATGTTCCAGGAGTCCTTTGGAGAATGTTGGAATGTCGAATCCCTGACGATCGATTTCCTGAACGATTTCCAGGCAACGCGCCGGGGTGTGCTCGATGAGCGAGCGACTCAACTCAAAATACGTTTGCCGTCCCACGACGCCCAGCAGTTGCGCCACGTACTCGGCCGTGATGTGCTTTTCACCGGCCGCCAGCACCTGATCCAGAATGGATAGCGCATCGCGCATGGATCCATCCGCTTCGCGCCCCACAATGGCCAGCGCCGCATCCTCGGCATGGATGCCTTCCTCTTCAAGTATTTCCTTGATGCGTCCAATGATGGCACTGGCGGAAATTCGGCGAAAATCATACCGCTGAATGCGCGAAAGGATGGTGTTGGGAATCTTGTGTGGCTCGGTGGTGGCAAAAATAAACTTCACATGGGGCGGCGGCTCTTCAAGGGTTTTAAGCAACGCATTGAAGGCGCTGACGCTGAGCATGTGAACTTCGTCAATCACGTAAATCTTGAATCGGCCGATAATGGGCCGATAGGGCACCGTTTCGCGCAATTCACGGATATCCTCCACCGAGTTGTTGGATGCACCGTCGATTTCGATAACATCCACGGCGGTGCCATCTGCAATGGTTTTACAGGATTCGCAGACGCCACAGGGATTATCGGTGGGACCATCGGTGCAGTTCAGGGATTTGGCCAGAATTCGGGCCAGGGAGGTTTTGCCCACACCGCGCACACCAGAGAATAAAAAGCCATGCGCCACACGATCCATACGGATGGCATTGGCCAGTGTTTGGGTGACGTGACTTTGGCCCACCACTTCAGAGAAGCGTGTTGGCCTGCACTTTCTCGCCAGAACTAGATATGACATGGATTACAGAATGAATTCGCGCCCTTCCCTGGCAGCTTCGCTGTTTGGGAACAGTTTTTGACAGGCCGCTTCAATTTCTGCGACCTTTGTGTCGTTGTGTCCGGGATCGTGGTGAAACAGAACGAGTTGTTTCACATTGGCTGTTTGGGCCAGTTTGACGGCTTCGACATAGGTGGAATGGCCCCAGCCCCTGCGTGACATGCCGCCTTCTTTCCCGGTATACTCCTCGGGAGTGTACTGAGAATCGTAAACAAAAACATCGGCGTCCTTTGCCAGTTCCAGGACGTTGCCATCAGTTTTTTCGGGATCCTCATTGTGTTCGGTGTCTGTGCAGTAGGTAAATATTTTGCCTTTATACTCCAGCCGATATCCATAACAGCCGTTGGGATGATTTAAGGGCAACCCCTTGATGGAAAGTTCGTCCGCCAGCGTCACCGCCTGACCATCATCAAATTCTTTAAAATGCATTTTTGCGGCACAGGCATCGAGAGATACTGGAAAATTTGGGAAATTCATTTGACCCGCCAGCGTTTCACCAAGGGTCATTTCCAGATTTTTGCCCCCGAAAATGTGAATTTCGTTTTGAGGCTGAAAAATGGGAATGAAAAAAGGAAATCCCTGGATGTGATCCCAGTGGACGTGACTGAAGAACATATACGCGTTTATGGGCTTATCCTGCCGAATCAGCTCTTCGCCCAGCAGACGCAGTCCCGTACCACCATCAAGGATCACCAGTGTGTCACCGGCATTGATTTCCACGCAACTTGTGTTTCCGCCTATCCCGGCAGTATTTGGACCGGGTGTTGGGATGGACCCCCGAACACCCCAGAATTTGATACGGAACATGTGCGGCTCTTTATTCCGCGTCCCCCCTTAAAATAAAGGCAGGCCGCCCAAGGTGTTCTTAAATATCGTCGACTTCGCCACCACCGCCGGCAGCGGGCGCGGCCTGTGTTTCTGCAGCAGCTTCTTTTTTGCTCTGCTTTAAATCGTCCACCGCTTCGTTGGTGGCCAGTGTGCTTACCAGGAAAAATATAATAACGGCGAGTATGGTGCCGCCCAGAATCCCGTAAGGTGTCTGTTTGGGAACGGCTGCTGACTTCTGTTCAAAACTCGAGAGCTCTCCACTCATGGCGTCCTCCTTGATTAAAGTGCGGTAGTACGCAATATCGAGCGGACATGGTACTTTCAATGTCATTAAAAAGTCAAGATTTTATGCACGCTACTGGAGTCTTCTTGTGCGAAAGATGGCAATCATGTATGGAAGAGGCGTCATGAAGTTTGTAGACGAAATTGAAATAACAGTAAAAGCGGGCGATGGCGGCGATGGCATTGTGGCATTTCGCAGAGAAAAGTACCGACCCAAAAGCGGCCCATCGGGTGGCGATGGCGGCCGGGGCGGCAGTGTAATTTTGGTGGCCGACGAAAATGTGGGCACCCTGGTGGATTTGCGATATCGCCATCACATTGAGGCCAAACGGGGCGAGAATGGGCAGGGCGCCGACTGCTACGGCAAGAGTGCACCGGATACCATTGTTCGTGTGCCGGTGGGAACCATCATTATTAATGCAGACACCGATGCGATCATCGGAGATCTCACCGAACACGAGGCGATGGTGGTGGTGGCCCATGGGGGCGACGGAGGCCTTGGAAATATTCATTTTGCCACCTCATCCAATCAGGCGCCGCGCATCTGTACCCCAGGCGGCAAAGGCGAAGCCAAATCACTGCGGCTGGAGTTAAAACTGCTGGCGGATGTGGGTCTGGTGGGGCTGCCGAGTGTTGGAAAGTCTTCGATTGTATCCAAATTATCGGCGGCACGACCTAAAATTGCCGATTACCCATTCACTACTCTGGTGCCCAATCTGGGGGTGGTGAAAATGAATGTGGATGACAGTTTTGTGGTGGCGGATATTCCCGGGCTGATTGAAAATGCATCCAGTGGAGCGGGCCTTGGAATTCAGTTTTTAAAACATATTCAGCGGACCGCAACACTGGTGTTTGTACTGGCGCTGGATGCCACCCTCGAAAACGATGTGCTCGAAGATCTCAAGATCCTGCGTCGGGAGTTGTCAACTTTCGATGAAGAACTCATCCAGCGGCCGTCGCTGGCAGTGGTGAATAAATGCGATTTGCAGGAAACCAGAGAGTTGGCGCCCACCCTGAAATTGGCGCTTGAAAAAGAGGGTCTGGAAATGCTGCTGGTTTCCGCCGCCACCGGTGAAGGGATTGCGGAATTGAAAAATAAACTGGCCGAAAAGGTGCTGGCGCCCACCCCGGAAGCCAATGTCGTTGAGGATTCGAACAGCTGATTGTGCCCATCGATTTTAAGCCCTGCCTGTTTAAAGTTTGTAATTGCTATGCAGACCCACGAACAGAGCCGGACCTGGATTTCGTCCCTTTCGCGGTGAATGACACAGATGTTCAGTGCAACTGATGCTGCTTATCATTTGTGAAAAGCGCACCACAAATCCCATGGTGATGCGTTGATTTATTTGACGCTGTCCTCCCAGTGCCAATCCCATAGTCGCCCCGTGAAACTGAATTTTATCGGCATTTTCAAAATTCACTTTTCGATGCAGCAATGTATAGCCCGTTTCAGCGGCGCCATACATTTCCAGTTTGCCAGCTTCGAAAAAAAATTTCATCGACACGATGGCCCTGCCGCCATAAGTGGCCCTGGCATCGGGTTCATTTGAAGGAACCCCAAGCAAAGCGCCCCGAACCCCTATTCCCAGGTGTTGCAGTGGGCGTTGATATATTTCCAGCGACAGTACGCCACCAGTGGTATAGTTGGATATTGCCGCAGAATTTCGTTGTGGATGCAGGAATTGGATCGCGCCGACCGCCCCATCGAGATACCAGCCTCTACGGTCAATGATCTTTGTGTCGCATTGGGCGGCCGTCACAAATGTCAACGCCAGCAACAATAGACCGGTTGCCAGAATGAGAGAAAGGGCACGCGCGGTTGAGCTGTAATGCAATTTCATTTCTGCCCCCTTTTCGACCGTTTTTGCAGTGGACCATATAAAGTGGCGCCGTTTATATCAATGACCGTAAATGTAACGGTTTTCGCCACGCCATCTATGTCTGCGCGCACAACGTGGTAGGCGCTGTGGGTAAAGACGGTATGGCCAAAGTACCCCAACCCGTATCGGTTTTGCCATGTTCCCTTATGCGCTGTGCGAAGGTCCTGTCCGCCACCGCCACTTATCAGATACGTGACCGGTACGGGATCTGATTTTCCGGGGACATCTTTTTCAATTTCAATGTGGGCAAACACGTGGTTGTGGCCGGAAAAAACCGCGGTCACTTCATATTGATGAAAAAGGTGGGCCTGGTGTCGAAGCATCTGTATTTCGTCTTCGTATTTTTTGCCGCGACGATCAAATGGCGGCCTGTGCATATCCACAAACGTGAAGGCATAATTCTGTCTTGCGTATGATAGAGTTGCCTCGAGCCATCTGTTAAACGGATCGCCGGTTGGCGCTCCGATTTTGTCGTAACCCATAAAAACGAAATATGCATCCCCATAGGCGATTGCATAGCTTGTCTCCTCGTGTGCGCGTACTGTGCCATCTGCAGAGTTCTCGGACGGGAATTCGTGTATCCATAACGCCGGGAGGTAGTGACTTTTTACATCGCGCACATTCCAGTCATGGTTTCCAAATGGTGTAAAAAAAGGCAGGTGATCCGACAGATTGCGAATGGCATCGAAGTGCAGATCCCATCCATATGCATCGGAAAAATTTGGAGTCAAATCCCCTGAGGATATGACAAACCGCACTGGCGAATCCTTTTCGAGGGCCATCATTTGTTTGACCACGTCATAGTGTTCGTTCCGTGTGGTTTTGTCGGTCTCGCAGGAATCACCGTACAAAAGAAAACTGAAGGCGCTTTGCGGTTCTAAAGGCGCTGTTCGAAAACCAGCGGGTTTGTTTTGAAGACTCTCAACCTGATAATAGTAGTGTGTGTCGGGCGCCAGATTACGAATCGTTGTGGAATAGTGATAATACATGTCATCCCGTCTCTTCCCGCGATGGACTGTCGCTGGATTTTCAAGCGCATTCTGTGCGGTTCCCCAGTTGAGGAAATTCATACTGTCCTCCAAACTCTCCCATGTGATGGTAACGGTCGTTTGAGGGGATTGTGTCCATGAGAGATAGGGGCCGCGAAAATCCGGAAGGTCGTCCATGCAACTGAGACAAAACAGCGCGCCCAGCATGACAGAGAAATTTCCATTCATCCATTGACCGATATTGGCATTGTGAAAAATTCTGTTTTCCATTTTCCATTCCTTTTTCTGCAAACGCTGTTAGAAAAGTCCCGCAATGCCGAAGATGGCATTGCGTCTCTGATTGCGGGTTGGGTTCGCCGGTGCCAAATAAGGCATCCATTGCACTGCCAGATTTGCATCGGCCTTCATCCGTTGTTTGATTTGTTTTCTCCCACTGATACCATCCAGGGCAAACAGTGAAAATCCCATTGCCGCCAAGACCCCTGCCATTGTGATAAGGCCGGGACGTGGATTGATGTCGGCTGTCAGACCTGCGATAGCGATTCCAAGCACCTCGGCGGCAGCTGCCCCGGAAAGCACCCATGCCCACGCGCGAAGGTTTCGGTTTCCTTCAGCTCCGAAATGCTGAAATGCAAAACGGTTGGAGAGGTAAAAGACAGCGGGCAACGTCAAACTCATCCCCATTGCTGTTATCCCCATTGAACGGGCCGCAACTTCGTGGTCCGTGTAAAACATGGCGTCAGACATGGCGTGCAGTCCCACAGTAAAAACCGCCATTGTCAGGGCAACCACTGCGGTCCGCTTGAGTCGTTTCAAATATTTCTGGTCTGCCCAACTCAGCTTTTGAATATGATTGTCAGTAACCCGATGACTTCTCTCCTGGTCAAAAGCGAATGAAGGCGCCGACCACAGGGAAACCATCGCGAGCTGAAGACACACGAATCCCACAACTATTTTTTTCATAGCTTCACTCCTTCTTCATTATTTGGTTAAAGAGACAGTCCGCTCAAATGAACTGTCCCTTGTCAGTCACAGCAGGAGGGAAAACCTTCGGTAGTTTGCGATTTTTTTTTAAGGGAGTTATCTATTGCCGCGCTTCTATGCGGCGTAAACCGAGGCCGGCATTTTGGCGGACATGTGGCAAGGGACTCTGCCTGACTGATTCAAATTCCTGTTTAGCCGTTTCGTAGCGGCCAGTGTTGAACAGATGCCAGCCATACATCATACGGGCTTCATCCATTCGGGGAGACTGGGGATACCGACGCATAAAGTCTGTCAACGCTTCGCCTGTCTTTTCACTCTGATTTGATTTGTAGTGCGCCGCCGCACGCCAGAAATATATCTCTTCGTTCAGATCTTTGCCGTTGGAAGACGATACGGCGTTGTCAAATACGTTTGCGGCTTCGGCGTATCTTTTTTTCCGAAGCAGTGACCACCCCTCCTGAAATACTGTTTCCTTTTTTTTCATCGGCGCTGGCACCGTTTTGTCGGTGCGGTCTAGTCGGTCGGTTTTTTTCGTTAAGTGGGATGCCGCTTCGGGGCTGGCAATAGGAAAAACGCCGGAATCTGGCGAATGGGGCAGCACCGCCGTTGGTTTTTGGATTGGGTGTGTCCGTCTGCGCCACTGTCCGCCTGCCGTGAGAATCGCCACATCGGCGTGTTTGGGACGCACATGCACTTTTCCGCTTTTGACTGAGACTTTTACCAGCCTGCCATTTGTTGCGACCACTGTAAAAACGGTCCCTCGTACCTCGACTGTGGCATCGTCCGTTTTTACCATGAAACGTTCGTTGGATTTCAATGGTGTGACCTGGATGGTCACAGTGCCTTCCCGAAGGGAGACCACTTCATCGAACGCGTATCCTTTGTGTTCAATAGAGTGGGTGTAGATGGCGGACCTGGATGCGGTCACGTTGCCCTTTGGTGAATCCCGTCGCTCGGCGTTGGTATTCGCACTGCCGGACGGTCCGCTGGGCGGATAAAAAACATAATTCCATGCAAAAACAGCTGCTCCCACGAGCAGGAAAGCCACCAAAACCACCCCATAGCCAGGCCGTGCCGAAGCCCATAAGTCCCGTTCAGGGCGTGTCGCGCGAAGTTCATCTGCAATTCTTGTCACCGTCTGCGATGTTGGGTGGCCATCGGGCAGCCCTTTTGCCATTTCAATCAGTTTTCGCGTTTTTTCACATTCGTCTCTGCAAACGGGACATTCCATCAGGTGAGCGTCCAGCTCTGCAGAAGAGTCGTTTGAAATAGCGCGCGTCAACTGTTCCTTTCCTGGACATCGGGTCATGTGTCGACCTCCATATATTCTGCAAGCGCAACACGCAGCTGTTTGCGGGCGTCGTGCAACCGACGCCATACAGTGCCCTGGCGCAGATTAAGTACGGCGGCAACCTCACTGCCCGAGATGCCCTCCAAATCACACATGATAAATACCGTTTTTAACTTGTGGCTCATTCCATGAAGTCGTTTTCCCAAAAGCCTCATGGAGTTCTGCCTTGCCAAACGCGCTTCCGGTGTCTCGTCGGTTGTGGTTTCAAGGGGGATTTCAGTTAGCGCCGCAGCAATGGCGCGCCGCCGACTCTCTTTG
This sequence comes from Deltaproteobacteria bacterium, assembly GCA_016935665.1. Classification (GTDB taxonomy): domain Bacteria; phylum Myxococcota_A; class Polyangia; order JAAYKL01; family JAAYKL01; genus JAFGXQ01. Next base: position 9,505 of record JAFGQN010000083.1, on the reverse strand, counting down.
CGAATATGCTGCTTCAAAATATTCGCGGCAACTGCCAGCAGCCAGGACTGCACGCTGGCGTTTCCCTTAAAGCGGTGTGCGCCCTGCCTTACCGCCAGAAATGTGTTTTGCACCATATCGTCCAGGTGGGATTGGTCCAGTGGCGCCATTCGCGCCAGAAACCGATACACTTTTAAATGATGTCGCAAATACAGTTCGGCCAACGCATTGCCATCGCCATTTGCCAACGCCGCCAGAAGCAGGGCATCCGAAATCGGACCTTCCTCACCTGGCTGCCGCTGGAGTAGCTGAACAACGTCGCCCATTACCACCACCGCCATGACAATCCCGTTGACAAACGAAAGTAATTTCGTGCTTCCCCGGCAATTTCAATATCTTCAACGACGACTGGCCCTTCATCCACAATAAACAGACTCGCGAAGGATACGCGGGTATCAAAGTGCAGTCCACGAATCAGGTGAACAGACACAAGGCAGGAAAATCCCAACCGCATGCCTCCAAAACTCCTTTCGCCCCACTTTTCGTTCCCTCCAATCACGACGCGCGATGATGATTGAGACCATCCCGCCCCAAATTCAATCGCCGGCATCAGTCGAACCCTTTGAACTTTAAACGGCAGGCCGATGAGCAACATTGTGTCCATGCCCGAACGAATTGAATTCAATTTGCGATAGTCTCCGGACACACCCGGATCAAAACCGCCTCTGAACAAAACGCCGAGGCAAAATAGTCCAGGTGCAGCGCAAATGTAGGTATTTCCGCCAAACCAGGATGACACATCGGCTCCGATAGAATATTCCAGGGCAAACCCAGCCGTGATGTCCAGGGCGCGTATTTTCTCGCGCGTTGGAGTGGCCGCGCTATCTTTCTTTACTTCGCTTGGACAGCTGGCATTCTCGGATTTCAAATTTTTCGATTGGCTGTCTGTTGAAGGCTCACCAGAGTCCTCAAGAGAATCCGGGGCAACGACAGCAGCCGGATTTGACGGGGGTGTGGACGCCGCCATATTTTGTACTGGTTCTGACATATCCGAAGCTATCAACGCATCTCCTCTGGCCCATGAATCAATAATTGCGCACGCCGTATCGAGGTGGGTCACCCGTTGGTTGGACTGACGTCCCATGTGGTCAGTGATTGAGACCTCAATTTGATTGTCTTTTTTTCCGACAGTGACCCAGACCGCTGGACACCCGGGCACAGCCTCTTTGGCGAGCGTGTCCAGTGATGGATGACTCGCAATACGCTCTACCAGCCTCGTATCGCCGCTTAACACCACCGACGGCGAACAGGGACGGACAGGCGGTATGTCCGCGACACCAACGCTGGGCAGAACCATGGCGCACATCCCCCAAAGGTACAGCACCGCGCATATGTTTCGAATTTCACAGTGCAACAGGAAGCGCCTTTCAGTTTGCGATGTTTTTAACAGTTTAATGGGGCCAAAGCCTGAATACGAGCGATGGCTACATTATGACAGTCCCATTTGCGCCGCAACCCTTCGGTGAAAACTCAAATTTTTAAAACTTTCATACCCCTCACAAAAATATACGAGGTATGAGCTGAGGAAACGGTATGTGGATGCCCCAGTTACTTGTCGCATCTCTGACGACTGTCAACAAATCACTCCACAATAATCGGGTTGGGAATAAAGCAGGCGATGTTGGTTTCGATGCGGAAGTTGGACTGGGCCGTATGCCGTTCCGCGTGGAAGATATCCATGGTGTATTGCCATCCCGGTTCGATGCCCAGTTCCTCTGCCTTTGCATCAAAATCAATGGTGCCCGCAAACGGCAAGTGGAGCCCTCCCAAATCCAGGGCAAGCTTGCCATTGATAAATATCCACAAATCATCATCGCCTCTAAATGTAAATTTCTGGCCGGCCTGATAGGTAAATAAGAGGTGAATTTCGGTGGTGAACAAAAAGTTGTGACCGGAGTTTGAAGGTGTCTCTCCAAAACCTTCGGAGGTGTCAAGGGGGAAGAATTCGGTGGTGTCGTACACAAAAACGCCAGGATTTCCTTGAACTTCGGTCATTTGAATCTGTTTTTCAAATCGCTTATTTGCCTGGGTGTCGTTGTACCAGTCCTTAAAACTTTCGGCGCCTTCGAACATGGGAATGGTGCCCATGTAGCATTCTTCTTCAGTGCCCGGACCGGAATCCCAGCAGTTGCGCTCCAAAACACCGCTGTCATTGTTGGGCTTCCAGGTATATTCCCCCATGGCATTGGCGAACACGGGTTTGCGATCATCGCCCAGTTCGTATTCGATGACTCCGGCCACTGGCCCCCAGCCATTGTCGGCGCGCTCCATGTCGGGATGATCCGCCTTGAAGTCACGCACAGTGATTTCAAGCAAACTGTCACAATCCTCAGCATCGCCGTCGCCGTCTCCATCACTGTCACTGTCGCCGTCGCCGTCGCCGTCGCTGTCGCCGTCGCCGTCGCTGTCGCCGTCGCCGTCTCCACTCGTATGACCTTCGGCCCCTGGCGGTTTAGGTGTTTCCTCACAGGCCATCAAGCCATTCATTACTGAAAGCAGGAATAAAAGCAGAAATATGGTTATGTTCTTTTTAATCATTAAATGTACCCCTTATCGAACCTGTAATTAGTCGCGCCCGCCCCTGGTCGGCGGCATATCGCGCATTATATAGTATCAGAGCACCAAAAAAAAAGGACAGGGAATAAATAAATACATTGTATCCCTTTTAAACAGTGCATGTGTTTCAGACGATTCGAGTTTTAAAGACCAGCCGAAAATTCATTCCAAATATGATACAGAAACCTGAAAGGACCAGTATGCATTTGGCGTTATCCGATACCATCAACATGAGATTGGTTCGATCTATTGGCGTAATCGCTGGTAAAAAGACGCTGGATTATGTAGAAATGGGGAGACTATATTTATCGTTATCGGAATACTTTGGGTATCCATGGGAAATAAACTGAATATCGACAACTGTCGCAAATGTGGCGCCGCCAATCCGCCCAGCAACCAATACTGCGCTGCCTGCGGCGCAGTATTGCAGGTTTCCACAGCAATGATGGCCGCACAACCCAAAGCGGTGGCGCCTCATATGCATCAGTTTGAAAAGAAATGGCTTTTCGCGTCCATCTTTGTGTTTCTGGGCGTTTTTGTGATTTGCGTGGCGCTGTTTTTTGTTTTTGCGACGCTTTTTTTGGACGCGGTGGCAACAGATGTGGCGTTTGGCGAAACCGCGTTAAAAACCGGATTGATAAAGGTGATGGTATTCACACTAATCCTCGTCACCGTTTTGTATTTTGCCGCCGGCATTCTTGTGAGTCGGTTGGCGCAGGACAAAAAAACGCTGGAAGCGGCACTGGGAACGATGATTTCCTCCATTGCCGTTGGTATTGGCGGAAGTCTTTTCAGTTCGGACTTTTTGTTGCTGAGCCTGGTGTGCGGCATTCCTGGAGCCGCGATTGCTGCTCTGGGCGCGCGCATTGGCGGCCGAAAGTACATGAGGTCCATGTGAAACACCATTTCCCGCGAGCATATTCCATTGTGGGCGTCATTTGCATCATCGCTGCTGTATCTGTTGTTTCGCAGGCGCAGGACTTTCCCGTTGAATGGCAGGCCATTTCCGGTGATGAAGGCGCCGAGGCGGCCATGGAGCCAGTTTCGATACAGGAAGGTCCGGCGGTTCATTATCATCTTGAAAAGGTTGTTATTAAAGGAAACCGCAAAACGCTGCGCTCAGTGATTCTAAGGTATCTCGAAATCCGGCCGGGGGATTTGTTTGCCGCCGAAGACAGCAGTCTGGAGGAATCAAAATATCGACTGCTGGCGACCGGCCTGTTTCGCAGGGTGTCCTTTGAACTGAAAAAGGGATCCGCCAGGGGATATGTCGTGCTGGAAATCACCGTGGAAGAACGAAACACAATTGTGATTAACGATTTCACCATTGGGATAACGCAAACCCTTCAGGATATAGACAAAATCGTTCCCTTTGGCAGCATCGGCGTTCTGGAGCGATCGTTTCTGGGCACAGGCATTCATCTGGGGGGCCAACTGGCAGCCAGTGACAATCAGCAGGCATATCGCATTTACTGGCGGGATGATCACTTCCTCAACTCGAGGGTGGGGGTTCACGTGGATGGATTGTTTGCTGAGGCGGAAGAATACTTTGGCGCGCATTTTTTAAGGGGCAAGCTCGACGATGCGGAACTGCGGCAGTATGATCGATACTCGGTTGTCAAATATCGTCGGGCCAGTATCCGACTGGGTACCGGTTATAACCTGCTGACGGACTATTTTTTCTGGTGCGATTTTCGGTTCGAAAACATCCTGCAGGGGGAGCCCAGGAATATCGAGAGAGAGAAGGAAATGACAGCCTCCGGTGCGGATAGTCAGACAAGAGGCACGCCCTATATGGAACCCGACGACTCTGTACTCACCAGCGCTTTGTTTGGTTTTACCCGCGATACCACCAATCATCCGGTGTTGCCGTCGGATGGCTCTTTGACCAGACTTTCTGTGGAATTGTCTCATCCGCTGCTGGGGTCCAGCTATGAATATGTAAAGTTTATCCTTAGCCATCGAGTGCTCTTTCCATTTGGCAAGGCGGGACAATCCCTTGGCATCGAAGGGGTTGCCGGGCTTATCAGTGGTGACGCGCCGTTTTTTGAGCAGTTCTTCGTGGGCGACTATTCTGCGACGGTGCCCGATCGCAAGCTGGGTCTGAATTTTACCAATCTGCATCCCAGAGTTCTGGATACCGCCATCTTTGACATGTGGTATGAGGATTTGGTTATCAGTCTCTGCGCCGAATGGTCGAGACCCATTTATCGCGGTAGCGGCAATGTATATGGCATTAATGTATTTGTACGCATGGGCGCTTTTGCCCTGACCAGTGCGCGGCATCTGGATGGTTCTGATTTTCCGGTGGATATTACCGGTGATTTTGGGTTGCGCATTGACACCTCCATCGGTGTGTTGTCGTTCTCTTTTGCGAGTGTGCTGCAGTTGATACCCCCCATCCGACATGAGACGACAGAATGACACGGATGACTGGATTATTTATACGAACCATGATGACGAGTGCTGTGATAGCACTGTTGTGTGTGTATTCTGCCAACACATTTGCGCAGGATGCATCGGTTCGCAACGTGGGATACCAGTTCAAAGATGGAAGATTATCGGCCACATTTGGATACAGGGATGTGTTTACCCCCAAAATTCAGGAAAAACTGAAATCCGGATTGCCCACACGACTGGTGGTGCAAATTGTGGTGGAGGATGAAAAGGGGCGACAGGTATCCTTCTGGGCACGGACCATTCACGTGGTGTACGACCTGTGGGAAGAACAGTTTGTGGTCACCATGAAAGACCCGCGCGGTAAGAGAGCGACCCGTTTGAAAACCATTCGGGATGTGAAGCGGATTGCCGGCGCGTTGTCGCGCACCACTGTCGCCACCAATTTGCCGCTGGGGAAATACCGTTTAATGACCATTGTGGAGGCCAATCCGGTGTCCGAAAAAATGGTGCGAAATATTCAGCGATGGATTTCGAAACCTTCCAACGGTTATAGAAATACAGGCTCCGGCACCAGTTATTTCGGGTCCTTTGTTGGGTATTTTGTAGACAGGAATATTGCCCGGGCTGAAAAGACCGTACGGTTTGTCAGCCAGTGGTTGGAACCATGATCAAGCGGCTTGATGTAAAATTTGTACTGACGTTAATTATTACTTCCGTTGTTCCCATTGTCGCGTCGCTGTATCTGGTAACCGAAGCCGTGCAAACGTCACTGGGGGTTGGGTTGAACCGGGATATTGCGCAAAGTCTGTCGAGAAGCGTCGCCGTTTACAAAGATTACATCGAGGCGATTAAATCCGGGCATGATGGGTTCATGTTCAGACTCGCGGATTCAGCTCGGTTGGAGGAGGCCTGTAATGCCCAGGATGAAGCGCACATCAAGACGATTTTGCGCTCTTTGATTCGCACCGGCCAAATCAAGGAAATTTCGGTGGAACTTGGCAGCGGCCCTGTATCGATACAGTATCCGTTTGACGACAGTCAGTTTCGTTCGGTGACACGGAACGCGACCTTGAAAAATCCATTCTGCCGCAGCGTGGAAGTGGTGTTTGGAGTGGACCGCAATATTACCGCCAACTTCAAACAGGCAGCGCAAAGTACCGAAACCTACGAGGCATTATATCGCGCCCCCAGGGACTACCTTACACAGCGCGTGATTATGATATATGGTGTTTTTCTGGGGCTGATAGTGATTATCAGCGTGTGGCAGGGAGTGTTCTGGACACGTCGGCTAACCCGGCGACTGCATGTGCTGAATCTGGCGACCCGCAATGTGGCAAAGGGCGACCTGGATGTTCGCGTGGACCCGGGGGGCGAAGACGAAGTGGCCGAATTAATTGTGTCATTCAACAACATGGTTGACGAAATCGAATCCACACGCGCTCGTATTCAGTACCTGCAAAAAATCAGTACGTGGCAGGAGATTGCCAGACGTCTGGCACACGAAATAAAAAACCCACTCACGCCAATCCGATTGGCAGCGCAGCAGCTGAAGAACAAATACAAACCGTGTGAGGACAATTCCGACGCTGCCTTCAGACGATTGCTGGATCAGTCCGTAGACATTATTGAAGAAGAAGTACACACGCTCAAACGACTGGTGACCGATTTTTCATCCTTTGCCAAATTGCCACAGATTTCGCCGGAGCCTATGGATGTTGGCGAGTTCCTTAGAGATTGCGAATCATCGCTGGAGATTGTGGCCCAGCAGCAGGATTTGTCCCTGCTGTTTCAATTTCCCCAACCGGGACTGGTGGTGTCCATCGATAGCATGATGATGAAGCGTGTGGTCGATAATCTCATTCGCAACGCTTCGGAGGCAATGATCAATGCAGATGTCACAAACCCGTCGGTGGTGGTGCGTGTGGAGGAATTAAGCAAAACTCAGGAAGTGGCCATCCGTTTCGAAGACAACGGTCCCGGTATCATGCCGGAACATCATCCGTCGTTGTTTGAGCCCTACTTTACCACCAAGGAAGACGGCACCGGACTCGGTCTCGCCATCTCCAAAAAGATTGTGCTGGAACACAACGGTGTTATCTGGATTGATGACGAACAGCAACCGGGGGCCTGCTTCGTAGTTCAATTGCCCCTGGCCAACCGTCAAAAAAAGTAGACACACGCAACTCAAACGTGTCATTTACGAAACATCCTCCAAGACCCGCCCGTCTTCTCTTTTTACACCCAGTTGATTTTTGACCCGAAACGTTACGTTAAAGAGACTAAAACGTTTTAACCCGCTCATCATTCAGTGATTTGCAGATACAGAAATGAGTGGAATGCAGTAGATGTTCAGGAGGAAAGTGACATGAATATTTGGAAACTTATTTGGATTTATCTTTTCATGGGATTTTTTGCAATTGCCTGTGGAGAAGAGGGGGGTGCAGGAGGTGGGGACGGGGATTCAGATGGCGACGCGGATGGCGATAGCGACTCAGATGGGGATTCAGATGGGGACGGGGACTCGGATGGCGACTCGGACTCGGATGGGGACGGGGATTCAGATGGCGACGCGGATGGCGATAGCGATTCAGATGGGGATTCAGATGGGGACGGGGACTCGGATGGCGATTCGGAAGTGGTTTTTGTAGATCGGTCCGATATGTTTGATTTGCTGGACACGTTGGGCCCCTGCGTGAATCTGGGAAACTGGCTGGAAGCGCCGGATCAGGATTGGGGCGTGACGTGTTCAAAAGAAGATATCGACCGCATCGCTGAAGGTGGGTTTAAAACCATACGTCTTCCGATTAGATGGGAATCCCGTGCCATGAAGGAAGCGCCGTACACCATTGATGAAGTTTTTTTTGCACTGGTGGACGACACCCTGGATTGGGCGGAGCAGGCGGGCTTGAATGTGGTGTTTGATATGCATCATCACGATGCGTACTTCGAAGATGCTGAATCCTATAAAGATATGTTCCTTGCGATGTGGAAACAAATTGCTGGGCGATACAAAGATCGTCCCGATAACGTTATATTTGAAATTCTGAATGAACCGCATGATTCGCTGACCGCCAGTTTGTGGAACGACCACCTGGTGGAAGCACTGGCAGCGATTCGCGAAACCAATCCCACTCGCGCGGTCGTGATTGGCACTGCAGAGTGGGGTGGCGTTAGCGCCATGAACAAACTGGAACTTCCCGAAGATCCCAACCTGATATTCACATTCCATTATTATGAGCCGTACCATTTCACTCATCAGGGAGCTGATTGGGCCGACGGTTCGGACGAATGGCTGGGAACGCTCTGGGAGGCAACACCTCTGGAAAAAACCGCTGTCAAAAATTCCTTTAATATGGTGGCCGATTGGGCGAAGGCGCGCGGTGTCCCCGTATTCATGGGCGAATTTGGTGCATACGAGGCGGCGGACCAGGAATCACGCGTGCGATGGACTGAGCATGTGGCCCGTTTCGCCGAAGACGCCGGTTTTGCCTGGTGCTACTGGGAATACAAAGCCAGTTTTGGCGTGTGGAACCCTGGCGCCGAGGAGTGGAACAGCGATTTGACGGGCGCCCTGTTTAACGACGATTTCAGCATCATCGAAATCGATATGAGCGATTTGGGTGAGAATCTATTATCCAACGGCGATTTTGAGGACGGAGACACCGGCTGGAAAGAGAACTTTTACGGTGGCGAGGCCACTGCCAGTGTTGAAGATGGCGTATTGACCATCGAAATTATAGAGAAATCGGCCGACTCCTGGGAAATTCAATACATCGCGGAACTGCCGCCCATAAGTGATGGTCAGGCATACTCCATTTTGTTTGATGCGTGGAGCGATACCACACGCGGCCTGGATTTTGGCGTGCAGCATCAGGCCGACCCGTGGGATACATATGCCTATTCCTCGGTGATGCTGACCGAAGAACTCACCACCCATGTCATTAACTTCACTGCGTCTGCGGACGATGATATTGCCGGATTCGTGCTCAACGCCGGTGGTGAAATGGGTAAAGTGTTCGTGGACAACGTCATGATGATTGTTTCCGAATAGACGTCCTTTTCGTCCTCCTGAGAAGAAAGTCCGATGCCACCATATCTTGTGGTGCAACGTGTTGCCAACCATACAATATGCTGTGTTTCGCTTTCAAATTTTCTGAAAAACCGGGGATTTTTCTCAGTACGGGACCAGGGACGTAAAGTTAACGCAAGTCCACTTTATATGCCACATTTAAATACTTGCCTTTGTAAACACCGGTTGAGGCCGACATTTTTGATATGCTCAGGGATCTGCCCACAGCCGTTGCAGACAGACCTGTTCTCTCCACACCCAAATAGCACACCGCCTGACGGGCCTGTACAACAGGTATTCGGCGGCTGCCACCAGTCAATTCTGTTTTGAGTATGCCGCTCCGTTCGCATACCTGATTTATCACCGATTCGAGACGTGCGTAGTTTTCGTGCTCACAAACCGGGTTCGTCACTGCGTCCCCTTCGGTTTGCTGCAGTATCG
>JAFGQN010000082.1 GCA_016935665.1 Deltaproteobacteria bacterium | reverse complement strand
TGTTTCCGAATCGGCAGTCTCGCTGTCCTGTGTTTCCGAATCGGCAGTCTCGCTGTCCTGTGTTTCCGAATCGGCAGTCTCGCTGTCACTGTCAGTCGAACTCGCATAAGAAGTATCGCCGTTCGTTGATGAATCGTCGATTACAGTTCCAGTATCACCATCCGTTCCGGTATCATCATCCGATACAGAGGTGGTATCAGCAGAATCTGATCCCTTTGGCGACGTATCATCAGTATCGACTGGTTCGCTGGAACCAGAATCCGTGTCGTCGCCAGAATACTGGCTCGAATCCGTTGATGCTGAATCGGGAAACGTCATCGAATCACTGTTGCTATCGCCGATCCCAGGCACTTCTGTATCGCCAAGCGATCCACTGTCACTCTCCATGACCGAACCATGGCCACACGTTGGAATCGCGTCCACCAGAATGCAACGCAATTCCTGGGCGTGACAATCGGTCCAATCGACCCATTGCGCCAAATGACATTTCTGAATCATGTCATTGGAACATCGCATCTGTTGTTCAGCACATGTTTTTTCAACCAGGGGAACCTTATCGCTAGAGCAGCCGATGAGACTAAAGATGAGAAAAAGAGGAAAAATAGCGGGTACAAATCTCATATGGGACAACCTCCATTAAAAGGGTAAGTGCACCTTCTTCCTGCAAGGTGGTCAAAGGACTATAGCATCAATTGATTACAATGTGATAAAAATTCCTAAATTCGTCATCATAAAGACAATCGCCTAACCTCTTGAAACAACAATATCAAAACAAATTTAAATCGCATTAATACCCTATTCGCTAAATATATTACTACTATTTTCAGAGACGATACGAGCAGCTCGCAAAAATCTGGATTTCAGTCTTGTCAGGCACTATTAAAAGGAGTGAAAATTCGTGGAAAACGGGAAAACAGGAATCAGAACAGATCGTCACCGGCTGCGGCGTCTTTCTTTTTCTGTTCCTGTTCTTTCCGTTCCTGCTCCTCTGCTTTGCGTTTCAGCTCTTCCATGGATTTTTGCATTTCCTTTTGCTGATGTTCAATGCGTTTTTCCTGATCCAGCTGCGACTGCGAAATCCCTTTTGTGGAAAACGTGCCGGTAGCCACTGTTTTTCCGTGACTTTGAACCTCTACAAAGTATTTGCGATTGGCGTCAAAAGTGGGGCGGGTCAATACCGTGCGTCCAAGTAGACTTTTCGCATTTCTATCCTGTGTATACTGAGTGACAGAGCCGCGAAACTCGCGCATCGCGTTGCCGGTTCCATCGCCGACATCGTAAAACACCATTTCAACTTCATAGTCGCCGAGGGGTTTTCTGAAAAAGGCCATAGCCTTGAAATTCCATTCATTATCTTCATTGGCGTGAATCACATCAGTGCGGTGCTTTTTGAGAAAATTAACAAAACCATTTTTAGTATTAAACCAGGATGGGGGAATCGCATCCAGAACAACTATCTTGCCTGCAAACATGTTTTCAGCGTTGGCGGCTAAAACGGTATGCAGTGCGCCCACCAGAATGAGCAATGCAAAGGTGATTCCAACAGTTTTCGTGACATTTTTTTTCATTTTTACGATGCCTCCTTCGAAGGACTGGATGATGTGCTCATCCTTTTCAATAAGAACCGCATTGTGCACTCATTTGAGTGTTTTTTCCACCCCTTTTCCCGCTGCAATTCTACTGAGAACGGAAAAAATATGGCTTTTGACGATACATAATCAAAATAGATTCAAAAAAGACATCAAAAAATTGGCATCATTTCTGGAGTTTCCAATGTTGTTGTTGGAATCTGGCAATGTTGTATTTCGATGTGGAATGATTTATGGTGCCCGAGTCAAAGCACATGAAGTGCATAACAAATGGCAACCGAAGGATGATCCATTTAAAATGAGAATTATTTCCGGCATAGCAGGAGGGCGGCGACTGGTTGTGCCCACCACCAACGATGTTCGACCCACGACCGATCGCGTCAGGGAAGCGTTGTTTTCGCATTTGGGCTCCCGTGTGGCGGGCAGTCGGATTCTGGATCTGTTTGCCGGCAGTGGTGCGTTGGGACTGGAATCCCTGAGCCGGGGGGCGACATCGGTTGTTTTTGTGGAACGCTCAAAGAAAGTATTTTCGTTTCTGAAAAAAAATGTAACTGAGCTTGCGTTTGAAGACCGGTGCACCTGCCGACCAGGGGACGGATTATCCTTTTTGTCTGCCCACAAGGATTCAGAACTGGTATTCGATTTAATTTTCCTGGACCCGCCCTACGATGCCGGATTACTGGCAAAAGCGTTGGCATTGATTTCAGAACACCGGTGTCTGACACAAAACGGTCTCATCGTCGCTGAACACCGTTGGGACCTTTCGTTGACTGAGCTCAAATTGTCCCCGAAACTGCAAATTGTTCGTTCAAAACAGTACGGTAAAACCGCTGTGACAACCATTGAATGGGCGCCCCCGCAAACGGCGGATGTGGCCCAATGACAGTCTGGATACAACAGTGAACCAAAGAATTGCAATCTACCCCGGATCTTTCGACCCTATTACTAACGGCCATTTGGACATTATTAAACGCTCGCTTGGAATTTTTGACAAAATTATTGTTGGCATCGCCGTCAACTCCAGGAAGCAAACATTGTTTTCGAAGCAGGAGCGTTTGGACATCACACACGAAGTGTTCGCCAACGAACCGCGCGTGGAAGTGGACGCCTTTGAAGGACTCACCGTTGAATATGCCCGCACCCGCAACGCATGTGCCATTTTACGCGGTCTGCGCGCGGTCGCGGACTTCGAATACGAACTGCAGATGGCCAACATGAATCGCAAATTGCATGAAAATCTTGAAACCCTCTTTATGATGACATCAGAGAAATCTTTTTTTGTCAGCTCACAAAATGTGAAGGAAGTGGCCCGCTTTGGCGGCGACATCAGCGAATTGGTGCCGGCTTCGGTGATTGGATATCTGGCGCGTAAATTCGCTTCGCAATCAAATCTCCCCTAATCTCTTACCGCCCTCGCATTTATCCCACAGACACTTTGTATTTTTGAACCGCCAGAATTCTTGAAAACAGAAACAGGGAAAACAACGTGCAAAAAATCCCTGTGGAAATCACCTGGCCGGCTATCTGAATTTCGGAAGGAATAGTCGACAGTTCCATATAAATGGCCAATGCAGCCATTAGTGGGAGCGGTACCCAACGGAGCTGATATACACTGGACAGGGTGGCCTGATTTCGACGCTCAGTTTTGGTGGCGCCAGTCAGAGAGCGCGCCGCCAGCAGCACCAACCATGTTTTTGTTCCAAATATTGTTAACGCCGCAAGCAGCATCCCGATACCATTGCCCGTTCCAACGTTGGATACCCCAGGAAGGGTCCATCCTCCAAGGCAGAAGAACACCGTGATCATGGCGCCACTGATCACCTGCAGCCACGCCGCTGCTAAAAGAACCGGGGATGTTTTCACCTCGGATCGTCCCGGCCAAAGGGTCGAAATGGCCAGAATGCAGGTCAACATCATCACCGGATTGCGCCAGACATGAAATCCAAAAAGGGATGCGGATTGTGATGCGGCTGCGTCATACAGACCAAGTGTATTGCCTGCGGTTCCCCCCATCAATACGATAGCGCTGATACCAAATAAACCACCAAGTGCATTGGAAAGCCTTGTAGATACGGCTTTTTTGCAGAAAAAAAGCAACACCGAACTGCATACGACAAAAACGGCCACCAAAATAACAGTACCGCAAAGATTCATTTCCCACTGAATAACCACCGCCGGAAACACAACGGTGACAAAAGCGGCAACGGTGTACCCCAGAACCAGAGACAGCGGATGGGTGGCCAGCATTGTTTCCGGACGCGTTTTTCGGACCCAGACAGGTAGAATAAATGCCAGGAAAATGCCGAGTACCGTTGATGTGAGCAAAATTGCCGCAAACTCGTCGTTTTTTATGACCTTGCGTTCCGGATGAATCTGCACTTTCAGAGATATTCCCTCCGGCAGAACAAATTCGAAAATGTGCGGCTGTTCCAATTCGATGCCGGCAAGTTCGTCCAGCCCCATAATGGGAAATGAATCCACCGTAATGAGACGGGCGCCCACTGGAATTTCGAGGTGATCAGCGTAACTGCCGTCGACCACGCCGGAGACGAAAATGGTGTCATCGGACGGCCCAGATTCAAGATGCAGTCCCAGCGACGACATGATCTTTTGTGCTTCGCGCATTTTTAACGCATGTATTTTGATGCCGCCGCCAGTGGGACGAAACTCCAGTGTTTGAACCGGGCTTTTTCCATTGAGCGAAACCACGCTTTCTATCTGCACTTCGGGAAAGGACACGTTGACCACTCCACGGAACTGGACAGCTTCTTTGGAAATGGTGTCCATCAACCTTGCCGACACCGGAATCTCAATCCGATTTTCCGAAACCGCCATGCCCGGCACTGTTGCCAGCAGTGGCTTTGGCGGGCGCAATCCCAGAGGTTTTGCCGTTCCTTCGAATGACACCTGGGTTTTGCCCTCAATAAATCCGTCGCCTTCAATGACAATCACATCGCCCGGTTCGATAATTTTGGGATACACATCGGTGATGGAAAACAGGTCGACAGACGGGGATTCACCACAGCCCCAAAACGCCATGCACAACAGAAAAACAGTCAGGTATATGATTTGCTCCAGCACTCGCATCGATTATAAATAACGAAACGAAAGAGCAAAAATCCAGTTTTCTGCGCACCTGCAACCGATTTCACAGGGCCGGTGAAAAATCTGTGATAATCAAGGAGGAATATTGAAAATCGCAGGTAAACATGCAAGGGTATCACCAAACAATTTTATAATATTGGGCGCAATATGCGTTTCAGAAGGAGAATCATCATGAAAAGTATCAAGGGGACAAAAACAGAACAGAATCTGCTCAAAGCCTTTGCGGGCGAATCCCAGGCACGAAATCGTTACACGTACTTTGCCGCAGCTGCGAAAAAGGAAGGCTTCATTCAAATAGCCGATATTTTTGAAGAAACTGCCAATCACGAAAAAGAGCACGCCAAACGCTTCTTTAAATTTCTGGAAGGCGGGATGGTGGAGATCACCGCAACGTATCCTGCCGGTAAAATTGGAACCACCGCCGAAAACCTCGAAGCGGCCGCCAACGGGGAAAACGAAGAATGGACCGATCTGTATCCGGGGTTCGCGAAAGTGGCCCGGGAAGAAGGATTTGAAGCGGTAGCCATGGTGTTTGAGATGATTTGCGTCGCAGAAAAACAGCACGAGAAACGCTACCGGGATCTGCAAAAAAACGTGCAGGCCGGTACTGTTTTCAAAAAAAGCGAAAAAGTCACATGGCGCTGTCGAAACTGCGGCTACCTGCACGAGGGCGAGGAAGCACCCGCCATGTGCCCCGCCTGCGCCCATCCCCAGGCTCATTTTGAGTTACTGGGCGAAAACTGGTAACCGACGCTCCCATTTCCAGCACATCCCCAAGGATCGTCGAACACTGACCCGATATCTTCTACGGGTCATTCCTCGTTTCGTTCTCTGCCACCGATGGCGCCTGTCCAACGATGTGGTCTACGGCTTCCTGGAAAATCTTTAAATTGACCGCATCATCGGGCGCGGTGGTGGCCATGGAAACGGTGATATGAGTGGTTTGAGCCAGGCGAATCTTTCCTTCCACCCCTGCTTTTTGGCCCACATAACTGTAGTACTTCAACAATTGTTGCCCCATGATATTCTCCTTACAACAGATATGACATCGCACCGTTTCGGGCCAGCGCACAACCAATGGAACTGACAGATATCGGCCACGCTGTGCCACGTAGAGAGATAACGGTTACCCTCGTAGTATATCGGCTGTACTTGTCGGTGTTTTAGGATATGGCGGGAGAATGGAGAAAATTGACAATACCTATCGGGCTGGCGTCAGATGAAATCAAAACGTTCCGCCGAGGCTGAGGTACGGCCAGGGAAATATCCCCCACGCGGTGGGATCAGTCGCATTCAGTCCAAGACCCGGCCCAAAAATGCCCATCATGCCAATGCGAAAATTAAACCCACCGTCTGCGGGCTGAATGCGATAGCCCGCATGTACCTGCCCAAATGCCCCGGCGCCGGAACCTTCGGTGTTCACCCCGGCGCCACTGGCCGCCGCTGAGGCGAAAATGATAGTCGGCCCACCGCCCAGCTCCAGTGAATGTTTTTTGCTGGAACTGGAAATCCCCACATAGTTGGCGGAAATGGGAATCATAACAAGTTTGGCTTTTGCCGACGCATCCTCGCCCTCAACGGATACATCCGCCCCAAACGAATAAAAACTGAACCCCATGCTGACCCCCAAATCGTCAATAATCATGCGTTCGTAATTCAGTGAATATAAAACTCCGGCGCCCAGACCTTCCGCCCAGATGGAGTTTTTGGCATCGCGCTCACTATCGTCGTCTTCGACGAGCAATACGGCAGGCGACACGGTGGCATCGGTGGCAGCCGGGGCCACTATCGCGGTGGAGTCATCTTCGGCGGCAGGAGCCGCATCTTCCTGAGCCATGGCAGCCTGCGAAAAGAGTAAGACTAAGAACAACGCAATGATGCACCTCAATGTTGGTTTCATAAATAATCCTTTCGTTAGAGTTCCAGACAAGTTGTTTTTTCACATATTTTTTGCAATATGATAATTCTACGATACTTCAATTGATTGTGCCAAAATATTCTCTATGGCCTGCAACGCTTTGGGGATGGCGTGCTGAACTTCCGGGGAGAGGGAGTGGCCGATGCTGGAGAAATCTTTTCCTTCCACACCCACAAATATGACCTCTTTGGGCATTTGTTCCGGCTGCAGCATGCGCCCGATTTTCATCACTTCATCGAGGCCTATATCATGAGACGTAACAGGCGTGCCGGACACTTTTTCAATATGTTGCCAGGGAAGAACCGACAGGGTCCCGGGCTCGCTGCCGGAACTGACAGCATCCACAACAACCACCATGTCTTCCCCTTCAAATTCCGACAGCAAATCCAAACCACCTACACCCAGCAGACAAAAGGCGGTGTCTGGGTACCGTGACGTGCCATTCGCAATGAAGTGCTCGTAGACCAAAGGGCCGAAGGCGTCGTCAGCCACAAGCGCATTGCCGATACACAGTACTTTGATACGACTCATCGCACTTTAATGTCCAGCATGCACGTATCCCCCGTCTCGGTGTGGGTGACACGCACCTGTCGACCGGATAGCTGAGCGGTCATCCCCCCCAGATAGGAGTGGAATATCTTGCACATCTCCCCTCCCAGTTCAACGTTCTGGTTGCGGCAAATATCGCGAATCACGCAGGTATTCACATTCATGGCGCCCCCCGCATCCCCCGCATCGGTGCTGAAGTCGAAACCGTTTTCAAAATGTTTTTTCATTACATCAAACACCCGGGACAACGACGGCTCCTTTAGATTCACGGGTATTTTACGCGCCATGGATCGACCCGCGGACACACCCAGTGGCGCCGAATTGCCAATGACGTCCTTGACGGTGGAAGCGAGCACTTCAAACAGAAAACTCACTTCGGTGAACGCGGCTTCATAGTCCTTTTTTTCCAACTCGATTTCGTTGTAGTCAATCATAGGTATCTCTTTGCTTTGACACTGAACTCCAGGTCACGATAAAAGTTTTTAACGTTGTGAAAATCCTGCTGACTGATGGCCGAAGACGGGCAAATGTATGTACAACTGAGACAGGCAATGCAGTCAGCCGCATTTTTAACAAACACTTTCTGCTCAGCCGCGTTATACTCCAGCACATCGGTGGGACAGATTTCCGCACAGATCTGACAGCCGCGACAGGCCTCTTTTTTTATGAGAATTTCAACCATCTTACCCCCTTCCTCACGATTTGCCGCACAGGACTGCCGTTTTTACGAACATCAATGGTAATCGGCATTTGTCCCACGGCATGGGTGGAACACGACAAACAGGGATCGTACAGACGAATGGCGAACTCCACACCGTCCAGCAGCGATTCATCGTCGGCGCCCAGTAAATCCACCACCTGGTGTATGCTTCGGTTGATGGCTTCGTAATTCTGTTGAGTCGCCACCAGCAGATTGGCGCGCCGTACGATGCCTTTGTCATCAATCTCGAATTCATGAATAAGTGTTCCTCTGGGGGCCTCCACGTGTCCAACACCCCGACCCGCTTTGACTTTGGCGGGCACCCGGGCCTCCCCCATCAGTGCCGAATCGTTGCAAATCTCAACCGCTTTTTCACAGGCGTACTGCAGTTCTATAAGCCGGGTCCACAACTGCATAATAGTCAGATGGCAAATGGGACCATACTTTTCCTTGTACTCCTGCAAATGCGCCTGGGCGCCCGGTGTTTCCATCTGATCGGTGAGATTCAAACGCGCCAGCACACTCACGCGATACAGGTCGTTGTCCCCCACGGGCTTTTTCAGAAACACCGGCTTGGTATAGGAATAGTCCACAGGTCTTTCCACAATATAGTCGGTGTAATCCGCCACGTTAAATTGAGCCGTCTGCTTGCCGGTGTTATCCACAATGCGAATATCGCCGTCGTAAAAATTTACTTTTCCATTCTTAATGGTACCCATGTAGGATGTCGGCAACGCGAAACTGGCACACGACAAAGTTGGCATGTCCTCGATCAGGTTGTTGAACATCTCCTTCACTTTTGGCGCCAGTTCATTGTACAGGCTGAGCGCTTCGGCCGACATTTTTTTGGCTTCGCCAAGTTTTTCAGACGTCATTCTGGTAGACATTCCACCGATAACCGCAGTGACGGGATGTATGCCGCGGCCACCAATCAATTCATTGAGTTTTTGTCCCAATGTGCGCAGTCGCAGCGCTTTTTTCGCCACATCGGGCATCGCTTCCACCACCGCTGCAATATCGCGTTTTTTACGTTGCCCAGTGATACCAAAAATCATATCCGGCCCGGCAAGGGCAAACAGACTAACCGCATGGGAATGAATAAAATGCCCCATATAGAGCAATTCTCGCTGCAATTTGGCCGCAGGTGGCGGGTCCACCTCAAACGCGGCTTCCACTGCTTTCACCGCAGCGAGGTGATGGGCAGAGGGACAGACACCGCAAATACGGGCGGTAATCAAAGGCATCTGTGCCGCTTCCATCCCCACCAGGATGCGCTCGAAGCCCCGCAATTCGTTAATAATAAGTTTGGCGGATTCCACCGAATCGTCATCGGTTAAATCGATGAGCACTTTGGCGTGACCTTCAATTCGGGTAACCGGATCAATTGTAATTGTTCGCGCCATTAGACTTTCTCCACCTCTTCAATCCACTTTTCAATAAAGAAAGTGGGTTTGTTTCGAATCATGCCGCTCGCCATGGCATAGGCATAGTAGCTCTTTGCGGATTTCTCGATTTCCGAAATGATATCCGTCGAAGGTATTTGAGTCATGGCCGACATACGGGCGGCGATTTCCGTTCGAATATCCCGATTGGGCTCCGTCAGAATCTGTGGCATGGGGCCATTGCATCCAGTGCACACCACATTGTTCTGCGGACAGGGCGCTGCACAGCGATTGAGAGTCACCGACCCCAGACAGATGTATCCCTGGCTCAAAAAGCACATCTCCTCGTCGGGCATGCCAGCCATGACAGATTTTATTTCCGACTGATTGGTTTTTTTCATGACCCGTTTACATTTTGCGCAGACGCTCTCCGTTTTGGCCCTCGGGTCCCTGCCGTTGACCAAAGACATAAGTGCATCGAATATATACGCCGCATGGGGTGGACAACCGGTGAGATACAAATCCACATCAATCACTTCATCCAACGGTGTGATTTTGGCATCCATTTTGGGAACCAGCCTATTGGGCACCACTTTGGCGGATGAGTCGGTGGATGGATTGTTCAAATATACTCTATCGATAATATCTTCCGCCGTGTGCGCCAATGCTGCGCCGGGGATGCCCCCGTACACCGCACAGGTGCCGTACGCGATAATTTTGTCGCAGGATTCGCGCATTTTTTTGGCCACTTCCCTATCGTGGGAAGTGCGCACCGAACCGGATATCAGACCAATTTGCGCCGGCGGATACCCCTTTTCATCGGTGAGCAGCGGAGAGCGCTGAATCTCTATCACTTTCATCACATCCAGTATTTTTTCGTGCAGGTCCACCAGAGCGACATGACATCCGCCACAAACGCTCAACCACTCCGTATTCAATTTTATTTTCGCCTCACTCATTGAGTCCTCCCTGAGTAAGTCCAATGAATTCAAAGTTCATGTCTCTTGCCCCGTCAACTTCCGATGATCAGTTTTTTCAAACAGGCATTTTCCCCCGTATGGACAATCTGCAACTCTGTCTTTTTGCCCATAATATTTTCCAGCGCACCGGAAAAGAAACCGTACATCATGAAACACAACGAGCCCTTCTGATGATGTCCATAGCGAAACAGACTTTGCCGAATCATGCAGTCACGGAAGACGAGCATTATTTCGGCGCCCTTCTCAGTCTGCTTCACCATCTCCTTTTGCGTGGATGGAATAAACGGTTCAAAATGCCAGAGGCAATGGTGTTCCTCAAGTACCCGCCGTGTCTCTGCCAGCGCCTCCTCAACGTCGGTGGTTTTTTTCGCGCTTGCCGTCATCTGCTTGCCCAGTTTGCGACCGGCCACAAATGTCATGCCATTGGCGCTTCGTCCCAGCAGTTCCTCGATACCGCACGAAATGGCAGGCGCGATGTTCATGGCCTGTTGCAGTTTTTTTCTTGCATCCTGAATATCAGTCGTCATGAATGACCCCCCGTATAGTGAATTACACCGCTGCGATAATATCGCTCAGCCGTTTTTTCAGCTGGTATCGAATATTCCCGATTTTGGCTTCAAGGTCTGCGGTAACCGCCATAATGGCATCTTCCCCCAATGTCACGGTTACAATCATGCCTTGAGCACATTCAATCATACTGAGCTCCAGCTCCCCCACCGCCAGCTGGCGCGCCATCACCTCGGAAGACCCCACACCGGCAGAAATAACCGCCGCCATGGTTTCCATATCCACGTTTCCCCCGCGCATTGATCCTTCAACAACGAAACCGTCACGACTTACAACAACTGCTGCATTTATCCCCTCAATCTTTATCAACTCATCCAACAGATTCTTGAGTGTACTCATTGGTATACACCTCCCGTGTGTTACTTACGGCCTGCGAAAAAAAACTTTAAGGTTATGTGAAACCAAACCACAACTTTATGAAATCATTTTAGTATTCAAATTTTATAGCGCCAATTCACTCATGGAGCCGGAAAAAATCTAAAAAATTGTGTCGCGCTATTCAATTGTTCTGTTGACAGTCACAGCAACGTGCATGCGTTTTTTTCATTCGATTGATTGGTTTATCCGCCTGTATTGTGTCGCTGCCGGAAACCTCACTGAAATCCTGATATTATGAAAGTCATGGACATTCACCGGACACCCGTTTAATAATCGAAGAATTCAATATTGCTGAATCTGCGCAGCAAAAAAAGGAGAAGCTCATGTGTCCAAAGAAAAAAAGCCCTGAGGAAATTTTGGCGAGCCTGATTCAGTGTCCCCTCTCCAGACGAAATTTGATGAAAGGCGCAATTGGCGCCGGCATTACTCTCGCCGGTATCAGTTGCTCCGATTCCGGCAGCAGCAATGAAAAGGACCGCGAGGAGGAAGCCGACACTTACTCAGACGGGGATTCCGACGGGGACTCCGATTCCGATGGGGACTCCGACAGCGACGGCGATTCCGATGGAAATTCCGATGGGGATTCCGACAGTGACGGCGATTCCGATTCCGATGGGTACTCCGATTCTGATGGGGACTCCGATTCTGATGGAGACTCCGATTCTGATGGAGACTCCGATTCTGATGGGGACGTTGACAGCGACGGCGATTCCGACAGCGACTCGGACACGGAGACCGACACGGGCGAAGACAACGGCAAGTCTAAAGTTTACATTGTCCACAACACCGATCGCCAGGCTGGCCTTACAGAACTGATGGAGATGGTGGATTTATCATTTGCCAAAGACAGGAAAATACTGATCAAACCCAACTTCAACAGCGCCAACCCATTCCCGGCATCCACTCACGATGACACTATTTCCGGTGTGGTAGGCGCCCTGAAAGACGCCGGCGCGGGGGCCATTACACTGGGCGAATCGTCCGGCCCCAGCGGTACACAAAGTGTCATCTCAAACAAGGGGACCCTGAACTTGTGCACCCGTCTGGGCATCACCTTTGAAGATTTCGACAATGCCGAACGCGAGAGCTTTTCCTTCACCGGAATGAAATGGCCCGGCGGTCTGGAAATACCCAAAAAGATGCGCTCCGATCATGCCGTGGTATTGCTCCCTTGTCTGAAGACCCACGCATGGGGAGTATACACCTTAAGCATGAAACTGGGTGTGGGACTTGTGCCCCGAAATCGGCGCGACACAGATTTGCACCCCTACGCCAATCTGGCTGGCGCTGACAAAGGTCTCATTGCCGAAATCAATAAAGGATTTAAAGCGGATTTGATCGTTCTGGACGGCATCAAGGGATTTAAAACCGGTGGACCCGATGAGGGCGCCGAATGCAGCCCGGGGCTCCTTATTGCGGGCAACGACCGCGTGGCAGTGGATGCGGTGGGGCTGGCCGTGTTAAAAATGAACAATGCTCAGGGAATAGGCGGTCGTTCCATCTTTGATCAGGATCAAATCAAACGAGCGGTTGCCATCGAACTCGACAATGCCCGTTCTCCACAGGACATCGAACTTGTCGGCAACGATGACAACGTTATCGCCGAAATCCGCTCCACGCTGGACCAGGGATAAAATTGTCCGGCTTGTGAACGGCTGACTGACCAGGTTGAGAAGGAGCGCTTTTGGGATGTACCCGCAATTCTCCCATGAAAAGTCGAATACCCTATTGTGCGGTAACAAACGACACATCGACTTAATGGGCGGCATTCAGTGCCACAAGGGTATACTCCATTGAAACGCCGTCGACAATCACATCGCCGACATTCTGATCTTTTAGTGACATTGAAGTAGCCCTTTAAAATTGAAAATAGATAAAAGGCGCCACATCGGTTTGGGCCAGTTTGTCGGATACCACAATCAGTCCGATAACAATAATTGCCTGGATAAAAGATGGCACTTTTGAAAAAACGATTTTGGCGTGCTCTATCCAATGTTGGGGAATCCAATGAATCAGCAGCGCGCCGCCGAGAATACCCGCTGCCGGCAAAGAGAGATTGGCAATGCTGACGCCGCCGGTGGCAATTGTTTTAAATACCATAATTGCCGTTTGAAAATCCGTAGCGCGAAAAAACACCCACGCCGCGCAAACCACATTAAATGTAAGCACAGTCGCAATAATTTTAGCGACCATTGGATGAAGATGACTTTTTATTTTTGATCGCTGAACAACTCTCGTTCCAACGAGTGCCAGGCCATGAATGGTTCCCCAGAATACAAACGTTAATGCCGCACCGTGCCACAGGCCGCCAATGACCATGGTGGCCATCAAATTGAAGTAGGTTCTGGCGCTGCTGTTTTTTGACCCACCCATGGGGATGTACAAATAGTCTCGAAGCCAGGTGGAAAGGGAAATGTGCCACCGTTGCCAGAAATCACGCAAATTGGTGGCCGTATACGGTGCATTGAAATTGATTGGAATTTCGAATCCCAGCAAAGCGGCCGAACCGATGGCGATGTCGGAATACGCCGAAAAATCAGCGTATATCTGAAACGCATAGGCGTACACCGCCGTCAGATTTTCGATGGCGCTATACATTTGTGGATTGGAAAAGACCGGGTCCACCAGGTGTGCGCCAAGATAGTCGGCAATGACCACTTTTTTTACCAGTCCCATGCCAATCAAAAATATCGCTTTACTGCCATGTTCGTTGGTAACGCGAGGTTGCGTCCAGAACTGCGGTAACAGCATTTTAGCCCGTACGATGGGGCCGGCTACCAGTTGAGGGAAAAAGGCAACGAACAATAAATATTGAAAATACCATTTGGCTGGTTCGAGTTGTTTTCGATAAATATCGATGGTGTAGCTGAGCGACTGAAACGTATAGAAGGAAATTCCCACCGGCAGCAATACATTCAGATGCCATGGTTCGAGGGAAACGCCGAACACTCCCGCCAGATGCGTGAACTCTCTGGAAAAAAAGTTGAAATACTTGAACGTACATAAAATGCCCAGGTTCACTGCCAGACTGCACGTAAGCAACCACTTGCGTTTAATGCCGCTTTCGGTTTTGTAAATCGCACCTCCCACAAAGTAATCAAGGGTGGAGGACAAGATGATCAGGCCCAGATATTTGGGATTCCAGCTGGCGTAAAAAACGTAACTGACAACAAGCAAAAACAGAATTCGCAAGCGCTGATGCCTGGCCAGCAACCAGGCTCCTCCAAACGCTACAAGAAAAAGAATTCCGTAAGAAATGGAGTTAAACGCCATCGACACTCTCCGGGGGAACAGTCGGCTCGTTCAGCCATTTCCAAATCTGCTCCGCCCAGACAGTGGATTGTCGTTTATCTAAATGAAACACCCGTCTGTTTGCGGGAATTTCAAAATCGATTCTTCGAGAATCGAGAAAAATGCAGGGTTTGGATGCGGACTGAAGCATGTTGTAAAAACCGTGTTCGTCGTCAATTAAAGGGGGTGGCGCGACCCAGTAGCATTCCCGTGGGGCAATTTTCATGGCAACACTGGTGACAAACCGCATGTACACGGTCGGGTCATCCGCCTTGCTGATATTGGTGCCAAGATTTACAAGAACCACGTGAGGCGCTTTTTTTTGTAACAGACGCTGCAACCTGCCGGAACGCAACCAGGAGCGGCTGCTGGAGCCTTTCCATGCGGATACGGTGTAGTCGGCACCTGCCTGTTTGAATTTTTTTCGAAGGGTGCCCTTGAGGCCCCAGTTTTCGAGATTCGAATCCCCAATGTGAAGAACACGTACACCATGCCAGTCGCGCACCGCTGAGTTCGCCGACTCAGCATTCTGAATTGCTGAATCGGCAAGCGATTTCGCAGTTGGGATAAATGCGAAAGCGATGACGCCGAAGGTTAAAATGAGCAAGAAGGTGTACTTCATAAAATTCACAACACTCCATAAACATCAAAGCGACCACTTTGCCAAGATCAGAAGTGGGGAAAATGGTCACCTTTAGATAATAATAGTACAAAAAAGTCCGTCGCGTTTTCCATATTTGTGTATAATTTTAATAAGGGGGCACAGAAAGGAATTTAATTATAAATGTTGTTTCTTGTAGGAAAAAGTAATATCATCTCTTACATGGAAGCACTTTGTCACACAACGGTTTACAATTGGGTGGAGCGACGCTCCATGCTGGCACTCCTTCTGATTATAAGTGCATTGATGCTTTCGTGTCCCAATTCGGAGAAAATGCACGCCAGAGGAATGGACAGCACGAATGAATTTCGTGTTTCTGCAGATGGAATTGAAAAATCCGGCGGAGATGAAGAAACAGGCGTGGATGTGGGCCCAGGCGGACTGAAAGATGATCCCCGCGTCGGCATCGAAGTGCCATTAATGGGAGATGACCCTCTGAGCGCGTTTTATGACGCACTGGTTGCGTTGGAGAACAAGCAAAGAGACAAGGTTCGCGTTTTACATTATGGCGATTCGCACACGGCTGCGGATTTCCTGACCACCACGGTACGTCGTGCGCTACAGGAACGATTTGGCGATGGCGGGCGCGGTTTTGTTCTGCTGGGAAAACCCTGGCGCTCCTACCGTCCCAAGGATATTGAAGTGTCTGCCACCGGAGAATGGGAACCCGAACGCATTTTGATTGCTGCGGACCCGGTAACTCTGGACGGATACTACGGCCTTGCGGGCATTACCACCGAATCCTCAACACCTTTCGCGCGATCGATTGTGCAGACCAATCTGGAAAAGGGATTCGGCAAAAAGGCGTCGCTGTTTGATGTCTTTTACATGGTACAGCCGGAAGGCGGGCATATGAAGGTGTTTGTGGATGGCCAGCGCAGAGGTACCATTGCCACCGACGGTAAACGTAAACGATCGGGCTTTTTCAAGGTGAAAGTAAAGGAAGGTCCCCATCAGTTTGAAGTACGGCTGGAAGGCGATGGCGAAGTACGGCTGTTTGGCGCCGCAGTGGAATCAAACAGAGGGTTGGTCTACGACGCACTGGGCGTAAATGGCGGCTTCTTTTACACGCCACATCGCTGGAATGAGGCCGAATTGCAAAAGCAGATTGCCCGCAGAGATCCCAATCTTATCGTCACGATGTATGGCACAAACGAATCCGGCTCCAGGAGTCTTACGCCGGAAAGTTACAAAGAAAAAGTCAGAATGACGATGATCAAATTTAAAGGTGGCGCACCGGACGCATCCTGTCTAATGCTTGGGCCGCCGGACAGGGTATCGAGCAATGGCGAGGGAGAGCGAATCGAATGGATCATTCAGGTGCAGCGGGAAGTGGCTGCGGAGATTGGATGTGGGTTTATTAACCTTAGGGAAATGATGGGCGGTGAAGGGGCGCATCAAACATGGCAATCCCTTTCCCCGCCGCTGGCTCAATCGGATGGTATCCATTTGACTGTGCGCGGATATCTGACACTGGGAGAACGCATCGCAACAGAGATTCTCGCGGCGTTTGAAGAATACAAAAAATAACGGTCATCTCAAACCTTATCGGAGATAATCGACACTAACAATTCATCAGTATTGATTCACGGGAGATACACCATATGGATTTTTCAGCATTGCTGTCACTCGATTACTGGAATAATCTGGCCCAGGCCCATTTGCCTGAACTGGTTATCATTTTAACAGCGGCGGTGGTTGTGGTTTTAGACAGGTATGTGCGCAGGATGATTTCCAGAGCTACTGCGTCCTTCAATGTGATTGCGAGATTTCTGGTCTTTTTACTGGTATGCTCGGTGGGCTATGCCGCAATGGCGCTGGCGGTGGCATGGGCACTTCGTGCGGGAATTACCATAAAAAGCGGATTGTACGCGGCACCGGCGGTGGCGGCCGTTCTGCTGGTTGTGGCGATTGAAGCGCAGCGCCAGAAACAAGCCTGACATATCGCAGTGAAAATTGTGCGATGAATTCGACGACACAGCGGCTTCACGAAACGGCTGCGTTTCTCCATGCGTACCGCCCTCTATGGGAGCAGCGCCCGTTTGTGTGCGTACCGGTCCCCTGGGAAACCGAATGGCCAAAGTTGTCGGCTGTACTGCGTGAAATTCCTGACGACAAAATTGAAAAGGTGGAGGCCAATCCACTTGCGTTTTTAAAGGAAAACGGTGCCTTGCCGACTCTGTCGTCTGCGCTGTTCCATCATACAAAAATGATGTCGCTGACCGAGAATTCCGTAACAGCTGGGCCGCGCCCCTCCGGGGTGGACCATCGCAAATGGCAGCAAATCGCATATTTTACATCAGCAGTTTTGCGCAGCGCCTGTGTCGATGTGAATCGCTGGGTGGATTGGTGCGCGGGAAAGGGTCATCTGGGCGTGGCAATGCATCGTCATACCGGGCGCCCGGTCCACTGTCTGGAGTTGAATATGCATCTGGTACATCGGGGAAATGTGAGAATGGCAGCAGAGCAATGCCCAGTTACTTTTTATACGGCAAACGTCCTGAAAGACGACATTTCGGCAACGCTTACAGCTGAAACAGGAGTCGTCGCTCTTCATGCGTGCGGGCAACTAAACACGCGACTGTTTGAATTGGCAACCCATTGCGCGCCCGCATTCATGGCGGTTGTTCCCTGCTGCTATCAGCGAATTGATGGAATGCATTTTTCTCCGGTGTCATCCGCAGGAAAACAAACAGGATTGACGTTCACCCGCCATCAGTTACGACTTCCGGCGCTTGACGAAGTGAAATCGACACAACACAGACGCGCTTTTCGCAAACGGGAGATGGCGTTTCGACTGGGTTTGGATTTATTGCTGCGCGAATCCTCAGGTGCGGATGAATACACGCCCGCAGGCAAAATCGCCCCGGCAATGATACGCGGCTCGTTTGAGTCATTTTGCCGGGCAGCGAGCGAAAGCGTGCAGCGCGAATTGCCTTCCCGGGTGAACTGGCGCCAGGCGGAGAAAAATGGCTGGGAACGTCGGCATTTGGTGAGTGCGCTGAGTATTTCGAGGCAGTTGTTTCGTCGACCCATCGAAGTATGGCTTTTTCTCGACAGAGTGGCACATCTGGAAGAAATCGGTTTTACTGTAAATTATGGTGAGTTTTGTCCGTCACAAATCACACCCCGCAATCTGATGTTGCTGGCAAGAAGGAGTTAAACAAAATGAAAAGCGTATTTTTCCTGTTAGTTAGTGCAATGACGACAACTATGACGGCGTGTCATTCAAGTACCACGGACTCAAAGCCAGACAACATTGTGGACACCTCCAATTGCTCTAAAGCAACATTGGCGAATCTGCTGACACAGCAGCTTGAAACGGCCACTACAGACGCAGATTTTGTTATGTATCTGGAGGATTGGGCGGGGGAGACATTCATTTACTCGCGCGGCACTGCCACCATGGAGACGCTGTACGAGTCGGCATCGACTTCAAAGTGGGTCAGCGCCGCGGTCATTTTAACTCTCGTCGACAAAGGAATGCTCTCTTTGGAAGACACGCCGCAAAAATATCTGACCGCCACTGAATGGCCCGTTGATGCGACCAGCCCGCTGTACAGCATAACATTGGCCCAGTTATTGAGTTTTCAGTCCGGGCTCAATGATGACGCGCCATGCAACAATCTGCCCAACCGGGATTTTTTTGAATGCGTCGCCAGTATTGCCGAAAACAATCTGACTGCTGGAACTGCTCCAGGCGAATCATTTCACTACGCCAGCAATCATTTGCAGGTAGCCGGCGCCATGGCAGTGAGAGCAGGCGGCTATGCGGACTGGACCTCGCTTTTTACCGCCTTTCAGCAGCAGACCGGTTTATTTGTCCATTCCGCATACAATTTACCCTCCATCACCAATCCCAGACTGGCAGGAGGCATGACGTGGACGGCAATGGATTACATCGACTTTATCCGCGCGTTCAAAACATCTGCGTTTTATTCATCCGGTGACATCGTGTCGATGGCCAGCAGTGACCAGGTTGGGGCAACACCAATCTCGTACTCACCGGCATACGAGGGGGTCCAGGAAGACTGGCACTATGGATTTGGAATGTGGATAGAATGCCACAGTCCAGTCTGGAATTGCCAGGAAGCAACCCTGGTGTCCAGTCCGGGCGCCTATGGCGCATACCCGTTCTGGAACAAAAAAAACGATTACATTGGCATTGTGGCGAGGCAGGGAACACTTGGCACGTTCAGAAACGGTTACGCACTTTTTGATGGCGTTCGAAGCACCGTGGATAGCTGGGCGGTTTGCCCCAAACCATAAGAGAAGTATGGCTACTTCACCTTTAGTTCACGGGTGTTGGAACACCATTGACGTATCCCATCATCTGTTGAACAATTTCGGCGTCGCCACGCTCGTTGATGTCGCAGGAGCCGGATGCGCCCACATAATCCACATCGGCGCCGCTTTCAATCAACTGAACGATTTGAGCGTACTGGTTTGAATACACCAATTGCCCCGGCGGATTGGACACATCGCGAATCGCAGCAGCAATCGCCGCACCGTCAGTGACTGTGCCGGCTTTTACCATGGCCAACGCCACAATCATTACGAGGTCGTATGCCTGTTCAGAAATTCGGCTGCTCGCAAGTTCAATTTTGTAGGTTGACTCGTAAGATGCCTTAAATGCGTTGTAACTTTGACCACTGTAAGGCGGGGCGTAAATCCAACGCACTTTGGCGGCCGTTGCCGCATCCAGAAATCCGCCAATGTTATTGGCCATTGGAACCGAAATATATGGCGTTCCCGTGTAACCCGCTGCCAGCGCAGCCTGTAGAAATCCAAGTCCGTCCTCGGGATAGCCATTAAAGAAAATGGCGTCTGAACCAGCTGCCATAATGGTGGTCATATCTGCTGCAAAGTCATATGTGTTGGGATCAATGGTCTCGGAATAGTCATGACGCAAATTGACCGTACATGGTGTGGAGCCACAGGTGAGCGCGCCAAACGCGGCGATGAAGTCATCAGAGGAAGAAGCGGTGAATCTGTTGTCACTGGCAATAACCGTCACTGTGGTATAGCCCGCATCGACGATTTCTTCTGCGAGGGCGCGCATGGCATCATAGCTGGCGCCGATGGTTCTGAAGAACAGCCCGTTGTTTTCCCGGGCATAAGTCAGACTGGTGGACAGTGATACAGCGCTTCCGGTCAATACCTTGGCCGGCACAGCCACATCGAGAATGTTGCTGGTGCAGCCGCTGGAGAGCGCCCCAAAAATCACGGGGACGTTTTGGTTTTGAATCAGATCCGTGGCAATGTCTCCACAGAGCGCGGGGTTTGTCTGGGTGTCTCTTTTCACCAGGGAAAGATTCTGTCCGAGAATACCACCGGCGGCATTGATTTGCGACACAGCAAGGTCGGATGCCTGCTCACATTCAAGTCCCTCCGGGGCCAAAGGACCAGTAAAGGCGAAAGCAGCGCCCAGCTTTAATGCTTCGCCAGAGCCTTTGCTGTCCTTATCCTCAGCGCATCCCGCAAATGCAAGGGTTCCAAGTGTCATAATCCCGATTATCACTTTTCTGAACATGCTTTTACCTCCTTCTTTGTGTGTGTGAAACAAAATTCGTTTTCACTTAAATCTCTTGCGACAGTTTCAGGAATGCAGATACTCCCATTGCAGGAATATCCGTTCCTGACGCTCCGCCATGGGAATATTGGGAATTGGTTAAATTGCAGCCTTGAAGTGAAATAACCGTTTCACGATCACCAATCAGATGCAGGCCAAGTGTCCTCACATTGGCACCGAGGGTAAAGTACGGGTCCAGAAGATAACTTTCACGATTTTCATTGATATTGGCATATGATGATTTCCTATCTCCTACATAAGCGCCGAGAATCGCCAGTTGGAAATGATACTCGGGAAAGCGAACCCCCAGATTCAAATGACCGAGGACGCCAGGGAAATTGGGCGATCGCCGTTCGCCTTCTATGTCGTCTCCGTAAACTGTTTGCCACGTGAAGGATGGATTATCCGGGTCCTGAATTTCTGTTTTTATTAGAGAAATGTCCGCTTTGGAAAAAAAGAATTTCCATTTGAAATCCGCACTGAATGTGCCACCGACACTGGTGGATTCGGAGAGATTGTCCGCTGTAAGAAAGAGTCCGTTTTGAACAAACTCAACACGATTTTCAATTTTCGTGTAAAACACACTCAACTGCAGTCCAAGGAGTTTCCAGTAACTGAAAATAATCGCTGCTTCCGGTGTCTGAGCCGACTGACTTTCAAGGTTGGGATTGCCCTGCACGCCGCCATTCAGTTCGAGGGGAACGGCCCCCAGCTGACTGGGGGCGGGAGGCACAAACGATGTGCCATACAGAGCCTTGAGATACAGTCCATCAATGATTCGCCCCACCGCTCCAAAACGCATACTGACATTGGTTCCCCACTGGCTGGAGTTGTCATACCGCATACCAGCGGCCAATCCCAGCTGACGAAACGGATAGAGAATCGCCTGCGCAAAAACGCCCATGTTTTCGTACTCAAGTGATTCGGGTGCACCTCTGGATGCCCGATGTCCCGTTTGGTTGTTTATCTCCACAATTTCATCGCCGTCGTCTTTGGTGCTTTGAAAATCAATTCCCACCAGCAATGAGCTAAGCTCCAGTTGATAGGTGAACTCACCGCCCACCTCAAAGGTGAGGTTATTTCTATTGCGGTGGATATTAAACGTGGGACTTCCAACATCGAGTACTTCATCTTCGAGAGGATGGCCTTTGGTGGCGCCCGCCCAGGCATGAAAGTCAACGGTATTGGTGTAAACGTGTTTGCCTTTAAACAAATCATAAAACGATGCGGGATTCCCCACTTTCTTCTTTTTTGCAAAATCAAACAGTGAGACGCGATAGTCAAAACGGGCAATCCTGTTTGTTTTCAGATAATGGTTTTCGTGAGACAACACGCTCTCGGAACTGAATTCTGCATACGCGTCCAGACGCTGATATGAAGTGAAAAGCTCAAATTGACCTGCCCGTTTGGCATCCCATACGAGTTTGCAAAGAGCGCTTATTGGCTTACTGAGATCGTCTTCGCTCTCCAATCCTGAGTACGCATCATACGCAGGCGATCCTTGAGGCACTTCCAGACCAGAGCGGTCGATACGGCTGGCAGCAAACGCTCCCGTCAATGACAGGGGGTACTTTTTAAAAAACGTACCTGTTGCGAGCACATCACCGCCCACCACCAGTTTGGTACGATTCATGCCCATTTCACCACCCAGCAACCCACTAAATCCGTCCTCCAGTGTTTTAGTGACAATGTTCACCACGCCTAAAAAGGCATTGGCTCCGTACATCGCAGAACCAGGGCCGCCAATCACTTCAATGGCTTCCACAGCGGACATTGGAATAAACTCGGGCCCGAGTAGAACACCACCGGTAGTATAGTAATGCACCGATTTACCGTCGATCATGAACTTCATAATGCGGCTCCAGGAATCAGCACCGCCATTGATGCCGCGAATCCCCACATTGGAGGTCACGAGGTCATCTATTACAAAGAGACCGGGAACGGATGCAAGGGCCTCGCCAATGGATCGATACCCATACATATCGATTTCTTCTCGTGTGATCACATATATTATGGAGGGCGCCTCATCAATAGAGATCGCAATCGACCTGGTGGCGGCCCTCGTGGTGACTTCCATGGTCTGCAAATCGGCCAGAGACAGATCGAGAATTGCGTCTTTCCCGGACGCATTTTCCTGTGCGAGCGCACTCTGTGTCCCAAACAGCGCTTTGAGTATCAGAAATGCCGAAAATATTGACAGTTTCTGCGTGATATAATTATAATTATTGTTGCTTTTCATTGCGTCAACTCTACTTCCTTAAAAAAAGTAAAACTCGTTTATCAATGAAATTGGCCGCGTTTCCACGTGAGCCAAAGTTTTTTTTCGCGTTGTTTCTGTCGATAATTGTCAAGATTCGGCGTGGACATAGTCGTTTAACGCATCTCTGTAAACCACCCCAACCGACACAATATCTGCGTTCAGGATGTTTCCGGCGCGCACCATGAACAGGACCCCTGGTACTTCATAGGCGATGCCATTGGCGTTGTTTACCAATCCAATGATTTCCTTGAGAAACGACATCATAGAAATAATCACCGGTCGATGTTCACTTGGATTTCGCTTCTGATACTCGCGATATTCTCTAACGGTAGCGTTATCAATCAGGCCAATGTACTTTATTGCCATGAGTCCACCCCCAGAATGCTGTTAATGCTCCGGCTTAATTCTTTTATGGCAGGTGCAACCACCGCTGTTGCTTCGTCGGAAGCAAAAGCCGCCACCGGCAGCGGCATCGATGCTCCGGGGACCGGTGTTTCAACGAGCGTCAACTGACTGGATTTCTTGAGCGTTTCAGTGAGTCGTTTGGGAAGAAAAATGGCATCTGCCGCTGAGAACTGCAGCAAAGCAAGCAGGTTTTCCACTTTAACCGTACGTTTAACCGTAGGCTTGACACCAAGCGATTTTTCAACAAAACTGGCCGTCTGGCGCCGTCCCAATTCATCAACGGCCCCGACATTTTTTCCATTCAGCGTTGTTATGTCAACGCTGTTGTCCACGGTGAGCAAAACATACGCTTCGGTTTTTTTGCCATTCAAAACACCCTGCAGCCCTGGTTTCATCTGAACGCCCTGTACCAGATTTTTCCGCGCAATCACGGCATCCGGCGATTCATCTGAAACGGCCTTCTTAAAGTCTCTGATGCGGCTAAAGACTTTCACCTGCGTTTTTGACATCGCCCCCTGCAATTTTTTTTGAAGCGTACTGGCCCTGGTCATCGTACTGACGTACACAAACACCCTTGGTTTTACAGACAGTGCCCACACGTTAAGACTCACAGTGATGAGGATAGTTAGAACGACAGACAGCATCAGCCACAGTATCATGTGTTGTGATGTTGTCTTTTTGTAGAATTTCATCAACATTCGTTCCCTCTTGGCGTCCGTTGCTACAAAATGCAGCAATCAGAGTTAGCATCGGTACACCGCAAGAAAAATTAATGAACGGTGAATGCATTTGTGCGAACCGAACGAACGTCCGTTTCGCCTCGCTGCGCACTCAAAAAAGTGATGGGGAATAAACAGTTATGAGATCTCAATCCCGAAGACCACCATTCTTGCGCCAGTGCACATGATCGACAGTATCTTTCTTTCAAACCTGTAATCTTCTGAGATTACTAAAACGCGGTGTTTCCCGAAACAAGCATTTTATACACGAGCATGATTTCAAATCTTTCAACAGACAGGGTTGATAACCAACCGTTCAAATCGTGCATGCGGGCAACAGGGATTCTTTGCGGAAAAAATCAAGCACCCGGTCGGTGACATCGGATTCAAACAGTTTTTCCTGGCGTGCATCGTATACATACGCTTTGGCCACAATCTCCACCAGCAACTGACCCTGCTCCGAAATCCGATTTCGCACCAGAGTGGTCATGGGTTTGCCCAGATAAAGATATTTTGACGCCAATACCGCTTCGTCCACTATTTCTCTGGCACGCCTGTGGTCGGCCAGCGGCGAAATGTAAAACGTCATCACGACCATGCAATCCAACTCCCCAGCATTGGCGCTGGCTACCGGGTCGGTTAAAAATTTGTTGGTGGGAATGGACACCAGATTGTCGTCCAGTGTAACCAGACGCACCGTGCGCAAACCAATTTCCTTCACCTCGCCGTAGAAGCCGCCAAAGGAAATACGATCGCCTACCTGAAACGGGCGCGTGAACAAAATGGCCAGTCCAGCCATGAACGACGCGGCCACATCCTTTAATGCAAATCCCGCCGTCACCGCGATGGTACCCGACAGCGCCAGCAACGCCTCCGACGACAACGTAAACAAACTGGTAAGCGCCAGGATAAACGCCGCAAGGTACACCACAAACGAGAGCAATGTGTCCAACTGCTTCAAAGTCAAGCGATGCCCTGCCATACGCTCGCTCAAAGACGCCAGGATTTTCCGGGTAATGCGCATGGCAATGAATGCCCCCAGAACCCACGCCAATGCATATGGAATGGCCCCGGGATTAAACGATTGCATTAGATTTCCAGTTCCCACATCGGGCATAGCTTACTCCTTCTCGTACAGCAGATGATGACTGCGCAGCAACTTAATCATCTGCGGATAAAACCGGGGCGCCAGGGTGTGACGGCGGGCATCGGTATGTTTAGTCTCCACCAGACCGTATTCCGATAGAAACCGAATGGCGAAATTGGCAAAGTCAGTGGACACATTTAGTACTTCCCGCAGCTCCGA
Organism: Deltaproteobacteria bacterium; assembly: GCA_016935665.1. Lineage (GTDB taxonomy): Bacteria > Myxococcota_A > Polyangia > JAAYKL01 > JAAYKL01 > JAFGXQ01. The sequence goes on along the minus strand of JAFGQN010000082.1, from coordinate 43,790 downwards.
CACCGAAAGATTTTCATGCTGGCAAATGGCCGCCAACGTGTAAAGCAGCTCCACGTCCATCTTCGACAATTCCCAGGCCAGCGACTCCGAAAAAATACCCACGCGGATTTTGGACTCTCCGATTGCGGTCAACGCGTCCAGCCAAAGGCACGTGGCCACGCGGGGATTGCCACCACTGTTTTCCCACAGCAGCCTGAAAAAACCTTCTGCGCCCTCAATAACCTCAAAGTCGCCAGTGGCGCTGCGATTGGCGTCCAGCAACACTTCATCAAATTCGATTTCAAAACCACTTTGCCGGTTGCGTTTTGAGATCAAATCAAACAAATCGTCTCTAGACCATGTGGGCAGGGTGTGCAGCTTTCTGAAGTAATGCAGACGCCTCTTACTGGCATTTAAAAACGCAAACGAAAACGAATTGAATACCAGCACCCAGAACACTTTTTGAGAGGTGACATTCACCAGCCGAATCATCGCTTCGTATGCCTCATAACCATCGACCGTGCGTAAAAACATGTTGTGACATTCATCCACCAGAATCACGCGCTGTTCACCTTTGTTGAGAAACGCCGCCACTGCGCCCACTACCGGCGCGCAGTCTTCAATGCCAAACGCTCCCGCCAGCTCCGCCACCAGCGCCTTTTCGCTTTTCAACTTTTGACCAATGCTGTGCCGAATCACATTTCCTTCCAATTCCTGCTCCAGCAGCGTCAGCAATGTGGTTTTGCCCACCCCTTTTTCACCCAGCACCACCACCGAACTGTCCTGCTGGGTGAGTGTCCACTTCTCAATCTGTTTTGAAATTTCTTCCACACTCTTTTTACGCGGCAAAATAACAGCATCCGTCTCGTCGTAAATGGGATACAGCGGAAACGCTCGTGTGTAGAGTTCAGGCAACGCTCTATCCGCCTGTGCCACTGAATTTTTCTTCTGGGTTTTCACCAGTCGACGCAGGAATCGCGCTCTGAAAAAAGTGACAATGCCACCTTCATACAACAGGTAACGAATCTGGCGAAACAGCCAATCCACCGAAAGAAGCAGTGCCACTGGCGCCGTCAAAAGCGCACCGCTCCAGCGACGTCGCATCCAGTTTCCGGCGCCAAAGAGACGCATCGCCACAACCGACATGTTCCTGCCCGCGCCAACGGTGTAACGAGCAATGAGCGCATCGGCCAATACCGGGCGCCACACCATCAATGCCCAGAGTCCCCAAATACACATCCACCCCCACATCAGATGCACAATAAGAGTATGCACAATGCCGCTGCCAAACCACTGCGCGGCCCATTCCAGTAAAATCGCTGCCAACGCCCAAACCAAACCCAGCTTCCGGTACGTCCCCAGAAGCATGTCGGAAATCTGTGAGCTTACCGGAATAAACGCCGGTCGCCCTCTGGACACGCGATGGGTCAAACCAATCAGCACTTTTTCTCCCAGACGATATAAAATCAGCCACCGCAGAACCACTTCGGTGAACCGCACCTCCGGAGTTGAAAATCCAATAATGGCCAACGCGGCATACAGTGTGGCCCCCACCAACACAGTGGGCAGGATGGCTTCAATAACCCCTGCATACCGCATCAGTTGTCCTGGGCGATTGCGAAACAAGGCCCCACGACTGAGTCGCCGAATACTCACACGCACAAAATGACTGAGTCGTCTTCCCAAAAGCCCCGTTAAAATCAGCAGCGTAATAGCTGCAAACACACGCACAATCAACAGAATGCCCCCTTTGGTGCGCACCGTTTGGGGCATATTAATGACTGCGGCTTTGCGATTGGTAAACCATTCCTGCACGGTGCTTTTCAACGAATAGAAATCCGAACTCAGATCCGCCAGAATTTCATGCGAAAACGAATAAGCGCGACTGCGGGTTTCCTGCGTGGCCAGGCTCGACAAAACAGAAACCGCCTCTCGTCTGAATATCTGTTTCTGATGCTCGCGCAGCAATCCCAATTCGTCAATCTGCACATCGAGTTTCTCAACGAGCGTTTTCAACTCGGCAACAATTTTCATTCCCTCGCTATACGTGGTCACATCTGCAGGCGTCTTTACTGCCTGACCAATGGAATCAATCAGAGCGTTTCCGCTTTTCAGACTAAAGTCCCGCAAAAACCAGCTGTCTGCTGTTTTACGCATGTCGCCAAGATAAGACAGGAACGCATCGTCCACCAGCCGGTCGCGACGGGGATGAAACACATTTAAAAATATCAGATTTCGAACGCCGGTGCTCTTGGACCGCAGCAAGGTACGCAACGAAACCAAAGACTGCTTCTCCGTTTGCAGATTCCGCTGTCGTTGCTGGACTGCATCGACCATCTGACGCAAATCCCCGGACAGCTGGGACAGCTTGATTTGAAATCCCGCCATGGAGCCCGCATCGGCGCGATTGGCCAGGGTCTCAAGACGAATAGCCAGGGTTGCAAGTGCTTCGTCCAGGCGATTGGCCATGGACATGGTATCCCACAGGGGTTTTCGCCGCTGTTTCAATACAACCAGGGCAGTCCGGGCGGGGGCTGTCATGGCTGACATCCATTCGTGCAACGCCTCAAGATACTTCAATCGCAGATTCAGAATCCGGGAACGCAACGCGATGGTATGCACATCCTGCCTCAGCTCCTTACGCATCGAAGCTATTTTTTGCTGGTTCTTTGCCATTGCGCTCTCAAATGTCGCCCGGTCTCCATTGCGCATTGCCACCGCATTTTCATACTCACCGAGTGCTTTTTCATAGACCTCCATTTCGATACCGTACTTCTCCATCAGCGGCGCATGGGCCACAATTGCGTCATCATAGGCCAGCCATGAATTGTACGCATCCAGCCACTGTCGAGGGCGTTTGGCGGTCAGTTTGCCTCGGGGTCTGCGCACGTCTGGTTTAACAGGTTCGGCAGGAGGCTCAGGCGCCACCGGCATCTCCAGCGTTGAAAGCAGCGATGAGGGAATCTGGGGTTCCGGAAACTCTTTTAGCAGATTGCTCAAGCGTTTCTCCTTTTCCTGTCTGCTGGAACGCTGCGTGCCCCGCTCTTCCTTAAGCACACCAATACGCAAACCAATGGCTCCCACGTCGTCCAACGGCACATCGAACAAAACCTGCACGTCAGTGGTGGCCGGCAATTTTGCTAATATCAGTTGCTGCAGCTGGGACTCAATTTCCAGCAAAACCGGGTCGGAAGAAATTTTCGGCGATGCCTCTTTTTTTGGGACCACCGTTACACGAAGTGCCGCTTCATCCCCCACCTGGGAAACCATAGCTGCGGATTCGGCGCTCGACTGTTTGGCCAACGCATCATCCCATTTAGAGGATTTGATTTCCTTTTCTGCAGCACTCTTTGTTTTGGCGACGCTATCAATATTGTCATGATCCGCAGCAAATTTACCCGCAGCAGATTCGCTGGTGTCCTTTTCCCTCGCGCCCGTGTCCATTGCGCCCATGGACTTCTCTGTAGCATCCACCTTTAACAAATTCGAATTCTGGGCCCCGATACCGCGCCCCACACATATTACCGCGACAAAAAAAAACAATGTTCCACACCGCACACCCATTTGGAATAGTCCTTCCTATTGACTACATGCGCTGCATCAAAAAAAAAATTAATGGACGCCTTCAAGACAGCCTTGTTTCTCATAATTGAATTATCAACAATGTAATATTTGTTTTAAACCAAACAACAAATTCAAATACAAATCTAAAAGAAATTCGTCCCTCGAATTTAAATCGCCCCGCAGATGGCGGCGCCAAATGAACACCTGGACCGCTTTATTTCGAGAGAGAGATAGATTTTGTATAAATGGATGCAGTCAGGTCGACAATCAGAATACGGTCCACCGGAAGACAACATCACCCGCTCTGTTTGTGAGCCGAACGTTTGCCAGTTTGAAGCTTCCTGCAGATTCAGAGGGGTGAATGGTGATGGATTTCGCTGTTTCTGTCAAATGCAACGGGACGCTGTAACCGTGCCACTGATTGTCATGCAAAACAGTGAAAGACGCCGTGTTTTCCACTGATTCAGCCTCGTCTCCAGCATACCCCCAACGTACAGAGCCAGTTCCTTTACCATTGCCCCCCGCCATCATCTCGAACTCAACGATGTATTTTCCCGCATCATTTTTCACGAAATATTCAGAGGATACAGTTGGGACGCCTTGCATGGCGACAATCGACAATACGTCGGATTCATATGACAGCACTGTATTCGGAGCGCCCGTCCACATACCAACACTATTGCCTGTGTAATTCTGATTTAAACGCGGCTGAAGGTATTTTGCATCTACGGCATGCGCTTCCAGCTCATTTTTGAACCCTTCAACCATTTCAGGATAATCGTTTACAACATTCACTTGTTCGCCAATATCTGCATCCAGATTATACAGCTCGTACCGATGTGTTGAATCAATTCCATCAAAATAGAATTTGTAAAATTTCCATGGTCCCTCGCGCATGGACACATTGGGGCGATTCCCGCTGGCATGAATCGTGTGTGGAAAAAGGGAAAACGTCGGTGGTCGAATATGAGGCGCCCCTTTGAGTGCGGACAAATAGCTGACACTGTCAACGGCTTCTCTAGGTGGCATCGCGATATGAATTAAATCAAGAATGGTGGCAAAGTGGTCCGTCGAGGATACCACTCCATCTGACACGGTTCCCGGGACGCTGACTCCCGGAGCCCGCACCAGCATTGGCACCCGAACCCCGCCTTCATAATTTGACCCTTTTCCATTGCGCAGTGGCGCGTTGCTGGTGGCGGGGACTCCATCCAGGAGAATATGCTGACTGCCACCGTTATCGGACGTAAATATGACTATTGTCCGTCTATCCAATTTCAGAGTATACAACTGCTCCATCAATCGCCCGATATTTGCATCCAACGTTTCTATCATGGCACCCATGACCGGATTTCGCTGTGTCGTTTCAACACCGAGGCGATTCAAACCGTCAAGCTTGCGGGTGTACTTTTCCACAAGATCTTCTTTCGCCTGAAGCGGAGCATGGACGTCGTAATACCAAAGACAAAGCAGAAACGGATTCCGCCTGTTTTTCTGAATGTACCGAATGGCGGCGTCGGTAAGAACATCGGAAATGGGTGTCCCTGCAGATGCCGGCGGCAATGTGTCCAAATCCCATGGTGCGAAATAGTGACCGGGCCCCGGCGGCCCGGGGTCTTCCCGACCACCAACCACTTCATCAAACCCCTGGTTTTCAGGAATGTTGGGTATACGTCCCAAATGCCATTTTCCCATAAACGCGGTCGCATAACCATTCGATTTAAGTACTTCGGCAAATGTTGTGTATTTGTTTTTGAGAAAGGAAACCGACTGTGGATTCGTCGCTTTTCTGGATGGAACTGTACTCGAACTCTCTTGCGGATTCAGAATTTTTGGCGCGGAACCATCATCGATGGGTTTAACGAGTCTCAGCCGTCCTGGTTCCTGCCCCGTCAGAATGCTCGCTCGGGTTGGTGAACACAGCGGACTGGCGGCATATGCATTTGTAAAACGCACCGCTGTTTTGGAAAACTGATCCAGTTGTGGCGTTTCATAAAAATTGGACCCCTGAACGCTCAAATCGGCCCAACCTAAATCGTCGGCCAGAATAAAAATAACATTGGGTGTTTCGGTTGGCGGCAACGGACTGGTGTCCACCAAGTAATGCGTATTGGGAACATCGTCGGCACAGCCGGGAAGCCAAAACAAAAACCACAAAAACAACGCAGCAACGCAACCGCGCCGTGAGCCAGTACCTTTTTCCAGTCCTTGAACAATCATAAATAGACAATCCTCTCCACAAAAAACAATGCCGCAATGAATCCGTCATGGATAGCTGAATTATGCTGTTTTTGCGATGATTTTGCGATTCGCGTCAGACTTCGCGCAATGAATGGATTACTCCGGGCCGTCAACATGGCGTGTGAATTGCCTCAATTATCGTTGAAGATCGCCAATTGGCACTGAAAAGCCGGATAGCACCGGTATTCCTGTTTTAAACCATCAAACCATTTACGTGTATCGCTTCCATCATCGAGCCTGACGCACAATGTCATCAACAGGGCTGCGTGGCCATAATGCCTGCGACGCTGATTGCCCACAATTCCCTGCACCCGTTTACGCGCCGCCTTTTTCAGCTCTTTCAACACCGCCTTCTGAACGGACACGTCATTTCCATATGATTTGCATAAATCGTCGACGGACTGCAACAGCGCCGCCGGCTCGGGACACGGCATCACCGATTTCGATATAGTTTCCTCGCAGCCTCCTTCGATTTCAGTACAACCTGAAAAATCATCCACAGATGGCGACTCAAGCACGTTTTCAAGGGAACGCAGCACCTCCTCGCCATTCTCAAACACGCCGCACAGCAATGGCACCATCGAATGCCCCGGATGCTGAAACGAGGACCATCCCAATCCTGATGCGCTGCCCACCATCCTTGCCGCCCCAATCACATCTGATTGCTGCAGCAGCAAAAAGGCACGCTGGGCCAATTCATCAACGGGGCACTTTGCCAGTGCCATTTTACCAATTTTCAACCGTTCATCAGAGGTGTCGGCCGCCCCCAGCCAGCATCGCAACCGTTTTAAGGGGGGCTGCGCCAACCAGGCATTTTTCAAAAAACGCAGTGCGTCCCGGTCTCCCAGTTGTTTTGCAGCCAGTGCTGCGCCGTCATAAAAGCGCGCCAGCGTGCGGGTCTTATCGCAGTGAACAGTGCGCACCGCCATCCGGTATGCGGCCAGCGCACCCGCCCAGTCGTCATTCTGTTTCAGGGCAAGGCACCACGCATCAAAATCCCCTGGATTGCGACTCTTTTTGGCCAGGATTCCAAGCCCCGTAATTCCGTCCATCCGCAATGTCACCTCTCGAAGCCAGCGTTCTTCGCTGTTTTCCCACTCGGAATGCCCGTTTTCCACGATGGCTGTCAGCTGGAGACGCCATTGCGTCATAAACGCCTCAAAATCCGGCAACGGATTCACCGCAGCCGCTTCCATGGCGCCAAGCGGCGCGTCAAAGTTCGCCAGCTGCTGCAGTTCATGGAACAGATCCGCCAACGCATCAATGCGTTCTTCCAAATTCGCTATCTCCAGATAAACGCACACCGCGTATTGCGAAACACATTGAGACAAATCCGTCCAGTTCTGTTGTTCTGCCGAATTGGCAAACGCAAGCAGTTTCGCAATCTTCTGCTCGCCGGGGGTGGCATGTCTCTGCTTTTCCAATGATTTTTGAGCATAGCGCACAATGGCGTCTTTCGCCCATCTGGCGGTTTTGTATTCGGACTGATTCACCATTTTCAAAATCAGGCTGCGCAGTTCGTCTTTCGACAATAATTCCAAATCATCTCGCACACTTCCAATATTTATCGATGGCCAACTCATGGGTTTTATCTCCTTGGGGTTAATTGCTCAACACATGTCACGACTGAAACTGAAAATAGCGTAGAAATGCGACATTTTCTGTCGCACCTGAGATTTTCCGGCATAAAGCGGGAATTGTGCTTTACCCCAAAAACGGCATTAAAATCACCTCGACCTTACCTGGTACCTCGATGTCAAAAACGTTTCCAATTATCAAAAACCCCGAATTTCCAGTGTACAGCGACAACTGTTCCCAACACGACTGGCTCACCCGCTTTCCGATATGGTCCGGCACCGGGGTACAACCGGCATGCGGAGGAAAATGTGCCCTTCCCGCATGACATCCGTGTAAACGACCCTTAAATTTAACCACAACACTAGTAACAAATATCTTTCGAAACAAATAACTTTCACCCGATGCAAAGGGAGACTATTATGAACGAAACCATCATGAACGAATTAAAACAGGTCGTAGACCCGGAACTGGGCATCTCTGTGGTGGATTTGGGCCTCATCCGCGAAATTGCGGTGGCCGATGACGGTGTCACCAACATCACAATGACACTCACCAGCCCCGGATGCCCAATCGGACCACAACTCATGGCCGCAGTGAAACATTTTGCAGAAAAAGCCGAGGGCGTTAAAGAAGCCAACGTTAAACTTGTCTTTTCACCCCCCTGGAACCCGGACAGGGACGCCACGCAACACGGAAAATTTCAACTGTCCATGCTGATGTAAGTGTGCATGAGTGAGCAAACACCCGTTTCCCGCCCAGTATTCCCAAATGTGAGCCGCCGCCCCAGTGAGGGAACACGTTTGGGAATACCGAAATAACCATCACTTCTGTACTTTCCGGCACGGGGGGTGAGTACTCACCACGGTGTGTTCCCTGCCCCCCCACATCCGACATGAGAAACGCCCCCTGGCAACGCGCATCGTTTTGAGGAATGGCGCGCGTGTCCTCCCGTATACTGGAAGCTGTGGTTCTGCAAGGCAGTATAAATGATATGGAGTTCGACCCAAATAACGACACCGCGTACAATGACTACCAACATGGTATGAGGCAGACGGTATACAAATACAACAATGGAGCGTTGCAGGAAACAACGAACCATTAGAAGTTGAGCACCAGGATGCATATTCTGGACGCAGATGCTGCCACCCAGTGACCGATATTGGAAAATTGAAATATGGCAGCACATAAATGGACAACGTTCGATGGAAACGCTGTTATCGATTCTAAAGGCGAGCCAACAGAAATTACACTGGAAATATCTGGTCCAGCTGAAGGAGTGCATTTGTGCATAGCAGAGGTGTACACTATTCCCAATACCGACGCATCTTCATTCCAAACACGGAAGTTAATCCAAAGTTCATTGCGAAACAGACTGGAACTATCAAAAAAATTACAAAAATGTATTTGACGTTCGAAAAACTACATTCAGGTGGATAAACGGTTACGAGCAGCAGCTGGCGCCCCCCAGTTTTTTATCAGTTCGAAACGGTTTCAGACTGACCCTGGCATCGACGGGAAGGGTTTTTGCAGGCCGCATTCCATTTCGAAAAACAACTTTATCCGCCTCAAACTTAATTTTCAAAGGTTCCAGCTCAAAAGCAGTGTCACTGCAGCGACTTCGTTTCACCATGGGAGCAAACGAAATGGTCTCCGTTTGGGACTGGGTTCCTAAAACGATGCCCAAAACGGTGTGGGCCACAGTGGAAAGTCCCGCAATATCGCCGCATTCCGTAAACGATAGTGAATTCTTTTCGCCGCTCATTCCGTTAGGGTCCGGATCATATGCGTCAATGACCCCAAGTGGCGTTTCCACGGTTACCGGAGAGACCGGTTCACAGGACGCAAGCGCACCGTTCTGATGAAAGGACAGCCCCCTTTTCACAGCAAGTTCGCCGATAGGCGTGCGTATATTGAGCTGCTCCCCGGGCCAGAAGGTAACGCTTTTCAGCTCTCCCGTTTCGTAAAAATGCAAATAAATCGGCCGCACCTCAATGATACCTAACGGTGTGGGAATGGATGTTTTTGTTGCCAGTTTGTATTCATTGAGCTCACTCCAGTAACCCGATAATTTGCCGTTGAGCGGAAACACTCTCGCAATTGCACCGCTTTCGTAAAAGGTCACCAACTCTGCCGAGAACTCACCTATTGGTGTTTTAATGACAGTCGACTCCTGCAATGACAGCGACTTAATAGTGCCATTGGCGTGCAACCGGACCGGTGCTAACTGCCGGCGACCGTGATCCACCACACTGTAAATGGGCACCAAAGAACCCGCATCGGTATAAAGTACAATTTTTTCGTGGGGCTGAGCCGCTTCGGGGCATCCATCCTTTTGATTAACATTCACAAAATAGTCTGTATGAGCAATCGTGTCGAATATATTCATTGTTATAACCTCCGGTGTGTTTCCCCAATATTGCAAACGCAAAAGCCGTACCAAAAAAATTGTTCGTAAAGACCTGTTTAAAATCCATTTTTTAAGGTCTGCAAAAACATGGGAGCAACCGATCTTTGCAACCCGTCCCGGGACAATCGCATTCATACATCATCTCTATTTGAAAGCCGTATTCGCTAAGTCAATCGAAAGGACTTGTTTAAAATGCTTCACCAACAAAACAAAAACTCCGACAAAAACAGACTTAATCACTCCGCCCGGGCAGTATTCTGCAACTCCGTTTTATCGGCGTTCATCTATCTCTTTGTTATTTTCGGGATTACAGCGTGCGACTACATGGACGACACCGTGCCTGAATTTGCCGACAATCTGCTTCATGGAAATTGCGTGGAGTCCGATACGTCAGTCAATGAAAACTGTGATATTGAAAATCGAATTGAAGTGGGACTGTATGTCATTGATGAAGAACACGTTACCGGTATCAACATGGAAGGATTCCCCCAGGAAGTCCATGCTGCCGCTGTATACCGCGTGGAAGACAATTTAATAACCCATATGCGATTGTACACCCAGTAGTCAGTCCGGTCTCCAATATTGGGTCGATGCGTCAAAGCTTGATGCGAGCGTCTTCGGTTTTAGATGGCCATGAGACGGCGTGGAACTCGGCGTTATGTTCCGGTGGAATGCAGAATCGAATCGTTCGCCATGGTTTCAGCTCGTTTTTTTTTAGAGACTCTGTCAGACGGTCTCGTGATTGATGCGGTCGACCACCTCAAGCGCAACGAGCTTGTCTGCCAGAAGACGCAGCGTCCATTGCTGCCTTCTGTAAGATCGATGTGATTGCGTTTCATCTCTGTCTTCTGCAGTATTTCCGCTGGTCAGGTGAAGTTTTCCGCCCCAATTTACCCAATTTGAAGGCTTTGACTGACTAATCGCCGCCTTCTGGCGATAAGGCAACAGTGTTATTCTGCGATTTTTGGAGATTCTGTTTTTTAAACGTTTCGGTGGAGGGCTGGACGGGTGTTTTTTTGGGGACGCCCTTCCTATCGGTTGCGAATGGCGTTTTTAACCTGGTAAAGGAGATCCTGAGGCAGTTTGGTGGCGCCCAGTTTGAGGGCGTCGTCCAGTTGGATTTTCGCTTTTTCAAAATCGTTCAGTTCAATGTACAAAGCCGACAGCTTCAACTTGAATAAACCACTGGTGGGATCCAGGTAAGCGGCTTTTTTGTACGCTTTTTCAGCTTTGTTCAAATCTCCCAGCGCTTTGGCGGCGTCCCCCAGACCTGCATGTGCTGCGGCCAGTTTGCTGTCCATTTCGATGGCCTTGTCAAATTGAATCTGAGCCATTGCCGGATCATCCAGTTTGAGTTCTATCCAACCGGCCAACAATAGCCAGTCCGCCGATTCCTTTTTTCGGACGGCTTTTTTCAGGCTTTTTTTGGCCTTGTCGTACTTGCCGGCGTTGTACTGCGCAAATGCCAGACTGTGGTACAGAGATGCTTTGCGGTCCTTGTCGAGTTTGTCAAACCCTTTGGCATCTATGGCTTTGTCCAGCTGTTTGGCCTCTTCCCTGAAATCCTCGTTCAGGTTGGCAATACGCGCCAGACCGATGTACGCTTCGGGGTCATCGGGCTTTTTCTTTATCATATCCTCGTACAGCTTCAGGGCTTCATCTCTTTTGCCGGTGCCGTGATACAAATCCGCAAGCATTCCCACACAGCTGAATTCGCACAGACCGCGCTTTCGTGCCTTTTCCACAAACTGCAGCGCTTCGTCGTCGCCGATTTTCTCGGCCACCATCTGCGCCAGTTTCACCGTGGGCACTTCCATTTGCGGCGCGCGTTTTTGGGCTCTGGAAAAATGGGTCAGCGCCTCTTCGTATCGACCGGCTCGAGTCAGCACCTGGGCGCTCAGCCAGTAGGGACGATAATCTTTTTTGTCGAGCAGCGCGGATTCCGTAAGCATTTCGACCGCTTCGTCTTCTCTGGACGGGTCGTTGGAGAGCACCACGCCTTTGCACATCAGGTAATTGCCGTCCATTTTCATATCATCCAACAGCGAACGGCCCGAGCGTTCCTCCGCGTCTTTGGCGCAGTTTTGCCACGCCACACTGTCTAACGGCTCCTGAACTGGCGGCAGCATCACCGGTGGGCTGCATGCAACCTGGCCAATCATCAGTGTTCCCAGCATAATTATAGAACTTCGATATTTCATAAAACGGCCTCCCTCGGCTTCATCTGTTTTGTTTGTTGATGGACTTGTATTATTCGATACGAAATCATCATTGCAACTAAAAGACGGAAACGCGTCAGAAGTGAGTGGTATTCCTGGAGAATCCCCCATGAATGCATCGAATTGCCATATATAAGGGGCCATTGAGTCGGCGCGATGAGAATCGGTGTGATGAAAAATGGATGGCGTCAGCTGGCTGCGGCCAAATCGTCGGCAATGGTCAGATGGTCAATCAGGCGCCAGGTGGATAGATGCGTGCGCACCATCGACAATACAATTTCCCGGGACTGATATGAATCCAGCATGCCCTTTAGTTCAAAGTATCCATCTTCCGCCGGCTTTATTGTGACGCGCCACGGTTCGGCCAATCCCCGTTGAACAAATAATCGGGAGACTCTTTTTGAATTGGGCGACATGGGTGCAGACTGCGGGTCGTAAAAGACTCTGAAACTGTCATTGGTATTTCGACTTTGGATCATTTGAATACTCCTTGCAAATGCTTACAAGGCAAATATTCGCACCGACTGTGACAGTCGTGTGTCAGATGGGAAAACAAACTGTGTCGAATTAAAATTGGGACTGTGTGTGGGTGGGGCGCTATCAGATGCGCACGGTGGCCCAGCCACTGCCGGGAACCTCGAACTGAACCGTTTTGCCACCGGCCGCAACGGACATGGATTTGGCGCCGCCAGTGTTTTGAATGACCACAATGTAGCGACCATCTGGGTTTTTAAATGCCATGGCGTTGCCGGAACCACCGCTGAGACCCACTCGTTTGGCGCCGGGGTTGAGATAGGAACTGAAATGTCGGAAGGCGTAATACGCGGAGGTGATCACCAGTTTTTTGGAGCTTCGGTCCACCACCAGCAATGCGTTCTGCGGCCATGGGCGTTGCGGATCGAGATTTTTACCTTCTTCGTTCAAAATCATGTTCCACGCGTGATATGAGTCCACACCGGCTTCCAGGAAGTCGTAAATGTATCCCCATGTTTCAAGGCCATAAGCGTGATCATTGGCAGGTCTATCCGGATTAAACGGAGGGAATCCTTCGGGATTCCAGTGATAGTTGCCACATCTGGTTTCGGTCTGCATGATGGGTAAATCCGGCGCTGTACTTTTCATCTGGGATACCAGCTTGATGCCGTCCCATTGCACGCCGAGTCCGGCCACATACTTGCGCAACTCCTGATTTTGAAGCTGAGGCACCGGATTCAACGTATCGGAACTAAATGTACCGTACCAGATGCCCGCCGGAACCTTTCGCTCTTCAAATATGGGTCCCATATGATTGACCACAAAGTCCGTCATCAGCGCCGCGGTCCAGCCGCAGCTGGGATATCGCGTGTACTGCTCCGGCTCATTCTGGACAAATACCGATTCCACGGCCATACCGTGCTCCGCATACGCCTCAACGAACTTCGCCAGATAAAGGGCATAGGATCCCAATGTTTTCGCGTCGGATTTCATCATACCGTCGGGGTCCGCGTTGTAATCGTTGTTGGATTTCATCCATTTCGGGGGTGTCCATGCACTGCCCCACAACCGAATATCCGGATTGTATTTCATGGATGCCCTGATGTATGGAATGAGCAGTTTCTTATCGCGATCAATGGAGAAGTCGTTCATATCGTAATCGTCGGCCTTTTCGGAGTAGGTGTAGCGGCTAATGGCATAATCGCTCGCTCCGATTGGAATTCGGCCGTATTTGAACCGGGCGCCGCGATCGTCCTGAGCATACAGTAACTCAATGGCGCGTTGCTGCTCGGACTCGGGCAACAGTTTTAGCGCTTCCCAGCCCTGCTCATTAAATGCGCCGCCAAACCCGGATATGGATTGGTATTCCTGATCGCTTACAGTCAGCGCTGTACCACCGCCACCCCCTTCGGTGAGCGTACCTTCTTTCCAGTAATTGTTCTCGCTGGAGACCATCAAATCCGCTTTGGGATTGACATCCTCCACATCCGAATCGGTATCGCCATCCGAATCGGTATCGCCATCCGAATCGGTATCGCCATCCGAATCGGTATCGCCATCCGAATCACTGTCCCCATCAGAGTCGCTGTCCCCATCGGAGTCGCTATCTCCGTCGGAGTCGCTGTCGCCATCGGAATCGCTGTCCCCGTCGGAATCGCTATCCGAATCTGCATCGGAGTCCCCATCTGAGTCTCCGTCGGAATCACTGTCTCCGTCCGAGTCCGCATCGGTGTCCCCATCCGAGTTGGACGAATCGCCTGAATTGCCACCGCAACCAATACTGAATGTACCGGCGAGTAACAACATCAGCATTGCGCGTAACCATCGACTATTCTCAAACATTAAATACTCCCTTTCCCTATTTAAAAATGCCTGCATAATTTTCCAATACAATTGCCTATATCCTTGTTCAATATCGTCTCCAATAAAAAACATCCCTGAATCCGGAGACTCACCGGCTATTGGCTGCAAGGATAGATGAACAACCGCACGGCTCCGATTAGAAGTACCCCGAAAAAAAAAAAAAAGTCATTTCATTTGCCAGTCACTGTTTTTACCACCAGTGCATTTGCTCATCTCCTTTGGAAATTTACACATATGAGGCAAAAACGTTTGTCTCGAAGCACCAATATGGGGAGTTCACTTCAATTATGTGGGCCTATTGGGGCAAGAGAGTGGGGGTTACAGGAAGTAAATCACAATTTCCAGGGCGATGAGCACAATGATCACCCACTCCAGAAACGCCGAATGCTTGTGATACTGTTCGGCAGCGAGCATCCCCAGCAGTCCCTGAATGGTCTCCAGTTTCCTATTGAGGATATCAATCCGGGGCGTCAGGTCAAGATACTTGGCCAGCTTTTGATACGTTGCTTCCAACTCGGGGTAATCCCAGAAAAATTCCGGTGTATCCAATAAGTTGAAATGCAACGTGATGTCGCTACTGGTATCGAACAGCACCCCTCTGAGTTTCGCCAGCTGACGACGACTCAGGGGCACCTTTCCGGTAGCTGCAAGCTGTTTGGAGATGTAGGCGTTTTTTTGAATGACAACTCCCGCTTTGTCCTCAAAAAAGGACAGCTTCGCCGACTGGGCAAAGGCATGGCTGAACGCCAGGGTGGTCAACGTGTCGACTTCAGGCAAAATCAGCAGGTCATCGCGAATGCCGGATGTCCCATCTGGTGAAACCAGGTACGTGTACTGTTCAATGGGCGGGCGGACGATGGGGTCGTCAATCAAAGGTTGCAGCTCGAAAATGAGTTGCTGTCGATCGTCTTCAGACTGATTCCAGCCCACCAGCACGCCGTATTCGAAAAGCCACACATCGCTGTCGTGATATTTAAGGTAATAGGCGTCGCGATATCGAATTGATCCCAATCGGTGAATCAAATCCGCTTCCTGTAACTCCGGGTTCAGCTGCGCACCCAGCAGCGAAATGGTGATTCGCTTGCGTTCGGAGTCTGCCCCCTCACCGGATGCACCATCATCCTGTTCAGCATTATCTGAATCATGTTTGGCGTTCATCATTTGTTGTCCATTTCGACCAGGAATCCACAGATTTCAGAATCGATAGCGACACGCTTCCTGGCGCGTATTTCCACATAGAAATACTAGCACGCGACGGCGCTGGCGCACCTGTGAACAACGGTCAATCCGCAAACGATACTATCATATCCGAATGACACACTATTGGGGAGAGAGATTTTGGGGGCATGGAGCGAAATCATTTCGGGAGTGATATGGCAAGGCGCTCAGAAGCCAACCTGTGCCAGTTCGCTTACGGCTCGAATATAGAGCACTGGAATTGGGTGTCCCCATAACTGCATCGCCACTAAAATCGGAAAGAATGGAAAACCGCCACGCAAAGGTACTTTTGCCGATTCAGTAATGGTTACCTTTCCAAAGAAGTAAACATAATGGCTATTTTTAAAATAGAATGGACTGAAAGCACGTGGAATCCTGTTACTGGATGCACAAAGATTAGTACCGGATGTAAAAATTGCTACGCCGAACGGATGGCAAAACGATTAAAAGCGATGGGGCAACCCAACTACGTTGATGGTTTCGCTGTTCGCTGTTATAAGGATTCATTGGATATTCCACTTAGATGGAAAAAACCTCGGATGATTTTTGTGAATTCAATGAGCGACTTGTTTCACGAAGATGTTCCCGAGTCGTTTACTCGACAGTGAAAAGTTCTCCGTTGGTCAATCAGGATGATTCTTTCTTTGAATTTTGTTTTTCGGCTTTCTTTCGCAGCTTTGCTATCTCCACCGATAGCTCCACCCATTCTTCGGTCAGCCTTTTGAAGGTCTGATAATTCTTCAACTGTTTTTTTGTTTCCGCCAGGGCATCAATTTTAACAAACTGAGTAGTGCTCTTTCCCTTGTGCGAGTAGCTGACCTGATAATAAGGACCGTGTTTCTTCGGGTTCTCGGGATCTTTGCAGCGACAGGTTGGATTGCCACATACGTTGTATTGTCGTGACAGGCTCCCCGGTCGCATCTCGCCAAGAGATGCAAGGCGCTTTTTAATGTCTTCAATTCGGGTCAGCAAACGCAAAATTTCTTTGTCAAACATGCCGATAGCATGATACAGCTATCGGAACAACTCAAGGAGAAAATTGTGACACTTTGGATTGAATGGTTTAGATGTATTCATCAACTGAGAGGCGCGTGCTCACGTTGCGCCACTTTCATGTGGATGTCGCTTGTGCTGGCGGCTCTGGCTGTCAGGCCTGATCTGCTCGGAGTGACCAGTTTTGTCAGAGGTTCCTTTCTCGACCCATTCTACTATCATTCACTTCTGCACTTTTTTCATTCCAGTGCCCTTGACCTGTCACATTTGCTGAAAATGTGGGTCAAGCTGGCGATACAACTTTTTGATCCCGTTACCGTAAATGGACGTTTTGTTTTTGTCGCTGACGGGTTGAAGGTTCCAAAAGAAGGAAGAAAGATGCCTGCTGTTAAAAGCCTGCACCAGGAGTCCTCTGACAATTCGAAAGCTGAATTCATCATGGGGCATTCATTTCAGGCCGTCTCTCTACTCGTTGGTTCTTCAGTTGGACAGGTGTTTGCCGTGCCTCTGGTTTCCCGCATCTGCGAGGGGGTAATCAGGCATCGTTCACGGAAGCCTAAAACCTTGTTGGACAAACTCGTCGTTCTATTTCTCGATGTCGTTCAGGCTGCGGATGTACCGGCTATTCTTGTTGCCGATGCCTATTATGCCAGCCAGAAAATTATTAGTCCTTTGCTGGCAAAGGGACATCATCTGGTTACCAGGGCCAGGTATAACGCCGTAGCATGGAAACCCGAATCCACGTCGAAGACAAAGAAGCCTGGGCGACCGAAACTCTATGGCGACAAGGTCATTTTGCGAAATCTCTTCAAGGCGGGCAAGTCTTTTCTGACTGCTCAAAGCCCGGTCTATGGAGAAGAAAAAGTTACTATCTAGCAATCAAAATGTTGACTATTACCTCAGCAGCGTTTTCCTTAAAAATGCTTGTAATCGCCGATGATGCTGATCAATTCATCAACTTTCTGTACAGACAGTACGCCGATACCACGATAATAATTGATTTTGTCGCAAAGCGATTAACCTTGAGAAATGTTTGCATACGCCTCACACCAAAAATGTGCCAATTAAATGTCGGTTTGTTCAGTTTTGTATACTTTATCGACATTCATCGCAAAACGTCAACTTTCATTGAATTTAAATACAAGTGTACCAGCCTGCGTAGCAATCTAACCTTGGTGACCACTTCTGTTTAACCTGTCACACCAGAACCAAAAATTTTGAAAGCGATTCACTCCCTGGTGTCATGTCAAGCTGGTCTCGAACAAACTGCGGAGAAAAAAACGATACTGATATCTCTACAACAATGGCCGAACAATATCGGCGTTTTAAAGCCGCTTTGTTTTCGACGGTATTGGTTTCGACTCACACAAATTCTGGGTATTTAACCATTTAATTTGGCGACTTAAACCATCCAATCCTGGATAAACTGTACCTTCATGCACACCGTATCTATATAGTTGCTGCTTCAAACCAGCGCGAAGTGCTTTGGGAATCACAACTTTATAAATCTGTTCAGATGTGAATGGTTTCGTGGGGACTGGGTGAACGGTAAATAAACTACTTTGCGCGATAATTCGTTGGTTCAAGTGCGCCGGGGAATATCGGGGTGCTTCTTTGTCTGTGGGCAAATTCAAGGGGTCATTGTAAAGTGCATTACCTTCTGAGTCCTGACCATTAATGTCCAGAGGTGGTTCAGAGTCTAAAAACAGAAGAACAGCGGCGTCTGTTTTGGACGACTCATCTTCCACGGCAAAATATAATGCAATTAGTGGATTGGATGTCCAGTCCAGCAATCTGGTTGGCAGCGCATAATGCTGTGCCATTGCAAGCCATTCCCATTCGTTTCGAGGTGTAAAATCTAAATAGGGTAAAGCCTGCTGCTTAAACTCATCAAACATCTTTCTTTCACAACCACCGCGTTCGCTATCGTCAATTTGTATGCGGCCTATCCCCGGTTTAAGTTCCCAGCTCGCATCGGCCATGCCTCTATAAACTATTGTCTTCGTATTGTTTTCCATTACATATTTCTGGATAAGCGCATGATACTGAATGAAGGGATCAACCTTCTCATTCAGCACCTCCTTGCGGTATTCATCCACATACAGCGAGATATTTAAATTGTACTTTTCCTTCCCAATTCGTTTTAAGGATACGACTTCTGAATACAACTCCTGATTAACTGGATTGCTCAAAGTTTCCAGAATCTTTTCGATGTCCTGTTCACGAAGTCTATTTTGCCAACGTTCACGGTGAAAATCGTTGCTGGCATCAATAAATAGGATGTTATCCGGGTCTCTGCGGTTCTTTTTAATAACCCATAAACATGTTGGGATGGTAATGTTGAAAAATAAGTTCGCTGGCAACCCTATTATCGCATCGACACAATTGAAATCGTTGATTAACATTTTTCGGAAATCCGCTTCAAGCCCACTTCGAAAAAGCGAACCATGAGTTAAGGCAACTACCAATACGCCATCGTCAGCTAATTGCTCAAAACCTCGCTGGATAAATGCAAAATCTGCATGGCTCTTTGGTAACTTTGGCCCCTCGTATACTGAATGAACATTCTGCCAATTAAGCCCAAAAGGTGGAACAGATACGATTGCATCGAATTTCTGATCAATAAAAGCCTTTTGCACTAGTATATTAGCAACTTCGAGCTTGTACTGTTCAAGATTATACCCGCTCAGCAGCACTCTGATTCGTGCAAAATCCAAAGACTGGACATTCACATCCTGGCCAAAAAAATTTGCGTTCTCTGCCATGTTTTCTTGCATCGACAACAGTAGACCTGCCGTTCCGCATGCAAAATCATAGACATTCAAGGGACTGGCTTTTTCCTGTAGTGCTATCCGCGAAATTAGTTCAGCCACACATATCGGGGAGATGTGTTCACCTGATTCTCGACCTCTGGATGAAGCGAAATGTTCGAAGATAATGGAGGCCAACCTTGTCGGCGCTTCTTCAGTTCCCCATTTTACGAAATTCTGTTCGCCTAGGACCTTGACCGCATCCATCAAAATATCAATGGGAAGATGGTTCAAAGTAGGATAAACTGGTCGAAATATTTCCAGTATGTCTGGTATAAATTTCCTGAACGGTTTAAGCGCTGTTTCAACAATAAGAGATGGAGATGCAGAACCTCCTTGCCCTTGTTGTATATCAGCCAACCTCTGCCAAACGGCTAGATTGAAATCAATGTTTACTTTGCCTGAGTTATGCCTGGAAGCTGTGTCAAGCAGATACTTCATGAGAATAAGCCTCAGCAGCACAGCATCTCGTTCGGCGGTATCCCAATTTAACGTAAATAGCGAATCCAGCTTAACAAGCCACTTGGTAATTTGTTGTTTTGATTCGGGCGTTGTTTCTTTGGGTGACATTTTATCTCTCAACCGTTTATATTTGCTTTTTAAGGGTGAATTTAGTGAGACAAATCCAAAGCCTTCACTTTCAACAGCTTAAATATCAAATTCACAAACCCGGCCGCCCTCTTTTTGGGTCACTGAGCAGCTGCATCATTTGATTTTGTTGGGCGTCGCTGCTGTTCAGGATGGCGTCGTCTATGGCTTTGGGGAAGTCGCCGAGCATGGCTTGTTCGGCGGTGTTGGTTTCGATTTGTTGCATGACCAGTTTGTTTTCGCAGATTTTATCGCGGATGGTGTAGGCGTGGTTGACCATGTCATCTTGGGTGAGTTCATCGGTGATGAAGATTTCGTTTAGGCGGTCGATGATTTGGGAGAGGAATTCTTCTTTTTTGTCTTTGGCGCAGGCGCTGACCATTTCGCTACCGGGTTCGAAACGGCAGTCCTGACCGGGGTCGCGCAGGATTAAATCCTGACGTTTGATTTCTGACAGTCTGTAGTGGCTGAGGATCACATTTTCGAGGTCGACCACGTCGGTTTGTTCCATGGCCCCTTTCCCGCGTAAAGGATGATAGAGCGGCCCTCTTGGCCCCCTGAGATAATCCACTAAAACCAAGCTCATCAATTACTCAATTCTCGATGAAGAAGATCCATCATGTATTCGGCGTCGCCAATATTTTTCGAATTATAGTCGAGGGGTGATGATGCAACTGTCTTGTCCACGATTTCGTGTTCAACGGTCTTAATTTTATTGTAAGGGCGTTTATACTTCCTATTACATGCAATAAGAAGAATGTCGATGGCCGAGTCTACACGATAGTTTTTTTATTTCATCTTGAATAGCGCGGGAGAAATCGCCCATTGTGTAAAATTTGATATTGGAATCTTTGTATTGCACAGTATCAAAAAAGTCATGTTGTGCATCCGCCCCCAATTTTATTTTTCCGCTTGAAGTTCCGCTTTTGGAGAGGAGCATTTCATATAAAATATTTAGTGTAGTAGTTTTGCCACAACCTTTACAACCGCTTAGCATGATCACAGTCATAATTTCACCTCGTTAGTCGTATTAATTTTTTGATTTATCCACTCAACAATTTTCGTTCTCGCGTTACGGTCCGTTACTATATTCCAAAAGGTCGCTTGGGCGTGGGGGCGCCTTGCGCATATGTAACCGCTACATACCTACTTTGCTTCTCTGTAGCGTCACGCACAGAAAACAGGTATCCATTGGAACTGTTTTCGTTAATTAGAACGGGTCCATATTTAGCTCTCGGTGGAACTAATTCAATTGTGTATCCGTCTATTTCACCCATAATTACTTTGTGTTCTGACATGCTACTTCTTTCTTTTTCATGTGTATCTCACATTCTCAAACTGCGCCGTACTCTTATGCGTTTCTGCCCCAAAAACAAACCGCTCCGTTGCCTCAACATCCAGCAAATACCGCCCCACCAACTCCACCGCCATCCTCGCCGGAAACGCCCGCTGAAATTTGCTCAGTCGGTATTCCGGCAAACGGGACATAAGAGCGTGGGTGGTTTCCTGGGATTGCCAGAACCCAGTGGTAGATATTTTTTTAATGGCGTCCTGCACAGCATTGAAACTGACCCCATCGCCTTCGATGCGGAGTTGGAAGTTGTCGGCCCAAAAAGGGGACTAATGATCAGATAAACGTACCGATTCGAAAAGAAATTAGACCCGGAAAGAAAAATTCGTAGCAGTCAGTGAAACCTAAGGGATAATCTCGGAAAAATAAGCTGCCACATCCTTAATGCAATGATGCGATGCTCTCAAGGGCTTCTGCAACCTCAACCTTATTGGTTCGGCCCTCTGCAACCGCCATAGTCAAATCGTACAGTGCGTCAGAATTCCGCTCTATAGCGATGCCGTTAAGATCAAGAAATACAAGGATGCAGAGCAATCCAGTGCGCTTATTGCCGTCCACAAATGGATGATTGCTGACAATATGAAACAGATACGCTGCTGCCATGGAGAAAATGCCAACATGAACATATTCACCATCAAAGGTCATCTGCGGCTGCGCCAATGCCGACTCCAGCAGTGCCCGGTCTCTAATCCCCTCTCCACCACCGTAACGCGCCAACTGCATGGCGTGAATGTCGAACGCATCTTCCAGGGTTAGAAATTCAAAGGTCATTTAGCGAGTTTTTGCAGGGTGTCATCATGGGCATCCATCAGCCGTTCTGCAGCATTGCGTATTCTGGAACCACGTTCTTCCCGTATCGGACGAATAATCAGAGATTCGCCGTCTGTTTTCACTTCGAGCAGTGTTTCTTTATCGATATTGAGAAGATCGAGTATCGGCCGTTCAATGATGAGTCCGAGGCTGTTACCGATTGTACTAAGTGTTTTTTCCATTTTTCCAATTCCTTGTCAGAACATTGTTCTAATCAAAGTATAACCAAACTGCATTTATTGGGCAACGGCGAATTTGTCCCGTTGCGGTGTTGAACGCAGCAAACAGAGCATCGTTCTCCAGTTGGCCCCCGTTGCTCGAAAATATTGGACACCATGGCTCACTCAAAACAGCCCAAAGAACCCCAAAACAGTTGATCCGCATGTCTCTCAAATAGTGACTATTTGGTTATTTTTGAAAAACCGACCCGATACACCCAAAAACAAAAACCCCGTAACCAATTAAAATTACGGGGCTTTTTGGGAGCCAACAACCGGACTTGAACCGGGGACCTACGCATTGCGAATATGTTGGGGAGAAAAATTCCAGTGCAATGAAATGCCAACTCTGTGTTGAACGGTGTACCTTCACATTGTTTGTTTTTGCTTACATAGTGCTTACATGGAGAAAAAGCGCTTCAAAAATAAAAAAAGCCTCCCGGGCTAAATACCCGAGAGGCTTAAAGAAATTTGCGCGTCCGGAGCGATTCGAACGCCCGACCCTTAGTTCCGTAGACTAATGCTCTATCCAGCTGAGCTACGGACGCAGCAAAAAAAATGCGGAGAGGGAGGGATTCGAACCCTCGATACCGTTAAGTATACACGCTTAGCAGGCGTGCGCCTTCGACCTACTCGGCCACCTCCCCAAATATTGCGGAGGACCAGGGATTCGAACCCCGGGTGGCTCTCACCACAACGGTTTTCAAGACCGCCGCCTTCGACCGCTCGGCCAGTCCTCCAAATATCCGGCCCATCCTTACGAATGGATTTATTTCAATTTGAAAAGAACTGATTGTCTTGTCGACAACCTTCAAGGCTAAGCCTTTTGCCACCATCGTCTTTACTTGTCAAGTAATCCGTTAGCAAAATGTGACAAAAAAAATGGCAGTAGTGAAAGACTGAACAAATATTTACGTTTTGAGGAAGATGTTTCGTTGAAATGCACGTGAAGAAATGGTTTAAGCGAATGCATGAACTGGACTGATAAACGAGAGAAACTGGCTGCGATGTACGAGGGTCTCCTTGAAGAGATGGTTTTGCTGAAGAACTTTACTTCGTTTAAAATTGGTGGCCCGGCCAGGTTGTTTGCTACGGTGAACCGCGCAGAGGCGGCTGCGCAACTGATAGTGGCTGCGAATCAATTGAAAATACCGTATCTGGTGGTGGGCGGGGGGACCAATCTGCTGGTCAGTGATGACGGATTTGACGGTTTGGCCATTCTCCTCAATATGACGGATGTGACGTTTGATTTGGAGACCCATGCCGTGACCGCCGGTGCATCTTTGGCCGTGTCGGATTTGGTGACGCGGGTTATTTCAAAACACCTTGCCGGAATGGAGTTTGCGGCGGGACTGCCGGGGACGGTGGGGGGTGCAGTGGCGGGAAACGCAGGCTGTTTTGGGTCGAGTTTTGGCGAGATTCTCAGTTCGGCGCACGTGTTGATGTCGTCTGGGGAGCTGAGACAGGTGGATGCGTCGTTTTTTCAATTTACGTATCGCAAGACGACGGTGGCAGAGCAGAAGGCGCTGGTGTTGGGGGCCACTTTTGGTTTGGCGGAAGGAAACCCGGTGCAACTGGAGGAAATCGCGTCGTCTAATTTGGAATTGCGCCGCACCCGCCATCCCGCCCGGGATGTTTGCACAGCCGGGTCGTATTTTAAAAACCTGCCACCTTTAAGGAAAGGGGAGCATCGCCGGGCCGCCGGGGCGCTGCTGGAACAGGTGGGCGCCAGGGAGATGTCGGTGGGCGACGCGGCGGTATTTGAAAAGCATGCCAATATACTGGTGAATCGGGGCAACGCCACAGCGCGCGATATGTTGATGCTGCAGGCGAAATTGCAGGCCCGGGTATGGGAGCGATTTGGCGTGATGCTGGAACCCGAAGTACGATTTGTTGGACGTCGTCCCACTCTCGATTGATTTTTATATATCGTTTCCCAGATAAAGGGCGCGGGCGTTGTGACTTTGCCGGATGGCGTCGCTGGTGCCCTGCTCCACAATGGCGCCGTCAACAATGAGATACACGTGATCGCATACCGAAAGGGACTGACGCACGGAGTGGTCGGTGAGCAGCACGCCAATGCCGTCTTCCGCCATGCGGCGAATCATCTGGCAAAGTTCCTGCTGAGCGATGGGATCGACAGCGGCAAACGGTTCGTCCATCAGAAGGATAGTGGGGCGGGCACAAATGGACCGGGCAAACTCAAGCTTGCGCCGTTCGCCCCCGGATAGAGTGGCAGCTTTCTGACTGGCCAGATGGGTTAAGTGAAACTGTTGCAGCAGTGTGTCCGCTCTTTGGGCCGCATTGGGCAGTTTCAGCGCCTGCAGCACGCCCAACAGATTTTGTTGAACCGTAAGACCGGCAAATACGCTTGGGCCCTGAGGAAGATATCCCAGACCATGCCGAGCCCGTTTATACAGCGGTAATCCATTGAGCGACCGGCCCAGTGTCACGTTGCCCGAATGAGGCGGTGTCAATCCCAGAATTATCTTGAACGCGGTGGTTTTCCCGGCGCCGTTAGGGCCCAGCAGCCCCACAACCTCACCCTGCCGGACGCGGAGAGACACATCGCGCACAACCGTACGCTCCCCGTAGCGTCTGGTAAGCCCCTCCACATGTAGTTCGTTGACGATTTTGTCACACGTTGGGAGCGCGGTCATTAACGGGATTCCGTGGGCATGATGAAGGTGCCCGACGCCTCTGTGACGGTAACTTCACCGGTGTGGGTGTTGAATGTAATGGTTTTGCCCGACAGAGTATTTCCGTCTCTGACAAGCCGGGGATTGCCAAGAAGACGAATAGTGCCGGTTTCTGTATCCAGTGTGGCCCGCTGCGCTTCGGCGGTGGCGCCCTCCTGAATAATGGTGACATGCCCTTCGGCCTCCAGATTGCGAATGGTCCCCTTTTCGTTGTAATGCACGGTCATGCGGTCACATGAAAATCGCGCGCCGTTGTACACCAAACGCACGTGTCCGCTAAATGAAGCGACCTTCTTTTTGCTTTGAATGTGCAGCGCATCCGCTTTAATTTCAATCTGCCCAGTGGACGTGGCACCGGCTGAAAAAGCAGATGCGGTGATAAACAGGGTGGCCGTAATTATGATGCCCCATGGTTTCATCTTGTAAGTCCGTTTGAAACACGTATGTGATTCGTTGAAAATGTGCCCAGGACATGGCCCTTGCAGGAAATGTCCTGGGTGTCCCTTGCAAATTCAATCCGATCGCAGGATACGGTTCCCAACGCCGGTAGGGAAATCCGGACATCACCTGCCATTGTAACGCTGGAGACATCGGCAGTTGCCACAAGACGTTGTCCTGTAATAACAACCTGCCCACCATTGACCAGGGTTTCCAGCCGAACATTGGTGCCGGAAATGGCGGTGGTCATCTGGTTTGGGGACGCATTGGTCTGAGATTGGCGGGTGTCAACGCAGGAGGGTACACCGAGAAAGAGCAGAAGCAGCGCAATCGCCCCTTGTGCCGGCGATGAACATAAAGAAAAAATATTGAGAGTAACTTTGGATATGTGCCAAATCATTGGATTGGCATACCATAAGCGGAGCCGGATGAGGATACATGCTTGACCAATTGATAAAAAAAAGTAAAGCGGTGTGTTATGAATGAATTTTTAAAAGAACTGCCCGAAGAAATTTACCGGCTGACCGAGCGCTGTCGCACCCATGTTTTTAAACGATTTAGTCTGGATTTGGATTTCAGCAGCGACACACTTTCGGTTCTCGATTATTTTGTGACCGAACTGGTGACAGAGGAGAACAAGGGCACCTGCCCGCCCGCGGGGCATGTATCGCGAATGAACATGGTGCATTTGTTTGCCCCCACACTGGGTGCCTATTTTGGTGCACTGCTGGCAAATCAGTTCGGAGGGCGTTTTCGTCACACCGATAAGGACATTACCGCCTGGCGGTTTGAATTTGATTCCTGTTTTATTCGGCTGAATCCTGTTGCTGTGGCGGCCAGCGTGATCGCGCAGCAGGAAGTGGACGGACTGAGTGCCATCCTGTTGAGTTCGGCCAAACTGATGCCCAAATTGCAGGAACGCTTCGATGCGGTTCCCGAGGTGCTCGACGAAGATTTCTTTTCGTTTTGCACCTGGTATGAGTCCATTCAGATTGCCAATGAATTCCTGGCGGAAGTGTCGCTAAAAGATGGGCGGGACGATTGCAGCAGTGAAAATTACGACAGACTTCTGGGAGATAAATAGACCGAACGCGTTAATCGAGCGCCTGGGTGAGCGCAATGAGATGTGCGTCTGTTTCGATGGCGCTGCGCAGAATCGATTCCACTTCCTGTCTGACAGACTCCGGCGCCCGGGACACCAGCTCCATTGACATGGTTTGCTCGATGACCGCATCCACCGCCTGTGCACTTGTAATGCGCCCTTCAATCAAATCCGTGGCGATTTGTGTTACCGGATCCTGGGCTGTTGCTGCGGTGGCTGCGGTTTCGGCGCTTTCTGCCGTGGCAGATTCAAGGTTTTCCCCGACTTCTTCCAGCCCCTGAACTGTTTTTCCCTGTTGAATTTTAATGGTCATTTGCTGTTTCTTCAGACAGTTTTAAATATTGTGATTTAACGTATGGAAAATCATGCTCCACAATTTTACAGTGTAACGTACATACTTTTTTTTTCAAGGTCGCATCACGGTTTCATCCCGCCATTTCACTGATTATTCGTAGAGTAGTCTCCTTCATTTTCAGATGTAAAAAATGGAAAATCAGGTAAACATTTATAGTGCATTTCGGTATAAAGTACGATGTTGTGCGACAATTTTAAAAATCGGGAATTTATTCTGGCCCCATATGAAAACGAATCCCGGAATGAAGTTGGATAATCCGTTTTGTAGTCAGGTCCATCCAGGCATTGCAAATCCGTTTTCCACACTTTAAGCGGGAAATGCGCCCTTTTTTGGGGATTTTCCATAAATAACAGGGCAAGAGCATAAATAAAAGTGCAAGTGCCCGTGTATACTGACTAATCCGCTACTATGCCCCAAATAGGTGGAAATAAAGGCAATTTGGCACTGACATGGCTGTCATATCCAGCTATATCAAGGGAAATCCGTTTTTAACGGCTTTTTTTTTATTGACCGATAGTACTTCTGAACATATGATTCCCATCAATCAAACATCGTTGAAAACTTCGGGAGGAAGGGTCTTCCGAGTTCAAAGGAGAAAGAAAATGACAAAAGCAGAATTGATCGATGCCGTTGCAGCGTCCAAAGACGTTCCCAGTGATCTGTCCAAGAAAGCCGTACAGGCAGTGATCGACGAGACCTTCACTCAAATGAAAAAGGTTGTGAAAAAAGACGGTCGTTTCAGTTTCCCTGGTTTTGGTACCTTCAATAAGAAAAAACGTAAAGCACGCACTGGCCGCAATCCTCAGACTGGTGAAAAAATCAAAATTAAGGCCCAGACAACGGTTTCTTTCCGTCCTGCTCAAGGCCTCAAAGATTTCATCGCTGGTGGTGCCACCAAGAAAAAATAGGTCACGCTGCGTCTGAATTTTTCGAAAAGAGGGAGCCGTCACAAACGGTTCCCTTTTTTATTTCGTCCGGACAAAAGCACTGAATTTCTCCATTATTAATGATGTTTTTGGCGCTTTGGGTAGCTTTTTTGTCCGGACATTTGACGTGTGTTCAGGTGTATGATAATGTATTTTTGTGTAGGAGGTTGTCATGCAAAACCGTTTTGAAATGCGTCGTTCAGTAAATATCCCGGTTGAAGTAATTTCGACATATTGGGATGAGCCCGTGCTCCTGGATACATTTGATATGAGTCCTGGGGGCGCCTATTTTAATTGTGACTGTTTACCCGAGCCCGGGGAGTATGTGGTGTGTTCATTCAGCGCAGGTGACAATAAGTACGATTTCTTTGGACAGGTAGTGAGGTCAAATTTAATGCGAAGAACAGAAGAGAGTGGAGAAGCCGGGTTCGGCGTACAGTTTTTGGATACAAAGCCCCTGGATAGAATACGGATTCGGGAACATTTAAGGAACAGCGAGATTCCCCCACTTCCTGTTATGCGAAAAGTGACGAAGGACACCAAAGTGGTTCGCCGACGTTAGACGTTTGCACGTATCAATGGATCCCGCCGGCACTCGTCACCTGAGAAGACCATTGGGTATAAAGCATTATCCCGATAATCCATCCATTCAATATTGGTTTGGTCCAGACGACGTCAGCGCCTGAATGATTTGGTCACGTTGCCATCGTCGCCAGGTTTGGAATGTGTGTGCGGACACTTGGCAGTTCTGTGGATTGAAACGATTTTTTGACCTTTACGATACTGCTCGGGTATGAATGATGTGATGAGTTCGTTGTGGAAATTTATTTGGATTGTGTTGCCGGTGGCATTGTTGCTGGGGACGTCGGTATATGTACCAATGAAGTTAAATGACGAAAACGGTTACAGGCGGGTGGAGCGACTCAAAACGGAACTTCATGAGCTTAGAGACCGCAATCGGCGCCTTTCCAGGGAAAACGAGGCGGTGAAACAGAAAATACGCGCCATTCAGTCTGATGACGACTTCATCGAAAACATTGCCCGCAATGAAATGGGAATGATTGGACCAGATGAAGTGATATACCAGTTTTGATACCGATTTTACATCTCACATATGTGTAACTGTGCCTGCTCTGAGTCAGGACGCCACGCACGAGTCGGGCGCCTGAACCCGCTCGGGTGCGGCAAAAATCGGCAGTGGTTGGCGAACGCGACTGTGTCTGCGTGCTGTCTCGCTGCTTCTGGCCATGATAGCCTCTGAAAGTATCTGCTGTCCTTCCTCTGATGGAATACCGAGCTCGCGCGTGATGTTTTGGATGAAGCGACGCTCCGCGGGACGCAACATATGGTCTGCGGTCATAATGCCGGACAGATATCGCAACAGGCTGATTTTGATTTCATCGCCATTCACCTTGAGCCACGAGATGGTTTGCCAAAAAGGTTCTGTTGCGGAATCAGGCGAAAGCAGGGCGTATATGAGCGTTTCCGGCGTGTCAAAAAGCGGGCTGAGGGATTCGGAAAGATACGCCAGTTCCTCCAGTGTGAAATGTCCATCACAGTGTCCGGCGAGAATGCCACCGTACAACAGAAAACTGGTGGCGTAGGATTTGAGCCTGGAATCCAGCTCCAGTTGACACAAAAGGGACGTGTCTTCACTGAGCATGTATGGTTCTCTATGCTGTATCATATTTACTCCTGGGTAAATCAAATCCGTATTTGGGGTTGCAATGAATGTGAGCAAATATATTCGCATATGCACAGTTGCCCAGGAAAAGTGCGCATCGGGAACAACAATTTTAAATCCGCACTGTACATGGGTACCTGGTTTAAGGAATCTACTGGAAATCGGTTCAGAAAAAAGCATGCCGCC
Organism: Deltaproteobacteria bacterium; assembly: GCA_016935665.1. Taxonomy (GTDB): domain Bacteria; phylum Myxococcota_A; class Polyangia; order JAAYKL01; family JAAYKL01; genus JAFGXQ01. The sequence continues at coordinate 14,087 of JAFGQN010000082.1, read as the reverse complement.
AATATCACTGCGTCTTAATTGTCAGGATATTCCAAAAAAAACGAAGTGCGCCGCTTGCACCATGACGCCAGGGGATGAAGGGTATATCAGACCATAACATTTTGCCGATTGCGTTCGCCACGAGCGGACCGATGACACAAGGAGTGAGCCATGAAAAAAATCACATGTCTTGTATTCGGCTGTTGTTGCATGGTGCTGGGGGGCATCGTGGGCTGCGGGCTAAAGGAGCGCAGTTCATCCGAAAAAGGGAAGTCAAGTACATCCAATGCACCCAGAGGCCAGGTAATTACAGAGGATGAAAACATTGTTATTCGCCCAAAAGCGGAGGTGGACCAGGAGGAGAAAGGACTGGCCGCCTGTCCATCGCATGTGGCCCGGGCGGTTGCTGACGCATACCTGAAGTCCGCACCCATAAGCGCAGAAAAACTGAAGCTGGAGATTTCCAAAGACAGTTCGCTGGTGACGTATGTGGATGCCCACAAAGGGTTGTTTTCAGAAAATGGACCCGCCGTTGAATGCGCCAGGCATCTGGGGCAACGGGTGGTGGCGCTTGGGGAATCCGCGTTTTCGACCAGCGAGGAAATGCACAAAACCATGGTACATAAATGGGGGGGCGCGGCGCCCGGCACAGCGGCCGATGCGGCTGACAATGTTCAGAGCCGCGGCGCCAGCATGTACGTGCTGGGGCAGGAGTTGCTTTGGTTGGCGGAAGTGCTTCCAGGTGTTGCAGCGGGCAATCTGGCTCAATTCAATGAGGGAAATTCGCCCATGCGTCGACAGTTGCAAAATGCAATTTCCGAGGCGTCATCCTCTCAGACATCTTCCATAAATCCAAACGCAACCCACATTGACGAACTGCTGGACATTACATCCACACAGTATCGTCCAGATTTGTCCGGGTTTATCGTCATGCTGGCCGGCACGCTGCAGCCGATGCCGGACGCAGAACCCGCTTCGAAATAGTCAAATTATGTTTGACAGAAGATTGGAGCGCCGGACGGGACGGCGGCGGCAGCGCATTCAGCTCTACGTTTAGCCGCGCAATTAGAAAGACAAACCGAAGCCATAGGGGAACAGCACACTGGTGGGGGGATTGGCAATATCGGAATAGTGATCGCCGGCATCCTCACACTCGTCGGCCACATCATTGCCATCGGCGTCTTTAGCATTTCCGTCACAGAAATTAACCGGGGTATCCACGCTGTCCTTTTTCCAGGTCATAGGCAACTGTCCCTTGAAATTGGCGCCGTCCACACCGTAAAGCACATCAACGATACCACCGCCTTCACTGCCGGGATACCAGCCCATGACTACGGCTTTGTTTTGTGCGTCGTCAACCAGACCTTCAATATCCATGGGACGCCCGCCCAGCACTACCACCACACACCCCCTGGATGCATCGCAACCACCGGAATCATCGTGGGTGGGATTGGCCTCGTCACCGTAGTATTCCGCATAGGTTGGCGTGGATTCGGTGACCACGCGAATCCCTACGGTGCATCCCGCGTCCACCACGCTTCCGCCGTTTTGAGACAGATAGTCCGTCAGCGCTTCCAGAATGGTTTCCCCGGGAACCGCCACCGAAGGTGATGTCCATCCCAATGTCCAGCCACCGCTTTGGGCCTCCACGCTGTTGGCGCCACTGCCGGTAACACATACGGTGTCATCGGCCGATAAGGGCAGAAACCCATCTTCATGCTTCAGCAGCACCAGCGATTCCCGCACCGCCTGACGGGCCAGGAGACGGTGCTCGTCCCCATAAATATCGCTCACGTAGTTTGATTGAGAGTAAGGATTATCAAACAGATGCATACGAAGCTTCACGGTGAGGATTCGTCTGACGGCATCGTTGATTCGGTCCATGGAAACGTCGCCGTCATTGACTGCAGTGGTAAGGAACGCGATAAAGTCCTCATAGCCGTAGGCCACCATAAACATGTCGATGCCCGCGTTCACTGTGCTGACCACTTCGCTGTACTGCAGTTCGTCGCGATCGCCGTCCAGGTGGAAGAACGCATCCCAGTCGGAGATGACAAAACCGTCAAACCCCAGCTCTCCTTTGAGCACATCGGTTATCCAGTACCGGCTGCCGTGCATTTTTTCACCATTGAAGCTGCTGTAAGAGGGCATCACCGAACCCACGTGGCGCCAGATGGCATCGTAATAAGGTTTCAGATGAATGGCGCGAAATGCCTCTTCGGACATGACCGCGTCGCCCTGGTCGATGTCGCCGCGAAGAATGGTGGTGTTGGGAGGAATACCCTGTTCCACTTCCACCGGGCTGGTGCCCCACATGGCGCCACCGTCGCCCACAAAATGTTTGGCCGTGGCCAGTACCGTGGCCGTGTCCGCCAGATTGCCCTGCAGACCGGAAATGAATGACGTCATCAGCGTGGACAAATCGGGATCTTCGCCAAATGACTCGTATGTGCGTCCCCAGCGTTCATCTCTGGCCACAGCGAGAGTGGGCGCAAAGGTCCAGTGGCATCCGGTGGCCGCCATTTCTTCGGCGGTCATGGCGCCCAACTCCCGAATAAGAGTGGGGTTACGCGTGGCGCCAAGGCCAATATTGTGGGGAATGATGGTGGCGCCCTCCACCTTGGCATGTCCGTGAACCGCATCAATGCCAAACAGAATGGGAATCTTCGCGCCCGCATTCAGGGCCGCTTCCTGGTAGCTGTCGGTGAAATCCGCCCAGCTTTGCGCATCGTAGTTGCGAACCGCTGCGAATCCGCCGGATGACGGTCCATCTCCCCCACCGGCAAGGATGGACCCAAACATAAACGTGGCCATGTCCGCAGTGGTGGCTCCCCCCACAGACGCCTGCGTCATCTGACCAATCTTCTGAGCCAGGGACATGCTGTCCAACAGTTCGTCCACTTTGCCCTTGATAATATCGCCTTCAGTATCTTCTCCCGTATCCACACCGGTGTCCTTTTCAGTGTCCAGTTCGGTGTCTGCATCGCCGTCAGAATCGCCATCGCCGTCCCCATCGCCGTCGCTGTCTCCATCGCTATCGGAATCGCCATCAGAATCGCCATCGCTGTCCCCATCGCCACTGGAATCGCCATCGGAATCCCCGTCGCTGTCACTGTCACTGTCCCCATCCGATGACGTGTTCTGTTTGTCGCCACCAGAGGAATTGTCCGAGCAGCCCACAGCCACAGCCACAGTCGCCAGCATGCTCATCAGCGCAATCAAAATAAAACATGGTTGTTTACCCAATTTCATAAGTGTTCCTTTCTTTTTCCCAACGCAATCCGGGGACTGCCAGCATATCAGAAAATAAGCGCCAATGGTTCGCTAATCTATGGGTGCCGTGTAGAGAAACCCGGGAATGTTTCGGGTTTTCATCTACACACGGCGCCACTCAGGGCGAACTTACCGGCAGCTGGACGCTGCGAGCAGGCACAGTCGTAGTCGTGTGCAGGACGTTGTTTGTAACCGTCAGCGGCGCCTGTTCAGAGATGAGGGTGGAATCAACCGCAATTTGCCAGGGCGTAACGATTGCTATCGATGCGTTGCGCATCCCCGGTGATAATGTTTGGTCTGTGCTGGTTTTGTTGACGATGACGATGTTTTGGCGTCGTCCGTTAAACACTTCGCGGCAAAAACGCTCACACACAACAAAAAAACCGGCCCTTAAGTCTGGAGTTTAAGGGCCGGGCCAGGGTGTCAAAGGCGAACTCTGACACAAATTCATTGGGATACCATGCGTGCTATTTTAGTAAATTCACCTGAATCTTCTTTGGTTTGGCATGCTCCGCCTTTTTAAAAGTCACATTCAACACACCGTTTTTTAATGTCGCGCTCACCTTGTCCACATCAACAGTGGGCGGCAGTTTAAAGGAGCGCTCATACCTGTTGTGTTCATTCACTTCACCGGCCAGCGTCAGTTCCTGTTTTTCCACCTGTACATCCAGCCCTTCTTTGGGAACTCCGGGCATGTCGGCCACAAATACCAGCTCGTTGTCGTTCTCATAAATATCCACGGCCGGTGTAATGCGCTGAATCTGTTTTGCCTGCTCGATGGCGGCGTTTTGGGTGTCTTTGTTTTTCTCTATTGCTGCAGTCGTCATGATAAACTCTCCTTTCCTTACTTGCTGCCGCCAATGGTAATGCGCCGCGGCTGGGCTTCGGGAACCTTGGGTATGGTCAGCTCAAGAATCCCATCTTTGAGGGATGCTTTGGCCTTGTCGCCATCCACCTTGCACGGCAACGTGAACGCTCTGGAAAACTCCCACGCGCCGCGCTCTTTGCGATGCACAATGTAGCCCTCCATTTTTTCATTTTCCCGTTTGCCGCGAATGGTTAGTGCATTTCCTTCGAGGGAAACGTCCAAATCCTTTTCCGCCATTCCGGGCACCTCGGCTTTCACGACCAGCGTCTCGCCGTTGTCCGTGAGTTCGGTGCGCGGTCCAACGCTCCAATCGCTGTGAATACGCCTGAGGCCAAATCCCCTGTCAAAATCGGAAAAGGCCTTCTCCATCTCGTCACGCAACTCGCCAAGGGCCAGAAATGTCCTGTCAAGGTCTCCAAATCCGAAATCATTCCATCTGGTTAACATGGGTTCACCTCCTGTTCTTAATGAGAATTTTACTCTCAATCCTTACGCCCTCAGGATATGCACCGCACGCCCTGGTCAATAGATTTGCAAAAAATTTTTTTTAATAAAAATTAAGCGTATGATGATGGCGAGTGTGTACAAATACAATCCCATAAGAACATCTTAACCTCGGTCAGAAAGGAGTTGCCACGATGATAAACACTCATAATCAGCCCATCCCCTGTGTCACCTGCGGCCTATTGGCGCTTGCTAAAATTGAGGGTATCCCATTTTGTGCCCGATGCCTTCTGGCCAGGCTCGATTCACTTGAACGCCTGGAAATACAGGAATGCATCGAACCGCTAACGATCTCTTACGCTTCCATCGAAGCTGCCCTGATGAACGCCATGCTGGTTTAATTTTTCACCACACCCCGTTTTACCAATTTCTTTACCGAAATCCCTCCTTCGACACCCTTAACAAGAACAGGGGGACAACTTTGCGTGCGGAATAATTCCCACTTGCAGGGGGTTAGGTGTTTACCTGGGAGAAAATACCCAAACGCATCAGCACCCGTTTTGCCAAAGGAGTTGTCACAGTGACGAACACTCAGATTCAGCCTGTCCAATGCAATGCCTGTGGCCGTCTGGCGCTCGCTCAACTGGAAGGCACCCCACTTTGTGCACGATGCCTGTTTTCACGGATTGATTTGCGTCAATTCAAAGATCTTCGCGAAACGATTTCCCCACTGCCGTTATTATCCGCCGGTGCAGAGGATTCCATGGTGACCACTCCGGCGTAACTCCGGCCCACATTCGCCCCAACATGCAGGCAAAATTTTTAATCTGCCCCTGCATTTGTCATGGATACTGTATTCTGGTCGTTATTTTTTATTGGATGATTTGTTGGATTCCACCAGCAGTGCGACGGGCTGACCTTCCCGGGTATCGATGTCGGAATCCTCAATCACTTCAACGGTGGCAATTTCTGCGGCGGTGTCGGGTTTGCGGGCGCCAAACAGCATGGGAATGACACAGATCCACACGGCCACGGCGGTAATGAGCGGCACCCATTCCGACCCCAGATTACCAATGTACACCATGGCGGGCATGTCTTCAGTCCCCTCAGGAAGGCCGGAGGCAAGTTGCATCCACTTGAACATCGCCACTGCAAACTGAATCCCCACCGCCAGAATGGACAGTACGATGAGACGTGCCATGGCATTCCAGCGCCGCCCCACCATGGCCCCCCAGAATGCGGATGCCCCCACCAGCGCCGACAACAGCGCAAACTTGAGCTGCACCCACAGTTTCTGCCCCAGGTGCTCGGAAACCAGACGCACGTCGTCGCCCTCCACCGCATCGAGTAGCCACTCCAATGACAGCCAGCCCAGCACTACCCCAAGGGCTACCGCCAAAACCGTTCCGGCAATTTTTAATTTCGGATGTGTCATACGCCAGGCATTATGCCAGCAGTTTACAGGTGATGCAAAAATGGAATGCGAAAAAGAGCCCAGGAATCAATCGCGCAATCAGCTGATGCCGTCACCCGGTTCGGCGGCGCCCAGCACCGTGGCGGCCACCAGGCGATCGTCACCGGAGGCGGCCAGCACCATGCCTTCGGAAAGACCAAACTTCATCTCCCGGGGTTTGAGATTGGCCACCACTATTACATTTTGCCCAATCAGCTTTTCGGGCCTGGGATAATGCGATTTAATCCCGGCAAAAATCTGTCGGGGGTTTTCCTCGCCCACATCCACCATCAGGCGAATCAGCTTTTGGGCTTTTTCCACGGGATAGGCCTCCACCACCCTCCCCACCTTCAACTGTACTTTGGCAAAATCATCAATGGTGATCTGCTCTTTAATGGGCTCAATCTCCCTTTGTGCTGCAGCTTTAGCGGCGGCATCGGCCTCGGCCATCATCTGTTCAGTGATTTGGGAAAGCGCCGCTTCATCAATACGCGGGAAAAAGCGCGGGGGCTTGTCAATTTCAATACCGTCTGCCAGGGCGCCAAACGCGGCCAGCTCCTCAAGGGCCACTGAACCGTCCAGCGGGCGTTTTTCGCCCAGGTATTCAAGGATTTCGGCGCACTTTTTGGGCATCACAGGACTGAGGAGCACGGCGGCCACACGGCACACTTCCAAACCACAGCGCAGAACTCGTGCGAGATCGCCTTTTTTACTCTCGTCCTTTGCCATTTTCCAGGGTTCCATAAGCGTGATGTACTTATCGGTCTCCCCTATCAGCGCACACACATCCTCGATGGATTTGGCAAACTGACGGGACTCGAAATTGCTGCGATAGGCGTCCAGTACTTCCTTTGCTTTGGCGGCCACAGCGTTTTCCGCATCGGTGAGCGGTTGATGCGCGGGAATGGCGCCAAAGTTTTTGGCCACCAGACCGGCGTTTCGCGCCAACAGATTGCCCAGGCCGTTGGCCAAATCCGAGTTGTAACGTTCCACAAACAAATCGTACGTGAAGCTGGAATCGGCCCCAAATTTCATTTCCTTAAAAAGGAAGTAGCGCAGGTTTTCAATCCCGAACGCCGCATCAAAGCTCAACGGTCGAATCACATTGCCCAGGCTCTTGGACATTTTGGATTCCCCCACCATCCAGTAGCCGTGCACATCGAGCTGTTTAAACAGGGGGATGCCCGCGCTCATGAGCATGGTGGGCCAGTAAATGGCGTGGGTTTTTAAAATATCTTTGGCAATCAAATGGTTGCAGCCGCTCCAGTACTGGTCAAACCGATTTTCGCCCCTGGACGTCTCGGTCAGACCGGAAGGATAGTTGAGCAGTGCATCAAACCATACGTAAGTCACGTACTTGTCGTCGAACGGCAGCTCAATACCCCATTCCAACCGGGTTTTGGGTCTGGAAATGCACAGATCCTCCAGGGGCGATTTTAAAAACGAAAGCACCTCGTTGCGAAACCGCTCCGGACGAATCCAATGGGGATTTTCCTCAATGTGCGCGATGAGCTGCTGCTGGTACTTGCCCATTTTAAAGAAGTAGTTGGCTTCCTTTACCTCTTTGGGTGCGGTCTGGTGATCGGGGCACTTACCGTCCACCAGTTCGGTGTCTGTCAGGTAGCGCTCGCAGCCCACACAGTACTTGCCGGTATACTCATCAAAATAGATGTCCCCCGACGCATGTACCTTATCAAGCACGTCCTGCACGTACTTCACGTGGCGGGCATCGGTGGTGCGGATAAAATCATCGTAGGCAATATCTATTTTATCCCATGCGTCGCGAAATTTACCGGAGATACCGTCGGCAAACTGTTTGGGAGTCACCCCCTGTTTTTGGGCCACCTGCACGATTTTCTCGCCGTGCTCATCGGTGCCTGTCTGAAACCAGACATCGTCGCCGGCCAGCACGTGATAGCGCTTGAGCATGTCTGCCAGCGCCGTGGTGTACAGATGCCCAATGTGAGGCTCCGCGTTTACATAATAAATGGGGGTGGTGAAATAGATTTTTCGGGCCATGCCTGCCTCCCAAAACGACAAAGGCGACTCACAGGCCGCCTTTTGAAAGAAAAAATCCAAATTGTCAGTGGCGAGGGGGAGACTTGAACTCCCGACCTCCGGGTTATGAATCCGGCGCTCTAACCAGCTGAGCTACCCTGCCATAACGACCATCGTCGCGGTGGGTTAATTAAAGGAAAAATAAAAACAGGTCAAGTCATTATGTATGTGGGCGGTGCAAAAAATGCCCTTTCCATGCCCAGGAACAAAGATAAGCTGCACCAATGGATTTCAACGATGTCATTCAGGACAAAAGTGAAATGTTACGGGAACCGGCCTGAGAGAAATCATTTTATTTAATTTCGTTAAAAATCGTGTTATCTGCCATGGCTTGCGGGAGGGAGGCGCTTCTGTGGCCTCTCTCGACACGCGGCGATAATATAACGTCATTCCCACGAAGGTGGGAATCCAGCATGAACACAACGGTTTTTCGCCTTCGCGGGAATGACGTGTTTGGAATGTTTCAGACATTCGGACGGGCTTTAAGGAGACAATCGATGGAATCAGGAAAAATTACCAAACAGAGTGATGATTTTCCTTCGTGGTACCAGGATGTGGTGCGCGAAGGGGATTTGGCGGAAGTGGCTAAAATTGTTAAAGGCTGCATGGTGATTAAGCCCCATGGCTATGCTATCTGGGAAAAAATCCAGGCGGATCTCGACCGCCGGTTCAAGGAAACCGGACACAAAAACGCCTATTTCCCGCTGCTGATTCCAATGTCTTTCATTAACAAAGAGGCGGAGCACGTGGAGGGATTCGCACCGGAAATCGCGGTGGTCACTCATGCGGGCGGCAAGGAACTGCCCAAGGACGAGCAGTACTGTATTCGTCCCACCTCCGAAACAATTATCGGGCACTTCTTTTCAAAGTGGATTGATTCGTACCGGGATTTGCCCATGCTCATTAATCAATGGGCCAACGTGATGCGCTGGGAAATGCACACCCGCATGTTTTTGCGTACCACCGAATTTTTATGGCAGGAAGGGCACACCGCCCACGCCACTCATGACGAAGCCAAAGAAGAAGTGACCCGCATGCTCAATGTGTACGGCGACTTTGCCGAGCAGGTCATGGCCATGCCCGTCATTCGCGGCATTAAAACCGATTCGGAGAAGTTCGCCGGCGCCCTCCAGACCCAGTGCATCGAGGCCATGATGCGGGATGGCAAGGCGCTGCAGGCGGGCACCAGTCATGATTTGGGCCAGAACTTTGGTAAAGCATTCGATGTGAAATTCCAGTCCGCCGAAGGCCGTGAAGAATACGTGTGGCAAACCTCATGGGGCGTTTCCACCCGCTTGATTGGCGGGCTCATCATGAGCCATTCCGACGATTCCGGACTGATTCTGCCCCCCAGACTGGCGCCCATTCAGACCGTGATTGTGCCCATCGCCCGCAAACCGCAGGAAAAAGAGGCCGTCAACCCCGTGGTGGACAAGCTGGCCGCCGACCTTAAAGCCAAAGGTATTGCGGTCAAAGTGGACGATCGCGAAGGCAAGCGCCCGGGTGAAAAATATTACGAATGGGAGCGCAAAGGGGTGCCCATTCGCATTGAGATTGGCCCAAGGGACGTGGCGTCGGGAGAGGCCATGACCAAACTGCGCGTGGCAGAAGACAAGATCAAAATGAAAATTGACACCCTGGCCGACGAAATGCCCGGGGTGCTCGATGGCTTCCAGAAATTCCTTTTGGATAGAGCCCAAAAGTTCCGCGAGGAAAACACGGTGTCGGTGGACACATGGGACGACTTTAAGGATGTGTTTGCCGATGGCAAATCCCAATTTGTGTGGTGTCACTGGGATGGCACACGGGAGACAGAAGCGAAAATCAAAGAGGAAACCAAAGTGACCATCCGCTGTATCCCGCTGCCTGGTCAGGGCCCCGCCCCCGAAGAAGGCAAGTGCATCAAAACCGGAAATCCATCCAAACAGCGCGTATTGATGGCCAAATCGTATTGATGAGATTGCAGTATTCATCTATCCATGACTGAATCAATAACCTCCCCGCCCACAGACCCCCAACAATGGCTCTCCAGGCTCAAGCACGTGCCCAAAGAACTCGATGTGGTGATTCATGTGGGGGCGCCCAAAACCGGGTCATCGGCATTTCAAACGTTCTGCTTTGAAAACCGCGACTGGCTGGCCACGCAGGGGTACTACTATCCACCGCATCCGTTGGGCGCCAACCGAATTTCGTCGGGACATTCCGAGCTGTCCCAGGCCATTAAAGAGGGGGGACACCCCGAGACAATTTTTGCAAAGTACCTGGCCAACGCCAAATCCAGCGGATGCACACTGCTTTTGTCTTCGGAGACCTTCTGGTCGCTACCGGTGGAAATACACGCATTGATTAAAAAAAGCCGGTATTGTGTTCTGGCGCTGATTCGACACCCGTTCGACACCATTGTGTCGTCCTACAATCAGCTGGTGAAACGGCATTTCAGTACCACGCCACTGCTGACATTTATTGAGGATTACGCAAAAGCGCGACACAAGCGAATGACAGAGCAATGGTTGCGCCTGTGGGTCAACACGGTGGGCCTCGAGCATCTGGTGGTGAATCCGTATCATAAGTCCAGCATCTACCAGTTGGGGCTGTCCACCGCATTCATGCACATGCTCCGTGTGACGCTGCCACAAACCAACGGGGAGCGGCCGCCGCTGCTCAACAGCAGCTATCCGCCGCACATTCTCGAATTGAAACGCATGCTCAACGCCGTGATTCCCGAAGCCCAAACCGGGATTCACAAACGGCTGGACACTGTGTTGCAGCATTTGTCCGACCAGTATTTTCAAGACAGAAGCGAAATTGATGTGAACGCTCTCATCGAAGTTCCACAGGAGGCGTTGGCATTGCTGGAAACCCATTTTTCAGGCGCGGTTAAAAACAATATGGCCCTTTGCGACATCGAACTGCATTCGGAGCTAACGACGTCAGCTTCGGCCATCCCCGCATCATCCATGGCCGATGTGGCTACCCGCCTGAAACAGGATGCGGGTCTGTACTGTCATATCCAGCGCCAGATTCAGCAACACCTCAATAACGTCTGGTTCGCCACCCCAAAAAACGACAGAGAAGCGATTGCACAAATGCTGATGCAGCTGGACCAGCTGTTTCCCAAACCAAACCTGGTCACCCGCATAAAATCAATGCTGCCCCAAAAACGCACCTGATTCACACAGTTAAAACACTTGCAATAAAAGCGGTTCACTTACACACTGGCGCCATGATGAACCACATTTTCCAAGCCACTGTTTTGGTAAGCGTTGCCGTGTGCGTTATGGGGTGCAGCAAATCCGACTCGAAACCTGAAAAAAAAGCGGCAGCAAACCCATCTGCCGCCACCTCAACCGCCGACGCTCCCAAAAAAGACGTCACCATGCAGCAAACCGCCGATTACATGGACGCGTTATGCGAACTATCCACCCTGCACGCCAGCTGTTTGCGGCGCCTCAAGCTTCCAAAGGCGGATGTGCCGCCCAGCCGGTTTGATGTGGCGTTTGCCGTGCTGGATGTGGATGGCACAAAGAACAATATCCACATCCTGGAAAAACCGGTGGGGACGCTGGACGATTTGACATCGCTGGACGAACACATTGAAAAGGCGAGTGAACACACACGCTCGCTGCTTTTTCGCGCGCAGCGGGAAGGCGAGCCGGTGCGCTGGGTGGTGGCCATTGACGCCAACGTCAAACTCACCCGACTTCAGGAGATGTTTAATCTGCTTTTCACCCATGGCATCGAAACATTCGAGGCGCTGGTGCAATGTGCCCATCCTCAAAGGCCCCCGGCCCTGCCCGCCGGAGATGACATCGCAAAGCTGATGAAACTGCCGCTCTCGGGCAGCCCAAATTCGATGGTCAATAGACTCAATCAGACGTGCAACGACATGGTGTTGCTGATGGACGCCCAGGCCACCATGCATCCCTCAATGCGATGCGAGCACCTCAAAGAAAAACTCCCCGAAATACTGGCCACCGAAGTATGCGCCAAAGACCGGGATGCCATTTTGGCCATATTGCAGAAAATCGCCATCCCGTCCAAAATCACCGGCCTTATCCCCATGACCCTCACCCCCGATGGTCCCATGTCGAAATCTGCCGAAATATCGTGGGGAGAATTTGTGGCGGCATCCGCCAACGCGAAAAAAGGCGCCATTTCAGTGTCGGCGACCCAAAAGCAGTAACCGACGAAACCGGAGTTCCACCAGCTGAGCTGGACAATGTTCTCTTGAAAAGAGGTTCGAGAGATTGTGTCATCGCGCGTGCGCAACGCCCTCTTCCTGTTTTATCCGGTGAAAACGCACCCACTTTTCAAAATGAAAGCCACCTCTTTTTAATATTCTGATGCTCGATGGACAGGTCCCATCGGCCGCACCTGAAGGAGAAATCCATAAAAATGAAACATTTAAAACGAAATAAAACATTGCTCCCCCTGCTTTATGTGTGCGCGCTCTTAGTATCTGCATGCGGTTCGGATGGCGGCGGTTCCAGTACCACCGATGCAGACACTGATACCGATTCAGATAGTGATTCAGATAGTGATTCAGATAGCGATTCAGATGGCGATTCGGATGCCGATGGGGACTCGGACGCCGATGGCGATTCCGATACCGATGGCGATTCCGATACCGATGGCGATTCCGACACCGATGGCGATTCCGACACCGATGGCGATTCCGACACCGACGGCGATTCCGACACCGATGGCGATTCCGGTACCGACACTGAAACGGAATCCGACAGTGAGACCGAATCCGTTGCGAAGTGCAGCACAGAGTGGGACAAAATTGGCGACAAAGGCGATGGCCTGGCGTTGACACCCCCCATGGGATGGAACAGCTGGAACGTGTTTCACGAAAACATTAATGAGGCCCAAATCAAAGAAATCGCGGATGCCATGGTAAGTACCGGCATGAAGGACGCCGGCTATCAGTACATTAACCTGGATGACAACTGGATGGCGGCCCGGGAAAACGGCCAGATGATGGTGGACCGACAGCGTTTTCCAAACGGCATGGATGGCCTGGCGGACTACATTCACGGTCTGGGGTTGAAATTGGGCATTTACGGCGACCGCGGCACGGAAACCTGCCATAATTACAACAATAAAATCACCAAAAACAGCGGCAGCTATGGCCACGAGGAACAGGATGCCAAAGCGTTTGCATCCTGGGGCGTGGACTATCTCAAGTACGACAACTGCTCCCCGGCGCCGGGCCGCGATGGGGACCAGGCGCAGCGCGAAGACTACGAAGCCATGGGAAACGCACTCAAAAACTCCGGTCGCGACATTGTGTTCAGCATTTGCGCGTGGGACTACAAGCCCTGGATGCCGCAGGTGGGCCATCTGTGGCGCAGCACCTTTGACATTGGCCCCTGTTTCAGCGGCTGCAACCAGTGGTACCGCAACATCGATCAGATTATCGATGAAAACAACGAGTCCCCGGACGCCGCGGGGCCCGGACACTGGAACGACCCGGACATGCTGGAAATTGGCAACTCGGGACTGTCGGACACCGAAGCCGCCGCCCACTTCAGCATGTGGTCCATCATGGCGGCCCCTCTCATTGCCGGAAACGACCTGCGAAAAATGAGCAACACCATCAAGGACATTTTAACCAACAAAGAAGTCATCGCCATCAATCAGGATCCTGCGGGCATTCAGGGCACACGGGTGGTGGACAATGGCGAAACCGAAGTATGGATGAAACCCCTGTGTACGCCGGATGGAACCGAAAAGGGCGTGGCATTGTTCAACCGCGGCGGCGGTAATGCAGACATTACAGTATCATTTGACAAAATCGGCGTCAGCGGCAAGGCCACCGTGCGGGATCTGTGGCAACACATAGATATGGGCGAATTCGACGGCAGCTACAAAGCCAATGTACCGTCCCACGGCGTCGTCATGCTCAGGATTGTCGATATCGCCGATTAGCCTTCCCTCACCGGTGCTTCCTGCCCAGCGTGATGATCAACGTATCCGCTTCCTGATTGACTTCCACGATCATTTCCC
>JAFGQN010000081.1 GCA_016935665.1 Deltaproteobacteria bacterium | reverse complement strand
TTTAGAAAACATTTCATTCTTGCGATTGCCCTGGTATGCAATATGCGTGGGACGCAGTTTCATCTTGTTCTTGCGTCTTTTTGCTGTCATGGTTACCGCACATACCAGGGAGAAAAATATATGTATCGATACAGACAATATTTAATGGTTCTGGGCGTTTTGCTGATGGTGGGCTGCGGGGCGTCTCAAAACAGAATGCAACTGCCCGCCACTGAAGGGCCGCTGCAGTTGAATCGGGTGGTGCTTTATCGAAACGGCATTGGCTATTTTGAACGACAGGGCACGGTGAAAGGCAATCTGCTCACATTGCGGGTACGCAAGGATCAGGTGAACGACCTGCTCAAGAGTCTCACGGTGGTGGACAAATCCACGGGCCAGGCGCTGAGCATCTCTATTCCGCTCGACCCGCAGTCGTGGCAGAATGCGGCGCTGGCGGCGTTGTCGTCGACAAAGGGCAACCTGGCCACCATTCTGGATGGGCTGCGGGGCACGTATCTGACGGTGCACACCCGCGAGGGTCGCCGGGCCGAGGGACGCATTGTAATGGTGGAGGAAATTAAACCCCCCGTCCCCCCCGAAGATGCCGAGGTGCTGTTTTCGCACCCGGGCACACTGGAACACAAATTGACGCTGCTCAACGGCAGTGAGGTCAACGTGGTGAAACTGTCCGACGTCGACAATGTGGCGATTCACGACAGCGATCTGGTGATGCAGCTCAATCGCACCCTGGACGCCAGCGCCGGGGAGGGCATGTTTCAGCAGGTGGAAATTGCCATTCGCTTAAGCGACAACGGCCCCCACGATTTGGTGGTGAGCTATGTGGTGGCCGCGCCGCTTTGGAAACCCACGTATCGGATTGTGCTCGACGAAAAGGAACCGGGCCGGGCTCTGTTGCAGAGCTGGGCGGTGGTGGACAATACCAGCGGCGAAAACTGGGACGATGTGTCGCTGAGCCTTACCGCGGGCGCCCCCATTGCGTTTCGGTATGATTTGCACACGCCGCGCAATGTGACTCGCCCCGATTTGTCAGGCAGTGGTGTGGAAAAACGGGCGGCGGTGGCCATGGGGGAAGCCACCATGGATGACGGAGCGTACTTTGAAAAAGAGGCCGAAGGCATGGCCGATATGGTGGCCACTGAGATGGCCCCGGCCATGGAGGAATCAAAAATGGCCATGAAGCGGGAGCGCGTGTCGGGCGCTGCCATGAAGGCCAAAAAGAAGGACCGCGCTTTTGAGGAGAAGAATTCGATGGCGGACGCCGATGACGAAATGCGAATGGAACCGTCGCCGGCGCCGCCGCCAGCCATGGCCATGTCCGGCAGGAGCATGCACGAAAGTATGCAGGCCAACGCCACCGCCAAACGGGTGGCCGGGTTGTCCACCTTTGATTTGGCAAAGCGGGTGACCCTGCCCGATGGCAGCGCCACCATGGTGGCGCTCATCAATGAATTTGTAAAAGGCGAGCAAACATTCCTGTTTCGCCCCGGCGGTTCGGGCAGCGGATACGAGTACAATCCCTACCGGGTGGTGCGTTTTACCAACAGTACCGAGTTTGTGCTGGAATCGGGGCCCATCAGCATATACTCGGGCGGCAGTTTTGTGGGCGAAGGGTTGTCGGAGGCGGTGGCGGGCAAAGCCGAGACCACCATTCCCTTTGCGGTGGAGCCCAGGATTGTGGTGCGTTCCACCGACGATTACCGCTACTCGGATGCCACGCTGTTAAAAATTGTTCGGGGCGTTTTGTACACCGAGCGGTTTCACCGGCGGGAGACCACCTGGTCGGTCAAGGGCATGAAGTCCAAAAACGGCTACAAGGTGCTGGTGCGCCATCCCCGAGCGGGCAATGAGTACAACCTGGTTACCCCCAAAGAAAGCGATGTGGATGTACTGCCCGACGCCTATCTGGTGCCCATCCAGGTGGCGGCCAATCAAACCGAAAGCAAAGTGACCGTGGTGGAGCAGACCCCCTCACGCAGCTCCATTACCATTTGGGATGGCAATGCGGTGGCGCTGCTGACGCGCTTTTTGCATTTGAATACGGTGACCGATAAAATGAAGGCGCAGATTCAGCCCATTATCGATTTGCGGCAGGAAATTGGCCGCATCGATATGCAGATTGCCGGTCTGGAAGACCAGCAGCGGGAACTGGACAGCCGGGCTGAAGATACAAGGGAGAATCTGAGCGCCATTAAAAAGGACACCCGCGCCACTGCCCTGCGCAAAAAGCTCAGCGATCGCCTGGATGAATTCAGCCAGAAGTCGGCCCAGATTGGCCGCGAAATTGTGGAGCAAAACAGTCAGCGCCTCGAAAAACGCATCGAACTGGATGATTTGCTCAAGGATTTAACCCTGACGCCGTGAGGGGAAACCGGTGGGATCGAGGAGGAATGAACACGATGGACACGTTAGTCGGGGATGTTAGCCCCAGAGGATTCTGGCGACAATGGCGGCGATAAGCGGGACTAAAAACACCAGTATGAAAAACAGTGTCGCCGATGACTTTTTTTCAGAGTCTTCCTCTGACTCCATCTGCCTGACAGAATTATTCTGACTGAGTTCCTTTTTCATGAAAACCTCCAGCAGTACCGATCCCTTTGGGATGATCGGTGACATCAATACATTGCGTTATTTTCGACAAAAGAAATCAAGTCAGTCGGGGTGGGGCACGGCAGAGCGCGTTTCCTTTACCATGCAGGGAAATGGGCAATGTGGACGCATTGACCGGTAGACGGTTGCATTCGTTACTTCCGGAAAAGTCGCGCTCAAACGCCATTAATCCCGATGGGGTGTGATGGGGGGTGACAGGATCGCCGAGTTTTGTCGCACCTTCTATCGACGTGGGATTGCGGCAATGACTTTTGGGGGTGTCCACCTGTGTAATTTCTTCGGTGTCCGAGGGCAAAAACGGATGGATGGGGGAAAATTGCAGCGGGTGCGCCAGCAGTTGCCCAATGACGAAACAACAAAGCAATGCGGATTTCCGATGCATGCGGTGTCGACTGAAGAATTTTATTTTGCCTGTCATTTCATAGCAACCAGCGACGCGGGCCATATATCCGATATTTACTCATTGTTTTCGCATTTGCATGTGAAACAACCCTTGAAAAAGGGAACAGGCGTTTTTTTTACAGCCAGGGCCAGGGACAGGTGGTTTGCTGGACGTTGTCGGTGTCCGGTGTGATATGGGCGGCGTTGGGGAGGCAGTACTTGCCGGTGAAGATGGTTTCCATGTAGTACAGGCCCTGGTGGCATTCGTAATTGTCTTCGGTGCGGCAGTCTGCGTCGGTTTCACAGCGGGCGAGGCAGATTAAAAAGGCATTGGCGGCGCCCACGCAGTCCACATTGGGACCACAGACGTCAACGCCAGGGGTGTTGCAGCAGGCGGTGCAGTAGCCTCCCGGTGAATTGACCAGTGACATGACATCCTGAATGCAGCGTTTGTGTTCCGATGGATAGGCCGTACAGTCGGTGTCTGCGGTGCAGGCATCTCCAAAACCGGTCCAGTCCTCGGCGAGCAGTGAGTTGCGCTTAAGTGTTGTTGTATCGCTTGCGGAGTCCTGAAGGGCGGTGTCGCTGTCCGAATCCGTGGCGGTGTCAATGGTATTGATGGGAGTATCCAGCTCGTGGGCAGGGTTGTCCCAGCAGCCGATACTCATGAATGCAACGATTGGGGGAATTATTTTTGTAAAAAGAGGGTGTTTCATCTTTTTTTATCCATGTGTGGGGTGACGTTAAAAGCTGCCGCCAACTACCAGTATAAACTCATTTACGCCGTGTTCCATGAATCCGTGGGCGTATCCGGTGCGCAGTGTCATGGGCATGTGGTATCCCAGATAGAACGACCATACCAGCTCCAGTCCCGCCGCGGCAAAATAGTCCTCCATGGTGAACTGATCGTACGAGATGAGCAGATTGTCGGAAAAGATCGCGCCGTGCACCTGCTCAAAAAACACCGGCAGCGTTTCGTAGGCCAGCTGGGCGCGCCAGATGGGGAAGCGGTACTCCAGACGCAACGACTGATAGTGGTCGCCGGAGATGAAGTCCGCTTCGTACCCGCGAATCAGCGGCAGTCCCATTTCGCTTTCGTTTAATACCGCATCCACCAGGTCCTGATCGCCATAACTACCGGCGTAAATACTGGACTGGTGGTTGGGGTTGGACACATATGCCCGGCCATCCAGTTCCATTGCCAGCACGTGGTTTTCGCCAAAGGGCGCGCAACGAAACTCGCGCCAGCGCCAGCTGAATGCAATCTGTTCCCGGTCTCCCCCCAGTTCCGGATGGTACAGGGAGACAGCAAATCCCAGGGTGCGCCCATCCTCCCGCGATATGGCGCGCGGGCTGTTCCATGTATCGGAGTAACTCCAACCAAAGCGCACACCGGTGCGAAAATACTGAGTGGGCATATTGGGCAAATCGCTGTTGGGATCCACCTCCACCGGCAGATTTTCGATGGGACCGGATTGATTCAGGGAGTATCCCAGCGAAAATGACAAATGTTCGTCCAGTGCCATCAGTGGGAAACTGAATCCAATATCGGCCGACCAGCTGCGTCGGATCCAGGGAGACTCCATGCCCCCCACCAGGTATCCCGTGGGAACTTCATCCTGCGCCCAGGAAAAACCGAGATTGAACGTGGGCAAAAGACCGTTGTAAATGTAGCTGGCGCTGAACGAGGGGGTGCTGGTGGAAAAGTTGTGACTGTACAACAGGTTCATTGTATGAAGCCGGGCGGCATCTTCTATTAAAGACGATATTTCCACAATCTGTGCGCCGCCCACATTGCGGGACGTGAATTCCCAGGAGAAGGGGCGAAACCGGGGCAGCGGGTTATAGGGCGCTCCGTTGACATTAAACGGCACATCGGCCAGGTCTGGCGAGTGAACCAATGTCCGGGCGGGGGGAACAAACAGGGGGAGCGCATCCAAATCCACGGTGGTGCGATGCAGGTCCCAGCCAATGGAATAGTATTTGAGAAAATATAACGTTTTTCCGTCGGGGCCAGGTACGGGCGAGCGAGCGGCGGACACCACGTTGGTGACCTGCTTAAGGGCGCCGGACACCATGTCGCGGGCAAATACATTGTCGATTCCGGTGACGCCGGACATGAACATCAGATATTTCCCATCCGGGGTAAACCGCAGGTCGTCTTCGATGGCGTCGTCGTTGGTGACGTAGTACGCCTGCTCTGAAGCCATGTCCATGAGGGCCACATCCACGCGCCCGCCCTGACGCCATAGGAAAGCGAGGGTTTTCCCGTCCGGAGAGAAGGTGGGCGCATAATAGTGCATCTTTTCTGATTCGGGGATGAGCAGGCGTCGGGTATTGTCCGTCAAATCGAGCAGTTCCATGCGAAGGATGCCGGCGGAATTGGTGATGATGACCGCCTGCCTGCCATCCGGTGAAACTGCGGCGCTTTTCACCCGTGCGCCTTCGGTAAGGCGTCTGGGTGTTTGATGCCCTTTTTCGAGGACAAATAAATCCCGAAATCGATATTTATCTTTATAAGGCGCGGTGCGCACATAGTACAGATTGCCCTGATTATCGAGGCAGAGCGATGCATCGGCGCCCGCGAGCGCCAGCGGTACGCCCTGGTCCACCACGCCGGCCGCTGATAGCGGATACGCCGTTATGGCGGAACGGTCCTGTCCATCTGCCAGAGGTAAAATGAATTGTCCGGTGGCGGCATCGATAATGGCGTGCCCCTTGTTTTCACCAGTGAAAGTCAATCGCTTCGATTGGGTTTCGCCCTCCTCAAGGATGCGTGCCTGCACCGCCAGCGCGTTGTCTTTCATAGCCTTCGTGAAGTCCTCGAAGAGTTCCTTTAAGGGAATGCCGGACACTTCAAAGAAGACGCGATTCAATGCATAGGGCAGAGGTTGCCATGCGTATTTGTGACAAATCTCCCGGATGGTCTGTTCGCCAAGGCGTGTCCGCAGATAGTCCATGAACATGCCGCCATACACATAGTCGGCGTCGCCCCTGGGATAATCCAGGGTGGCGTTGGACATTTCTGCCAGCGATTGAAATTTGCCTTCCAGAGAGTGGGTGCGCATAATCATGGCATAGTAAGGCGCTCGAATCCGGCCACGGGTGGTGCGATATGTTTCCATCATGACCGCCAACCCTTCGGTAAACCAGCGGGGAATCATGGAGTTGGGCAAAAACAAATCACCAAAAATGGTGTTGTACACGCGCGACACACCGTACTGCATCTGAACATGGGCTTCGTGGGTGAATTCGTGCAACACCAGGGAAAACAGCCAGTCATCGTTGTTTTGCAGAGATGAATCGATGCTGGGCGGCGTGGCATAGAGCTGAATAAACGGATAGTGGTACGGGGACGCCAGCCCGTTGGAATAATCGGTGTTGTCCACCAGATGAATCTCCGTGGGCCCTTCCACTTTCCACCCGACGGTGGATGTGACCAGAAGGTAAGCGTTTTCTGCGGCGACGGCCGTCCGTTCGGCCAGTTTCTGCAGCGACTTATCATAATGGATATTGAAGTGATCCGTTTTTAACGTATGATACGCGAGTTCGGGGTCACCCCCTTTTGCGGCATGGGATATGATCAGAAAAAAGAAAATTAAAGGGACACCAATTGCGTGCCCTTTCCTGTCTATGGATACATATTGTTTCATAAGTCTGGAATTAGATTACCCTTCGTGGAAAAAACCGTCAATTGGCACCTGTTTGGGGAGATAAGAATATATTATGCACTGTACACCGACATCCACTCCAAAAGAGCTTAAATCGCTTCTGAATTCCGTTATGCACACCCGCAATGGCCAGCTCACCATTCTCAACCAGGAAATACTGGGTGACACCATCATGGAACAGCTCACCTGCAATTGCTTTAAAGGGCAGGCCGCCATCGCGCGCGAGTCTCAACGGGCAATATGGCAGATTTGTCAATATATGGGAACCCCTTATACCGTTTGTGGTCCTATGGTGAACTGTCTCACCAGGGATGGTGTGTCCGATATGATCATTCCCATTGTGGATGCCAATTGGATACCGTTTGAACTGCTCTGCATCATTTTAAGTGCGGGCAAAGAGATGGAAGTGGGACCTCTGATTTTCTCAGTGGATAAAAAAGATTCGTGTTATCGCAGTATTGTCTGTCAGATTCTCGGGGCGGCAGTGAAAATGAACTGGCAGGCACCCGTGCTGTTTTACGATGGTGAAAGCCCGTTGCCCCTTGAAACAGTGAATCTGGACTGGAAAAAAATGCTGTATTTCAACAGTTATGAATTGTCCCATGAGCCTTTGGAATCCCTTATGGGCAAGATGTTGCGCAGCAAATTTGAAGACTTGAGTACAGAAGACTGGAAGCGATTGGCGGATATTTCGCCGTTGCATTGGTCTGATTTAAGAGATGAAATATATTATGTGTACTGCGATCTCTTTGAGGAACTTGATATGAATGAAACATTTCCTCTCTTAAAAAGATATGTAATTCCAGGGTGGGTCAAAGAAGACATATTGGATGTGATTTAAAAGTATGCTTTACACTGTCTGGCTGACTGAAAACGGCAGAAAGTTCAATTGATTACGGGACGATGCAACCACCTTCCGGTCTGACAGAAAACATGGCACCGGAGAGCTGAAACGGAAACGCTATGACCACCAATGACAAAGTACTCCTGATAATTGACGATGAGGCATCTGTATGTCGCGCCTTAAGTCGCATCCTTTCCAGAAAAGCGACAGAGATCATCACCGCCAGGTCCATCGCCGATGCGGAGTTGATACTGGATACCCGCGAAGTGACGCACGTTTTGTGTGACCATTTGCTTGGCCCGGGGCAACCCAAGGGACTGGACAATGCCATTTACTGGAAATCCGAATATCCATCCATTGAAAAGGTGATTGTTCTGACGGGGACGGATGCGGCATTCAATGCGCCGCCGGAGGGGGTCGACAAGGTATTGCCCAAAACCACCGATCCGCTGCAACTGGCGGAATTTTTACAATTATAACAATACTGTGACGGCGAAATGGATCTCTGTGCGGCGACACATCACCCGATAACGGGTTCCACCTGTTTGGGATCGATGGGGACTGCCACTGCGCGCCCCAGGAATGTGACTTCCACCAGCAATTGCTTTTTGTGATTTTCTGAATCGCACAACACGCCCACGGCATTTTTAAATGGACCATCAATAACACGGACTCGTGTACCCGCCCTGACCAGCGGATGAGGCCGGACATCCCCGGATGCCGCACCGGTTAAAATTTGCAGACTTTCTATCACCTCATCGTCTACTGGCGCCGCCGTCCCTGAAAAACTGACAATGCCACACACGCCCGGTGACTTCAGGACGGTTGTTTTTTGTTCTCCCGGTATTTCAATGCGAACAAAGATATACCCGGGGAACAATGGTTTCACCAGCGTCTTTTCCCGGTCTTTTCGACATGAGGCGCACAGATATGTGGGCAAAAAATGAACCACATTATTTCCCTGCATATATTGCTGTGCCTGATGTTCTCTGTTGGATTGAAGGTTCGCTGCATACCATCGAGGTGGCATATCAGTTATCCTTTCATGGAGACAAAGTGCGCGGAGGGGGACTCGAACCCCCATGAAGTCTCCTTCACCAGGCCCTCAACCTGGCGCGTCTACCAGTTCCGCCATCCGCGCAGATTTTTAAAGAACACATTTGAGGTTGAACCCCAAAAAATGTTTGGTCTTTATGTCCAAACTTGAGCAGCATGTCAAGATTTTTTGAAAGGGAATCGAACGAATCAGATTTATGGGGATCTTTTTATCTTTTCCACTTATTCAGTTTTTCGCGCAGACTGCTTAGGGAAATGGGTTTGGCCAGATAATCGTCCATTCCCGCCTCCAGACATTTTTCGCGATCTCCCTTCAGCGCATTTGCAGTCATTGCCACAATTGGTATTGCGTTGTTTTGCGTGCGAATATGTCTGGAGGCCGCATAGCCGTCCATTACCGGCATCTGACAGTCCATAAGGACCAGTTCAATACTTTCGTCCGTTTTAAGGGCGTCAATGGCCTGTTGACCGTTTTCCACCAGCAGTACGTCATACCCCAGTTTACGCAGCATGCTTTGGGCCACCATCTGGTTGGTTCGATTGTCCTCGGCCAGTAAAATGCGTTTTGGTTCCGACGTCAGTATTTCGGGCTTTGGTGTGTTGGACACTCTGGGGACACCGACGCACGAATCGGTTATCCGGCACAATATCCGTTGCAATTCCTCTTTGACCACCGGTTTGGTGAGAATACCTTCAAATCCCGCATCCCGCGCCCGGTTCTGTAAGCCGCTGGCGGTGACATTGATAACCAGAACGCCATGGGCCGACAGGGCACGCATGCGGTCAACGGTTTGCATAAGGACATCGGGGGCGTCTCCGTTTAATGTATTTGTTGATATCAGGCCGATGATATGACCGCTTTGGGGCTGAAGTGTGGACGCCTGTTGCAACCATTCCTCGAAAGTGGACGTCGACACACAGGGGAGATTGCCGGCGCTCAATATTCGTTCGAGGTGTCCCCTGGCGAGGGGATTTTCATCGCATATTGTGACCTGAACCGGCAAGTCGCACAGACGGTGGTCATCGTTCGGACATTGGGATGATTCAAACGGAATCGTGCATTTAAATACAGTTCCCTTTCCTGGTTGGCTTTCAATGGAAATTTCACCGTTCATCAGATCTGTCAATTGTCTGCAGATAGTGAGCCCCAGACCCGTTCCTCCGAATCTTCGGGTGGTGGACGTGTCCCCCTGATAAAACGATGCGAATATGGCTTCCTGCAGTTCAGCAGGGATACCCATTCCCGTATCCGACACTGAAAATTGCAATCGCACCGTGGTTCCAGTCCATTGATGGACGTCCACATCCACTGCTACCTCGCCGCTTCGGGTGAATTTTACCGCATTACTCACCAGATTCATCAGTATCTGTCGCAGGCGAGTGGGATCGCCTTGTATGCGCCGGGGCACTTTGGGCGCGTACCCGCAAATGAACTCCAGATTCTTTTTTGCCGCGCGTATGGCCATGGTGCGGCCGAGGTCATCAATAAGATGGTGCAGGTCGAATTGGACATTTTCCAGTACGAGCGCTCTGGCTTCCACTTTCGAAAAATCCAGAATGTCATTGATGATGCACAGCAACTGATGGGCGCTGGAATGGGCTGCTTTTACATAGCGACGCTGTTCGTCATTGAGTGGCGTCGTCAAAAGGAGTTCATGCATTCCCAATATACCGTTCATTGGAGTACGGATTTCGTGGGACATGTTTGCCAGAAACTCGCTTTTGGCCTGGTTCGCCGCCTGCGCCTGCGCCACGGCGCGCGACAATACCTCTGTGCGCTCCTTTACCTTCGCCTCCAGGATGTCTTTGGTCAGCTCCGCTTCGTTTTCATTGAGTCGGCGCTCGGTGATGTCGTACAGGGATCCGACAATTTCCATCGAGCCATCGGAGTGCTCTACCCGAGTGTGTTCCTGATGCACCCAGCGCACGGTGTTTGTTGAATCGTCGCTGATGCGATATTCGATGATGTCGGAACCCTGGCTGAGCGCGCGTTGCAGGGAGGCTTCCAGTGCTGGATAATCGTCTGCCCAGACACACTGTTTCCAGAACGACCAGTTGTAAACACCGTCTTTGGGAAGGGCCACAATGGATGTGATATTGTCACTTGCAAAAGTGCAGACCAGGTCGTTGTTGACGCGTTCCATGGTAAAAATGGCAGCCGGACTTCCCTTCACCAAGTCATTCAGGCGGGAGCGGATACCGAACGAAAGGGGAGCGATTTGTTCCACCCGAATCACCCACAGGGAAATGATGAGGACAGTGGCTGCGCTGCCGGTGGTGGTCAGTGGAACAATAGACAGGTGGAAAATCTGCGGGGTCAACTCGGTGAGCACTCCTCCCAGCAGTGCGGCGGCAATGGCAATCATGAGCATTCTCGTTTTTCGACGCTCCCGTGCCGATACCGAGACCATCAGATGCCGCGCACAAAAGGCAAAGGACGATATTGCCGCGGCGAGAATGTAGATGATATGTACCCAGTACAGCGGGCCTTCCACAGGAGCATATCCCCAGAAGTGTTTGGACGTGGCGGCTGTAATGAGAGAGGTGGTGTTTTCGAGTACAACGACTGACAGGGCAATGAGGTATCCCAGCATCACCCATGCAGTGCTCACCCGATGCCGGATATTATTGGTGAACAGACATGTAAAATGGACCAGCAGCGCCGCGCTGATACACGAGCCGAGGGTGCCTGCTTTCTGCCAGAACAGTGTCATATCCGATGTGGCGTCCAGTTGTGTTCCGGGGTAAATGCGGCGCATGGCGTCGGCCAGATTCCAAAAGGCGACCGCCAGCGCCAAAAGACCGGCCACTTTGTTTTCAAGTCGTCCCACTGAACGAGGCCATACGAATATGGCAAGGAAAAGCGATACCGCTGTTCCCAGAATGGGCAAAAAGGAAAAGTAATCCAAAACCATCTGTTTCTTTCGCTCCCATTCCAAAAAACAAACGCTGGACCTGCCAAACGTGCGCACAACCTTGATGCGGTAACAGCATTTTTGCGCCCGCAACGCTTTGAATGAAGCAACGACGACGGGTCTCGGACTTAACGGATGTATTCTGTCATATGTGAAAATATAGTAACAATTGTCCGTGTCCAGCTTTAAATGAGTGAAAGAAAGCACCGCAAACCTGCCTTTGTTTGCCGTCTGTTCAATTGTATGAGTTGACAAACGCTTTTTCGAAATAACCTTTTTCATTGGCCGTATTGCGCATATAAGACTGCAGCGCTTCCGCTGTGGTGGTCATACTGGAAGACTGGAAACCGATGATTCTGTTTGGACTTTTTTTTATTATGATTACCGGGTTGATTCATTATTATATCTGGAAACGCCTGGTTAAAGACACCGCATTGAACCCAGGGTTAAGGTTTGCCGGCACCATTTCGGTGGCCGCATTGGCCATTTCGATTCCCGCCACTATGATGACAGCGCGAATGATGAGCGCAGAGACGGCTAAGGTGGTTTCCTTCATGCCACTGCTCTGGATGGGCACGATGCTGTTTGTGGTCACATCACTTGTGATGGTTGATTTATTCTTCCTGGTGCGCTATCTGATTGGGCGGTTTTCGAGTGCCGCAGGCGACGTTGCGACTGCACCGATTGATTCGGAAAAAAGGCAGTCCCTAAAGAAAATTGCCGCAGCGGGAACGCTGGGGTTGTCGGGCAGTTTAAGCGCCGCATCGTTTATTACAGTTCAAAAAGACGCAACCGTCATTCGGCAGGATATTCGATTGGCAAAACTGCCAGAGGCGCTCAACGGATTGCGTATGGTTCAAATATCCGATATCCACATTGGTTTGACGCTTGATGGCGAGTATCTGTCGCATGTCGTTTCGAAAGTGAATTCATTAAAACCCGACCTCATTGTTATCACTGGGGATCTCGTTGACGGTTATGTGAACACGCTTCAAAAGGAGGTTCGCCCATTGGCCGCACTCAAGGCGCCCCAGGGCGTCTTTTTCGTCACTGGAAATCACGAGTATTATTTTCGCGCCAATGAGTGGACGATTTTTTTGCAAACGCTTGGCATTTTGGTGCTGGATAATCGTGCGGTGGAAATTGGTGACGTTAAGCATCCATTGCTGCTGGCCGGTGTTAATGATTACCAGGCAAATCGTTTCGATGACGTCGAAGGCCTGGATTTGGAAAAAGCACTGGCGGGGCGCAATGCCGAGCAGGAAGTGGTGTTGCTCTGTCATCAACCTAAAATTATACATGATGCCGCTCAGGCAGATGTGGGGCTGGTATTAAGCGGTCATACCCATGGCGGTCAGATTTGGCCGTTCAACTATCTGGTGCGTTTGCAGCAACCGTTTCTGAAGGGGCATATCCAGTACAACCACCGCAGCCAGCTGTACATTAATCAGGGCACCGGATACTGGGGGCCGCCCATGCGACTTGGAACGACATCTGAAATCACGCTTATCACATTGCATCGCGAGGAAAATTGAAATGAAAAAAACAGCAATTCTTTTAATTGGTCCCACCGGAAGTGGGAAGACGCCGCTGGGGGATTATATTGCCCAGCATGGTTTGAACCGAATTGAATATGCGCATTTTGATTTTGGCGAACTGCTTCGTCAGACCGCCGCTGGAACGCGGGACAGCGGCATTTCTTCTTCGGATGTCCGTTTTCTTAAAGACATTCTTGAAAAAGGCGCATTGCTCGAAAAGCAAACGTTTTACCTTGCGAAGAAGATTATTACCCATTTTAACCGGAATACGCCCGCCAAAGCCGTTGTGCTCAATGGTTTGCCACGTCATGTGGACCAGGCGAAGGATGTGGCGCCATGGTTTGATATTCAGGCTGTCCTGCGTCTGCAGTGTTCGCCTGAAGTGGTGATGGCACGTATCTTGACCAATGCCGGCAATGATCGCACCGCTCGAACGGATGATGCGTTGCTACTGGTTCAAAAGAAGTTGCAAATCTTCATTGAGCGCACTGCACCGCTATGCGACTGGTTTGCGGCCAATGGAGTGCCTGTCATTGATGTCCCCATTTTGGTCTCCACATCACCTGAATCTATTGTGAAACAGATTGAAAACAATTTACCATCACTGTCTTTTTAAATTCCTGCTACAACTCGGTCAGATTTTTTCCCCTTATTGAGCTTTTTTACAAATCTGTTCTTTTTCGAACTCTTGCTTGAAAAAAAAACTTTTTCGCTTTTATAATTTGCAGATGTCCGTTTGAAGTTAGAACAGTTGGAGTACCGAATACTCTTGTTCGATCGTTTTTTGCACACCGGCTTTGCCGGAGACAGAGGTGAATCATGGAGTTGAAAGAATTAGTTGAAGTGATTGCGAAGGCACTGGTAGATGAACCAGAGACTGTGGAAGTGAAAGAAGTGGACGGTGACAAATCGACGGTGATTGAGTTGCGGGTATCCACCCAGTGTTTGGGAAACATTATTGGGAAAAAAGGACGCAACATTCAATCCATCAGAACAATCATTAATGCCGCCGCTGCCAAGCTAAACAAGCGTGTGATGCTTGATGTTATTGAGTAGCGTGGTATTCCCTGCAATGGCGCATCTCTGCAGTTCATCTCAGTCCAATTGAAGCATTATTCTTTTTGGAAAAGAATTTGAATTTTTTTTTTTTAAGTGCAATACTTTCGTACAAGTGCATACATTGGTGCATGCACGGAGCCTCCTATCCCTGTTTGACATGGCTGACTTTGTTAAGGGTAGGAGGCCTTTTTTTTGGTAGGGTCTTCTTGCGATACCAGTTTTTTTTAAAAAGACACCTCTGATGTATTTTTCACGCTGAACGAGCGAGAAATTTTTTAAATGCTGCCGTTTTCGACAAATTCATACGCTCCAGCATCGCACGTGGCGTCCTGATTCGTATCCGCGTTGGTGTCGGACGCGTCCTCGGAACGAAGTTTTCCACGGGCATCGGTGAGGGGACAGTTTCGGCCTCTATTTCGCGCATATGAATCGCGGTTCAATCTGATGGTGGATACAAATCCATTATTCGTCTCGGCTTTGTCATGAAGATCCGGATCTTTTGTTAAAATTTTTGCAGTGCAGTATTGATTCAGTGGGTATGTCCTGTTGGCATATTCGAGGTTGCTGCTTTCCACAATTTCGGTTGCGCCGGTATCTGTGTCACCGAGTAGAGAGACGTCCGTTTCCTGAAATTCAGCATTGCAGCTTTGGGGGGTATTGCCGCCAGACATGTTTTCGTAAAAAATAGTATTGCGAATCGTGAGAGCAAGGGGATTTGAACGGTAAATGGCGCCGACTTTACCGCCCTGGTTTCGATAGAAGGTACTGTTGACAATTTCCGATGCATTGGCATCGTTTTGATACAGAGCGCCACTTTGGCCCTTTTGGGTAGTATTTTTATAAAACGTGCAGTTTTCGGCAACCAGGCCCCGGCTGGATTGTACATAGACGGCGCCGACACCATTGACTGCCAGGTTGTTGAGAAACGAACACGACCTCAATTCCAGTCTGCCGCCCCGGATATACAGGGTACCTTCGCCTGTGCGGGTGTTTTCAGGTTGTGGTTCGATTTTATTCTGGCTCAATTCGCACTCGGTCAGTACCAGATCCGCGTTGTCATGCTGACGCACCGCCATGGCGCTACCGCTTTCGGTGGAGCGGTTGCCATCAAATCGCACGCCTGTGAGTGAAAGGTGTTTTCCATTGAGCGTCAAAGTGTTTTGAATCCAGAGTGCTCCCCCTTCGGATTTGACTGAATTGGCCACGAAATCACTGTTAACGATATCGAATCCGGTTTCGTTCAAATACATGGCCCCACCGTATCCTCCCCAGTTTTCTTCAAACACAGAACGATACACTCTTACGTTATCCAGATGATCGGCATAAACGGCGCCGCCCAGTTCACTTGATGCTTTATTGTTGAGGAACACGCATTCAGAAATTATCAGATGCCCGCCGGATGCGCCATCGGTTGATTCAGGAAGACCCGATGCGAAAATGGCCCCTCCATTCCTTTTTTTCCGATTCCGACCGTTGGCGAAGGTGAGCCTGTCGAATGCTACCTGACTACCCGCTTTCATGTCCCAGATGTGATTCTCCTCGCGACCATCCAGCGCCACCATAGGCTTGCGAGTATTGCTCAACGTTCCGTGAATCCATAGACGCACGTTGCTTTCCACGCTAAGGGGCTCTTCAATTTCGATTCGTTGGAAGTCTTCTCCGCAACGAAACTCTATTTGCCCTTCGCCTCTTAAATTGATCTCATCCATTGCGGCTCGCAAACTGGCGTCGTTGCAGGATTCCAGTGTGCCATTGCCCACCACGGACAGAGACAATTCTCTGAATTCATCCAAAGAAGGACCGGCTGCATCAAATCGGGCATCCGAGGGGACGGCGATATTTCTTGCCTGTTCCTCTTCAGTGTCGGTGTCTTCTTTTCGGGAGGTGTCCGGTGTTTCGGTTTGCCCAACCTGTGACGAAATCGCCTCAAAATGTTGAGAACTGCACATGAATCCCCAAAGGATACTGGCCACTAAAATCAGATATTGAATTAATCCATTTCGCATCTTTTTTAAGGTTACCTCAATTGGGGGGCGCAGAACAAAGTTTTTTTATTTGCCATGACGGCCATTTTTTCTGCCTGAACCTAAACGGCGCAACCCGTGTTGATGAGTGGTGGACTAATTGGTTTGACTATTGTAATTAAGCTGCGTCACAGCGAGTGCATTATGAATTCTGTCAGAAAAAAATTTTCTTTAAAACCCTCTTCAAAGAAAAAAAACGGTATTTGGGACAATATTCCCCTTGCCTTTGCATGGCGGTACTGTTGCCATTCCGTTATGGTACTCATTGCAGTGATTGGTGAAGGTCTGTCCGCACCCACACTGCATGATCGTGTTCTATCGCTGGTGCCGTTGATTCCCACCATTGCAAAGTATAACTATCACCTGTGGGTGTTCTGTTACATCCCGGTGGCGGCAGTGCTGTGGAAGTTGAATCGGCAGCGTTTTGTCGAATTTCTCTATGCGGGCGGCGTGGTTAGTCTGCTGCGCGGCATCAGTATTTTTGTGACCGGACTGGGCCCGGTGAGCGGCCGGGATGTCAATGCGGGAAAGCCGATATCTGAACTGCTCACCGGCTGGCTGCAGATTATCAACCCCTTTTCAGCGCTGACAACGGATGCCGCTCATGTATACCTCACTAAAGACCTTTTTTTCTCGGGTCATACCGCCTCCACCTTTTTATTGCTGTTGTACTGCTGGCAGTATCCGCGATTGCGCATCGTCGCGTTGGCCGGTCATATTGTCGTAGTGGCAGTGGTCTTTTTGAGTCACCTGCACTACACCATTGATGTGATTGGTGGCTGGGCCGTCTCCTTTTGTGTTTTTGTCGCTGCAGAACGATTCTTTTCGCATATTAAAACGGCATTTCCCAGTGAATCCAATAGAGCGGTCTGATTTGAAAAAGGCGCCGCTCCTGGTCGACAACCGTGACATTGTGATTATACCAGGAGAAGGAAGAAACAAAAGCGGCTGTTTGGAAACCATTACAGGCTGGGCAGTTGACAAGGGAGAATCGGTAAACCGAAATGACATCTGTCAGAGGCGTTGTATTTGATTGGGGGGGCGTCATCATTGACGAACCCAGCACGGCGTTGCAGGCGTATTGTTCTAAGCAGCTGGGGATTCCCACTGCAACAGGGAGCGCATCCATTGGGAAACATCTGCCCCTGTACCAGCAGGGAATATTCTCTGAGCGTCAGCTTTGGGAAACGGTATGTGACGAATGCGGGCAGTCCACAGGTGTCATTTTGGAACACTCTCTATGGGCGCAGGCATTGCGTGCGGTGTTTCGATTTCGCAAAGAAGTGCTGGCGGTCATCTCCAGACTGAAAGCCAATGGATATAAGACAGGTTTTTTGTCGAACACCGAGCCGGAGGCGGCGATTTATTTTCACGAACGCCAGATGGACCAGTTGTTCGATGCGTCAGTGCTTTCGTGCGAAGCGGGATTGGCAAAACCGGATGCCGCCATTTACCAGCTTTTGATAGAATCCATACAATTGCCGCCTTCTGCCTTGCTGTTTCTGGATGATCGTCAGGAAAACATTGATGGGGCACGACACGTGGGAATGCAGGCCGTTTGTGTCGACACCACGGATGGGGTTTTAGATACGTTGGCGCCTTTGCTGCCATAATCCCATCGTACCCGGACCCCCGTCCTGACAGTAGCGTAAGCGCCAATCCATATAGCATTATTTTTGGCAGTGAGGGCAATACCAGGTGGTCCGTCCTTTTTGCAGTATCCGTGTTACTTCGGTGGTTTGGCAAAGCCCGCATATTTTCTGGTGGAACACCACCAGGTTGTTAAGGGCGGCGCCTTTTTCTCCTTTGGCATCGGTATAGCCGCCGCTAAATGTCAGTCCCCGTTTTTTAAGACTTCCGCCTACCACCAGCTGCATGGCCCGGACCAGTTGCCGATATTCTTTGGCGCAAAGCGTGTGCGACATCCTTTCGGGGTGAATCCGGCTGTGTGCGAGGACTTCGCAGGCCATATAGTTGCCCACACCGGCAAAGCATGCCTGATCGAGTAAAAACGGTTTAATTTCGCGATTTGGAAATCGATTGCATAAGGCGGCCACATAATCCACATTAAACTCTTTGGTACTCACATCCACTCCCAGCCGGGCCAGTTGGCGCTCGGCGTTTTGACCGTCGAGCAGGTGACAGTTTCCAAACCGTCTGGGATCCACGTAGGCCAGATAGATTTGCCCGTTGGCGTTTTCACAGGTGAACTGAATATGGGTGTGTTTGGCTGTTATCGGTAAAAATGAATATCGCCATCCGCCGCTCATTCCCAGACCGGAAATCATGTGGGTGCCATCCGCAAAGATAAAGTCGAGGAGTTTTCCCTTGCGGGAAATGGTGGCGATGGTTTTACCGGTGGGGGAAAACATTTTCGTTTTAAGGATGGAGCCAACTACCCTGGAGTAGCGCGTCTGTTTGATTTTGGCCGGCAGGCAAGGCAGCAACTGTTGTCGAATGGTTTCCACTTCGGGCAATTCAGGCATGACAAAGAGAAGTTAACGACGGAACCGCTCTTTCGCAAGTGAAAAGCACTGGGCAGTGCAATATGCGGCAAAACAAGGTATAAACTGCGAACGGACAATTCTGTTATGTATCCGGTTTATGGATGATGAATTAATCGGTAGATGTTGAAAAAAGTTAAAGCGCGGGTACGATGCAGTTGCGACTTACAGCATCCGATGAATTATGTTCAGTGCAATTTGTCATCTGCCGGTGGCAGAGTTCGGATTTGAAACGTAACTTAAGACCTGTATTAATGAGAGGAAATAAATGTGGACCCATACTTATTGAGCACAATAAGAATGCTTCGCATGTGACTTCTTCAGGTTTCGCGGTAAAAATTGATATATTCAGCGGTGTTTCGGAGTTATTGCGGGAGTTGTTGTCCGATGAACGAAACTGAACATGTGACGAAGAAGGTGGTCAGCGATGGCTACCCGGAAATAAATCGAATTGTTTTTATCGCCACCTTTATTCTCGACGCGTTTGTGGTTCTGACCGTCTGGGACGACCCGGTTCGGCGATGGGTCACCATTGGCATTTGCGTGTTGCTGGGATCCATCAACGCCACACTTATCCCCAGACTCTATCGCCTAAAAAAAATAGACAACAATTCCTTTATGCTTCGCGAATTGATTAACGGAGTTGGGCAGGCGGCCAAGGTGGTTGCCGCAAATGCGTCGCTGCCCACCTGGGGCTGGCTGTTTGTGCTGGCAGCGGTAATGGACACCAAAACCCATGTTTGGGCAAAGATTTCCCTTTGGGGGCTTTTGGTGGTGCAGGTGACAACCAGCATTGTGGTGGGGGTGGACTGGTTGCAGGTGGTGACGTTGTCCATGCTGACTATTGTCAGTATCACGTTGAATGCCGGGCGCTCCAGCGAACTGATTAAAGCAGTGAACGACAAAGAGGCTCAACGACGGGAGCTGGAGCGGCGTGCCGGGGAGCTCAAGCAGATACAGACCCTTGCCACTCAGCAGGAAAAGATGTCATCTCTGGGTATGCTGGCCGCAGGTATTGCCCATGAAATAAACAACCCAATGGCGTTTGTGACCAGTAACATCAGGCAACTTGAAGTGGATTTGCAGCAACTGAGTGAATCTGATGACCTTCTTGAGGAATACCGGCAGGAGATCATTCCGGAAATAAAGGAGGGCATTGTTCGGGTCAATACGATTGTCGATGATTTGCGTCGGTTTGCACGCGGCGATGTGGAGTTTCGTTCCATGTTCGACGTCAACGATGTCATTCGCTCTGCGGTGCGGATGACCCATGGCCGGGTACCGCCGGGGGTTGCCATCTCGCTGTCGCTGAATGATATTCCCGCGCAGTTGGGATATCCCCGACAGATTTCGCAGGTCGTCATCAATTTGCTCGTAAACGCGATTCAGGCAGTGCTCGACGGCGGTATTATAAAGCTGCACAGCAATCACGATGACGCGTGTTGGTGGCTTACGGTGACTGATACGGGCGCAGGCATGGATGACAAAACGCGTGCCCGGATTTTTGAACCGTTTTTTACCACCAAACCGCTCGGGGAAGGCACCGGGCTGGGTCTCGCGGTGGTGCATGGCATTGTGGAACAGCAGAAGGGAGTCATTGAAGTATTGGAAACGTCTGAAAAAGGGACCACTTTTCGGCTGATGTTGCCTCTGCGCGGAGTGGATGCGATGGAAGATACCGGGACCACGGAAATTGTGTCGTCATCCCAAAGTGGGGATGGACTGCCACCATCGGTCGTAACCAGCAAAAGCCCGCATTCGGACTGAAGCTGCGACGCGTCCAATTCGACAGGCGAGTCCTGTCTCCCTTGACATGTGAATGAACAATCCTTTTTATCCAGGTAGCCGGATGGAGGTTCCAATCCTTTATGTCAACAGTGTTTCGTGATTCAAATTTGCGGGTCGTTTTTGGTGTAACCCTGATGGCCGTGTTGGGCGTAGCCAGTATAACGCCTGCATTTCCAACTATTATCGAGGAGTTTGGGTTAAAACCGCCGGAGGTGGCCATCCTGATTACAGCGTTCACATTGCCGGCCATATTTCTAACTCCGGTTGTGGGTATTCTGGCGGATCGACTGGGACGCAAGGCGATTCTGGTACCGTCTCTGCTGCTCTTTGCATTGGCGGGCGGCGCCATCACTCTGGTTAGAGATTTCGATTATATTGTGGCGTTGCGTATCGTGCAGGGGATTGGTTCCGCCGCTCTGGGCACGATGAATGTGACGCTGATTGGCGATTTATTCGATCCCCGTGAGCGTCCGGCAGCGATGGGGTACAACGCCAGTGTATTAAGTCTTGGGGTGGCATCCTATCCTGTGATAGGTGGATTGTTGGCGGGCGTTGCATGGTATGCACCGTTTTATCTGCCCCTTGCGGCGATTGTGGTGGCATTGCTGGTGTGGTTCCGGCTGGAGCTGCCGCCATTGTCAAAAATGCACGGTGCGGGTCAATATTTTAGAAATGCGTGGACTAATATCAACCAGGCGGCTGTATGGCGTCTCTTTATTATCAATGTACTTATGTTTGTGATTCTGTACGGTGCGCTGCTGTCCTACTTTCCAATTCTAATGCGAGAGCGTTTTAATGCGCCGGAGTGGTTGATTGGCGTCTATCTGTCGGTATTTTCCATCTCCACCGCCGTAGCGTCATCTCAAATGAAGCGCTTGTCAGCTGTGGCCAGTGAGCGAGCATTGCTTTGCATTGGATTGCTGGCGTATACCCTGGGGCAGGTGGCCATTGGTCAGATTCAAAGGCAGTGGCTGATGCTGTTGCCGCTAATCATTTTTGGGGCAGGACATGGCGTTTTGTTTCCGGTGATTCAGACGTTGCTCGTTGGAATGGCGCCCATGGGGGAGAGGGCCGTGTTCATGTCGGTCAACAGTATGGTATTGCGTATTGGACAAACCATTGGTCCCGTGTTGATGGGGGGGATGTTTGTGTTCGGCGGGTTGCAGGCCGTGTACTGGAGTGGTGCGGCCGTGGCCGTCGTGATGCTGGGAATCTGGATGATCCCGCGAATGTCGACTGGTGCGAAATGAGAGCCGGAAGTGTTGCCGTTCACCATGGAATCGCTATACTCAATACTGCAGGAGAAATATATGCCGTTAAAAGAGGTTAAAAAACAAATTGGGGCACTCAATGACCGGCTGAACCAGATTCCGGCGGATACGGACAGACTGGCGCATGCCCTCGACAGTGCTCAACAGGAAATAGATACGTACACCCCGGAGGCCATGACGGATTTTGTGACGTATCTGAAGACGGAAACGGAGGCTTTGGAAGCAGAGCACCCGGAGCTGACCGAGTTTGTGAATCGCATTATGGTGACGCTGAGCAATATTGGCATATAGTGTTGTCGTTTGCATCACCCCCCTGGTGATGCGCGATTGTGTCAACAGATCCATGACACGAGTGGTGTCGTCGCTGACACCATTCGTGGTTTCGTGTGAAAAAAGCGATATGCCGGGGGGCTGAATGATCAAATATTGAGCCGGTAGTTGATTGCGGGGATACATTTATCATAGCTGATATGCACCCGATATGTTACATGAAGGCCACTTCCTGTTGCAGATGAAATTATCTGGATTTCTGAAACAGATGACACTTGAATATAAATAACTTTGTATGGAAATTTGTGACGTAAACGTACACTAAATGAAGTAAGCAAAATACTGACCAGAGAATGCCTGGGATAAGGAGATGCAGCAATGAAAAAGACCGTATTATTGGTGGGGACAATTTTACTGGCATCCTGTGCTCATAGCAGCGGCACATCGTCCCAAACGGACGGAGTGCAAAATCAGAAGCAGTGCGCCAGTGAGGAAGTGGTTCAGGAGGCGGCGGCCATCAGACAGCGCAAGCACATTGAGTTTATGCAATTGAAGGACAGATACAGATCAGCAGTGGCGTATCAGGCCCGGTGGAGGGAGTCCTTTTCCAAAATTAATAAACTCGTGAAGGTCGCACTGGATCCCGACCCCACAGCGCAAGCGGAGGGGAGCGTTGAAAATGTGATTCGGTACGATGTTGAATATGTCAGTGGCGTGATGCATATTTCTCTGCAGAACAATCAGCTCTTCGAAGAAGGAAAGTCGCAGCTGAGTGAAATGGGACAGGAAATTATTTCATCGATCGTACAGGTTTTGTCGCGGGTGGATGAACGAAAAATTGATATTGGCTCCCGCACGTCTGCATCCAACGAAAAAATTGCACGGCCGACGGAAGCAAAAGTGATGGCACTGTCCATTGAACGCGCGGTGAAAGTTCTCGAACAACTGCGCGAGGGCGGTATCCAGGCGAGGAATCTCTCTGCTCAGGCATTGGCTGTCGATGGTCAGCAGGCGGCTTTCGAGAATGGGACCACCATTTTGATGATTCATCCCTCTCCCCGCGAGCTTCCCAAATATCCCGACCAGATAAAATAGCGTACAGGGAGTGCCCTTCATGAATCGCTGCTCTGTGAAGCAGAACGTGCATCCGATTCCATGGTGGCGCCATGCGGTCATTTATCATATTTTTGTCGATCGATTCAGTCCCGGGGATGGCGAGTCGTGGGTGGGGAATCCGGCTGAACCGGTTTTTTGCGGTGGCACGCTCAATGGTGTGACCCGTCGGCTCGACTATTTGCGAAAACTGGGGGTGAATACCCTATGGCTATCTCCGGTGCAGAGTACCGCCGCGTATCATGGCTATCATGTGACCGATTACACAAGTGTGGAACCGCGTTTTGGCGGGTTGCAGGCGTTTCGAACGCTGCTGGCGGCGGCGAAGCCGGAAATGCGCGTCATTCTGGACTGGGTGCCCAATCATATGCACGAGAAGCATCCCATTTTTGTTGAAGCACGCGACAATCCAAATAGTGAATACAGGGACTGGTTTTATTTTCGCAGCAACGGCGACTATCTGAAGTACCTGGATATTGGCGAACTGCCCAAGTTGAACCTGGACCATCCCGATGCTTGTCAATATATGATCAACTGTTGTCTGTACTGGCTGGATGCCGGGGTGGACGGATTTCGACTGGACCACGTGATTGGACCATCGATGAAATTCTGGGAGGTGTTTCGCAGCGCCATAAAGTCGCGCAATCCCGATGCATTCATCTTTGGCGAAGCAACGCTGTTTGGGATAAGGCGCACAAATCTGCCCACGCTGCGACTGCCTGGAAAAACGATTTTCCACCGAAACATGATTCATGGCAAGCCCGTTAACGATGATGTGATGCTGCAATATACAGGGGTCTTCGATGGCATGCTCGATTTTGAGTTTCAGCACATCCTGACACAACATTTGATGCGCCCTTCCAAAAAAAACACATCAAAGCATATCGAATTGGCGTTGCGTCGTCATTACGCGCGCTTTCCCAACGATTTCGCCCTGCTGTCATTTTTGGACAATCACGATATGAACCGGTTTTTATTTTCGGTTCGCAATGACAAAACCCTTTTAAAAAGTGCCGCAGATATTCAATTTAAACAGCCCCATCCGCCCATAATATATTACGGCACCGAGCTGGGGATGACACAACAAAAACCCGTTTGGGGAATACACGGCGATTTGCAGGCGCGTCAATGCATGCCCTTTGAGAGCGGGGACAATGCGCTGTTCAGGTATTACGCGCAGTTGATACGGCAACGAAAAAACGTGAAATAGTCGACGGCATGCCCCAATGTGCCAATATGATTGCCCGCAAAATGAATGCATGCCTGGCGTCCACCGGGAATTTGCATGTACTCATTCGTACAGGTTGGGATAACTGGTATTGTCCGGGGTCACTGTGGCCCAGTCGGAGACGTCGTCGAGAGGTGTGTTCCAAATGCCCTCCACGCCGGTGGTGCTGGCATTGCCGTCTATATCGAATTCCGCTTCCACATTCCACTCCTGCACCACCAGTCGAATTCGGGCGACTATTTCCTCCGCATCGTCGAGGCATGCAAACTCATAGTAGGGATTGGACGCAAATCCTTTAAACGCAACCGGCATATCATTGGCGTGATCCGCTGGATTATAATAGTTGGCCAACAGCACATTGCTGTGCCATTTGGCAGACAACCCTTCGTATTCCACCCGTTTAACGATGGCCTGTCGGTCCGTGTA
The DNA here is from genome assembly GCA_016935665.1 of Deltaproteobacteria bacterium. GTDB lineage: Bacteria > Myxococcota_A > Polyangia > JAAYKL01 > JAAYKL01 > JAFGXQ01. The sequence continues at coordinate 66,675 of JAFGQN010000081.1, read as the reverse complement.
GATATAGCGTGACAGTGGCCAGCCGTCTTCGGAGAACAGGGCTTCCCTGTCGATGAATGCGGCTCCGGCATAACAGTCCACAGCGTTGCCGCCCCAATCGCCTTCCCGGGTCATCACTTCCCCTGTTTGACCGTTCACAACTGTCTGGACATATTTGCCCAGACAACAATTTGGGCCATCTTCTTTGGAATAGTCAAACGGACAATAGGGAACGCCCCCCTGTGAATTCACTTCATCTTTAATGGGGTTGTCCGTGTCTGATGCATCAAGGGTCCATGACACTTCGGTTGGCCCATTGCCCACCTGCCAGTTTTCGAACATGTACGACCCGTACCAGATAAATTCGCACATCCCAAAAGGAGCGAAAATGTCGTACACCAGACCAAGTACATACAAATCCAACTCATTTATTTCCATGATGCACAACGCGTCGGGTGGATAGTCTCCGCCGGCAATACACGGATGGTCGGCGGTATTGTGCAGCCTCAGTCGTACCGGATAGGATACGTCCCAGGGAACTCCAAGCCCAAAGCCATTGGGGAGGTCCTGGGTATTGCCTTCGATAATGTCGGTATCATCCGCGGTAACGACAACGGAAGTGTCGCCGTTGTCATACCCCGCACTCCAGTCCGGCAGAGGTTTGCGCTGGGTCTCTGTATCGCAGCCACATAAAAAGACAACAACCATGATTAAAAATATGTATCGCATGGTTACTCTCCTTCCTGCGTGCCATGGGAAACGTCCCCTGTGATGAAATCGCCCAACGCCACATGGAATGTAAATTCAAAATTGACGCGATCATCCAGCTCATCGTATCCGGCGAGGGTCACCCTGGCGATACCATTTACCTCACGTCCCCCCACCTGGTTAAAGACCAATGCGCGTTGTTTGCTGCCGGCAATCTGAATATTGAAAACGGTTTCGTCGCCTTTGGACAGGACAATATCAAGTGGCGCGGCAAAAAATGGAATCTTTTTTTTTAGTTGCGGCAGCTGGTAATCCACGCGGTATTGCAGAAACTGAACTGTGTCGTTTTCCGATGAGGCATTGGCCGCGTCCAGTGCCAGTGTAAATTGTACGGCATTCAACGTATCGCAGCCACCGTTTTCACAAATGGTATCCAGCTGGACTGTTTCACTCTCGACCAGTACCTCCAGCTCATCTTCCAGCGAGATTTCGTCGTCGCAGGCCGCGAGCAGTCCACAGAGAACTGTCACAACAAAAAAAAGATTTTTCATGGCGCCCCCCGTGCCAAAGAATCATCCGTTCTTAAACTAATGACTCGTTAAAAAAACATACTGTATTATTGCAGGCAGGCAATTGGACCACTGCCAAAACAGCGTCAGGGGGTCCAGTCGAAATGATCCATAACCAGTTGGACATGGGCCACTTCGTCGCGGGCAATGCGCAAAAACACCTGTGCAGTCACCGGATCCCGATGTTGAAGATAGTCCGCCATTTTCAGCGCCGCCAGGCGGCCTTTGTGTTCGGCTGTGGCTATTTGAATGGCGAAGTCTTTGCCAGATTGGCAGGAATATAATGTTTCTGAAAGGTTGGCGGATACAGTCTTCTTTTGCGGTAAAATACCAAGACGGATCATTCGTTCCACGATCAAGCGAAAATGCAGTTTCTCTTCGGGAATCTGTCGCTGCCAGCCTTCGATAATGGTGGCGGGGACGTCTGTAAAGTGTTCTGATGCCCACCCAAATGCGCGCACTGCCTGCAATTCAGCGAATGCAGCGATGCGCAACCTGTCGCCAAGTCCGTCTCGATGAGACATGGGTTGTGGAAAAGGTGCTTTGTGATCAGGTGGAGCAAGTACAAACGGTTCCCAGCTCATAATTCGTTTCCTTGAAGTATCCGTTCCTCCGAACGCGCTGGTCTATTGAACCACAACCATTGCCATGTTTCAATTGCTGACTCGCATTTTGTCAGTCTGCAAAAAGGCATGCGGCGCTGCGTACATGTACGCTGGTGTAATGCTTTTGTCGTGACTCCGTTTACAGTTCTCGACACATCCCCAGTGGGCAATCATCGGCGATGCATGGGGTGGATGGTCTGTGAATTGTGAAAGAATTTCGAGATGTTAATTCGTTGTTGAAATCCGCGCAGGTGAAACACATCGCGAATTAAAGCGGTGCTGTTTCCTGCACGGCGATGGAAAAGCAATCGAGGACTAAAAAAAATATTCAATTTTTTTTATCAGGTGGAATGTTTGCGAACAGCGTACCTGATTACTATAAAAACGATATTTATCTTTCCCACTTGTAAGTCGTCATGGGGTACTCGGCGGCAACCCATTCCTGGGCGGAACCGTCATAGAGTTTCACGTTGCGATATCCCAAAACCTCGCGCATCAGGTACGTCCAGATGGAGCCGTAGCCGCCCACGCCGCAGTAAATAATCACTTTTTTGTATTCAACAGGCACCCAGAAGGGCCAATTGTCACTGACCACGCCTTCGGCCATGGCGCCCAGTTCGTCCGCATCCTTAAAGGTGACCACATCCCCCTCGGCATTATATGCAAATGGACCGGGCAGTGAGGCGGCGCTGGGAATGTGACCTGCAACGGGTGCATAGGGTTCGATGGTGGCGCCAAAATATACATCTGCGTCTCGGGCATCTATCAGTGTGGCACGGTACAGGCTGTCGGAAACGTCTTCGATGGAAGCAATGAGCGATGTATCAATGCAACCTGTGAATTCGACCGGAGTAACTGGCGGGATGAGCGTGTCCACTGAACGGTTTTCTGCCACCCATTTGGGGTGGCCGCCATCCAGAATCGCCACATTGCGAACTCCGGCATAACGGAGTGTCATGGCCACTCGCGCAACACCTGCCGGTCCGAAATGAACAGGCTCACCGGGATTGGGTGCGCCGACCACAACCACTTTGGTGTATTTGCTGATGCCCAGAGCGCCAATAGCGGCAAACAAATCTTCTGCGGCGGGCATTTCCAGCAGCAGGCCCGAGTCGGGCATTGTAATCCAGGCGGAAAACGGCACCGCCCATGGTTCACTGATGGCGCCGGAAATGTGGCCTGCTTCGTATGCTTCAGTAGAGCGAATATCCACAATAACCACATTGGTCTGATTGGTTTCCAGCCACTCTGTACTGACAATGGGATCAATGCTTCGGGCAAAACCGCTGCCGGCGGCAATGATCAGTGCGATAAATAGTGTAAAACTTACCTGTTGTTTCATCTTCTCCTCCATCTGTTGATTGTTTTCTTTTCCCTTGTTTTGCGACTTCCAATGTTATCACAAAATTATGAGATACAATGAAAAATATTTGTGGTGTTTAGTGTGCAGTTGAGGATTATTGCTCATAAATTCTATCTTTTTTTATTTTTGTTGATATTGGGCCTTGGAGTGAACTGGAATATCTGAAATTAGTGAAATATTTGTGCCGTCGCCGATTTTTTTTCGTTGAGAGTTGAATCATAAAAAAATTTGATTGCCAATGGTTCTCAATGTCAGCGGATACAGCATTTCCAGGGAAAGGAACGATATTCGGAAAGTCTGTAAACGAAAGGGAAAAGAGCAATGACACGTATTTTGTATATTCTGTTTGCCGTTGTGTGGTGTGCCGGCAGTTGTGGCTGGAAATCCTCGGGAGGCCCGTCTGAATCCACTGAAAGTGGCCACGCCGACGATACGGGCAATGATGACAGGGACACGAATAACGCTACCGCTGCAATCGGAGATGCTCCTGCGATTCTCAAACAAATGAAATGGATAGAGATTCCTGAAGGTACGTTTACCATGGGATCGCCCGAAGAAGAATACGGCCGGCGCACTGACGAAATGCTGCACGATGTCACACTCGTTCACAGATATGCCGTTTTACAAACGGAAGTGACCTGTGCTCAGTGGAAGGCACTGCCTTCCGGTTACGAAGATTTATGTAACCCCACTGTTTGTGCGGACGATGACCGGAATTGTCGACCCATTTGCCACGATGATGACTGTCCTGTTCCAGGGGTGAGCGTGGATGCGGCCAAAGCATGGCTGGATGCGCTCTCTGAAACCATGGGATTGACTCCATGTTATAAAAACAAAAGTCAGTGGAAAACACCTTTGCATTGTCCGGGGTATCGATTACCTACGGAATCAGAGTGGGAAAGAGCGGCCAGAGCAGGCGACACAAGAGCCACCTATGCCGGCAATTTTGCGGGCGAGATAGCGGCCGACGTGCTTTCAGATATTGCCTGGTGTGGTTTTTCGGGAATCGACAATGACGAACTGCATGCAAGATCGGTGGCGTTGGGCAAACCGAATGATCTGGGATTGGTGGACATGATTGGCAACGTGATGGAGCTGGCGACATGGGAGGGCCATTACAGCAACGAGACGCCAGATAGTCCATACGGCGATGTGGACATGGGGTATATCTCTTTGCGAGGTGGCAGCTTTCACAGTTCAATTTTGGGATTTGACAGTTGCCGCGCCGCAAACAGAGGTCGCGCCAATTCGTTATATCCAGGCTACGATGTTGGGATTCGGCCGGTACGCACATTGCCCGGAAGTGCGTTGCCTGAGCCGGCGCGACTGAACTGGTGTCCCCCTCCAATTGAATCGAGTGAATGTGAATCCTGGCCGGTTGAGACCCTGGAGCTGAAGCACTCGTTTGGAGATGATGCCGTTTATGTGGACATGGATGGCGGGTACAACGGTTTTGCACTTCTCGGCAACAGCATCAGCGACGGTCCGTTTGTGGAGATTGGCGAGGTTGGCTGGGATGGTGAAGTCAATGTGATGACGTATCAGCTCGAAAACATTCCGGACAATCTGGTTGGAAGAAACCTTAAACGCCTGGACGGAGTGGGCCCCCCTCACATGATGGTGACGCTGTGTGACCCCGATGATGACACGTGTCATCTTTACGTGCTTAATTTTGACGCTGAGTCGAATGTGATTGAAGCCGTAGAAAATGGTCAGCTGCCTGCATGGCTTGGCGAAAATCCGCATTTTGTGGGAACCGGAAATCCTCTGAACATTTATGCCGCAGGCAACGGCATAGCGTTTTATAATGGTCACGCCTGGACAGAAGTGGTCGCGCCCGAAAACAATGGACGATTCAATGATATCAGTAGCGTCATCAGCGATGACAACCTGTTGCTGGTGGCGGTGGGAGATGCCGGAAAAATGGTTGCCGGGGACGCCTCGGGCTGGCGTATTGTGGAAACATCCGTTACTGAATCTCTGCTATCTGTGCAATTGACATATGCCTCTGTGGTAGGCAATTTCGTTAGCGTCACCGGGAGGATGGGAACCGTGCTCAAAGGACCAATGGATGCATTTTCCGCGTGTAAAGTCGGCGACGCGGATTGGGCCGGCAGCCTGGGAGGAGGCATTTATAATGAGGAAGTAATCTTGCCGCTGGTGACACCCGATGGATCGATTCTGAGTGGCGACTGTCAGTGGCAGTTGATGCCGGATAATCTGATCGAATTCACCCGCGTTATGTGCGGCGTTGCACCAAATGATCTGTATCTGTACAGCGATGGTCTGTACGGCGGGTACCTGCACTGTGCTATCGAATAAACAAACTGCTTTAAAGAAATGTCTTGTATGGGGCAATTGTTTTTGCCAATAACAGCCGTCATGCAAACCATTATTGCAAAAGTATTGTGGTTGGGCGCAACCAGGTGTGTGTCTTTACCGGTACATATGCTGGTGCCGAATGAAGATGTGCGCGCGGCCTGTGTCCGCAATCGATGCAATCACTATGGGTGCAACTACATGTGCCCGCCTCATATCGGATCTTTCGATGAAATAGCCCGGAAGTTGGGCGATTTTAACGCTGGGGTGCTTTTTCAGCAGGAACATCTGGTCGATAAGGCAAACGATACGGACTATGTAAATCGCACTCAACAGGCCAGTTATGATCTGGTGATAGCGGTGGAGCAGTATCTGAAATCACTGGGGATTGCGCGTGTGTGGGGCATGCCCGGGGGGCACTGTATTGTGTGCACACCCTGTAACGCTGAAAAAAAAAATCCCTGTGCGTATCCGAACCGCGCAAGAAATTCCCTTGAAGCGATTGGTATTCGAGTGCTGACGCTGAATAAAGCGCTGGGTTTGGATTGTGAATTTCACGACGATAAAGTTGTATGGACCGCCAGCGTTCTGTGGTCTGATGCCAGGGATTTTTCAACAAGCTCAATGAGTCCTTCTGGAAATCGCTGAAACACGAAAAGCGAAACAGGGTAGTCATCGGCGTCTTCCTTTTTTATTGTGTTGCAGATTTGCTGATTTTTTTTGCAACCAAATGCGGCTGCATCGCATTAACCCCCCGGAAAACGTAAATCATTTGTCTCAATGTGATGGCCTGCAGGAATTGTGCCGCACATGTGGCACGCGACAAAAGGAGTAGTTGAAATGAAATTCTACAAAGGACCAAAAAAAATTCTGTTCATGCTGTGCATGCTCATATCACTTATGATGGTGGCGCCTGCATATGCAACAAATGTATCCACCTGCGCCGAGCTTGAAGCGGCATGGGGGGACTACCGAACGCCACCCGACGCGGAAATTGTACTGATGAATGACATCGTCTGTGCAGCCAACAAGACTTTTTCCTATTACGGCAGTCTCGACAATGACCCGGGTCAAAGCACCGTCATTACAATTCGAAGCAGCGCTGGTGCAAAATACTCGTTGAATGCGCGAGTATACGCGAATGATTCCACTGAACAGGACATTGCGTTTACGATGCAGGATGTGGTAGTTCAGGGCGGCGTATCCGTGGGATATGGAGAATCGGTAACGCTTTCCAATGTTGATGTGGTGGATGGAAAAATTGATGCATACAATTGCGGCAACATTTCTCTGAGTGATGTGACCGTTGATAATGCGGGCGATACCTACTCCATTTCACTGTCCTACAACCGGGGCACTGTTGATTTGACCAATATATCCATTTCCAACGGTGATGGTCTTTATGTTTACGATGGCACTACGGTTACTCTAAATGATGTATCTGTGGCCAGTACCCGAGAGCAGGGATACGGGCTTTCGCTTCGATCTGTCGATGAATTGATTGTCGATGGCCTGGATATCGATTTTGTGGCCCCAGGTTATGGACGGGGAATTGCGCTGGCTACTGTGGATGGCGGCGAAATCCGGAACGTAACCATTGATGATACGAAAACCCATTATACCGGCACTGGCATTCCCAGTGCGTCGGGATTTGAGTTTATGAATGTGCGCAACGTCGCGTTCTCTAATGTTGAAATGAACAATATTGGCACTGGCATCTCTGCTCAGGATGTTTACGACTGTACGTTTGACACAATGGTTATCAACAACGCACTCAACGGCATCTACGGTCAGTATTACCAGCGCATGGATTTCGTGGATGTCAGCATTGGAAATTGTGATGCCGCTGTCAATCTTGTTAATGTCAGCGATCTGACATTCAGTGATTGCGAAATTGGTGTGGACCCATCGCGTACCGTTGCGTGGCCCGTAAAACAAGGTATGGTATTTTCCCGTGCGCAGAACATCACAATTGCAGACAGCATTATCGCCAACGCCAAAGCTGACAACCCCTCTGCAACAATTAAAACGAGCCACGGTATCTCCATTGGCAAAATGTGTCATCATTTTACTGTTGAAAACAATGTGATCGGCATGAGCGGCGCTGATGTTCCCATGGGAAATGACCACTATGGCATTGAGGTGTCATGGGCATCCGATTGTCGCATTGCCGGAAACGTCATTGCATATAACGGACTGGGTGGCATCTATCAAAGCTCTCCCTACAATGAAAGAAACACGTTTACCCGAAACATTATTTTTTCCAACAACGGCAACAAAGCTATTGATGACAGCGATTTGAACTATCGCAAGACGCCACCTGTGTTTGCAGGCGCCACCGCGTCTTTTGTTACAGGTTACTGCGCCACTGGCAGCTGTTTGCCAGGCGATAAAGTTGAGCTTTTTGAAGGAGACGCCGCCGGGTTGGACGCACTGGTATTTCTGGGAGAGGCAACAGTGGATGCAAATCTCGAATGGACGGTGCCCGGATTGGATTTGAGGCCCGGCACTGTACACCTTACCGCAACCATTACCGATGAATGGACTGCGGCCGCCCTGGGCATGACTTCTGAACTGAGTGCATTCACTGCAACTATTCAGGTTCCAGCACCCCCTCTGGAATTCACTACTTATACACAGATTCAGAACAACTACAGCATGGCCGCTGTTCAGCTTCGCTACGACATTACCGGGACGGGTACTCTGGATGGCTTTACATCAGAGATTTGTTTTCAGATTGATGCGTCCAAAACACCGGTGGCAGAAGTTTGGTATCCGGACAATATATCCGCGGTTGCAGTCAATATGGGCGGAGGTGTCTGGTGCGTTGAAATCGATATGAGCAATATCTCCATATCCGCCGGACAAACCTATCCGGTCAATTCATGGGAACAGGTTCAGCTGGGTATTCACTATCAGGACTGGTCCAGCATCAGTGCATCGCTGGTAGACCCCCACGCACTGATTTTCTCCGGCAGTTTCATGGAAAACGACAATGTCACCGTTTACGATCTCTATGACCATTTGCTCGGCGGAACCGAGTTCTGATTAGTACGCCCCCTGAATAGTCATCCCTCCTTTTGTGCGCCAACAGCCTTATTCCATTCATCAGGTATGATTTGAAATAATGGATGTGGATTTTTGCGCATGCGATGATAATGGTTGACCGAATTCGTGCTACAAGTGATCAGTATGTGTAGCGTTTTAGTCAGCACTCGACGTTTCAAATTCGTTTTGTTAAACACTGGATGTTCATGATGAAAAATCTGTTTGTTGCGGTTTTCCTTTTGTTGTTTGCCGCCTGCGATGATGGGGGGAATAACGAAAAAGTCAAAGGAGATAATTTTGTTGCTGAACCCGGAAGTGTGAATGAATACGCACTGTCTCTGCCGGGAGATAATATTGATGCAAACCTGGTAGGCAAATGGCGTTCGCCCTGTGAAGAGTGTGACAATGTGGAGATTGTCTGGACATTTCGTGAGAACGGCGAGGCTATTCTCGATATAGGGGATTATCTGGGGTCCGGCAAGTCGCGTCACTATCCTGGCCGCTGGTCCGCCATTGACGGATGGTTGAGAACCGCGCTGTGGTATAATGGCGGCGATGGGGACACTCCGGGAGTCGTGGCCCGTGAGTCGAATTACATGATATTTGGGGACACCTTATATAATGCCGGGTTTCTGATACGCCAATCGGGTACCGGGAACAAGGGAACCTGGTATGCACACGCCTGGCGAGTGGACAACTATTGGAACCGTGATTTGGGTGCAGGTGAGGGTACGTTCACTCTAAACGACGATGGTACATACGAGTATTCGTATAGCAAGGTGTTTGAAACGATTGGTGAACCGCCATTTAACTTTGAACTGGAGCTGCTCCCGCAGGTCACCGACGATGGAGAAATCGAGGTGGTTTCGAATACAGAGTTGAAACTGATTTCGAACAAAGACGATTTCGATAGCTTACACACGCTGTGCTTCGTCGCGGACGGTGAATTGGTTCAAATAGATCCGGATGGCGGCTGTGACAGTTTAGACATTAAAGGATCCGTTTACACACGGGTGGAGTAGATGGCCTGTCAGCGTTGAATTGAGTAATAATGGTGTTTGCGCGCCCACTGTGGTGCAGCCGCAGGCGTCGCTGTTGGATGGCGCGTGTGTATCGCGGTTTGAATCCGAATCACTATCGGTAAAAGGGGGGGCACGTGGGTTACTGGCCGGATATCAGCGTGGCGGTCCAGTAGTGGAGCCACTCTCCGCCCGGGTAATACCCCATGCCTATGTGAGTGAATTTGGGGTTCATGAAATTGGCGCAGTGACCATCGCTGGCCATCCATTGGGCGATGGTGTCCTTGGGGCTTTCATTGCCACCGGCGATGTTTTCGCCCCAGCCAAAGGATGTCACTCCCGCTGCTTCGATGCGTACTTTGGGCCCATCCCCATCGGGATTGTCGTGGTCAAAAAAGTTGCGCGTCACCATATCCATGGAGTGCATGCGGGCCGCGCATTCGAGACCGGTATGACGGGTCAGCGGGTCGGCGGGACCAAATGAGCCTTTGGAACCGCATTCGGCCCCTTGGGCCCGGTGTTCATTCACCAGTGCAATGAGCGCCAGTTCCTTTTCGGCGTACGCTTCATCCCAGCCCTGGGTGGGCAGGCAGTAGTCCGGCAGGGATGTGTCGTACGTTGTATCAACAATGCCGGTGTCGCCATTGCCCCAATCCGTGTCGTTCGATTGGGTGGCCGTATCGTTGGTATCGGTGCCCGAGTCCGAGGCACTGTCGCCGTCGAAAGAACCCGTCCTGGAATCTGAATCCCCGTCATTGGAATCTGACGCGGTGGCCGTATCCGTATCTGCATCTGAAGATTTGTCGTCTTCGGCGCAGCTTATTAAAATCAGCGCCAAAACCAGTGCCATCATGATGGGAATAAATCGATTGTAAAGAGTGAACATGGTGAAATCCTATTCTCGGCCGGTCATCAGAGTTGCGGTCCACAGGTGGTTCCAGTCGCCGCCTTCGTAGTATCCCATGCCAATGTGGGTGAAGTTGGGATTCATGAAATTGGCGCAGTGGCCGTCGCTGCTCATCCACTGATCAAACGTCCCCTGTGCCTCGCCATTGCCCGCTGCGATGTTTTCGCCCCAGCCGAAGGATTCCACTCCCGCCGCTTTCATGCGTTCACCAGGGCCCTGGCCATCGGGGTTGGTGTGATCGAAAAAGTCACGGTCGGCCATGTCTTTTGTGTGTACCCGGGCGGCGCAGTCCAGTCCGGTGTGTCGGGTGAGTGGCGCAGACGCACTGAAACTGCCTTTATTGCCGCAGGTGGCGCCTTTTGCTCGCTGGGCGTTGACCAAATCGATGAGCGCCTGTTCTTTGGCGGCGTTGTCTGTGTTCCAGTTCTCAGCGGCTTTGCAGTATTCGGTTACGGGTACGGTTTCCACATTGGCGCCGCCGTCTCCGTCGTCATTGTCGTCGCAGGCGGTCAGGGAAAGGGTGAGCAGAATGGCGCCGGCCATGGCGGTGAGGGTTGATATTCTTTTCATTGGAGCTCCTTGTCTGGTACAGGTTCAACAGTCCATGGGCATCTCAAAGTATAGAGCGGACAAAAGGGGATAGCAATCGGGGAGGCGTGCTTTTTCCATCCGCATGGATTTGAAAAGCCGGCCATCGCTGGACAGAAGTTGAATCGTGTATCAAGTTTGATAAAGACAGAATACTGCAGGTTTGTTGGTCATTTCGTTGTGCAAGCTGTTACACTCGACAGACGTGCCGGGAGTAATCCCATGCTTTAAGGAGATTGAACATGAAGAGTATAACGCATTTAAACCATCGGTATGGTGGCCCCCCCAATACGGTATTGGTCATCGTTACGGCGCTGTTGATGATTTTTTGGTCCCTGGGGTGCGATGATGACAGCAGCGCCAGTGGCGGGACCGATACGGCCTCGGATACGGGAACGGGCGCGGATACGGGAACGGGCGCGGATACGGGAACGGGCGTGGATACGGGAACGGGCGTGGATACGGGAACGGGCGTGGATACGGGAACGGGCGTGGATACGGGAACGGGCGCGGATACGGGAACCGGTGTGGAGCCGAATGCCAATTATATAATAGCGGACCACACTGCTGTGGACGCGTATGTTAATATTCCACAGCAATATTTGGATATCGTTAAATCATGGCTGGTGGATGCGGCCGGTGAGTCCCACAGTGAGGCGTATCGAACCGGTATTGACGTGTTGGCAGCGCAAAACAGTACATACGCGGCTACCTCTTTTGATGGCAGCATTCCCGCAGCCACCACGGACGCATTGCGCCTGGGGCGACATGCGTCGGTGGGCGAGGAGGATTTTTGGACCAATGCGGCGGCGATAGACACGATTAAGAGCGTTATCGTTGCGCAGCACACAGCGGGAAACCCCATCCATGTGCTGTTCCAGGCCTGGTGCTGGGACATGACGCGGACTGAAGGACCGGCCAACAGCGGTTCGAACGATTATGACCTCGAATTCGGGGTGCATTGGTTTGGTTCCAGTGCGGGGGGGCCCGACGGCGATCATATCTGGGGACTTGACAGCAGTGACGTTGCCATCACCGGCAACAGCGTTTCTCTGCAGACGTATTTGAATGTGGTGGATCAGTACAATGCCTTCGCCACGACCAATGGCATCATCACCAAAAGCATCTTTTCCACCGGTCCGGTGGATGGTCAATCCGCTTCCGGAGAGCAGGGGTACCAGCGATTCCTCAAACATGAGGCCATTCGCGCTTATGTGAAACAGGGCACAGGCCGGGTGCTTTTTGATTACGCCGACATACTGGCGTACAATGACGCCGGTGATCGCCATATGGAAGTATGGGCCAGTCCCATTAAAACGGTCGAGTTCCATTTTCCCGCCATTCACCCGGACAACAGCGGCAACGATACCGGTCACATCGGCAATGCCGGCGCCCTGCGCATCGCCAAAGCCATGTGGTGGCTCCTTGCCCGCATGGCCGGCTGGGACGGTCAGTGATTTGAAACTTTCTGGCAGTGGACGTCTGCCGCTATTTCCGCTTGTTGTATAGTGCCGCGATTCTATCGAGTGTTTTTGAAAGGCTCTGTGACCGTTTCCTCGCTCGTTGAGGATGCCATGAATGCGTCACGAATTCGGTCAAAATACGATTGTATTCAAGAGAAACAGAAGCATTACATCCTCTGCGAGGCAGGAGCGCTTTACTTTTTCGATTTCCGTGTTTTTTCAACAGAGCCAGCATTTGTTCCTTCGGATTGGTCAGGGTTTCAACATCACGGGGTATTTTTCCTTCAGATACGCCAAATGTTTTGGCAAATTGCGCGCTATCGGCCAGCAGCCAGGCTTCGGCTTCCCGAACGGCTATTCGAAATATAAGCATGGCAGGGAGCACTCCATCTTGAATCCATTCGTTTTTCATTGACGGGGCACAACATGTGTCGTCCAAATCCGTAATTACAATAACAGGATAATGTCCCTGTTCGGCCAGCCTGCAATATGAAGCAATTTTGGATTTCAGTTGTCCAAATCCGGTCTTCTTTCCTAAAGGGTGGAGTATCGCGGCGTTATCGATGAAATGAACCATTTTGCTCGCCAGCGCATTACTGAGGTCATCTTCTGTTGCTACAAACCATTCCAACGGATTTCCTCACTATAGTAAACGCATCTGGCCTGCATTGGATGGCGCCATTTTGGGTAGAATAACCTCGGCGACAGAAATTCCCGATTCGATAGCTGCTTTTTCCGGGGGGCTTACCGTTCTGATTGTGGTGCCGTCAGTGGTTGGTTCAAGTATCACAATACCTTCTGAATCGATTCCCGGATTGGTTAGAAGTGATTCACTGTGAGTTGAGAGAATGACCTGGCGTCTTTTCTTTTTTCGCTGTTTCTGTATCTGTTCAATTAAAATCGGAATCTGTTTGACCACCTCCGAGTTTAAAGACAATTCAGGCTCCTCCACCAGTAACAGTCCTTCTCCATCCAGCAAACTCCAGAGAATGCCAATCAGGCGCAGGGTTCCATCTGAAAATTGATCTTCCCGTTGCCATGCGCCATTGGGACGATGATGAGAATAGCGGCCTTTTAAGTGCGGTTTCCCGGTGTTTTCGTCTTTTTCGAACACAATCTGTTCAAAATTGGGAACGGCATCTTTTAGGGCATTTTGAATTTTCTTCAACCTTGAATCCCGCGTACGGGTGGGCGTAGCGGCAATAATTTCGAGAAATCTGAATCCGAACGGATCATCCTCCACACTGGCGCTGGAGGATAGCGAATCGTATTTCAATAATTGGGGAACAAGATGCAGATAAACCGTTTTTCTGAAAACATCGGAGATTTCTCGAAATTCCCGGTTGGACCTTGCCTGTTCAAGATGTGTTTCGGTAAGCTGGTACGGGTCTTTTTTGTCGGCATCATTAGGGCGGTCCAGAATGGTTTGAGTCCCTTTGACTACGCGTTCAGTGGATACAAGGAGTCTCTGTGCCCCCTTTCCTTCGGGTTTAAATCCAAGAATATAGTTCCATGTAATGCTTTCGTTAAAATCATCGGAAAAATAAAACTCACAAACAACCTCTGTGTCTCGTCTCGCATGAAGACATCTAAGGTTTTTTATACCGCCTCTGCGGTCCACTGCTGTCTGCAGACCACCACCGCGTGGATTGCAGACATCCCGAAGAAATCGAAATACATCGAGCAGATTTGATTTTCCCGAAGCGTTGGGACCGAGCACATACGTTGTGCTTTTTAAATCGAACGAAACGCTGCGAAAATTGCGCCAGTTCTTGAGTTTAACTTTTCTGATTATCATAAACGTGCTCCATCTGAACTGAAACAAGAGAATAGCTCTTCTGTAAAATCTTCAACAATTAAATTTCCAAATACATCAAAATGAAAGCATACAGGAAAAAAACCGTCAAATGGAACTTCCATTATGAGCTAATTGCGCTGCAAGCATTCCAGTAAAGACCCATTTTGAGCCCGCGGTGGCGAGGCAACGTCCAAACCAGCCGTCCATAGGACCGGCAAATGCACTTATGCATTGAGAGGTCTCGAACCGCAAGGGCAGTTGAGCTCGCTTGAACCGGCCGTTCGAGACGCCACGAATGGTCGTCTGGCTCCTCACGAGCACGGTTCCTGGGGTATCTTTTTTCTTGTGCAATCTCAAGCCCTGCTACAATGCAGGTTTCCGACATTGCAATTACCGCATTATGATCGGGTGGCAATCACTGGAATTTTTTTTTCATTGCTATGTATCCAGGGAGAGCGTGCATGAAAGGGGGGGGCATGAAAGCGCAATTAAAGAAATCATTCAAAGTTGTCGGCACTGTATTTGGGGGTATTGCGTGCTTCTGTATTTCTCCAGGGGCTGGGGTGTGTTTGACTTCATTTTTTTAGTTCTCCAATTAATGCCTGCAGGCATCTACAGTTTAATGGGCGCTGGACGATATCAGTTTCATTCCAATGATCTCTATTCCCGAAGGAGATGCAAATGAAACGGATGGTCGCAGTGCTTTGCCTTTTAATGTTGGGGGGTGCGGGGTGCGATGGGGAGTTTTGGGATTTGTCTGAGGATACCGATGCGGCAAAGTTAAAAAATGCCGATACGTCATCTGCAAAGGACACGGATTCCAGGGCCTCGCTACCCGCCAACTGCGGCACCGGAGAGACGCTGTGTTACGACGATGCGGTGAATTTATGCGTGCTTGGCAACTGGCGTCTGGTGATGGATTGCCGAGTGAGCGGCGCCCGATGCTCTGAAACGTCGGGGGATGCGCGATGTGTGGCGACAACGCCGGTGGGCAATCCGGGGGCGGATGACGACTCTGAAACCATACCCATCGCCGGCTGCGCGCTTACGGACGACAATTGTTTTAACCATCCGGGATATCCCTGCTCAGATGCGGATGCGGGCGCAGAACTGGATTGCGTGGGATGGGCCGTTTTGTATGGTCCGTGTGCAGGTGTCGCACAGGATTGCTGGAGCGATGCGGCCTGCGCAGAGCTGGAACAGTGCATTAATGCAGGGGTGGTTTCGGGGGACGATGAAGAGGCGCGACTGCTGTGTTTGGTGACCGCGGGTGATACGGCCACCGCAACGTACTGGAGTTACCAGTCGTGCGTGTATTGCAGCGCCTGCGATCGGGCCTGCGCGGCATATGTGGCGGATGGATACTGTGATGGGGCGTGAGTGATTTTGACGCCAAAAAAAACGAATACAAAAAAGCGGTTGCACCCCTGCACAAAAACACCGGTCAAAATGCACTCATCTGGGTCAGTGAAGACTCTCTAAAGTATTAATTTCATTAAAATTTTTTCATAAAACCGGAAAAGCTGACGCATCTATTAATTCACGGGGGCACACACCCGTATAGAAAAGAAATGACGAATGCCGCACCGGCGACGTGCGGCCACTTTAGCCCGAAGGAGTTGTCGATGAATTCTCTGCGAATCAATCCAGTATTGTTCTTTGCAGTTCTCATATCCGCGGTATGGCTGTGCGCCACACCCGCGAGTGCACAGACATTGTACGAGATAAAACCGCGTATCCTCATCGTGTTCGATACTTCGGGGAGTATGGCGTGGGACTTTGACGGGACTTACGTATTGGGTGATGGCAGCTACGATCCGTGGCTTTCGGGCAGAAAGTGTTGTCCTGGAACGTCACTTGCGGCGGGGCAGCAATCCCGGATTTATGCAGCCAAAGAAGCAATGGTGCAGATGTTAAATGCTTCCGGTGAAATTGAATTCGGCCTATTAAAATTTTCTCAAGATTATCAGAGCGAACAACCTGCGTATGACAACAATACCTATCGCGCTACGTATTACCAGGATAATCAGCGCAGCGGATGGTACGACAGATTTCGTTATGCCGGGAATGGCGATTGGGGCATCGTCTCCAATTATTTGGCGGTTGGATTTGGGGACTATAGTTCAACTGGAACAGATTTGCTTTATGGTAGAAGTGTAAATACGGAGAACAGTCGATATGAAATCTTAACTTGGATGGATCATCATGAGTATGCCATCGATACTGACGTGGACACAAGTGGGCTGCCTGTTCTTGATACCTCCGGAAGACCATCAGCAGATACATCACAGTATCCTGGTCCTACTGGAGACGGACTGGAGCAGGAATTGCGCGCCAGTGGAGGGACGCCTCTGGGCGAGGCGATGCGTGCGGCATACTATTATATCGCCGACGCAAAGTCGATGGACAGCTATTCCAGCTGCAGAAAGTATACAGTCATTATGCTGACAGACGGGGCCTGGAATGGCAGTATCGACCCAACAAGTTCCAATACTGATCCCGATATTGGACCAGTTGCTGCGTTGCAGGCGGCAGGCATTGATACATGGGTAATTGGGTTGGCATATTCCGATGAGGATTTGGACAACATGGCCGAATTGGGAGGTGGACATTATGATCCGGATAACTTTGGTTCTGCGTTTACAGCGTACTCCCAGGAAGCCCTCTCCGCAGCCCTGTTTTATATCGTTAGCGAATCTCTCGCTTTTGAGCAGTGCAACTACCTGGATGACGATTGCGACGGCGAAATCGATGAAGGTGTTATTAACACTGATACGGATAATCCCGGATCCCCGTGCGATATGCACAATGTGCTGGGAACGCAGGGGACCAACAGCTATTGGCCCAACGTGTGTGAAGATCCGGGCGAAACCGTATGTGACGGAATCGACGACAACTGCGACGGCGTTGTCGATGAAACGCCCGATGATGGCGCGTGGGACACCAGTGAAGACCCGGATTTTGGACAGTCATGTATAAGTGCTGCGGATGCTGTGGCCTATCCCTACCTGGCAACGCAGTTGAGCGGTAGCGGAACGCTTTTGGCTCCGTGCCGGGCGGGCACATGGAAATGCATTCAGGGGGGCGATGGTAAAACCTGTGTGAATTATATTGGTCCCAATGTGGAGCAATGCGATGGCGTGGACAATGACTGTGATGGGTTGATTGATGAAAATGGCGATGCGGATTTGGACAATTGGGGGCTGACCGGCGGCCCCTGCGGCTCTGCTGTTGGTGAATGCTCGGAAGGCACATACGTTTGTGTGAGTCCCGGCACATGGGATTGTCAGGGCGACACGCCGGCCGGCCTTGAGGAATGCAATGGCCTGGATGACAACTGCAACGGCCAGGTGGATGAAAACTTTCAGGGGAAGGGCGACGGCTGTTACACGGGCACGGACAGCGGATGCGACGCAGATGGAGAAAACTGTAAAGGCGTTTGTCGCGCCGGACTGCTGTACTGCGATACCGAAAGCGATACCCTGGGATGCAACACGGTCACCCAGGTGACGAGAAGCTATGACACGGACGCTACATGCAACGGGATTGACGAAGACTGTGATGGCAGCGTCGATGAAGATGCGCCCCTGGGGGGGGTATGTCCCGTCGGCGCCGATGGATGGGTGGTGGGCGGCCAATCCATATGCAACCCGGGGCATTATGTGTGCCAAAATGGCTCTTATTCGTGTGTTGGCGATGGCGGTATGGATATTGTTCGACCACAGGTGGAAGTGTGTGACGGACTGGACAATAACTGCGATGGCACCGTGGACGAAGGCGTTTATGGCGCGTGCGGCGGGTGCGATTACCGTTTTGATACGGACACCAGTTTCAGCTGCGTTTCTGGCAATCCGGGCGCAGGTGAGTGCCGCACGGGGCTCGGTCTGTGCGACCCGGCCGAATCCTCCACGGACAACGCCGTGTTTATTTGTGATTCCGATTTGACATCGTGGCAGGATCCGGTGGCGGAAAAATGCAACGGCAGGGATGATGACTGCGATGGTGAGGTCGATGAGGATACGGAATATGCGGCGCCCTTTGGAAACGACTGCTACCCCAGCGGGTTGAGTGGCTGTGAAGAAGATACGAGCAGTCCTGGCTCCTGGAATTGTTTGGGGCTTTGCCATATTGGAACAGTTGACTGCATTGACGGATCCCTGAAGTGTGGCGGTTACCAGGATCCGGTGACGGAAGTATGCAACGGCCTGGATGACAATTGCAATGATGCTGTAGACGAAGGGGTGACTCAAAGCTGTGTTCCAGATGGCTGGGATACAAACGACGTCACGGATCCGCCACTTGGAGAATGCGCCTTTGGTGTGCGGCAGTGTGACGGAGATACTGAATCGGATTCAGACATGTGGGGAGCCTGTGTGGGAGGCAATATTCCCAAGGGCGAATTGTGCAACGGTCTTGATGACGACTGTGATGGATTGAATGATGGGGACGATACCGATGACCTGCGCTTCAATCAGGTGGAATCGTTTGTTGGGCTGGATTGTGGGTCCTGCAACGGCGTTTACGAATGTGTTCGCGATAATGCCGTGCCGGAGGGACAATTTGGCTCGTACAAGCTGGAATGCAACAGCGCCATCGCAACAGATGAAGAATGCAATGGCCTGGATGAAAACTGCAATGGTGTTCCCGATGATGGCATCGCGCCCGTTCCGTGCGGCGGCTGCGAAGTGGGGGTGGATACGGATTGGGACTGCATCGATACAGACCCGGCTGCCGGCGCCTGCGAGCAGGGATACCAGTACTGCGATGAAGTGGCCGGCGCATGGGATCCGGCGTGCTATGGCGAAGTGAATCCGGTTGCGGAAGCGTGTGATGGCATTGATAACGACTGCGATGGATTAACAGACGAAAACTGGGATGTCGAAGTCATTTGTCAGGTTGGGCAGGGCGCATGTGAAAGAGGCATTTTAAAGTGCATACTGACAGACAGCGAACATGATCTCCAATGCTGTGACGCGGCACATTGGGATTCTGACAGCGAATGCATTGAACCGAGCCTGCCCACTCAGGAAATCTGCGATGGTATCGACAATGATTGTGACGGCAACATCGACGATGTTGCTGAGAATGGACAGGATTGTGGATCGTATCTTGGCGTATGCACACCAGGCGTATACCAGTGCATGTACACGGGGGATACAGATGGATCGGCGATAAACGGATATGAAATAGTATGTCTGGGGGGCTCGTCGGGAAGCGCGGAAATCTGTGACGGATTGGATAACGACTGTGATGGGCAAACCGACGAGAATCTGACGCGGGATCCCTGTTCCAAAACCCCGTTCTGGATGAGTGACCCGGCGATGCAGACCACATATCCGGATGGCATTGGCGAGTGTCCGGCATCGGTGGAGAAATGCGTTGAAGGTGAATGGATCTGCGATGTACCAGGACCCACCGCCGAGGTATGCGACGGTCTGGACAACGACTGTGACGGCTTGGTGGATGAGGAAGACCAGGTGGAATGTCCGTCTGCGGGATCCTCGTGTATTGAAGGGGAGTGCGCGGAACCGTGCGGGACTGGTGAGTTTGAATGTCCTGT
Source organism: Deltaproteobacteria bacterium (assembly GCA_016935665.1). Taxonomy (GTDB): domain Bacteria; phylum Myxococcota_A; class Polyangia; order JAAYKL01; family JAAYKL01; genus JAFGXQ01. The sequence continues at coordinate 46,749 of JAFGQN010000081.1, read as the reverse complement.
GGGCAAATCGTGCATCGAGGTGCGCGGTGGTTTGAAGATCTGTTTGTCGACGCTGTGTGAACCCACACGGCCCGATGCGCTGCCGTGCGTATTTAATGAGTATTATTGCACACCCGGCTATGATTTTGTGGGGCCGTGTTCCTGTGATCCGTTGGCCGGTCTGTGTGTGGATGTCTGTTACAGCAAGACGTGTCCGGATGGAGAGGCGTGCATTCCCGAAGACAACGGCCGTTGCCATGCCACCACTGAAGGCTGCATGATTACCGGCTGTCCCGATGGCCAGCGGTGCGAAGCCATTGCGCAGTGCACCGAGGAACCCTGCACGCTGTGTGTTGCGGATCCATGTTGGACGGTGACCTGCGAGGAGGGGCAGTATTGCAATACCAGCGGTACCTGTGTGAGCACCTGTGTAGAAGTTGAATGTCCGGCGGGTCAGGGGTGTCAGGACGGTGTGTGTGTGACAGACGCGTGTGCCGGCGTTATTTGTTCCACCGGTGTGCTGTGTAATCCAGCGACCGGGAAATGTGACAATACCCTCACCAATAGCTGCAAAGGCGTGGTGTGCGAATACTATGAAACCTGTGTGGATGGTTCGTGCATCTTTGATGACTGCATGAACGTGACCTGTCCCAATGGCACGGTATGTAAAGATGGATCGTGTTATGCCCCAGGCGGCTTTGTTACCGTGGCAGGCGAAGATACATCCGGAACGGGCGATACGGATGGGACGGATTCCGGCGCAAACGACACCGCCTCAGACGATGCACAGGATTCTGATAGCGGCAAACCGGCCGAGCCGGAAAAAACAGATGACTACGAAGGACTCGACAGGGTGTTGGCATCCGGTTCCGGCGGTTGCATGTGCAGCACGGCACCCGGGTCTGGCCCCGCGACGTTTGGCGGGTGGATATTTGTACTTCTGGCTGGAGGAATTGCCATGTTCAGATTGATGCGTCAAAGGGACAAAAAGACGTTGATGACCAAAGCCATGCGGGTTGGGTTGTGGGCACTGCTGCTGCTTCTGACGGTGGGGTGTTCAGTGGACCCGTTTGAATTTGAAGGAGCCGACGGTACGGATGGTCGACCGATACATGGCGGTACGTCCACGTTTGGCGGTGACAACGGTGGAAGCGACAGTGATTCCACCAGCGGGGATACCAGCGGCACCGATGGCACCAGTGGATTGGATTCCGTCTCGGATTCCATCAGTGACAGTGATACAACAACAGATACCTCTTTGTTGGGATGCAGCGCCTGTGACACCAGCGAAACGTGTTGTACGAACGATGCGGGGTACGAGTTCTGTGTGGATGTGCAGACCAATCCCTCCAACTGCGGCGCATGCGGTGCGGTGTGTATTCTTCCCCATGCGTCCTCCACCTGTGTGGCGGGAACGTGTACGCTGATGTCCTGTGAAACGTACTGGTCGGATGTGAACAGCAACAGTGCGGATGGGTGTGAGTATTATTGCAAACCCACTGTGGATATGGCGGACAACGCGGATAAGTGCGATGGAATTGCGTCTTCAGCAGATCCCGAAAATGACAATTACGTGCCTCAGGATAACGACTGCGATGGTCTGCTCGACGAAGATGTGAATTTTCAAACCGATGCCAATAACTGTGGATACTGCGGTCATATCTGTCGTTTCGATCATGCGGCCGCGCTTTGTGTGGGTGGAGCGTGTGTCATGGGGGATTGCGATGCAAACTGGTGGAACAACGACAGCAACAGCGCCAATGGTTGTGAGCATCCGTGTGTGATTTCCGACGACGACTCTGATGGAAATATGGACACAGATGAAGTGTGTGACGCGAAGGACAACAACTGTGATGGTCAGATTGACGAATCATATCCTGAGTACAATACGCCGTGCTATCCTGCGGGATCCAGTGGCTGTGTTGCGCCTTTTGGTGATACGGATTGTCCAGGTATCTGCGCGCCGGGAACCAATGTATGTGTGGATGGTAATTTACAATGTCAGGGATTTACACTGGCAGCTCTTGAAATATGTGATGGTATCGACAACAACTGCAATGGCATTACAGATGAAGGACTGACCATCGCCTGTGGCGGCGCTGACGGCACGGATCCAAATGTCGGCAGCTGTCAATCCGGGGTGGCGCGTTGCATTTCAGCGGATCTGGATGTCTCGTATCCCGTCTACGATACCAGTGCAGGATGTTCGGGCGCAGTGGGGCCATCGGGTGAGGTATGCGATGGTCTTGACAATGACTGCGACGGGCTGGTGGATGAGGATACGGATGCGGATGGAAACAACAACAACATTTCCATGTATGACAACCGCCTGAAGCAGACCTGTGGCGCAGGTGTATGCGGCGAGTATCTGCAGCGATGCGAAACCGATACCAATGGCAAGGCTGCGCCTGGCTGCGCCTATATGCCGACATCCCTGGAAATTGATTGTGATGGCCTGGATAATGACTGTGATGGCATTGTGGATGAGCTGGAGAATTATCGATGCGGCGGTTCCATTGATGTTGTCTGCGCCTTCGCAGACACGGACACCCGTTGCGGCGATGACTACAGTCGGGGTATATGTCAGGGGGGCCAGCGCAGCTGCAGAGACACCGACGATACTGAAACGGGGACAGATCTTAGAATATGTAGATGGGAAGTAGGCCCGGACGACGATTGCGCCACTCCGGGGCATTGTGACATATGTGATGGCCTGGACAACGATTGCGATGGTGACGTGGATGAAGACGCATTTTATGGACAGGATTCTGATCGTCCCTGTGGGTCTCCGTGCACCGGGGGAAATCTGGAGTGTGATACCAATGGCCTTATTTACTGTGCGAACGAACCGACTCCGGGAGCCGAATTGTGTGATCCCGCTGACAATGATGAGGATTGCAATCCCGATACCCCAAACGGTTTTGACGAGCCCAACTACTATGAAGCCTGTGACGGGGATGAGGATTCCGATCTTTGTGAAGAGGGACTATGGAAATGCGGCGCTTCCGGCATGTATTGTGATGAGGTGGGAACTGATCACGACATCGAAAAATGCGACGGTGTGGACAATGACTGCGACAGCGAGGTGGATGAAGGGTTGACGCCACCGGATACGGATACATTGTGCAACGCTAACTGCCCGGGGACCAAAGCGGCGGTATGCGGCGGCGCCATCGACTGGACATGTCAGTACGACTCGGCTGCCGGCGTGGAATGCGGAGACGCCAACTGTTACACTCATGCCAGTGTGGAAACACTTTGTGATGGTATCGACAATGACTGTGATGGCACAGCGGATGAGGATTTTCAGTTTGACAACAACGTGCATCACTGCGGTGGATGCGACAGTGATTGCACCACTCTGCTGGCGGATACGGACTTGCATGTCGCGGAATACTATTGCCAGGCCGGAGTTTGCGAACTGAAGACCTGCGTTTTTGGGTATCACGATGTTGAAAACGGAAAGACGGACGGGTGCGAATGCGAATACAATACCTATTGTGATGGTGATACGGCCTGCGATAGATGTGATGGCGTCAATAGTCAGTATGGCGTGGATGATGATTGTGACGGTCAGATTGATGAAGACATTACACTGGAGGAATGCAATGGGATAGACGACAATTGCGATGGCAATGTGGACGAAGGACTAAGCAATCCCGGCGCCTGCAATGGGCTCTGTGATGCCGGCTACGTAAACGGTGACTACTGTGACACTGATGCGGGAGAATGGGCCTGCGATTATGTTTGCGACGATGACGGATTGGGCGGAGATGGTCTCGAATGCGCGCTGGGTGATGCGCCCAATCCCGCCCTGAGTGAAGCCGTGTGTGACGGTGTGGATGGCAACTGCGACGGTGTGGTGGATGAGTCGTTCGCTGAAGACACCGATACAGATCCGTTGATGGCGGAGTGTTCCAATGAAGGTCTTGTTCCAACGCCGGTTGGTGGGTGTTTGCGCTATGGCAAATATCTGTGCAACCCGGATGGTCAGGGCACGGTTTGCTGTGATTTGTCCAATTCGGACCCGTACGTCTGTGATTCTGACAACATCATCAATATGTTATCTTCGACAGCGCATCAGAAACCGGAAGGAACCATTCCGGATGGCATTGACAATGATTGCGACGGTACTGCCGACGAAGGCGCCGATGGCTATGTGGAATATGTGGAGATACCATATGTCAATACTGCGGGAACATCACTTTCTTTCCAGATTTTTAAATACGAATCCTCCCGCTGGGATGCCAGTGACACGGCGGGCGGGTCCGGCCACACGGTCGCCTGCTCGCGGTCAGACAGAATGCCCTGGAACTATGTCAATTTTGCCGATGCCGAAGCGGCCTGCGATTTGCTGAATCAGCCTGGGTGTGAAGATGATACGGCAGGGTGCTGGGATTTGTGCACCGTGCAGCAATGGCAGTATGCCTGTGCGGGAGAAATTCTGTTTGCGACGGATACTGATTTGGTTTATCCGTACGATGCATTGTATGACCCGCTTGCCTGCAACGGACTGGATTTTGGTATCGCCGATACGGATATTTCAGCGCGGCCGTCCGGTGATACGGATTTGGAGGATTGCATTGCGGATTGGCCGGATGTTGACACTGATCCTTCTCTGGTTATGGACCTGTCGGGCAACGTGGAGGAATGGACGGGGACTGCACGACAACTGGGAACAGGTGTGACGCTGTATGGTATCCGCGGTGGTTCGTTCAATGACCTGGCCAATGGGCTGGCCTGCAATTTCGACTTCTCTGCCGCCGATGGGTCGGCTGCAGATTATCGGCTGGAAAATCTGGGCTTCCGCTGTTGCCGTATGAAACAGACCTGTCCCAGCGCAGATACGGCCGGTGATGCCCAGTGTCCGGACAACTTCTATTGCGGTGACAGCAGGTACTGTGTTGAAGCCAATACCAGAGACCATTGCGGAGATGGCGCGGGTGGTTGGGAAGCCTGTGGAAGCTACGAGCGATGCGTTGGTTCTATTGAGGGATGCAAGTTCTGTTCTTCCAATGAATACTGTGGAAGCACATGTACGGCCTGCAGTTCCACTCAGCACTGTGAAAACAACGGTTCCACTTCCTGGTGCACTAATAATTAGCTGGTCACATCCTTACGGCTCTGCCTGCGTGGCGCATAACGACGGCGTGAATTACTGCTTTCGTATTTGTCAGGACGAAGATGAATGCAATCTCAATCGCGAGGCCGACGTGCTGTCTAACTGTTCATCCAATATCGAGTTTACCGATTCAAAAACCACCGTAAAAGCTTGTGTTCCACCATCGTCGTGATTTAAAGGGGGATGAATGGAGCACAAATGAGCGAAAAAAATCTGGATGAGTTGAGAGATGAGTTGCTGGCGGTGGACCGGGAAATCCTGGAGGCGGTGGCCAAACGTCTGGCAGTGGTATCTGAGATTGGGAAGGCCAAGCGACGGCAGCAGCTGCCGGTGAGAAGTTTTACCCGCGAAAAAAAGGTGATGGCCCATGCCATGGAGCAGGCAAAAAGGCTGGGGGTTCCACAGGCGCTGGCCACCTCTGTTTTGGACAGTCTGGTAAAACACGCGCTCGAAATACAGGAGCGCGATAGAGTGGAAGAGGCGCGTGGGGGCACCGGAAAATCGGCGCTGGTGATCGGTGGATGCGGCAAAATTGGTGCGTGGTTTGCACGTTTTCTACTCTCTTCGGGATATGATGTGCGCATCGCCGATCCCGGTGTGTGTCACGTCAGCGCCAAAACCATGACCGACTGGCAAAGTGATGCGCTCGATGAAGACATCATTGTGGTTGCCACACCGCTGGGGATGAGTGGCGATATATTGTCGGCCCTTGCGGCCCGCAGGCCCAAAGGAACAGTATTTGACGTTGCGTCATTAAAAGGCCCGGTCAAGGAGGGATTGGCGGCGCTGCTGGCGGCGGGATGCCGGGTGACATCGGTCCACCCCATGTTTGGTCCGGATACCACCATGCTGAGCGGACGCCACGTGATTTTTATGGACGTGGGACATTCAGAAGCCCATCAGCAGACGCGGGCGCTCTTTAAAGACACTATGGCCACCTGCGTGGATATGACGCTGGATGAACACGACGAATTGATCGCCTATGTGCTTGGACTTTCTCATTTATTGAACATCGCGTTTTTTACGGCGCTTGGAAACAGCGGCGAGCAGGCGGAACGTCTGCGAAGCATGTCGAGCACATCATTCGATGCGCAGCTGAAGGTGGCTCATAAAATCGCTGAGGAGAATCCGCATCTCTATTTCGAAATTCAGCGTCTCAATGAATATCGCCATGGTCCGCAACAGGCGCTTTTGCGCAGCGTCAGAGAAATTATTGAGATTGTGGAATCCAACCGCGAAGCTGATTTTGTTGAGGTGATGTCGGCGGGCAAAGCGTATCTTCAAACGCTTCAATCCGTGTCCGAAAGATAGATTTTCCATGTTTTATTTCATATTTCCCAGATGTAACCGATACCTCAATGAATAGTTTATCCTTTACTTTCCGTTATTTTTGAAAATTGGATTTCGTTTTTGAACAGATTTTCAGCGACAGGAAATAATTTCATGAACTAAGCGCTTTTTTCGTCGACAAAGCGAAATTTGTCCGCTATACAGCCCGCCTTTATTGGCTGGGGGGCCAAAACTAGAGAAAGCAAAGAAAATGGGTATTATAAAAACCAGGAATATCGGAATTGCCGCGCACATTGACGCCGGCAAAACAACAGTTACAGAGCGGATTCTTTTTTATACTGGAACGACCAGAAAAATTGGTGAGGTGCACGATGGCGCCGCCACCATGGACTTTATGAAACAGGAACAGGAGCGCGGTATTACAATCGCTTCTGCCGCGATTTCGTGTGCCTGGAAAGATCACAGCGTCAATATTATCGACACCCCCGGGCACGTGGATTTCACCATCGAAGTGGAACGTTCCATGCGTGTGCTCGACGGTATCGTGGCTGTGTTCTGCGCCGTGGGCGGCGTGGAGGCCCAGAGCGAGACAGTGTGGGGACAGGCAGATCGCTATCGCGTTCCAAGATTCGCTTTTATAAATAAGATGGATCGCCAGGGCGCGGATTTCCTCGACGTTGTCAAACAGCTCGACGATATGCTGGAAGCCAACGCTGTTCCGTACCAGCTTCCCATAGGCGCCGAGGAAAATCTGGAAGGTATCGTCGATTTGGTTGAGTTGAAAGCCATGTACTTTCCCGAAGGAAACGTTGAGGTAAGAGAAATCCCTGCCGAGATGAAAGATGAAGTGGAGATGTGGCGGGAGAATCTGCTTGAAAAACTTTCTGAGTTCAGTGACGAACTGGCAGAGCTTTTCCTTGAAGAACAGGAAGTTTCATCAGAGTTGATTCACAGCGTGACCAGAGATTGTGTGCTTAAAAATCTGTTCACCCCGTGTTTTTGCGGTTCCGCCTATAAAAATGTGGGTGTGCAGCCTTTGATGGATGCCGTGGTGGCTTATATGCCCAGTCCTTTGAACAAAGGAACCATTGTGGGACAGGATATATACGATTCGGAAAAAGCGCATCGTCGCCATCCCGAACACGATGAACCCTTCAGCGCATTGGCGTTTAAAGTCATCACCGATCCCTATGTGGGACAGCAGACATTTGTCCGCACCTACTCCGGCACTTTGAAGGCCGGTGACCGCGTCCTGAATGCCACTACCGGAAAGACCGAGCGTGTGAGCCGTCTTTTGCGTATCAAAGCCAAAGACCGAATTGAAGTTTCCGAAGTGGGACCTGGCGACATCGTTGCGTTGATTGGTTTGAAAAACACGTATACGGGGCATACTCTGTGTGACGAGAAACAGCCCATTTTGCTGGAGTCACTGAATATTCCAGAGCCCGTTATCAGCGTTTCCGCCGCTACAGCTACCCGCAAGGAGCTGGAGAAACTGCATATTGCTCTCAAGAAAATGACCCTTGAGGATCCGTCTTTCACGGTTCGCACCGACGAGCGCACCAACGAAACGATTATCGCCGGTATGGGCGAACTCCATCTGGAGATTATTGTGGACCGTCTGAAAACCGAGTTTGGTGTGGAAGCTGTGGTCGGCGAGCCTTCGGTGGAATACAAGGAAACCATTACCAGAGCGGTACAGCATGAGTATCGCCACGTGAAGCAGAGCGGTGGTAAAGGTCAGTTTGCGCATACCATTATGACAGTTGAGCCCAATCCCGGCAATGGCTTTGAATTTGTGAATGCCATTGTGGGTGGAACCATTCCCAAAGAATACATTCCTGCTGTGCGCAAAGGTATCGAAGAAGCCATGGATCACGGTATTCTGGCCGACTACAACGTGGTGGATGTGAAAGTTACGCTGGTGGACGGTAGTTTCCACGCGGTGGACAGCTCCGAGATGGCATTTAAACTTTGTGGACGTCAATGCTTCAGTGAGGCATTTAAAAAGGCGTCCCCTCAATTGCTGGAGCCCATCATGAAACTGGACCTTGCCACTCCCGACGATTTTATCGGCGATTTGGTGGGCGATATCAACCGTCGTCGCGGCAAAGTACACAGCATGCGCCGCTATCGCAAAGGCTCTCAAAAGATTCTGGCCGAAGCACCACTGATGGAACTGTTTGGATACTCTACTTCGGTTCGTTCACTGTCTTCCGGTCGCGCCAACCACGGCATGGAAATGAAAAACTTCCAGCCTCTGCCCGAGAACCTGAAAGAGAAAGTACTCGAAGCCGCCCGCAAACGCCTGGGCAGAGAAGAGTAGGTTTCCTGTCTCCAAACCTGTTGTCGGCTTAAAAACCGGGTCAGGACAGACACATGGGTCTGCACCTGCGATGGGTATTGCGAATTTTCTGCAGAGGCACACCCGCGTGTGCGCCCTCGAAACGCATCAAACTCGAATTGATTGTAATTTTTTTAATCCACCACCGGATTGGGTGGATGGGTGGTGGGGCGGCCTCGGTTTTTTTTGCGTTTGATGATCATCAGTTGTTCGTCGGCTTCGCGCATCAGATCTTCGAGAGAGCCTGTCTGATGCACATCGGCGGTAGTGACGCCCATGGAGATGGACAGCTCATAGGGCTTTTCCATGATTTCGTTGTATGTGTGCAAACTCAATTTGAGTCGATCCATGATTTGGGCTTCCAGATTTTTGATGTGACCGTCCCCAACGAGCATGGCAATAAACTCATCACCGCCAATACGGGCCACCAAATCCTGTTCGCGAAACGTTTGGCGCAACACGGAAGCAGCCCCCGAAATGGCCACATCGCCTTCTTCGTGGCCATAGTTGTCATTGATGACTTTCAAATCGTCCATGTCGGCAAAAAAAATCATGATGCGCTGTTCGCTCACTTTGCGATGCCGAAACATCCGTGGCGCCTCACTCATGAATCCCCGGCGATTGTAAAGTCCCGTCAGTTCATCAAGCATGGATTGGATGCGCAGTTCCTTCATGAGGAAAGAGCTTTTAAGCGCGCTGCTCATATGCAGTCGGAGTTCTTCAAACATAAACAGTGGGATGCCTTTGGCATATTCGAACAGAGCAAATCCCAGCTGTTCCTGTTCAAAAAACAGCGGCATGAATACAAATGCACCGGCATTATCTTCTTCGTACATGTCAGAGGGAAACAGGTCTTTGGAGTAAAACAGTTTGTTTCCTCTGGGATAACTCAATACGTCCCGTTGCTGGTCGTAGCCGAGCAGCAAACGGCTGTGTCTGGGCAACCCCCAGTTTTCGTCGGTGAGTGGACCGTCTTCCGGGCGCCTCTCGTATATCGCGAACACCAGACTGTTGATGTTCAACTGAGGGAAGCTGGAAGAGATGGCCTGGAGCAGCTTGCGCTGTTCGAAGGTGGTAATAATACTCTGTGATGTCTCACGGATGGTCAACTGGAACAAGGTGTCCTGCAAAAAGGACGTCTGCGCGGAATTGAGTCGGTGCTCCCGAATCAGCGTGTGTGCCTGCTGCAAAATGGCCGTGGCGCAGGTCAACTGTTCCCGCTGGCGGAAAAGAGACGGCAGGAAAAAGGATAAATCGTTTATCACCGCGTTCATGATAGCCACGTTGTCGGCAAAGTCCTCAAATTTGAACAGCAGCATATCCACTTCGTTTAAAAAGATTTCGCGAATGGATGCTTTGCTGACATCCCAGACCAGACTATCCACCAAATCCGTCAGATACGCGCGGACACGATTGGGAGAAGGACACCCCGGCAGGTCCCTGCGCAAAAAGGATTCCGCATGGGCGCAAGTGATATCCATGATCTCTTCGGTGGAGTAGCGCGCGGTTTGCGTCATATTGGGCGCAGCGGCACGGATGACTTCGGCAAAGCATCCGCAGGACCTTCGATACACGGGAACGGCCGCCAACCGAATGATCCGTTCAAACGGATCGCCTTTGATTTGACAAATGACATTGTTCAGTGCCACGGCGCCCATTTCCTGCAGAGGTTGTCGCACTGTCGTTAGTGCCGGCATGCTGAGGGACGCTTCTCCCACATCATCAAAACCGGATACTGCGATCTCCGTGGGGATGTGATGCTTGCGTTTTTTCAGCTCTTCAATCACCCCAAGCGCAGATTGGTCGTTGACGGCCATAATAACGTCCACTGGCGTTTGGCTGTCCATGAGAGTGGCCACAGCCCGATGGCCGCATCCTTTGGAAAAATCCCCCCGGAGAACGAGTTTTTCATCGAATATCAGATTGTTCTTTTCGAGACCCTTTCGATACGCCGTCATGCGATCATCGGCTTCGCTGTGTCCCTTTGGACCACTTAGAAACGCGATGTTTTTCGCGTGATGGACGGCGACAAAATGATCCATCAATTCGATAATCCCTTCCTGATTGTTGATGGTGACGCCGGGATGGTCATCCACCGGAGCCGATATGCAAATCAGAGGAATATGGGCGAAATTTTTCAAATACGTAGAGGTAAAGGGAACGCCCTGATGCTCGCTCATTGGGCCGGTGAATACGATGAGCCCATCAATATTTGATTTGGCAATGAAGTCTTTTATTATGTCGTAGTGCGTGTGAAAATGACTCGTCCGATCCTGGGATGTGGCAACATATGATACAAGGTTTATTTGCAGTTGACGTGCCTGGGTTTCGATGCCGCGCCAGATGGCGGACTGATATGATTCATGCAGACAATCCAGCAATACTCCGATTTTCAGTGTTTTTGTATCTGATGCCATATACTGCGTGCCCTGTCATTTGGTTGATTCAATCGGAGTGCCTCCCACGTGGGAATTAATTTACCCAATTTGGGGGCCTTTGTAAAATATACTGTGTTTAAAACCGTGACATTAACGTCGGTACTCACGCAAGATCAAAGCGGATTTTGAATCTTGAGTTGATGTTTTTGATAAAAATCCATTGAATCCCTTGACATTGAATCATCGGGGATTACTTACTGGTCACTTTTCAACCCTTGAGCAGTGCATTGTTCAAGTCGAATTTTACCGCAAAATGGAGAGTTTGATTTATGACGATCGATAAAAAGAGCATGAAATTTGAAGCCGAGACCAAGCAACTCCTCGAAATCATGATCAATTCCCTATATACCGAAAAAGAGGTATTTCTTCGGGAGTTGATTTCCAACGCGTCGGATGCATTGGACAAATTGCGGTTTGCCGCTATCACCGACGCCAGTCTGATACCGGACGGTTTTACTGGAGAAATTCGACTTCTGCCTGACTCGCAAAATCGAACGCTCACCATTTCTGACAATGGCATTGGTATGACGTACGACGAAGTGATTTCGAATATCGGTACCATCGCCCGTTCCGGGACCCATGAGCTGATGAAATCCCTGGAAAAACAAAAGGCCGAAAAACTGCCCGCAGAACTGATTGGCCGGTTTGGCGTTGGATTTTATTCCTGCCTCATGGTGGCCGACTCAGTCACATTGACCAGCCGAAAGGCCGGGGAGGACACTGCCACCGTATGGGAATATTCCGGCGGTGAATCATATGAAGTGAGAGAAGGCACCCGCGATACCCAGGGCACAACGATCGTATTGAAGCTCAAAGACAGCGACCCCGACGATGGGCTCGAAGATTTTACGTCGGAGTGGATTATTAAACGGATTGTTAAAAAGTATTCCGATTTTGTTCGATATCCGGTGATTTTACCCGTTGAGCGGGAAGAAGGCGAGGGCGACGACAAAAAGAAAGTCGTGAAGGACGAAACTCTGAACTCCATGAAAGCGATATGGCAAAAGTCAGAGAGCGACATGAAGGAAGAGGAACTGAACGAGTTTTACAAGCACGTGGCCAGTGACTGGTCCGATCCCATGTTGCACATCGCCATGAAAGCGGAAGGTCGATACGAGTATCAGACGCTGATGTTTATTCCTGGCAATGCGCCATTCGATTTATACTCACAGTCTTACAAACGCGGTTTGCAGCTGTACGCACGAAACGTGAAGATTATGGATCGATGCGAAGATGTGTTGCCCGAGTATATGCGATTTGTGAAAGGTGTATTGGATGCGCAGGATTTGCCACTGAACATCTCAAGGGAAACCCTGCAAAACAATCGTCAGATTACCGCCATCCGCAGCACCTTGACGAAAAAAATTATCACCGAGCTTAAAAAGCTGAAAGATAATGATGAGCAGAAGTATCTCAAGTTCTTTGAGCAGTTTGGCGCGGTGATTAAAGAAGGGGTGCATTCGGATTTTGAAAACAGGGATAAGCTGCTGCCACTGCTGCTTTTCCAATCCACCAACGACAAGGAAAAACTGACGTCGCTGGAGGATTACAAATCCCGCATGAAAGAGGAGCAGGAGGAAATATACTACCTCTCAGGTGAGTCGCGCGAAGTGGTGGAAAATTCGCCGCACCTTGAGGCGTTTACCAAAAAAGGCTTTGAGGTTCTCTTTTTCACCGATCCCATTGATGATTTTATGGTGTCAGGGCTACCCGAGTTCGATGGTAAAAAGCTGAAATCCATTGGCAAAGGCGATGTGGAACTGGGCAGTGACGAGGAGAAAAAAGAGCTGGAAGAAAAGCAGAAAGATTACAGTTCTTTGCTCGAAGCGCTGGCCAAACCCATTGAGGAGCACGTGAAATCCGTTCAACTTTCTGCCCGTTTGACATCTTCGCCCTGTTGTCTGGTGGGGTCCGAAGGAGATTTGAGTCCGCACATTGAACGCATGATGCGTCAAAGCAAACTGGCCATTCCCAATCAGAAACGGGTTATGGAACTCAATGCCGGCCACGAAGTGGTGGAGAGACTCAAGGCTCGTTTTGACGCGGGGATGAGCGACGCTGAAGTGGCGGATGCGGCACAGTTGCTGCTGGGCCAGGCATTGCTGGCGGAAAGCAGTCCGCTGCCCGATCCCGCCGGTTTTGCTAAACTGGTGGCCAAACTGATGGTCTGAGAGGCATTTTCGCCTGTTTTCCTGCCTGCCACATATTAAGATCCAGATAACATCGTCGTTACAATAAAATAACCACGGTGTCTCGTTTGGGGCACATAGCCGGTTCCTGGCAAACTGAATGCATAGACCCAAAAAACATCCAAGTGTGCTCATGGTACCGGTATTCCTGTCGGCTACGATTATGGTGCTCACTGGACTTTTGTGGTGGAATTTTAAAGAGCATCGCGACAATGAAATTTTCATGTTTACACAGAACCGCACCCGTCAGATTTCAGACGTGATTGGCAGGGACTTTCGGCGTCGAATCCAGGCGTTGCAGTGGTTTGCCAGTACATGGGAACAGCGGGGAGCGATGAGTCGGGATGAGTTCGATACCATTATGAGCACGATGCTGCTCGAATATCCGGGATTTCAGGCCATTCAGTGGGTTAACAGCGATTTCAGAATAAAGTGGCTGATTCCGCTGGCGGGAAACGAGCGGGTGCTCAATATGAACGTGGCGATTGACGAAAACCGTCGCATTGCATTGTATCGGGCCAAACATATAAAAACACCTACCATGTCCAGAGTGATTGATCTGGTGCAGGGGGGTAAAGGCTTTATTGTGTATTTCCCTATTCACGTCAGAGGGGAGTTTCAGGGGTTTCTGACCGCTGTATTTCAGGTGGACAGGTGGATGGATTACATCCTTCAGGGGGAGATAAATGATCTGGAGCAGGGAAATCTGTCTCTAATTGTCCACATTGATGGCGAAAAAGTATACGCCACTTCGGGGGCAACGCAGTCCCAACCCATTTTTGTTGGAAACAATGTGTTTATCAGCCTGGACCACAAATTTGTGGTGAGGTATGCCCCGGACCCCGCGGTCATTACCTATCTGCACAATCATTTGCAGGAAATCGTGCTGGTGATTGGCATTGTAATGGCGCTGTTGCTGGGTTTCGTTGCGCATATCGCCTTGAAAAATTATCAGGAACGGCGGGATATTGCCGATGAGAAAATGGCGCTGCAGCTGGAGGTGGCGGAACAGGAAATCACCCAGCAAACGTTTCGGCATCAGTCCGATATGCAGGGCATTCTGATGAATATCGCCACAAACTATATCAATGTATCCACCCATGAACTGCAGCCGTCCATTTACAAGGCGCTGGGGGAGATGGCCATGTTTGTGGGCGCGGACCGGGCATATGTGTTCAAGTACGACATGGTGAAAGACACCGCCTCCAATACCCACGAGTGGTGCCAGTTTGGAGTGCCCTCCAGAAAAGCGAATCTGCAAAACATTCCACTCTACCAGATACAGGATTGGCTGACCATTCACGAGCGGGGACTCCCGGTTCAAATAGAGTTGACCCGGGATTTGCCCGAAGGGGGCCTTCGAAATATACTGGAACCCGTGGGGATAAAAAGCCTTTTGGCGGTGCCCATGCTGTACAATCGCGAGTTGCTGGGGTTCGTTGGGTTTGATTGGATGTCTTCCAGGCACAGCATTACCGAGGCGGAGCTTGGGCTGTTAAAATTGTTCTCCGAAATACTGGTGAATATCCATCAGCGGACCAAAGTGGATTCGCAGGTGCAGGAAACGCGCCGACGGATGGAACTGGCCTTGAAAGGGACCAATTCGGGCCTGTGGGACTGGCACATTCCTTCTGGCAAAGTGGTGTTTAATGATCGCTGGGCAGAGATTGTAGGGTACCGGCTGTCGGAACTGGCGCCCACCACCGTTGAGACCTGGCAGAATCTGGCGCACCCGGATGATTTGGTGGAATCGGGCAAGCGTTTGGAGGCCCATTTTAAAGGAGAGACGGATTTCTACGAATGTGAAGCCCGCATGCAACATAAAAGCGGTGACTGGGTATGGGTGCTGGACCGCGGCAAAGTGGTGGAATGGGACGACCAGCGAAATCCCGTACGGATGACGGGCACGCATTTGGATATTACCGAATTGAAGCGGGCCCAGGAACAGTTGCAGCATCTGGCCAATCACGATGATTTAACCGGACTGCCCACGCGGCGATTGGCCCTGGACCGAGGTCAAATGGCCATACAGCGCTCCATGCGCAACGGTAATATGACAGCGTTTCTGTTTGTGGATTTGGATGGTTTCAAGCCAATTAACGATTCCTATGGCCACGAGGTGGGCGATCTGGTGCTGAAAGAGGTGGCGAATCTGCTTTTGTCGGCGGTTCGTAAAAGTGACACGGTCGCGCGCATCGGGGGCGATGAATTCTTAATCATTGTCGACGGATGTCGCCACGAAGAGGAAGTGGAACGTGTGGCAGAGGTGGTGGTTTCCACACTGAGTCAGCCAATGAACATTCAAAATGCGGCATTAATACATATTGGTTGCAGTATCGGAATTGCCATGTATCCGAA
This sequence comes from Deltaproteobacteria bacterium, assembly GCA_016935665.1. GTDB lineage: Bacteria > Myxococcota_A > Polyangia > JAAYKL01 > JAAYKL01 > JAFGXQ01. The sequence goes on along the minus strand of JAFGQN010000081.1, from coordinate 31,029 downwards.
CGATGGCACGGAGTTCGAACGCTTGATTCAGCGCGCTGATGTGGCCATGTATGTGGTAAAGGATTCGGGGAAAAATCACTTTCGGTTCGCTGGGTCAGTGCCGACTTCCCCTTCCGCATAAAATTTTTTTCATCGATAGTGGACTCATTTAAGTGTAATGTACGTTGACGTAAATCGTTTTATGCGAACTCTGTGCAGGAGGTATTTTGATGAAGAGTTATTTCAAACAGTTTCCGGATAAAGAGGGTTTTTTTGGCAAGTACGGTGGCAGTTTTTTGCCCCCCGATTTGCAGGTGGAAGTGGACAAAATCACGGATGCCTATTTTACAATCAGCAAATCCCACAATTTTATTTCGGAGCTTCGTAGCATTCGCAAACACTTTCAGGGGCGCCCCACGCCGGTTTATTACTGCAACAAGCTCAGTGAGATGACCGGTGGACGCATTTATCTGAAACGGGAGGATTTGAACCATTCCGGCGCCCACAAGCTCAATCATTGTATGGGGGAAGCATTGCTGGCCAGGTACATGGGAAAAAAGAAACTGATCGCCGAAACCGGCGCGGGACAGCACGGCGTGGCGCTGGCGACAGCCGCGGCCTATTTTGGGCTGGAATGCGAAATTCATATGGGCGAAGTGGACATTGAAAAAGAACACCCCAATGTGGTGCGCATGCAAATCCTCGGCGCCACTGTGGTGCCGGTAACTCACGGACTAAAGACGTTGAAGGAAGCAGTGGATTCCGCTTTTGAGGCATACCTGGCCGATCCGGTTACCACCATTTACTGCATTGGTTCGGTTGTGGGCCCTCATCCGTTCCCCATGATGGTGCGGGATTTTCAGCGCGTGGTCGGGATTGAGGCCAGGGCGCAGTATACGGAAATGACTGGCGAACTGCCGGACAATGTGGTGGCCTGTGTGGGCGGAGGCAGCAATGCGGCGGGAATTTTCTCCGCATTTCTGGATGAAGAGGATTGCACGTTGTGGGGTGTGGAACCCGGTGGTGTCTCCGAAAAAGTCGGCGACCATGCGGCTACGATGAGTTACGGTGTATCCGACGGGCTCATTCACGGATTCAAATGCTACAACCTGCAGGATGATAAAGGTGAACCGCTGCCAGTGTACTCCGTGGCCAGTGGGCTGGATTACCCGGGCGTGGGACCGGAGCACAGCATGCTGAAAGACACCCAAAAGGTGAATTACGTTGTGGCCACGGACGCCGAAGCGATTGACGCCTTTTACACTTTGAGTCGAAAAGAAGGCATTATTCCCGCTCTGGAAAGTGCTCACGCAGTGGCCTGTGCGCTGCAATTGGCCAAAGAAAACCCTCGTCAGTCCATCCTGGTCAACTTAAGTGGCCGCGGCGACAAAGACATTGACTTCGTGGTCAACAAATACGGCTTGCCCGAAAACCGAAAAATGTAGAACAGAAAGCCAACCCAATAAACGCTTTTCAATTCCTCGTGGGGCCCAGCGACCGTCCCAATAGGCCGTTTATGCATGCGGGCAAATTGTTGTGTCTTTCAGAAAATGCGTTGGGGCTGGGCGCGAAGGCCCGTCTGGACGAAACGTGCCTACTGGAATGCGGGTTGCGCGCCTTTACCGGCTCTGTCCATGACGTGTTTGACCAGGTCCTGTCCCACGGTCATTCGATGGTCGGATATCCAGGATTGGGACCCAATGCTGTAGTCGTCAATCATGTTGGGTGTGCTGCCGTGGGATGCGGTCAGATCGCCTGGGGCATCGCCGGATAACTGGTAACTGGAATTGGATATCCACACTTTGCTGCCGGTGATTTCGAGGCCGCCTTCTTCAAAGCCGCGCAGCAGATTTTCTACCCAGTAGTCCAAGTCGTCCCCGTCATCGGACGCAGCGGGATTTACCAGGAACATATTGTCTTCAAAGGCCACGCGTCCACCCACACGCACGCTCAGAATTTCCTTGCGATAATTGTAAAATACATTGTTGAACATATGGGATTTGCCGCGACGTATCAGGGGGACACGTCTGGCGGTGTTGCCAAATGTTTCGTAGTACTCGTCGCCAGTGATGAACGCGTTGTGATGCATGGTGGTGGTAATCTGTTCGTTGATTTCCCGGCTGTCGCTACTGCCGTGCAGGGCGGCGCGCTTCACGTTCTGCACCAGGTTGTACGACATGGTGATGTCGTAGGCCCCCACTTTCACATCAAACGCGGAATCGCCGGTCAAATCAAAGGTGTTCTGATGAATCCAGATATCGTGGGAGGCGCCGGTGGAGCGAATCATATCCGGGTCCAGTCCGTGGTCTTCGGTGTGTCCGGCGCCTTGAAAGCGCATGTTGGTCACAATAACACTGGTGGCGGTTTCTGTGGGTTCGCCGCCGCTGTCGCCACCAATGGCAAAACCGTTAAACAGCATGAACGCCTCGCTTTGCCGCCCATCAATGGTGGTATGGGAATTGATGCGCGCGTTGCGAATGGGCAGGTCACTGTCATTGAGCCTGTCGTTGAAAAATGTGTCGAGACAATTGGCGCCACTGACGCTCCGGTTGCTGCACCACAGTTCGTGATTGAGACATTCCGCCTGGGTGGCGTTGTCAAGCGCAGCCAGAACCGCGCTGTCGCTGCAGTAGAGGCGATACATGGCGATGGACTGTTCAGCTTTGAAATCCTTTTTGTCAAAAACAATCCAGTTATATTCTTCGCTGCGGATGGCATCGAGCAGCTGCTGTTCCACCGACACATCGCCGCCTTTCGAAATGACCACCAGATTGCTGTTGCCGCCCGGGTCATATCCGCCGGTGGCTTTTTCGCCGTATCCCACCGGCGTGCCCAGGGAGGACGCCAGACAGGCCACGATTTCCTGGTCGGTCTTGAGGGCGGATTCCCGCCAGTTAACCTCTGGATTGGAAATCAGCTCCTCACAATCTGCCGTGCGGACAGGTCCCGTGTCGGTATCGGAGTCCGAGTCGCCATCTGCATCGGTATCTCCATCGGAGTCCGAGTCGCCATCTGCATCGGTATCCCCATCGGAGTCCGAGTCGCTATCGGCATCGGTATCCCCATCGGAGTCTGAATCGCCATCTGTATCGGTATCCCCATCCGAATCCGTATCTCCGTCAGCAGAAGTACCGGAGTCCGTATCTGCATCGCCGTCGCTGTCGCTATCCGCATCACCGTAACTGTCTGTATCGCTTTCAGTGTCTGAATCCGAGGCGGGTTTGTCGTTGCAGCCCAACAGCTGGGGCAGCATTCCAATCAGTATTGCAAGGATCATTTGACGAAGCATATTGGTTGTTTTCCTCCCTGGGGAACTGGAATTTAAGGTCCGTGTCTCAACCAATGTGCCCCGCATGCATCAGCGAAGGTCACGTTTGTGGAATGCAATAAAAATCAGGGCGGACAAAACCGAGCCCACTTTTGCAGCGGTCAAATCAGTTGTTTCCGATACACCCAATGGGGCAAGCCACAAAACAGCGTTTCTTTTTCAGGCACAAATCCGTTTTTTTCGGCCACGCGAATGGATGGCGTGTTTATGGGGCGAATGAGACTGATAACCGATGGGACCCGCAACACATTCCGGGCGTATTCGACGCACCCGGCCGCCGCTTCGGCGCCAAAACCATGGCCCCAGAACGCGTTGTCCAGCCGATAGCCCACTTCCACCTCTTCGATTGCATCCACCAGCTGCTTGAGAAGGCCGCACAGTCCAATAAAGTCACTGTTGTCCTTTTTAAAAACTGCCCATAACGAATACCCGTTCAGTGTCTGCTGATCCAGTACCCGCGACATAAATTCCTTCGCTTCGAGTTCATTGAGGGGATGGGGAAAATATCGATGCACCACCGGATTGGCCAGCAACCGGGACAGTTCCGGGAACAAATCCCACTGAAATGTCTGCAGTATCAGACGATTGGTTTCGAGCACATGATATGGATTGTCCATATTCAGATGGGTAGTGGTTTCCCATGTGAAAATCAAGAAAAGTGAATGCCCGGCGGCGCATTTACACCGTAATCAGTTTGGTGATGTCCAACGGCGCAATTGGGGATTCATCATATTTTCCGTTTTCCATCCAGTTGTTCATGGCCTCTTCGAAATTGGGTTCCGCAGCGGCAAAGTACCGCTCCCACAAAATGGCGCCGGATTCCTTTGCGAGGCGTTCGTAGTGCAGTTTGGTCATGATATTGGGCACCAGCACTGCCGAACGCACCATACCTTTTTCCTTGAGGCGCTGCTGTCCTTCTTTCATGGTGTTCATGGCATCCTCGGAAAGCGGCATGAGCGAGCGTATGTCCATCACCACTGAAAACGGCGATATGCCATCGCCGAGCGCACTGGTGGAATCTGCTACGCATCGCTCCACTTCATCGGATTTCATGAACCCGCCCAGTTTAAGTCGAAATAAGTCCATATGTCCCAATCTGTCCTTTTCAATCTTATACATAACGTCCCCCTTTTTTGGCTGCGGTTTGCTATGAATCTCGGTTAATTCGATGTAGTGCCTATCGGCACATTTTGGGAGCAGTTAAGCGAAAAGGTACGTTCTTTATCCGCGAAGTGTCCAGGTCCAATCGGAGAGAACGGTTTGATCGATTAATGGCCTGTAATCTATTGTAAAATCAACGTATCGGGCAACGGGGTAATAAACGAAAAAAATATTCGACCATCGATAGGCTGCTGGAAAAAACGAGCCGGTAAGGCAAAAGTGCAGGAGGGACGACAGGGTGCCTTTCGTGACATTCTTCGACCTCACTCCTGGCTAGTCTCGTGGTAAGTCTGCCGGACCACACTGTTTCATTTTGTGAGCGCAGCCAACAGAAAGTGTTGTCGCCACAGTCGGATTTCCGTGGCCAAAGGTGCCGGTACGGGTTCGCTTCTGAGGGATACCGGTGTGAGACATCTGTCGATAAACCCGTTTAGCCCGTCGGTCAGCAGATAGACGTTGTCAAAACCGGCCCTTTCCAGTGCATCTCTTGCCTGGGCGGGGTGAGTCATTCCATTGGAGTACAGCACAATATCCATATCGCGAGGTTGACGGGCGAGTACCCCTGGCAAGTTGGGCAATTCCACATTGATGGCGCCTTTCAGATGAAATGCCTCGTATTCCTCTTTGGGACGTATATCCACCACCAGCAGATTGGTATTGGCTTTCAGCATGCGACGCGCCAGCACGTCCGGCTCGATGTGGTCTTCTCCGGCGGCGATTTTTTTCAGCATGGCCTGCTCGGAAGTGTAATCTTTTGTCACCATCAGCAAAACCAGGGTGAATGCGCCAATCCCTGTCAGAAAAATCAGAAACCCGCGATCCGCCCGGGCGGTTTCCCGGGTGACCTGCCAGATGGAGAGAATCCTCGCACCGATGTGTGCCGGAGCCGGCTTTGAAATGTCCCGGCGTTCAATCCACTCACTGACGCCGATGGTCGCAACCGCAATGATTGCGACCAGCACCAATGCGCCGTGTCTTGAAATGCCAAGGGATTCATGAAGATATACCACCCCCTGATCCCCCCAGGTATAGAGCGGGGCTATCACCGGATACAACTCGTTGAAAACGATCGACCCTATCAGCACACCACCGATGAATACACCGGCGTCGTATTTCCCCGACGCCAGTCCCACCGCTCCCGTTCCCGGACACCATCCCGACATGGCGAACCCAACGCCAAACAGGACTCCCCCCACGACATACGCGCCCCACACCGTCGGAAGCACATATGTGTTTTCAGGTCCCATCCGCCCAAGCGACCACAGGATGCCCATGCCAACAGCAGCGGTCGTCAGGGCGGACGCCATGAATTTGAACACCACCATGTCGCGAAAATAAAAGACGCCGCTCAGTTTTTTCGAACTGCCGAATCCCACCTGCTCCAAAATAAACCCAAATAGAATTCCAATCGCCAGCGCCACCAGGAATCCCGTCGCTTCGTTTAATTGTCCGTTCATAAAGAAGGTGTCAATCATGCCACTGCTCCTTGAACCATCTGGCGGAAATGTATCCGCTGACAAAAAGTGAAAAAACGAAAACCAGACTCCCGGTCAACAGCAGCGCACCACCGGAAAGCGCCTGACCGGACGTGCATCCGCGAACCAGCCGGCTGGCAAAACCGATTAGAATCCCGCCGCCGAGGGCATATGTCATGCGACGTTTGATGGATGCGGCGGCGCCTTTTTCAACGCCTCGCTTCAACCGCTTGCCTAAAAATGCGGATATGCCGCCGCCCACAAACACACCAATCAGCATGAACACCAGGTAATACCGCATGGGCGCGTCTCCCCATTGCCCGAAATAGGCGCTGTTTCGCACGTGGTCCAAAGCGAAGATACCCTCAATGCTCGCTGCGATCCGCGCCAGTCCGCCAGACGCCCCCAAACCGGTGCCCAGCAACAGATACGTCATCACCAGCAGGACGCCCAGCAACATGCCGCCCAGATACGGATTTATATATCGTTTGGCAGGTTTATTCATCTCAACACCCCGCGCTCACTTTCTTTTTGGTTTTGGGCCTGGCCAAAGGGGCCTCTGAGGGCAATTGAACAGGGGCCGACGCCGGTTTCACATCCAGCACCGGGATCTCTGACTGGGTGCCACTTTGTCCGATGCCGTACATGGACTTCTTCCAGTAGTCGGTCAATCCACCGTGCAGCACCATTATCCGGCGGTTTGTTTTTTGAGAGAGAATACCACCGGCGGCCATCGCCAGCGACCCGTCCCTGTCGACGATCACCAGCGGTTTGCGGCTTTCGACAAAGTGGGAATCCGTAATCAGGTCGGCGTAGTGGATATTGGCGGACAGGGGCAGATTGTATTCGGCAAACGCCTGTGGCGGGCGAATGTCAACAATTTCGAAACTGCCTGGCATATCCACCATCATTCTGCCGAGGGAATCGGTGGAAATTCGTTCCGGCGCCTCAATTTCGCGATTCTCCACTTTGGTAGAGGCAAGGGATTGGGTCATCTGGGTGGAGTAGGTGGGGTATCCCGCCTCAATCCACGCCTGGCTACCGCCTTTGAGGCTCACTGCCTTGCTGAATCCGTTGCGCTCCAGAATCCCCACTGCCATACTCGATCGAAACGCGGAATTGCACACCGCGACTACTGGCTCCTCCGCGTTCAGCTTTGTCGACTGCTCTGCCAATTTGTTGAGCGGTATGTTGATGACCTGGCCAATTCGCAATCCCATCCATTCTGTGGGCAGCCGCACATCCACGATAATCGGATTTTTCCCGTCTATCATCTGGCGGCGCAGTTCCTCGGCGGTCATCAGGTCGTTGCGTCTCGTTTTCAGGCCGGATTTTTCCCAGTTTTTAAACGCGAGCACCTTTCCCTCGTATCCCACCCGATGCAGTCGCTGCACCGCCTCGTCCAGTTCCGTCTCGCTTCCGGTCAGAACGAGTTCGGCATCCCAGGGCACCATGATGCCCACCCAGGTTTCAATCCGTCCCCGCAGGCCGATATTGACCGAATTGGGAATGTGTTTTTCGGCGTAGCTGGCGGCGTCCCGCACATCCACCACATAATATTTCGACGGATCGGTCAAGGTGTCAGTGGCGGCGGTTTGTGCAGGTGGCGCCGTCCAATCCACCAGTGGCGGTCCATTCTGATTCATCGCGGCATTGTGCTTGAAATACGCGGGCGCCTCGGGCAGGCCATCGAGCACTGCGGTGATAAAATCGTTTCGACTTGTATATTGCAAATAAGGATTGGTTTTTCGCTGTTCTCCAATTGTCGATGTGGGGGCGTCACTCAGGTGTGCGCCACATAGAGAGCCCGCGCCATGGGCCGGAAAAATGGCCACCGAATCGGGCAGTGTCGATAGTTTGGTCATCCATGTATCGAATCCCATGGCCGCCAGTGATGCGGCCGACATTTTACCGCCCATCAGGTCGGGGCGCCCGACGCTGCCAATAAAAAGCGTATCTCCGGTCAGGGCCAGCTGCGGCGGACCATCGCCGGCGCCAACGATGCCGCAGAGGCCATCCGGTGTGTGCCCCGGTGTTTCCCAGACGGTGACAACGGCAGTCCCGATGTTTATCCGGGACCCCTGCTTTACCGATTTGTGGGGAAACTTCGCGCCACTGTGGATACCGGAGTACACCGCAACCCCCGGCACCTGAGCCAGCTCACTGTGACCGGCAACAAAATCCGCATGGGAGTGGGTCAGAAAAACGCCTTTTATTTTCAGCCCTCTCTTTTCGCAGTACGTCAGATACACATCCACATCCCGGCCGGGATCTACAATCAGAGCCTCTTTGGCGCTGATAAGAATGTAAGAATAGTGGGACAACACAGCCAGATTGAACTGGACCAGTTCAAATCCATCAAACCGGTACGTATCCACAATCCGGTAGGTTGCCGCTTCGTCGCCATGACTGGCGGATTCGCCGTCCCTGATGGTCGCTGCGGACGCCACAAGAACAAAGGAACCGAGAATAATACCAATGACAAAATGTCTCATTTATTGCATCTCCTTTCCCCATGCAAGATGGGAATGCGTCAGGTGATTGGGCCGATACAGTACTTTTGTTTACAAATAAATTTCAGAGCGGTGTGGGCATGCACGCAAGCATAAATAGCGCCAAACGGATGTGTATCGATTGTAGTGTTAGTGGTCCATTTACCTGTCCAGGTCGCTTTGCATTTAAAAATTTCAAACGTTATCAATGGTTGGTCCTGTCTGTATTCATTCTGGATGCTTGAAATGCGCCGCAAAGCACGCCTTTGATGTTGGTTGCGATAGATGTTGGCGCTGAAATGGACTCGACCATAACGTCGAGTTTTTCGACCGAATGGTCGAGACTTTGTCGATTTTCTCGAACGTGAAATTCTTAAGTTCGTGGAAAGATCCAGTTTTATATTCAGGTGTAATTTTTGCAGTGAACGCGCTTCGAAATCGAAACAACTGGTGGCGTTCCCAGAGCTCTTTCAGATGGCAAACGCGTTTGCGGGCTGGGTGGATTCTACCGGGAATGCAAGTGTTCGCCAGTAACAACCACAGGAGGAAAATATGTTAAAAAAGAGGTTTGCAGTTTCTGTAAGTGTGCTTGCGCTGGGTATCGGGCTGGTTCCCCTCCAGTTACGGGCGCAACGATCTCTGACTCGTATGGAGCAAGTGGGTAAGGCGATTTTCAATGACCACAGCCTGTCCAATCCAGAGGGTCAGGCCTGTTCCAGCTGTCATGGCAAACAAGTCGGATTTACAGGTCCCAATTCCAGAATCAACCGGGAGACGGCGGTATATCCCGGGGCTGTTGCCAGTCGGTTCGGCAATCGGAAACCACCGGCGGCCGCATACGCCGGGGATGTGCCTGTTCTGGATTACAACCCCGCCCTCTCCGAATGGACAGGCGGACTTTTCTGGGATGGTCGCGCGACGGGGTGGACTCTTGGGGATCCACTGGCAGAGCAGGCGCTGGGGCCGTTTTTAAATCCGTTGGAGCAGAACAATCCCGACGCCGCGTCGGTGTGTCAGGCAGTGGAAACCGCGCCGTACAGCGCCCTGTTTGAAACAGTTTGGGGGCCGGGCGCCATTGATTGTGTGGGAGATGTGCAGGGTACCTATGAACGCATCGGTTTTTCCATTTCCGCGTACGAACACTCCGCCGAGGTCAATCCATACAGCTCCAGGTACGATGCGTATCTTTTGGGCGAGGTGTCGTTGAATGCAGCCGAAACCCAGGGATTGCAGCTTTTTGAAGGCGTCGCGGGGTGCGCCAGTTGCCATTCGGTGACTGCTGCGCCGAGCGGAGGCGCTCCCCTCTTCACCGATTTTTCATACGCCAACCTTGGATTGCCCAAAAATGAGAACAATCCCTTTTACACCATGCCCGAAGAATGGAATCCCGACGGTGCGAAGTGGGTGGACCCGGGGCTGGGCAATACCCTGCGCAATCTGGGCTACGGGGTCGATGTGTACGAAACCGAGTGGGGGAAACATCGCGTGCCCACGCTGCGAAATGTCGATCGCAGGCCCGGCAGAGGTGCGTTTGTTAAAGCGTTTGGACACAATGGGTACTTCAAGTCGCTGGCGCAACTGGTGCATTTTTACAACACCCGCGATGTTCCCGGCGCCGGATGGATGGGGGTTCCCTGGCCCGCGGCAGAAATACCGCAGAACGTGTCTAATGAAATCGGGGACCTTGGACTCACGCTCCAGGAAGAAGCGGCACTTGTCGCCTTTTTGCAAACCCTCTCCGACGGGTATACGCCCTGATTGCATTGCCATGAATTCCCATTCGAACTGACGACACAATCGAACGGGATGAAAGACAGGGCAATCGCGAAGTCGTCGCTGCAGCAAAATAATGTAGAGCCCGGGGGTATCTCCGGCCGAAAACGGGTTGCGGCGGCAGATAATCTACCGCCCTTCAATATTTTTCTATCAATTGCGACTTTGCGATTGCCCGTGCGCCCACCCAGGATATTTCTCTATGGCGGCGGTTTCGGAAATGGCTGCGACCAGCTGCAATTTGCCATGGCAGTGCACACACACCTTCATCTGAAGATTGAAGGTGTGCGGCAACAATGCAGCCCACAAATTGAAAGCGTATTCCTCGTCTGAAATCTGTTGCCGTCTTTCGGCGGCCGGTGGCGGGCGAGCCACATACTCTCTCTCACTCATTTTTTTTCACGTGCCTGGGCAAGTGAACGACGCCTGCGAAGATATAAACGACGCAATGGATTTCTCCATTTACACGCATTCAACAACCGCTATACAACGAAGCGAATCAAAGACAGCTTTAATTCTTTAGAACTTGCACGCCTGATATTTTAAGGCATATTTGACTCAAAATTATTCCTGAAGTCAATGTCATGCTCAAAGAAATTCTCGACTATTGGAAGAATTTTCTGTCGAGTCCGTATTCGCGATATGTGATTGCAGATTAATTCGAATCAAAACACGAAGCGGGCAAAATGAAAAAGGGATGGATGTGCGCTGATGCACAGAAGAAACTGCATATGGACAATTATATCTACGACAAAGATGCCCCATATTGGGGATTCAATTCATGGAATGACTTTTTTACCCGAAAACGGCGCGATGGCGCTCGTTCCATCGACCATGTGAACCACCACAGCGTTATCGTCAGTTCCGCGGATTCCACTGTGTTTCAGGTTCAGCGCAACGTACGCGAAATGGGCCAGTTCTGGATTAAAACGCAGCCCTGCTCTTTAAGGGAAATGCTTAATTACAATCCCCGCGCAAAACGCTTTGTCGGAGGGGATGTGTATCAGGCGTTCCTGTGCGCCGTTGACTATCACGGATTATTGTCTGATTTTCCAGAAGAAAGCCAATATTCAGTTCAATGCGGAAAAAGGTGACGTATTTGCCATGGGAAATCAAATCGCTGTGGCCAAAGGAGGAGATGTAATATGAACAAATCAAAACACAGAAATACCCGCAGTTATGCATGCACCACCATGATTGTGGGCAAAGACGCCACCGCAGATGGTTCCGTGATTGTGGCGCATTCCGACGATGATGTCTCCGACGCCAGACTGATTCATGTGCCGAGACGGCCCATTGCCAAAGGCGCCATGCGAAATGTGTATTATGATGACTGCAGTCTGGGATCATACAAAGGCTACAACTGCAATGATATTCGTCGGTATATTGGCAAAGATCGGGGGCCTGGATACGACACCATCGAAAAAGACAAAGCGGACTACCGGAACCGGTATCATTTGAATCCGCAGTTGTGTTACAACAGTCGCCCCATTGGCCAGATTCCCGAAGATGATTCCATGAAGGAGACCTTTGCCTATTTCGATGGCAGTTACGGTGTGATGAACGAGCGAAACCTGATGATTGGGGAATGTACCTGTGGCGCCCGGGTGCAACCATATCCCGACCCTGTTAAACGGCTGTTTTATTCCGCGGAACTGTCCCGGGTTGCCCTTGAACGATGCACCAAAGCGCGGGATGCCGTGCTGCTGATGGGATCTCTCATTTTGCAATACGGTTATTATGGCACTGGAGAAACCCTGCTGGTGGGTGATGCCGACGAAGCGTGGGTGATGGAAATGTGTGGTTATGACATGGATGGTACAGATGGCCTGTGGGTGGCAAGGCGGGTACCGGACGATGAATTTTTCGTGGCCGCCAACGAGTTTCGAATTCGGGATATTTTTATCAATGCCAATGATGAACGAAGTGCCAATTTGAGCAATGGGCGCTATTTTAAATCTGCCGTCGCCGCAGGGGCCAAAGCAGAAGACGCCGATGTGCTGTATTCCGCTAACCTGTTTAAGGTATGTGAAGATAAGGGCTGGATAGAAAAAGGCGCAGAAATGCTGGATTGGCTGCCGGCGGTCAGTTACGGCGAGTACAGTCATCCCTATTACTCGCTTCGCAGGGTGTGGCGTGCATTTTCGAAAGTGGCGCCACGGGTATTTTTACCAGCGAAGGTAACGGATGGATACACTCGTGCATATCCGTTTTCATTGAAACCGGAAAAGAAGCTGTCCGTTCTGGATGTGGCCGCAGTGTACAGGGACCACTATGAGGGAACCGCATTTGATATGACGGTCGGACCGGCGGCAGGACCGTTTCGCAACCCGGTGCGCTATGAAGGCAACCCGGATCAGGGCGATTCCTTCAATTTAAATACCTACAAATTAAACGGCGCATGGGAGCGTCCCATTTCGATTTATCGATGTGGCATGTTTTGGATTAACCAGGCGAAGGCCTTCAAAGACAGGACCATTGGGGTGTCGTGGAACGCCTGTGATCGTCCGGCAGCCAATTGTCTGATGCCGCTGTTCACACAGATGGAAACACTGCCATCGAAATTGCAAACCATGAATGTGCTGGAATTTGAATTCAATGGCCCAAGCGCCTGGTGGGCATTCAACTTTGTGGCCAATCTTTCAAATCTAAACTACGAGTACATGATGAAGGAGGTCACCGCAGTACAAAAAGAGATGGAAGCTCGTGCAGAAGCCATGGTGAACCATGCCATGCGCTCCCAGGATACATCCGAGTTGTCATCGCTTTGTGCCGGACACGTGGAAAATGTGATGAATCAATGGTGGCAGCTGGCAACCCGACTGATTGTAAAGTTCAATGACGGATGTGTCACGACTGGGCCCAACAGTATTATGCAACCCATTGACTATCCACACGAATGGCTCCAGCGCGCCGGCTACTGCAACGGTCCCACCACATATTAAACAGAAACGCATGGAAGTTGCACCACATCATTTGTGTCATCCAGAAAGTGCATCTCGAAGAGAAACGAAACAGTTGCTGAATCCTGTATTAAAGCGCGTTCAAAGGAACCGTCATTGTATTCTCATTAATCCTTTTTTCCAAAGAGATGGATACAGGACATGGATGATATGCCGAAGCGTTTTAAAGGCAATGCGGGCTCAGTCAATGTTGGACGTAAGCGCATCCACAAAATCCTCTCCCAAAGGACGGGGACCAAAGAATCGTTCATTCGTATTTTTAACATGTTTCAGTGGAATGGCGCGGGGCTCTGGGTCGGGTACCAGCCGGATGCCGTCCAGGCGCCAGGGGAGCAATTTAAAGGAGGCATCGAACAGCGTTTTGAACATTGGCGCCTCTCTTTTGGATTCAAGCCAGGCGTTTATCAAATCCAGTTTCCAATGATGCAGCGTGTTGCCCAAGCTGCTGAAATTGGCCATGGTGCTGGTGAACACAATGGTGTCGCCGTTTGGGTTAAATGCAACGCGTGCCAGGCGATGGTCATATCCGTCCAAAGCGGCGAGTACTGCACCGGTTTTTACATCCCACAGTCGGACTGTGCCATCCCTGGCGCAGGAGACAAGGCGCTCGCCGGTGGCATTGAAGGCCACATCGACCACTTTTTTTTCGTGTCCTTTAAGCACCCCAATCTCCTTTGCTGTTGCGACATCCCACAGACGTATGGCGCCATTCCATGCGCCGGATGCAAGGTGGTTTCCGCTGGGGGTGAATGCCAGAGCGCTGACATAACTTTCATGTCCCTTGAGTACCCGTGGCGCTTTCCCGGTTTGGGTATCCCAAAGGGAGATAGCTTCACTAAACGTGTCATGCATCGCGCAGTAGGCGCCATCTTTGCTCAAGACAATGTTATTTGTTCGCGCAGGCACTTTAATCGGTGAGGCGACTTCTTTGCCGGTGGCAAACTCCCATTTGCGTATGAACCCCAGTCTGGAGGCAGATATGACCTGATTGTCGTCTGAAGTGAACGCCACGCTGTTAATCTCCCCGTCATTGCCGTGTAACCTGGCGAGTTCTTTGCCTGTTTTCACATCTGTGACGCGTACGGTTCCCTCCGACGTGCCAGACGCCAAAAGCTGCCCATTGGGGCTGAACGCCAGGCTGATGACCGTGTTTGAATACCCTTTGAACACAGCGCGTTCCATGCCTTTTTCCGCGTCCCACAGGCGGACGGTTTGCTTTAACGAATCCGACGGGTTCTGCATATCCCATAATCCAAAGGCCATGCGCTTCCCATCCGGGCTAAATGTCATCGCGCGAAACCAAAGGTTCTCGCCAAAGAAGAAGGACGCGACATTGCAGCTTTGCACATCCCAAAGACGCATTGTTCCATCGCCGGCGCCCGAGACAAGGCGTTTTCCATCCGGGCTGAACGCGATACTGTGAACCGTTCCGTTGTGACCCTTGAACACCGCAATATTTTTCCCGGTTTGAATATGCCACAGCTGTATGGTAGATTCGGAACTGGACGCCAGCAGTTGGTTGTCCGGGCTGAACGCCACGCTGTGAAAGCCCCATGGGGAATCGGGATTCCCTTTGAACACCGCAACTTCTTCTCCTGTCGGTATGTCCCACAGACGAACTGTATGATCGGCGGAAGCGGATGCGACATGTTTTCCGTCAGTGCTGAAAGCGACACTGCCCACGCCCTTTTCATGCCCTTTAAGCGACGCCAGTTCCCTGCGATTCACCGAATCCCACAGGCGTATTGTTTTATCGTCCGATGCCGAAACCATATACCGGTCATCCGGGCTGAGCGCCACACTGCGCACACTTTTTTCATGACCTTCCAAAACCGCCAGGGCGTTGCCGTTGCCTGCGTCCCACAGCCGCACGGTGGTGTCATCTGACCCCGAAACCACTTTTTTTCCATCGGCACTGAAGGCGACCATACGCACACTTTTTTCATGCCCCTTAAAGACGATACGCGGTTTACCATCCCCTGCATCCCACAGACGTATGGTTTTGTCCGTTGAGCCCGTCACCAGCCATCGTCCATTTGGACTAAATGCAATGCTGTTGACGTCATCTGTGTGTCCTGAAAAAACAGCCCGTTCTTTACCTGTCTCAACGTCCCACAGCCGCACCGTATTGTCTCTTGTGCCAGAGCCGCCGGACGCCACGCGTTTTCCATCCGGACTAAAGGCCACGCCTTCAATGCTGTCCCCATGCCCGGTGTAATTGGACAGCGCTTTGCCTGTGGCGGCGCTCCAGAGGCGCACCGTCTCATCCCATGCTGCGGAAGCGAGATATTGTCCATCCGGACTGAACGCGACATTCGACACCTCTCTGGTGTGGCCTTTGAGCACGGCGAGCGATTTGCCGGAGGTCGCGTCCCACAGGCGCACCGTCATGTCATTGGACCCGGAAGCGACTTTTTGGCCATCCGGGCTGACGGTCACGGTTGTCACCCCATCATTGTGTGCCTCGAGCAATGCTATCTCCTGTTCCGTTTTCAGATCCCATATCCGAACGCTGTTATCGGAGGCCCCAGTGACAAGTCGCGTGCCATCCAAAAAAAAGGCGACGCTGTTCACCGCCCCGGTGTGTCCCTTTAAAACAGCGAGAGTTTTTCCTTTTTCCACATCCCACAGGCGCACTGTTTTGTCTTTTGCGCATGAGGCGATTTGTTTTCCGTTGGGATGAAACGCCACATCCTGAACGCTATCGTCGTGTCCTTTAAAAACCCGGATGAACTGGCCCGTTTGGGCATCCCAAAGCCGTACGGTGTTATCCCATGATGCGGAGACGATGCGACGGCCATCGGGAGAAAATGCGATGCGGGTGATCAATTCGTCATGTCCCTTCAGGATGTGGCGCGGTGTACCGGTTTTCACATTCCAAATGCGGATGGTTCTGTCAAAAGATCCTGACGCCACATGCGTTCCATCGGGGCTGAAGGCGACGCTGTGAACGGTATTTTCGTGGCCGTCATAGATCGCCATTTCTTTGCCGGTGTCCACATCGAACAGGTAGACCGTATTATGGAATGAACCGGTAACCATGCGCCTGCCATCGGGGCTGAACGCCACGGCAATGCCTGTCTCCGGAAGACTCGGAGATGTCCAGAGCGCCTGACGTATCCCGCGCCGAAGGTTCAAATTTCCAAGCTGGCCCAGCGATGTCGGTAAATGGCGCGTTTTGCCTATCTTTTGATTTAGGGCTGACAACGTGTAGAGCCATGCCTGCTGGTATGCCCCCTCGCCGGAACCGGATTTGGCGGCATTTAGCGCAGCATCGGCTTTTTCCTCAAACATGTGTGCCAAATGATAGTTGGCGACCCGCTCATTTTTCTCCGCCACACGGCGTGCCTGCTGCGCGCGCGCCTTTTCCTGTTCGGCCTGTTTTCGCAATGAAGCGTTCCACAGAAACAGCGCCATAAAGGTAAGAATCAACCCGATGGCAGTGGTTGTCCAAAGCGCTCTTTTTCGAAAGGCAGCGCGCTGTTCTTCCTGTCGCAGCGCGGGCAGCTCACTGGACGGAATACCAAACAGAGGGGGCACAATCTTTTCAAACTCCCTTGCCATATACGATTTTGACGGGGGCCATTTGGATGCCCAGTTTCTAAAATCCAACACTTCGGCACGTGGAAAATCCGCTGCCAGATACGCCGGCAAGGGGCCGGGATGATGGACGCCCTGGGCCAAAACCAACAGGATGTCTCTGTCGTTATCGGCCGAACTGTCGGTCCTGGCGCAAAAATCCCGATATTCCCGGGCCATCCAGTTATCGGCACTGTCGGCATCCAGCTGTGCAACGCTGGGTGTAATAATGATAATCAGGTGTTTGGATTTCAAGAGAGCGGGTTTGATGGTGTTGTCAAAGAAATCCCCCGTCGCGGTCTCATACGCCGTATCCAGGTAAACTTTGAGTTGCCGGGGAAACAAATGGGCCGCCTGTTTTCGAAATGCCAAAGGAAGCCGATATCGCTGAATGCGTTTTCGCAGCCACATGGCGATATGCCGCCCATCTTTGCGACGGTAGCTGATAAACGCGTCATATTGGTATTTGGATTCAACCGATGTTGTCATAACCGCCTGTTTCTGTGTCTGCTTCTGTGCCCTGCTGCTGTGCCCTGCTGCTGTGCCCTGCTGCTGTGAATGCGTCATAACCGCTATACCAAATCATTGGTGTTTTGGGGAATTTTTACGGCACTTTCAAAGCGGCAACCTCCGTCGACGATACTCGCCCTGCTGGGCTACCGGATTTGGGGAAAAATCTGCTCGTATTTGGCAAACCCCTCAGGTGGTCACAGTGTTGGGTTCCCCGAATTTGGCAAAAGGTCCCACGAATTGGGCAAAAGGCTGCCCCAATTTGGCAACACCCTCAGGTAATCATATTGCAGGGTTCCCCAAATTTGGCAAAAGGTTCCCCGAATTTGGCAAACCCCTCAGGTGGTCATCGTGTTGGGTTCCCTGTATTTGGCAACAGGTTCTCCGAATTGGGCAAAAGGCTGCCCCAGTTTGGCAAAACCCTCATGTAATCATATTGCAGGGTTCCCCAAATTTGGCAAAAGGTTCCCCGAATTTGGCGAACCCCTCAGGTGGCCATGGTGATGGGTGGCCCGTATTTGGCAAAAAGCGCCCATTATTTGGCAAAAGGTTTATCAAAAGGGACAAAGAGATCACGTTGGGGGCGGCTAAACCGCTTCGGCGGTGTCCGGGTTGGCGGTTTGGGCAGTGCGGGCGGCTTTTTTGGAAAGCTTTTGGCGGTACTCGCTAATGTAGTTGTTGTAGCGCTCGGTGCCTTCAAACAAAAAGCGACCGGCGGTGATGATTTCGTCGGCCGCCATTTTGTAATACGTGTACGCCCGGTTCATTATATCTTTGGTTTCTTCGGCCTGTTGGGGGTCCACGCCCGCTTTGGCCTGCGCGTCCATAATGGCGTCATGGGTGGCCAGCGCCTCTGCCACTTTATTAAAGTCAAACGCCGGCATGCGTCGCAATGGCTCGGGATTATCCCTGGCAATAATATTGTATGTCTTCAGGTCCATGGTCATGTCCCTGTGCCCGTGCCCTTTGCGCACCTCGTCCATCTTTTTGGAATACGGAATATCGTTGCGATACGCATACGACATGTATTTATCCAAATACTTTTGCAGCGCATACCCTTTTGGCAACAGTTCCTTCAACCGCGCCGCCGCCTCGGGGTCCCCGGCAATGCACGCCTCGTACAACCCCACCGCATGGGTAAACGCCGCCGCCCGAACGGGCAAAGAATCCACCAGCTCCGCGGCCACATTCAGCGACAAAATCGCCTCCCTGTCCTGCCGTGCCGCCTCCCCCAGCTCCCGCGCCTCCGCCGTGGCCACTTCGGTGGGCATATTGGCGTGGCGCACCTTCTCCTGGGCAATGGCCATAATGGCCGCAATACACTGCTCATACGCTTCTTCGCTGTTAATAACAGGCATTCACACATCCTCCCGTGATTTGAATAGGCTGACTTTATAATTTGTATGCGAATGAGATTACGCGAAAGATGGAATTTGTGTCAAGCGGGGATTTGAAGAAAATTACTGATTAAATGGTTTTATAAATGATATGGCGCCACCAGCGGATGCTCTCGCGCGAAAGCAATCGGGAAATGTTTTTTTCGTTTGATAATGCAGCTGCCAACGGTAATGTCGTCGTCAAATTAAATAAGGTTCGCTGTTGTGTGTGTAACTCAACCAGAGCTGTTTTTGTAATTGTTCGGCTACTGCAGCTGTTTGTTGAATCGGAGGTTCCAATGAATCGAGTGGTCCTGTGTTTAATCCTTTCTTTACTGTGTATTCCCCCAATTACGGGTTGTTCCGGCGATACGCGCGACAGCAAACTGTCTCCAACGGTGGAAACGGAACGGGTGGAGGAGGCACTGGTGGAGGCTGGACAGAGCCGGATGTTCAACAAATAGTTGGATGGAGCGATTTTCACAGAGAATCAGCCGCTTTTATAGGACTATTGCCTTTCGGATGGTGATGAATTCAAAAGGATTTGGTATGAAGCTTTCCAAAGAAACGAATAATAGAGGAGATGGCTTTTTTTCTGGAAATCGTTCTGTATTCTGGTTTTTTTCGGTATTGGGTTTTCTTGCTTTGTTCCCATGGTGGTTGGCACTTGTTTTTGACCCAATGATTTGGAATTCAGATTTGGTGTATTTTCTTGTCCCTGTATCTGCTGTTTATTTGTTCCTTTCTATAGGTTTATTCCATCCTAAAAAAAATAGGTGGTCTTTAAAAATTGTATGCGGGATTTTGATTTTGGCGAGTTCAATATATGTAGCTGCGGAAATTCCCGATGTGGTGAGTGGCAAGGAACCTTTTTGGGGAGGGTTGGGTACGGATACCTTGGGAAACGCGTTAGGAATGTTTTTAATAGTTGGAATCCCATGCATGAGATATATTTTCACAAAAGCAAAAAAATAACTGTTGTTGTCTGAATTGACTGAGATAAGGGGGGGGGGATCACTCAAAATACCGCACTCGGATTATTTAAATTCCAGGCAATAGGAAATGCCAAAAATTTTAAACGTGCGTTGAATGTGTTGATTATAGGCGAATATTCTGACGGGAATATTGGGCGCATTGGTGGATCAATCGGGGCATGTACAGCTCAGTTTGCAACAGAAGATGCAGGGTGTCCTTCCGGTGAGTAAAAGAGTAAAAGGGGTCAAGTGTTTATAGTTGACATATATGAGTCGCCACTGCCTCTTTATCAATTATTCTTCCTGTGTATGTCAATTGTAATTACCTGACCCCATTTGCTCAGTTCCCGATGGCGTTGACGATATGCGGCTGGTGTATCCGAGCGAAGAGTATACCAGTCAGTTTACGGCTGGCTGGTGCCTATGGGGCGATAACGGCAATGGGGTTTGCCTGCAGCGTGAGAAAAAAGCCACCACAATAGAACTGGATACGCAAAACGGCGTGATTACCCGCAAGGTGTCCACCGACTATGGCGACTCACAGGTCACCTACGATGACCGCCGTGAGATAACGGAGTACGAGCGGATTGGCGCAGGAAACATTGTTAAAAAGACAAAGAGCAAAACCCACCAGTTTAACCCTGGCACAGGAAACATCGACAAACCGGCAGCCATCGAATCTTATGACTATTGGCCCAACGGCAACCTGCGGCAGGAGGCCAAATGGAACGATGTCGATAATAACTGGCTGACGTTGGGGTACACACAATATCCCAACGGCTTGCCGGAAACCACAACCGATATTGAAAACCACGTTACCCGGTTTGACTATGATTTTGATACCGTGAGTATAGATGGAACCCGATGTGCGCTGCAAAAAACAACCACATCGCCCGATGGCACCATCACTCGGGAACAATACGACTACCAGAATCATCTGGTGCAATCATCGATAAATGATGGAGCGGTGGAGTTTTTCTCCTATGACTATATGGGGCGACCTGATGCCAAAGGCAATCACATCGCGGGCGGTATGCATATTCGCTATAACTATTTTTCAAACTCGCGTGATGGCCGTGGCTTCTTTGGCGTAAAGGTAACCGGGCAACAGGCGGGGCAACCCATTGAAATATACCATACGGTGGATGCCACTGGACGGTTGGGCCAAACGTTAAAACGCGCCACAGTAGGCGGTGTTGAACAGTGGATTCGCGCCGGTCAGACTTCCTATGACAGTGCAGATAGAATCAGAGCCAAAGGAAAACCGGTTGTTCTCGATCTCACTATCGATCCCGAGCAGTACCATTACCTGTCGGGGACAGACCCGGAATTGTTGGAAGAAGTGTCCTATGAGTACGATCCTCAGGGGAGAGTGCAGAGAATTACGGACATTGATGGCAAATTTCAGCAATTCATGTACAGTACCGTACCTGGGCTCTCGAGCACCAATGGTTCAAGATACAACCAGACCATATTTCTGCAATATGTTGAGGATCACTCCGGTGAACCAAACGGCGGTCAAATAGTCAGTAAGCTTCGCACTGTTAAGGACATTCATGGGAACACGCTCGAAGAAACCCACATCTCTGCCAATGGTGAAATGCTGACCACGCAAAAAATCATCCATTCCATGAACGAGATGGAGATTCTGGATCCCCAATTAAAGTCGAGTACGTACACACTTGATTCGCTGGGGCGTTTAATACGTATTAATACGCCGGATGCGGGCGAGACGGTGTATGCCTATAAAGCAAATGGAAAACTGGAGACGGTGACCCGGTACGGCAGAAATCCAGGCGCAGAATCTTCGACCACCGCTTACTATTATGATACGTTTGGGCGCATTGAGTATGTGGACAATGAAGACAACGAGAGAGACGTGAAGTTTACCTATTGCGGACCATTTGCCAATGTGTGGAGTCGAAACAAAGTCTGCTCCATTGCTGTTGGTTTTAACGATGTTGCCAATGTGGAGAACGCGGATTTAACCACCTCATTTGAATACGGCAAAGACTACGTAACAAAATGGCGTCATATTATTCCCAAAGGCGGTGGCAGTGGAAACTTCGGTCCGTCTGCCGCAATGACATACTATTCAGATGCGTACGGTCGCACAAGCGCCATCAAGTATCCGGATGGTGAAATGGTCAATTACAGCTATGATGTGGCTGGGCGCCTTCACAGTATTGTGGGTGATGTGCCCTACATTGGTGGTATTACATACAACAAAGAAAATCTGCGTGAGTTTATCACAAGCGGCAATGGCATCAGCCGTAAGTACGAGTACGATTCAGCCAGCAATCAGCTTCGGAATATGCGAGTATATAACAGCAAGTTTAATCCGTATGGCACGCTGGAAGACTTGTTGAATTTAACGTATACATACGATAACCGACGGTTGCTGGATACGGTTGAAAACGACAAGGACAAGGTCAATACTGAAAATCATTTCGTACTCGACTATTCATATGACTCATTTGGCCGAATTGCGGGCGCTCATGGTTCTGCCGATTCGGGTGACTGGAGTTTGACCAACGCCTACAATTTTGATGACGGAACGCGCCTGGAGAGTTCATTTGTTTCAGGGCAAAGCAGAATAACAACCGATATCGTGCCCAACAGTTCCGCCCCGGCAAATGTGAAAATAACCGAAACCGGTGAGCAAATCCAATACCGGTACAATAACTTCGGCGAACTTACAAACATTGACAAAACAGTTGGTGGAATACTCGAGGACAGCGAAAGCAAAGAATTTGATTTTAACAGCGATGGTACTCTCGCCAATGCGTATACGGCGGATACCTATGTTCGGTTCAATTACGATGCGTTTGGCAACCGCGTTTTTAAACGCGCATATGTAACGGGTGGCGTGCTGAACGAAACCATGTACCTGTTCAACCTCTACTCAAGGAAAAACGGCGCTGCCAATAACCACATCTCCGATGGTCGCCACGTGGTGGCCACAAAACTTCGCGGCGATGAAAGCAAGGTTCTGTTTTATACCCCAGACCATCTGGGCAGCACCGTGCTGGTCACCAACTTCGCAGCCCAGGTGCTGTCAAAGGCAATGTACGATCCATTCGGCAACGCCATTTTCGAACAAAGCATGAATGGCGGCGCCGACAATGACCGCAAATTCACCAACCAGATTTACGACGAGGAAACCGGCCTGTACTATTTTAATGCGAGGTATTACGATCCGAAAAATGGGGTGTTCATCTCGCCAGATCCGGCGATGGATGGATTGAACCACTATGTGTATGCAAAGGGAAACCCACTGATATTCACAGATTTAACAGGCCTATACGAAGATTTCTCCGCCGACTATTTTTCATCAGGATGGGAAGATGTAACGGTTAACATCCCGGACTACTCATTCGAACTGCCAGATTATTCTGTGGATTATTCTTCATATTCGTCGATGAACGCGAGCGAGTCGGATTTTTGGCAGGAATCCGTGTATGATGCGACCGCGGGCGCAGCTAGCAATGGAACACTGTCAACGGCATCAACTCATGTATCCAACGGATATAAACAGCAGACAGCTTCGGCAAATGGCAACAATACACATTTTCAGGTTTCAACTGGAGTAGGAGGCGCGGTCCTTGCGCCTGTTTTTGGGGCTGGTGGTTTTGGAGGCAGTGGTGGATTTGGTTGGGGCATCTCCTTTTCGCTTTCGTCACCATTAGATGTTCAATTGTTTTCGTATCAACGTGTGGCTGGGGTTGCAGGAGCGGGTGGATATCTTGGAGGTGGCATCGAGTTGGGAGCTGGCTTCAGTGAGGGGCCTCTGCCTTATGACAATGTAAGCCTTTCGCACCATACTGAAGTGAATATAGGGTTGGAAAGAGCTGGAGGCGGTTCTTTGGATTTGGATTCATCAATATTCTATAAAGATAGTATTTCATTGAGCGATATTGACATTGGATTTGCACAAGGTCGTTGGGGGGCGGGAGTTGGCCTTATGGTTGCAACCGGGATTCAGGAAACACATATCAGCGCATCTCCAACTCTTGGTGAAATATTGGAGTTTTACCATGACTAAGTATGTTATTGAGACCGGACTCGAAAAGAGATACTGGGAGAAAATTAAAAGAATACGCAAGTATCTTTTGCTGCTCACAGTGAGCTTCATACCCTTTATGATTCTTGAAGTGTATGCCTTCGCTGCTGTTTTTGGTGCGCAATATGCACCGCACCAATTTATTCTTGTCTTTGTTCTTTATAACGTTGTGATCCTGTATCATCATTTCCGAGCAACGAGAATTAAATGTCCGAGATGTGGTGGCGTTGGGATAAACTACTTTTTGAGCGCCGACAAAAAAATGAGATGCGCCAATTGCTACTATTCGTACCAGCAGTTTCTGAATGATCAGCGGCAAAGTTGAATGCTACTGGCCGCATTGACATCACAATGTCCTGCTTCATGGGTTGGGATACAATCATTTCATTTTTAGAAAGAGGCTTGAAAATGAAGATCCGATTGATAGCCCTGTTGATAGCGCTTGCTTCAACTATTGGATGCGGAGAAAAGAAGGTTGTTGAACAATATAACTCAATTGACATCAATAGAAGTGAAAAAGAGAAGGATAAAACAACACGAGTGCAAATGTCTCAGAAACCGAAGGCAGAAAACATAGGGGAACTCGACAAAGCAGTTCCAACTACGTTGTCATGTCCGTTGGATATTTATCCTGGTAAACGATTCGGGCCATTTGTATTTGGGATGACAATTGATGAAATTCGAAGAATTCGGCGTGCAACCCAGATGGACACAGGCGGTGCGTCAATGACTGAATTTGTGCAAGTGATAGACCATTCTCCAGAAGTGGGAAGGCTTTTCGTTGTGGAAGGCGAATATAAAATTGTCATGAATGCTGACCTGAAATTGGAATCTGTGTCAGTGAAATTGAATCCCGAAAAGAATGGGTGCATTCGATTTGCAGAAAAGCCATTGCCAGTGGATTCGTTTGCAGAGCTATTGAAGTTATTCAATGATTGTCAAAAGGAGTTACGAATAGGCGCAACGATTTTTCAATGTGAACAGGGCCGAATTTCTCTTAAACAAGGGGAGGATGCCATTACCTTGTATATTACTGATGGCACGCAAAATTGAGGAGCGTGTGCAGGATACGGCCCGTCCGCATGGTGCTGCCCGACTGCAGGGTGCGACCTATTTCGAAGCAATGAAGAAGGGAATTTTGATATTCACAGTAATTGCTTTTGGATTTCTTGCTATTTGTTTCATGCGAAAGGAACGCCAATATCGCCGATATGAGTACAATATTGAGAAAATTGAATCCAATGAGATGGAGTTCGGCGCACGGCTACTAAGCACTTGCACACATAACGAACAAGTGACTACTTGTTCGAAACCATATGAGTTGCATCTCTGGGTAAAAAGTGAAACGCATATTAAAGAGATTTCAGTTTTGAATTTTGAATTGCTCGACAACCAGTCACCGGTAGCCATTCCGCAGAAGGAGCCAATTTGCGAATATGGTGCATTGAAAACGCAATGCTTTTTTACATGGGATGGAGTGAACGTTTCTGCAAAAAAATGTAAAAATCAAATTCGACTATATAATAGAATTTAGTGATGGACGGACTGTTAGAGACAGCTGTCAACTTCAGCTACAAAGAAACTACATCCAGGATAGTCGAAACGACATATTGGACGCAATTTTAAGTGCGTGACTCGCTTTGGATCGCCAAAGCCACTTACTATCAAAGCGGTGTGCTGAACGAAGCCATGTACCTGTTCAACTGTTACTGGCCGATTTGACATCGTATCGTCTTGCCGAATTCCCGTCGTATGATTTTCAGCCGAATTCCACATTGACATCGTAAATAGTTGCCGGTTTTGTCGTAAGAACTTTGCAACGATACGATGTGACGAGCAGGATTGATGGGGAAGTCCGTGGTTTTCGTGGCCCAATTGGTCGTATTGGAATGATGATTTGGGCATAGGGTGGCCAGGCAGAGCAGTCGCGTTCTGTTTTTTTTCCTGGGAACGCGGAGCTCCTGCTCCGCAATTGCGTGGATGCAGCCGGGCGGAACAGGAGCGCCGTTCCCGGATTGGTTGAAAAGTGTTCAATTTAGAAGAAGACACTGGGAGTTTATATGGATTGGCTTTTTCAAGTTTTTGTATTTTGCATAGGAATTTGCCTTATACTTTTTAGCGGCAAAATTTCCCGTAAGGGCTATGATTATTCAACGTCGCTTTACTGGTTTCCCGGAACTGAAGATGTTTGGGTTCCCGTATTTACTATTTTGTTCGTTGTGACTGGGGGGGGCATAGTTTTGATTTCTTTGGCGCCGCTGCTGAATTAATTGTTACGCATCAAATTGATGTCGTATAGCCTCACTGCTTTCTCATCGAAAGAAAGGGGGGCTGGAACGTTCTCTGAAGGATCAGGGGTTGTCAAGGATCAGGGGTCAAGTGTTTAGGGGGTGTTGCCCAAAAGCACTGGCTGAAAAATTGCTATCTGTGCAAATGATTTTTTTGCACAGCTGTTCCTCCCAACGTGTCGTACCCCACCCTGTCCCTCATTGGCGTTAACCGAACGCATGAGTATCTATAAGCCGCTTCACATACGCGGGTATTTGTTTTTTTCGAGAATGCTTGTTGCTTCTTTCGAGACGTTCCAGGTATCCGTCGAACGCATTTGGAATCTGATGTAGACGGATGGGGATCGGAGAGGCGCACACCGCCTGCCAGACGAGCACCATGACGCTCCTCAGGGAGCCCCACATCCTTTGGGCCTGGCTTGCGTTGTTTTGAGATCATTGCGTTGTTGGAAACGCGCACCACAGCAGAGTTTAAGATAGCGGAAGAAAAAAGATACACAGGGAACCGTGTTCATGAGGAAACCAAACGACCATATGAGGCGCCTCGAAGGGCCGGTTCAGCTGAAGCATAACTGCCCGAGCGAGACGGCTGGTTTGGACGTTGCCTCCTCACCAACACGGGCTCCAACAGGGCTTTTAGGAAAATGGTTACAGCGCAATCAGCACGTTTGGGGGTACTCTTTACAGAAATCCAAATTTGGATAAACTACGTAGCATTATGGAAATGTATTGTGCCGAAAAACAAAAGGGTCATGCGATTCATTTTTTAAAACGACTGGAGCGTGCCGATGGAGAAGCGGCGGAATTGGCCCTGCAGCTTTATCAGGACCCGGAGTTGCTAAGGGACGTTCTTCGCAGCATTGGTATTGCCCAAAAGGGTGATCGATGTGCCGTTTCTTTGGATGCGGCTGACAATGGGCCTTATCTCGTCGTTTCCACCCAAAATGGTCGATTCATCACTTGTTTAGGCAATGGGATGTCCATAAAAGGACTAAAGCTTATTCCTCATGAACAGCTTTTTGCCCACATTGAAAAAAATGAAGAGCTTCGCAGACGAATGGCATTGGCAAGAGAGCTTGTCGGTGAAGGTGGAGAGCTCGAGAAGCTGTACGTGCGAATTCGGACCAAAGCAGATGAGTTCTCCAGGGAGGAGCTTCTGGCTATCTCTGCACTGCAACCCGCACTGCAGGTGCATTTTTTTATCTGGGCCATTGATGCGGTCATCGCATCCCGTGAGCTCAGCCGCTATCTCATCAGTCGAAAACGGGTTGGCTCAAAGGAAAATCGCCACTTGCAAAATTATTGGAACTATCATTTTTCTGCCGGGCATCTTGCCGTACTTTCCGGCATGAACAATATCAGCGGGCTCCGCCCTCTTTTTAAGAAAATAGACTTAAACCTCATCAATGCATTCTCCGCCCTGCTTCGCGCGGGCCGTGTGTTTAACGTGATACGTGTTGTTTGGCTTATCGGGAAAATTGGTCCCACCTGCTTCTCCCATTGCCGTCAGATGATGCTTCATCCCGACATTCCGGAATCGTGGGTGCTTGGAACGTTTGGCGCACTGGTTATTGGTCTTCGTCATAAAAAGTGCCGAGGGCAGGCTAAAAAGTCGCTCAGCGCCATGTTCAAATCGGCCAAAGATTTCCATCCTGGCATCCTTCGGTTGATGGCAAAAATGGACGATAATTTCGAAACATTAATTCTCAATATGTTTTCCATAATAGAATGTCCTGAGAAAACGGATGATTTACGAGAACAAGCCGTAAGAGATTTTGCCTTTCAGGTTTA
Organism: Deltaproteobacteria bacterium; assembly: GCA_016935665.1. Taxonomy (GTDB): domain Bacteria; phylum Myxococcota_A; class Polyangia; order JAAYKL01; family JAAYKL01; genus JAFGXQ01. The sequence goes on along the minus strand of JAFGQN010000081.1, from coordinate 3,277 downwards.
TGGTCAGTGCGCAATAAACACAGTTTACAATTGGGAAACAAAAGACGACGTACCGTTAGCGCCTGCCTACACCCTGGCGGCCCACCATCCTGGCAATTTCCAGAAGAACCCTCCATTGCTGATGCATATCCTCCTTCTTATCCCCTGGATTGCAAAATGCGAGGCCGAAGAACTGTATCTTCCCAGGGAGATACACGAAGCGCTTCATGAGCCATGGAGTGCTGATGAAGCCCGCAAACTGCTGGACGATGAAAGAGATCGACTGGGCAAAGCAATTCCTGTCACAGTTGATAAATCCCCTGGAAGAAACGACCCGTGTCCATGCGGGAGCAAAAAAAAATATAAAAAGTGCTGTCTTCGCCAGTCCGAGTCCCAAACAGCAAACAGCCCGAACTCTGTATAAAATTTCGTTGTCGCTCCTTATTTTCCATCCATTTAACGCCTCAACGTAACGTGCAACGAATTCCCTGTGCCGTTTGATTGCGTCGATACGCAGCCATTTTTCCCTTTAATTGAGCCATTTTTCCCTTCAGTTACGGTTTATTACATAGAACCGATTCCTTACCCCGTGTTGTGAGGAGTTGGGAGGGAGCCAATTAATGTTCGCAGTTGATAGAAATGTATGGGGTACAGACAAAATGGTGAAGTTGGTAATGCTGATAAGTGCAGCGCTATTGAGCGGGGCGTTGTTGTCGTGTTCTGGTTCGCTTGACGAAAGTCATGACAATGATTCCAACACGAATGGTGACAGCGACAGTGACAGTGACAGTGACAGTGACAGCGACAGCGACAGTGACAGTGATGGCGACAGCGACAGTGACAGTGATGGCGACAGCGATAGCGATACAGACGATGGGGCGACAATCATTAGAGATCACTCAGGTTCCGAGTTGAAATTCAGTCATGAGCGCGGACTCTACGAAGACGCTTTTGATTTGATCATCTCACATCCCACCGCGACTGAGGTCGTGTACACCATGGATAGCAGCAACCCTCGGTTCTCTGATTCTGCAATGGTGGAATCGTTGCCGTTAACTATTCGAATTGATCCTTTGGATACAACCCATCGGTACCTGGCGCCAGGGGTGGTGATTCGCGCGATGCCGCGTGATGATACGCCACGACCAGAAAAAGTGAGCACCCATACGTACTTGTTTGCCACGCGGGTTGTCGAACTCTCTCCCGATGGTCAAAGTCCGGGAGCCGGGTGGCCGGAGCCTGGAAAGGGGTCTGACGAGACCAACGGTCAGTGGATGGATTATGGAATGGATGGAGATATTGTAAATGATCCCGCTTATGCGGATTTGATTGCATCGGTGATGCTGGATATTCCCAGTGTTTCCATGGTGACCGATTTGCCGTTTTTATTTGATTCAGAATACGGCATCTTTGTGAATGCACAAATGCGAACAGATGATCCCGATCCATTGGAAGTGGAACACGGGTGGGAGCGAGAGGGGTCGCTGGAGTTTTTGTATCCCGATAGTGATGGGGTGCAGGCCAATGCGGGAATTCGCATTCGGGGCGGGGTCAGTCGAGACGGCGGCAATCCAAAGCATGCATTCAAGTGTTATTTCAGGGGCGCCTACGGCGCCGGCAAACTTCATTATCCACTTTTTGGGGATGAAGGCGTGGATGAATTCGATCGGTTGGATTTTCGGACGAGTGGCAATTATTCATGGAGTTTTGAAGGATCGGATAAAAACACGATGAATCGAGATGTGTTTTCGCGGGACCTGCAACGGGAAATGGGACAACCCTACACGCGCAGCCGGTATTATCATTTGTACCTGGATGGGGTGTATTGGGGGCTGTTTCAATCTCAGGAGCGGGTGGATTCAGATTTTGTAAAAAGTTATTTGGGGGGGGATAAAGACGATATTGATGTGATTAAGGCGACTCGCGTAACGGAAAATACGTTGGTCATTGAAGCGGCGGATGGTTCGGATGACACCTGGCAAACGGTGTGGAATCTGACAGAGCAGGGTTTCGCTGATGATGCGGCATACTTTGCGTTGGAAGGGAAGGACGAAAATGGTGATCGGGATACGTCCCTGCCGGTATATGTGGATATTGACAATCTGATAGATTACATGCTGGTGATTTTTTATACGGGAAATTTCGATGCGCCGGTGAGTAAGTTTTTTAACAATCAGATGCCCAATAACTTTTATGCGGCCATCGATAGGGGGGCCATGGACCGCGGGTTTGTTTTTTTCGCTCATGACAATGAGCACACGCTTCGAATTGATGACGATTGGGTTACCGTGGGCGTGACCGAAAATCGGGTGGATTTGCAGGTGGAAGGAACCGGGTTTCGTGACGAAACGATGATTGTAACTCGTTACCAGGAGTTTCATCCCCAATGGTTGCACCACCGCCTGACGGAAAACAGTCGTTATCGGGAACGGTTTGCCCAGCGCGTAGAGGCGGCGTTGAGCGACGGGTTGTTTTCGTCGGAATCGTCAATCCGATTGTTTGATGCCCGGGTGAAGGAACTGGAGTTGGCCATTATCGGAGAGTCGGCGCGTTGGGGGGATGCGCAGGAATTCGCTACGGCGTCCCCCTGGGCAGATAGCATAGATGGTCCGCTCACCAAAAACGATCATTGGCTTCCCATGTTGGCGCGCATTCGAGACGAGTTCTTTGCAGTACGCACGGATATTGTGATTGAACAACTCCAGGACGCGAACTTGTATCCCTGATCTACTACTCCCGAAATTCGTTGCAAAAAAAATAGGAAATTTCCCTGCCTCCTGCAGTGACTGATTGAGAGCGGTATTGCGCGTTGACTGAAGTGCTGCAGTCAACAGGCGACCTCGCTAAGTAATTTGATAGCGACAGGTGCTGTTAATTGATAGCGACAGGTGCTGTTAATTTTTTTGATGATTCCGTGAGCTCGAAGAATACGAAGTGGGACAACGTCCCGTAGTCGCCCCGTAGTCGCCCCGTAGTCGTCCCATGAGCCTGCCTGTCCTGTCCGGTTATATATGGAGCAGCTTTGGATTTCGCAGGGTGTTTATACTGACCGCCATCACCGCCATCGCCGGTTTTTTTGTCTGCCTGCGCATTCGCGTACCGTCAAACGCCACCTGAGGCCAGATTTCGTCTTCTTTCCTTGAACCCGGTTTCGGGAGGAAGTATATAGACCGCAGTAACTGGCGCAGGGTTATCATACCGGATGGGGATCACCATCGGGGAGCTTGTCGACGGTCTGTCGCGCGCCTGGGTAGGCCGAAATCCAAAAACCGAATTTATTTGAGGAGTTTGTGATGAA
>JAFGQN010000080.1 GCA_016935665.1 Deltaproteobacteria bacterium | reverse complement strand
TCTGCCGCCGCAACCAGTTTTCGGCCGGGGATAAACCCCGGGCCCTACATTATTTTGCTGCAGCGACGACTTTGCGATTGCCCTAGCCACGAAGCAATCTGATGTATTGTTTGGAAATACCTGAAAGATTCTCATAAACAGAAGGGACGGACTACAATTTTACTACGCGCTCATGAGGGACTTTGTATACATTCTGCAAATCCACTATCTGCCTGGCATTGGCTAAAATCAACTCATAGTTGAATCGGGAATGCCTGGTGGTAATCACCACACAGTCGGCAGCGGCGATCGTGGATTCGTCAAATGGCACGCTGTCGAAAGTATGGCCTGCTTCGGTTTTAATAAAAGGTATATATGGATCGCAATAGGAGACAATTGCCCCTTTGCGCACGACTTCATCTATTATTTTGAGGGCCGGAGATTCTCTGTCATCTGAAATATCCGGCTTGTAAGCGACACCCAGAAACAGGATACGGGTTCCCTTCAGTGCTTTGCCAATGCGATTCAAAGCGAAATTAATACGAATCATCATCCGGTGGGGCATCAACGTATTAATTTGTCCAGCCGTGTGAATCATCGTTAAATCAAAATTGAACCTTGTCGCAATATATTCCAGATAAAATGGATCCAGCGGAATACAATGACCACCAATGCCTGGGCCCGGATAAAACGCCTGAAATCCATAGGGTTTTGTTTTGGCCGCATCAATGGCTTCCCATAGATTTATATCCATGCGGTTGGCCAGCAGCGCCAGTTCGTTTACCAGAGAAATATTAACCAACCTGTAAGTATTCTCCAGAATCTTGGCCATCTCCGCGACACGGGGAGACGATACAGGATGAAGGGTTTCCACCGCATACGCATACAGATCCATCCCAATCTCCATGCCATCCGGCGACAGTGCGCCAATGATTTTAACGGTATTTCTGATGGTGAACTTCTGATTGCCGGGGTCCACGCGCTCCGGACTGAAGGCCACCCAGAAATCTTCCTCTTTTTTATACCCCGACACCTTTTCCAGAGTAGGTGCCACGTAGTCTTCTGTGGTCGTCGGAAACGTCGTGCTTTCAAGACAAACGAACACTCCTTTTTTCATGTATCGTCCCACCGTCGTGCACGCGTCCTCCACATACTTCAAATCCGGCTTTCTGAATTCATCCAGGGGAGTTGGAACACAGATAATGACTGCATCACATTCTCCGATTCTGGCAAAGTCTTCAGTGGCACAAAGGCGTCCCTCTCCAATGGCACTTTGCAATTCGTTCTCACTCACATCGGCAATATAGCTGCGCCCGCCGTTGATCCATTCCACTTTTTTGGCGTCTTTTTCGAAACCGATAACCGGTATATCGGCCAACGCGAAATTGACGGCCAGTGGCAGGCCCACGTACCCCTGGCCCACCACGCCAACCGTTATGTTCCTGCTGTGAATCTTTTGCAGTAGCTGCTCTTTCAATGAAATTGCGTCTTCCATCATTTGTTCCCCCCCAAAATAAAGATATGATTGAAAGAATACGACAAAAATGGAAGCTGGCTACGCCTCTTCAGCGTCAATGGCGTTTAAAAATTCCATTCGCAGCGCGGAATCCGTTAAAAATTCGCCGGCGTAATCTGAAGTAATGGCACGACTGCCGGGTTTGCGGACACCACGCACAATCATGCAAAACTGTTCGGCATCTATCACGCATGCCGCCCCCCGCGCGCCCAGATGCGTCATCAGTGCGTCACAGACCTCTTTTACAATGGTTTCCTGCAATGTCAGTCGATGGGCAAAGCAATCCACCAGTCTGGACATTTTTGAGAATCCAACAATGGTATCGCCCGGAATATACGCCACGTGAGCCAACCCGTGACTGGGCAGCAGATGATGCGGGCACACCGAATGAAAGAAAATGTCTTTAACGACCACCATCCCTCGATTATTTGTTGCGGGCAGTCCCCCTTCGAGAATCGCCCCGGGATCCCACTCGTAACCATCGAGCATATCGTCCACCCACATGTCTGCTGTTCGCACCGGGGTATCTATCAATTCCTTGTAAGTTCCAGGTGATCTGTCCACGGCGCGCAGAAAGTCCTCAAGCGCCTTGGCCAGTTTGGCTCGTTTTTCGTCTCGTTCAGTCATATGGTCTTTCCGATACTGTTGTGATTTTTTCAGTGAATCACCGGTCGCGCCAAACTTGAAGCACTGCTTAACTGTCGACGCTCAGTGGTTTTCGGATCTGCCGACAGACGCCACCAGGAGATGGATGGTTCACCAGGCTGCCAGCTCAACCACGACCCTTCCAGGGGACCTCCCGGCAAAAGTATCTCCATGGTGGTTTTGTCAATCACCAGTGCACCAAAGTTATCGAGGCCCTTTAAAATATTTTCCCGGCGGCGACAGCAAAGGGTGATTTTTTCTTTCATTTGGCAAATTTCAAACGAATCCAATCGATTTGCCTTGGGCGGAAGTGTTGTTACCACAACCCCCTTCTGCGCCAGCTTCCTGGTGAGAGACTTGATTTGCTCACTGAGCCGAAGATACTCGGATGCCCATAGCTCAAGGCGTTTGACCAGGATAGTATCGCTTTTGCTGAAGAAAGTCATATGTGTTGTTATACGGGAATGACACCCTCGATTTCGGGGATTTCCTCTTTCAACAGGCGAAGCACACCCATCTGCAATGTAATCTGTGCAGAAGGACAGCCGTGGCATGCGCCCTGCAGCTGAACTTTCACGTTGTTGCCTTCCATACCTTTGTACTCGATATCACCGCCGTCCATCTGCAATGCAGGACGTATTTTTTGTTCAATGATTTCTTTGATTTTGTCTTCCATGGGAATTCCCGTTATCCTTTCTCACCTGAAGTAGTGTCACTTCATTTAAGTTTTCGAAAAATGGTATATATCAATTTCGGCCAGTCGTACATTTTTCTACACGTTAAATCGAAAAATGAAACCGGAATGGACCAATTTTTTTTAATCACACCGAATTACGATACACTTCATCCATTGCTTCTTTGAAATATGAGAGCGACTCTTCTACGATACTATCGCTTACACAGTACGCAATCCGAAAATAACCTGGCGTTCCGAAACCACTTCCCGGCACGGTCAATACGCGGCGTCTTTTCAACCCCTCCACGAACTTAAAATCATCCCCTCCCGGTGCTTTAACAAACAGATAAAAAGCGCCATCCGGATGTGGCATCTCGTACCCATAGGAGGTCAAACTGGTGAAAAGGCGGTCGCGCCGTCGCCGGTACCAGTCCAGGTCAATTGTCACATCCTGCAGAGCTGCCGCCACATACTGCATCAGTGCCGGCGCATTTACAAATCCCAGAATACGCGAAGCGATGGCACACCCCGCAGCTACCATTTTGCAATCCGTCATTTTTGGCGACAGCGCCAGAAAGCCAATCCGCTCCCCGGGCAGACTCAAGTCCTTGGAATGACTGGTGGCCATCAATGTATGTTCATACGCACTGAAACTGCTGGTGCACCTGGGAACATCGTACACGAGTTTTCGGTAGGGGGCGTCATCAAGCAGATAGATAGGCTGACCCAATTGGGCGGATTTACTGCGCAACACATCTCCCAGGGCATTGAGAGTTTCCTGGGGATACATCACGCCAGTGGGATTGTTGGGATTGGTGATGATCACCACCCGTGTTCGGGGCGTTATGGCAGCCGCAAAAGCATCGATATCCAGATTAAAATCCCGAGTAGCCGGCACAGTTATCAGTTTTCCACCATGGTTTTCCGCATAAAATTCATATTCCACAAAGTACGGTTTACAGACAAGTACTTCATCTCCCGGATTGAGAAGGGTTTTCAGCGCCACATTCACTGCGCCGGCAGCACCCACGGTCATCAGAACATGGGAGGCGTCAAATGAAAGTCCGTGATCATTCTTCAGCGATCTGGCCACTGCTTCACGAGTTTCTGTCAATCCGGCGTTGGCCATGTAGCCGTGCAGACTACGGGCGTCGTTTTGCACGTACCGTCCCAATGCATCATCAAATTGCTGCGGTGGCGCCAGGGATGGATTGCCCAGCGAAAAGTCGTACACCGGCCGATTGGTTCCATCGGCACGCATGGCGGCGCCTTCTTCGAACAGTTTCCGGATAAGGGAACCGCTGTCCAGATAACGCCGCATTTGTTTGGAGATGGTCATTTCGCACTCCCAAAAAACGCAGATAATACTGCCAATCGAGAATCAAAAAAAGGGATTATCTGAAATTTCTTCCACACTGCTCAAGGCGTGCACCAGATTGTCCGGGACACGGGTGGGTCTGCCCAGCGACATATTAATCGCTGCGTGATGCGTATATCCTCGCACGAGGATATCCCCATCCAAAATAACTTCATACTGAAATTTGACCTGTACCGACGTAATTTCAGATACCCATAGTTTGATATCCACAAGCTGCTCGTACGTGGCGGGCTTGTGAAATCGCACATTGGCTTCTGTCAGAGGCAATTGAACGCCGTCGGCCTCCACCTCGGTGTACGGCAATCCGCGACGTCGAAAATACGAGCCGCGCGCTGCTTCAAACCACCGCAGATAATTGGCATTATACACAATGCCCATTTTATCGGTGTCCCCATAAAGAACGCGATATTTATAAACTGAGTAATTATGCGGACCATATCCGTTTGTATCTTTCATGAAATGTGCAGTACCAAAACCGTGTCCCACAAATCAAGGGGAATTATTTACAGGAGTCTTTCATGGTTCAAAAATCGATTCACTGCCCCAACTGCGGAAGAACCGTTACACCCAATACAACGTCGGCATCCCTCGCCAGCGGATGCAGTACCCCTGTTTAACGAATCGGCGACCTGCTACGAGCAAAAACGGTATACGTTGGATGATTGCCAAAAAGGTCATTCGTTGCATCCCCAGCTGATGGATAGGTACGCTGTTCGGATGTTTCCTGGCGACGATGCATGCTGTCATCCGGACACATCCCTGACGGGTTCAACTGCGGAACGAAAACAAGCCTTTGCGCAACTGATTGAGGCATGTTGCGTCCTTTCCCCCCGGTCTTTTTCTGTAATGCAAATATGACCCACCCGTCTGGCATTTCAGTGACGGGTATGGAACAAACATGTGAAACAAACACCGTTGTCGCCCATATTCTCTGTCGGATTTGGGGAATAAGACCACCACATTGCATGTTCGAGGAGTCAGACAGCTTCAGCAAAAACAGATGGGGCGCTTCCAGGTTTGCGTCCGGTGAGTCTGAACTGAACCCCGGCAGAACTAAGCCACTGTTGGATACACCGACTGAAAGGGCGCGACTTTATACCGAATATTTCAATACGGCCCTTGCGCGAAATGATGTTTCTGGATATGACTTCGGCACATCCTGAACGACGTAACACAGTTAGAGTTTGAGGTCTTTAAAATGAGCATTACCGAACAGTTTAAGAACTTTGCCCTTTTGGGCGCCGAATGGGTGATGTGGGTACTGGTGGCGCTGTCCATCGTATCCGTTGCCATTATGGTCGAACGCGCTATCTTCTTCTTTGGCAAACGTCCGAATGTGAGTGAATTGATAGACAAAGTACGTGACTTCCTGAAAAAAAAGGATTTTGGTGGCGCTCGCGAATTCCTTTCGGGCATCAAAGGCGTCTCGGCATCCATTGCAGCCTCCGCATTGGTTGAAGCGGAATATGGTACAGATGCCGTATCCGAAGCGGCCAACAGCGCCCGCATTCGCGAAAAACTGCGACTTGAAAAAAACCTGGCATATCTGGGTACAGTAGGGAATAACGCGCCTTTCGTAGGACTTCTGGGCACGGTCATTGGGATTATCGAAGCGTTTCATCAACTTTCTGAAAACACCGCGGGCGGCGCATCAACAGTAATGTCCGGAATCTCCGAAGCGCTGGTGGCCACCGCCATTGGTCTGCTGGTGGCCATCCCCGCAGTAGTGGCGTTCAACACATTCAATCGACGAATTAAAAAACTGCTGGGAGATGCCGATGCCATCACACACAGCATCCTTTCCGCTATGGAAATACCGGCTAAGAAAAAGGGGTAAGTCATGGCGTCTACCATCAAGGACGATGACGAGGAAATCATCAGCGGCATTAATATTACGCCTTTCGTCGACGTATCGCTGGTATTGCTGATCATCTTTATGGTGACGGCCACTTACATTGTTGCCCAATCCATTCCGGTGGATCTGCCAGAAGCGGCGACGGGAGAAGATGTGGTCACCACCCTCGCAGTGACTATCACCAAAGACGGCAATATGTACGTCGATGGTGTCAAGTCGAGTGATGATAAACTGGCGTCTCTCATTAAAAAGAACCAGAAAGACAACGATGATGTTCGTGTGGTTATCGCGGCTGATTCGAAAGTCGTTCACGGAAAAGTTGTCCACATTATTGACCTGGTCCGTCAACTGGGCGTTTCCAAATTTGCCATCAACATTGACGCACCGCAAAAAGAAGAAAAATGAACGCCGAATCCACTGGTCGCCACAGCATTGCCATGATTCTCTCCGTGACCATTCATGTGGGCGTGGCGCTGATGCTGATTGGCTTGCCACAGAAATTAAAGCAAATGTGGGATACTGTGGACATTGAACTGATGAATACAGAAAAGAAACCAGAGCCTGAACCAGAGCCTGAACCAGAGCCCAAACCAGAGCCCAAACCGGAGCCCGAGCCGGAACCGGAGGCGCCAAAGGAATTACCCAAACCCAAAGCCCCTCCCAAACCGGTTGCTCCCGAGCCGGAACCCGAAGTCCCCGAGGAGCCCCCTTTGCCTCCAGAGACAAAGGAAGCTCCCCCTGTATTTGATCTGGGTGACAATACCTTTGCAAAGGAAGGCAGCGGCGCCGGATGGAACCTGGCGCGTTCCGAAGGGAATACCAGGTTTGCCGGTGTTAAACCCGGACAGAAATCTGTTCGTGGCACTGCACCAAAGCGAAGCGCCCAGCCCGCCCCGGTGGTCCCCAAAAAGACCAGTCCTTTTCAACCTGTTCCCAGCAAAGACTGGTCTAAAAAACCCGAACCCATGGATTCGGGCAACAGCATGCCGGAATATCCATTTGAAGCCAAGAGAGATGGCATCGAAGGAAAGGTTCGCCTACAGGTATTTATTGGCCGAGATGGCAATGTGAAGCGGGTTCGTGTCCTCAGTGACCCCGGAAAAGGATTGGGAGAAGCATCCAAAAAGCATGCCATGCAAAAAAAATGGCACCCCGCCCTCGATAAAAATGGCAATCCGGTTGATACGATTATTGTTTGGACGTATACATTCATACTCGATAGCTAAATTCGACTTTGTTGTCCGCCCTGGTGAGAAGATAAGCGTAATCATGGTGGTCAACAGTTCATTTAACCAAGTTGGATTTTTGCATAAGATTTTGTATCGATATACACTTTTGTCAGCCGTTTGTAGAACTTGACAAAAACCTGGTAGTGAAGAGAGAACCGATGAAAAAAAACACATTGAAAATTAAATCGTTTTTCCCGTTCAGTGTAACTGTTGCGTTTGTCCTGTGCGCATTGTCCGGCACACCAGCGCTGGCAAAAAAGCAGCAACAGATTCCAACCAACATGCTGGAGCCGGCTCCGGGCAACTCCAATTTCCTGGCGGTGGAATCCCCCGAGCTTGGAGAAAACAACAAGCCATCAGCGGGATTTGTTGCGTCTTATCAACATCGCCCGTTTGTCACGCTGGCCTGCGACTCAAATGGAGACTGCGGGGACGACATCACCATCTCCCAGGTACAGGCAACAATTGACAATGTTGAAGGTGTGATTATTTCAGACATTCTGTTTCGTTATAACTTTCTCAAACGCTTTCAGGCGGGTATCGCGGTGCCGGTGTACGCCTGGCAGTCCGGATTCGTTCCCGAAGAAAAATCCAATGCCTTCACCGGAGAGCGCTGGGTGGAAGCGGATGCTGATACCCGATATAATGCGTTCGGTATTGTTGGCGATATTCGCATCCATTTGAAAGCTCGGATTTGGGGAAAGGAAAATAAGGACGGCTTCGTCGTTTCTGCGGCGCTCATCCCCACCATTCCAATGACCCGGCTCACCAAACAAGGTAAGGGGTACGCTGGCTCGAACAATGTCACCGTGACTCCCAAGGGTCTGGTATCCTTTCGTAAAGGTCCCTTCCGCGCTATGGCCAACCTTGGTTTCAAGGTAAGAGAAAAATTGGAATATTACTCCGCCGTACTGGGCCACGCCATCACATATGCCGGTGGCGCCGGTTACGAGCTTGCGGTAAAACCAAACACGTTTACCATTGAATTCTTTGGGGAACTGTACGGCGAAAAAAACGTGGTTTCCGACAATTTCTTTGACATGGAAAGCGCACCGCTGCTGTTTGACGGTGGCGCCAAATTCAATGTTAAAAAGGATTTTCAGTTCGTCCTCGCGGTGGGTGGCGGAATTATCAGCGGTATCGGTGTACCGCAGATTCAGGGAATCCTGGGATTCAACTGGACCGGCAGTACCAAACGGGATCCCAATGCGTTTTATGTGGTTAGCGAAGATGACGTGGATGGAGATACGATCGACAACAATTCCGACGAATGCCCGGAAAACCCCGAAGATCTGGATGGCTTCCAGGATGAAGACGGTTGCCCCGATCCTGACAATGACCAGGATGGTATACAGGATGGATACGACTCCTGTATGAACGAACCGGAAGACAAAGATGGTTTCAGAGACGACGACGGGTGCCCGGACCTGGATCACGACGAGGACGGTATCAAGGAGCCCACGGATCAGTGTCCCGACAAGGCCGAAGATTACGATAGCTTTGAAGATGAAGACGGTTGCCCCGATCCCGATAATGACAATGACGGTGTTCTCGACGCGGACGATTATTGCCCATCCGCCATGGAGGACAAAGACGGATTTGAAGATGAAGATGGCTGTCCCGAAATCGATAACGACGATGATGGCGTGCCGGATTCAAAAGACAAATGCCCCAATGAAAAAGAAACATTGAATGGTGTCGACGATGGCGATGGCTGCGCGGAGGCCAAAGCTGCGCTGGTGGAAATCACCCCTGAAGCGTTTATTCTGACCAACGAGCTGATTTTCAAACAACGAAAATCGATTTTCAAGGACCGGGAGGTCGCTTACGAAACGCTGGACATTATTGCCGGGGTGCTCAAGGGTAATAATACCTGGAAACTGAAGGTTTCCGCTCATACTGCGGCCACCGAGGATCCCGAAGGTGACAAGGTTGTCACCACCGACCGCGCCAATGCCATCAAAGACTATCTGGTGAAACAGGGTGTGGATGGCGCCAATATCAGCATTGAATCTCATGGCGGCACTGTCCCGCTGAGCGACAACAGCACCCGCGACGGTCGCATGACTAACAATCGTGTCGATCTGTTGATAGAACGACCGCCAACGAAACCTGCTGATACGTCAGCTGCCGGCGCCGGTGAAGGTGGTGATGACACCATGGACTTCACCGACGACGGCGGTGAATCCGTGGACACCATGGACTTCAGTGTAGGTGGAGGCTCCGGCGATGCGCAGGGAAACTCTGGCGGCGACGAAGACTCCATGGATTTCAGTGAGGACGACTTCTAATATCTCCCCAGCCTTTCCCGGATTTGCTCCCTGAGCAATCATCAATTTCAAACATATGGTAAGGGGCCCGGGATTTTCCCTGAGAGATCTCCTCGAAATTTGCCTTTGCCAGCCACCCCGAAGCCAACTCCAAAAACTGCCGCTACATCTGGGATAATCTCCGGACCCGACATGAGGTTGTTGTAAAAGGAAAATCTGGACGCATCACAATACGTGACAACATCCCCCCAGCCCCCTCGTCGAGGGGGAGCCAGCGCAAAGTTCTCCCTTTTAAAGGGGGTTAGGGGGATGTCGACACAACCTTTTACAACACCCTCACATCTTTAAAGGGTCTTTCAGGATTTGTGACAGATCTTTGAGGGGGGTCATGGGGGAGGCGCTATTCCAAAATCGCCAAAGGGGGTATCTGTGTCTGATATGGGAGTGAAATAACTGTCGACCGGGCAAGACACTCCTGGCTGTCCTGGGCACGGTGTGTAGTCGTGGCGTCGATATTCCACGCCGGCCCACTGGCCTGCAGGCGGGGGTATGGCTGGGTCGCCAAACACATCTATCACTACCCCGTTTTCGTCTTTCAACACAAGGCGATCATTCCCATCGAAACCGGCAATATCGATGGATGTATACGTGCAAGTGCCATAATAGCTTGTATCCAATGCGGGGTGACACAGAGTAGCCACCTTATCGACCGAAAGCTTAGACTTGGTAAACGTATAGGTTGCCGAGCAATCCGTATCCGCATCCCGGACAATACAAATGGATTGCAGTTCCATCTTTAATGGAAGTGGGGAGCAATTCAACAATTCAATTGCACGATTGTTGCCGCCATATTCCAAATACTCTGATATCACCAGACACGTCGGGGAGGTAGTAATCGTATCTGTGGAAAAGCCCGTATCCGTTTCGGTCAGTGTGTCCGTATCGGTCAGTGTATCTGTATCCGTCAGTGTATCCGTATCGGTCTCTGTTCCGGTAGTGACCGAATCGGAGAAAGAATCACTGTCTGTGACAAAAAGAGTATCGCTGCCGTCGGAATCACTATCGAAATCGCTGTCCGTCGTCGCCGAGTCATTCGTGGCGGTGTCCTGCTGCAATTTGGAAGGAAAATCCACTGTGCAGGCCACATGGCTCAATGCTGTGATTCCCCAAAGCAGCATTACCGTCCTTTCCCCAATATTGTGTGGAGTCATCATTAAAACTGTCCTTCCAGTAAAATATACGGCAGTGGCGCCACTGCCGCAGAGACAGAGGGAGATGCCATCTTTTTTTTCTTCCGCAGTCCATAAACAGCTATCACAGTTGTAGTGGCCGCTGCGGCCACCGTCACACCCAGCATCACATTGGTCAGCAGCCGATGTCGCTCCCCCGACTTCTTCAGGTCAGTATCCGGATTGGAGTCACTGGTCCAGTGGTCCTTATCCCTGAGTGTTTGAATCCCAAAAATGATCGTGACAATACCCGCTCCGGCGGTTACCCCCGCCCCCACCCAAAATGCGTTTGAAAACGGTAGTTTTCCGGTATTGGCCACTGGTTTCCTGGGAGGTATCTCCACTTTGGGTTTGGGTGGCAACGGCGTCACCTTCGGGGCCGAAGTCTCCGGTGCAACCAGAGCGATATGGCTGGTTTCGCCGGCGCGCAGATAGCGACTGACACGCGCGAACACCTCTTTGCCATCGTACGCTTCGGCCACGTGTTCCCCTGGCATCAGAAACACTTTCGACGGAGAGGTTTTCTGCTCCATACCGTCCACGATAATTCGGCAACCATCCCGTGGACATTCCACCGTGAGCACCACTACTTTCCCCCGAAGTTCACTGATATGTTCCTTCATCCACGACGGTGCAGTAAAATCCGCGTCATTCTCGAGACTTTGGGTATACACGGCGTAGGCACGCGCCAAATCTCCCATCTTCTCGTAACATAAACCAATATTGGTTTTTACGGCCGGATGGGGTTTCAATTGCTGAGCTTTTTCAAACGCTGAAATCGCCGCCTCATATTCCCCCGCCTCAAACAGTTTCTTTCCGCTTTCAAACAGTCGCTGTGCTTCCGCGGTCTTATCCACCGTCGGCGATTTCGACTCATTGAATTCGGTATCGGCCACGGTATCTTTTTGGGACACAGCATAGCTCTCGTCCAATGTCTGCCCTTTATCCCCATTCTCCTCCGAGCTTACGTTACCATCCGTTGAAACGTCACTTCCGGCATTTTCATTGACGGTCCCATCGCGGATGACCTTGATGGCCTCCGATTGAGTGCAGGGTTCCTGCGCCACCGCCGGCAGCGCGCAAAGTAATACTACCGGCAGCAGCAACACGTTCACAATATCCGGTACCCATCTGTAGTTCGCTTTTGTCAAAATCGTTTATCCTTCTAAACTACTTGTATGGACTATCCTGCAATTTCGGAGCCTCTGGAGGCTTCTGCTTCACAGGCAAAACGCTTCTCTTAAGCGCTTTGACCAGAGGCGACTCCCGCAATTCTTCCGGTTCCAGAATGACCTCAATATGACTATCGCCATTTGCCGTAAAAAACGCCTGAAATGACCGGGCGCCTTCTTTAAAAACGGTCAGCCGATGCTGTCTGTTATCCTTCAGCAATTTGAGTGTGTTCACGTTCTTGCCAATCAGGACATCATCCACCATCACCGCATAATCGACAACCGACGTCTCCAGCGTCAACGTCATTCTGGGCGACACCACCGGATATGCCTTTGATGAATCAGTCAATCTTCTTTTCTGGAGAGAGGCCCCCAGCGTGGCGCGATCAACCGGATGAAGTGCCGTTTCCGCATCTGTCTCCTGTTCAACACGCCTCGACAAAACATTTTCGGATGCCCACGAGCTTAAAACCAGCCAGAGACCGATTCCCATTATCACTGCCGCTGACAGGACCAGCAGAATTCCACGCCGCCTGACAACCCACTCTCGGCTGCGAAGTGCGCCTAAAGGAGCAATGATTGTTTTCCCATTTATTCCCCAACTGGAAGATGGACGCATCAAGTCCTGCGTTTCCACCGCCTCGACCGGGGGGCGCTCCACTTTTGTCTGTTCGCCGGTTTCGTCCCGGCCATAATCAGACGGCGTCTGCAATCCCGAATCGTCATATGCGGCATGGCGGGAGGAAAATCCATTGTTCAGATCAATCCGGGTGGATACCTCTCCCATTTCACGTCGATGGCGGCGCAGTTTCTGCTTATGAGATTTCAATTCCTCCGCAAAAAACTGACGCATCAGACCGCTTAACTCCTGCACATAGTCACCGCGATCCTCATGGGAGAGAAACCCTTCCAGATCATACGCCAATTCAGCAGCGGTCTGGTACCTGTCCTGCGGTCTCGTTTGCATGGCTTTTAAAATGATGCGTTCCAGGTCCGGCGCTGTTTTGGGATTCAAACGAGATGGCGGTGGAAATTCGCCTTTTTGCAATTTGATAATGCGCCGATGTTCATTGTGAGATTCGAACGGCAAGGATCCCGTGATCAGCAGATACAGGGTCACCCCCACCGAAAATATGTCGCTGCGTCTGTCGAGCGTCTCACCCCGTCCCTGCTCGGGAGAAACGAATCCGAACTTGCCTTTAAGCAGCCCCACCTCAGTGTGTGACAAACGTCCCTCCGCGTGCACAATGCCAAAATCAATCAACTTCACGTCACCCGCGTAGGAAATCATAATATTGCGGGGCGATACGTCACGATGCACCAGATGGAGTGGTTCGCCATCGGTTCCCGCCAGCTCATGGGCCGCATGGAGCCCACGGCACACGCGACTCATGATGTAGGCAATGAGCGGCTGAGATATGATGACCCCCTTTTTTCGGGCCCGGTTGAACAGGTCACGCAGATTGCGCCCAATGATGAGTTCGCCCACCATGTACAGCAATCCGTCGTCTTCCCCCACCTCAATCACTTCGCCGATATTGGGATGGTGCAGCTGTGCCGCCAATCTCGCTTCATCAAGGAACATATCCACAAACATTTGCCGGTTGGATAAATGGGGATGAATAATCTTAATGGCAACCAGCCGTTCAAATCCAGCCAGACCCGACAATCGTCCCAGATGCACGCTGGCCATCCCCCCTGCCGCCATGGGATATATCACCTCGTAACGTCCAATTTTATATCGGCCAAGGGGTGGGGGGGGTATCGAAGAAGTTGATGATACTCTCTCGGACTGCCCCATTGCCATCGCAGCCGGCAGGTGTGTTTGAAAGGACGGCGCTCCGGCATGATCCCGGGTGGAATTATCGGCCAGTCTGCCGAATTCATTGAACAACGCCAATTCAGGCTCGTGGGGCTCAAGGGGATCTGTAAGATCCAGCCGATAAAACTGCGCATCGGCCTGCACCGCTGCAATTGGTGCAGGCGGAATGGAGACATCAATATTCAACGGATTAAGAAAGGCCGCCAGGGACTCATCGGATTCCATCCCCTCGCCTATAAATGCATTATTGGAATCAACCGCCCCGTACAACTTTTCAGGCGCCGTATCCAACTCGGGATGCTTTTTTATTTTGTCTGTTGGCTCCATCGTTTACTTCCAAGATACCTGCAGTCCGTATCATGTCCCCAAAGCAACGCATCTAACCGGTCGAACCTGAAAATGTTTTTTTTACCGCGAAATCTACACTCTTTAGTTTATCGACCAATGTCGCGTGTGATTAACCTCTGTTGCATGGAAGATTCGCAAATACAGGCGCCAAAGCATCGGCACCAGAACTTGTTTACCCCTCCCATTTTGCGAATTTGCAATACTGGTACTTAATCACCAATTTGACGTTCAGCATCCAATGGCTACGTTTCTGTACATGAATCTATTACAGAACGAAAAGAGTCCTTATCTCCTGCAACACAAAGATAACCCGGTAGACTGGTATCCCTGGGGCGACGACGCATTTGCAAAGGCCAGGGCAGAAGACAAGCCCATTTTTTTATCCATTGGTTACGCAACCTGTCACTGGTGTCACGTAATGGCTCACGAATCTTTCGAGGATGAAGAGGTGGCTGGAACTTTAAATCAACATTTTATTTCCATCAAAGTGGATAGAGAGGAGCGCCCGGATGTGGACCATATCTACATGTCCGTGGCGCAGTTGCTGACTGGCAGCGGTGGCTGGCCATTGACCATCGTCATGACACCGGAGAAGAAACCCTTTTTTGCTGCCACCTATATTCCCAAAAAGTCCCGATTTGGCAGCACGGGTCTGATTGACCTGCTGGAAACCATCGCCGAAAAATGGACCAAAGAAAAAAACACGCTGTTAAAAAGCGCCACGGACATTACAGCTGCGCTGCGACACCTCAACCAAAACACCACCACCGGGGACAAACTGAATGAGGGCCTTCTTAAAACCACCTTTGAGCGACTGGCCAGGCATTTTGACCCGGTGCATGGCGGATTTTCCAGAGGCACCAAATTCCCCACCCCCCATACACTGCTGTTTCTGCTTGGGTATTACCAGCAAACAAAAACACCATTGGCGCTGGAAATGGTGGAAACCACGCTGAAAAACATGCGCGCCGGGGGAATTTTCGACCAGCTGGGGTTTGGCTTTCATCGATATTCCACGGATGACGAATGGCTGGTTCCGCACTTCGAAAAAATGCTCTATGACCAGGCCATGCTACTGCTGGCGTACACCGAAGCGTATGCGACAACGGAAAATCCCATAAATGCGATTGTGGTGAATGAAGTCATCACCTACCTGGCCGACAGAATGCGGTCACCAGAGGGCGGATTCTTTTCCGCCGAAGATGCGGATTCAGAAGGTGTGGAGGGCAAATATTACGTCTGGACTCTGAACGAAATAGCGCAAATCCTTTCCCCGGATGATGCGGCGCTGTTTTCCAAAACATTTCAAATATCGGCCTTTGGCAATTTTATGTCTCATCAGACGCCTCCCACAACCAATATTCCCCATCTGGACGTGGCACAACTGGAAACATGGCTGAAACGGGTAAGTGTGGACGCAGCGCTGGACCAGCCCCGTCAACAGCTGCTGCAGCAACGCCAAAAACGGATACCTCCATTACTGGATGACAAAATACTAACCGATTGGAACGGACTGATCATTGCCGCTCTGGCGCGGGCGGGGCGTGTGCTTCGAAACGACAGTTACGTGCTGCTTGCCCGAAATGCGGCCTCATTCATAAAAGAGAACATGACCGACCCAAATGGTGCGCTGCTGCATCGCTACAGACACGGGGATGCCGCCATTACCGGCCAGCTGGATGACTACGCGTTCTTGATTTTTGGTCTCATCGAGCTTCACCAGGCCACCAAAGACATCGAGTATCTGAAATGGGCGACCACCCTGGAAGAAACCGTGAAAAAAAAATTTTTGGCAGAAGATGGCAGCTACTACCTCGCGGATGCGGCATCGACGGATTTGATTGTTCGGCCCAAAGAATTTTTTGACGGCGCCCTGCCTTCCGGAAACTCCGTAATGCTGGACAACCTGCTGAAGCTGTCACGCATGCTCGGAAACGTTGCTATGGAGGAGGCAGCGGACAGGCTGGCACAGGCGTTTTATAAATCGGCAAATCGCGCGCCGGAGGCACACACCCATTTCATGCTGGGACTGCAGTTTGCAATGGCGCCATCTCTGGAAATCGTAGTCGTGGGCGAAACCAATGATTCGCGCACCCAGGCGCTGCTGGATGCGGCACAAAACGGAGATTCGGGCAATCGGCTGATATTGCAAAAAACCCAGGCCAACTCAGCGCAGCTAACTGCTCTGGCCCCGTACACCAAAGATCAGGTGGCGCTTAAAGACGCCCCAACCGCCTATGTGTGTACTCACCGGGAATGCAAAGCGCCCACTCATTCTCCTGACACTGTGAAAAAAAATATTCAGGCGCTGATCCGGCAACCGGTCGAAATCCACCGATGATCGCGGGGGCAATGCGGGCCAGGCCAGGTCAGACTACGACGAAATTCATCGGTACACCTGGGTATTAATTTTCACAGCAGGGTAATTTTTTACAAATACTATCAGAATTTGATTACATTTATGGAATTCTTTTATTATAATGAAACGATGCTGGTCTGAATGCCGCTGTTGTTAACGACAAAAATGGATTCAGATAAAAAGGGGGGCCAGGACGGTTAATGCCTGGCAGAAAGGACTGTCATGCGCCTGTCAACATTTCTTCGAGGATGCTCGGTTCTGTATCTCGCTTTAACGGTTGCTCTGTTGTTCGGATGCGCTGAAAAAAAGAGTTTCAGTAAAAATAAATCACAGAGCGACATGATAACCATCACTAAATCCGCGTTGCCACCAGGTGATTTGGATGCGTCCCATTCTCCCTACTGGGAACCTTTTCAAAGCCCTCCCCAAATGAAGGCTCTGGACGACGAATGCTGCGAAAATACCGGCCAGGCAAACGAATGCTGGGAACAGGACGCACTCGCCGATGATTCGCTGGGTTATATATTTTGCAAAACGGATGCCGATTGCGGCGGCGGAACCTGCAACATGGGTCCGGCCGTGAAAACAGTACTGGCCCCATATCCCCGAATCACAGCGGCGGGATATACCGGAATGTGTGAGTGCTCGGACCACACGGATTGCCGAGACGAAAACGAACAGGGCGGCGCCTGTTTTAATTTTGGAGACGATGGCACCGGCAAATCTGTGGGGTTGTGTGGGCCTTCCATGTGTAACGGATTTTACATCTGCAGTTGCTGGGGCGGTTGCACCTGGTGGGATGATAATAGTCCCACCAACACACCGACAAACGACGCCGCCACCATCGGACTGTACTGCTGCGAAAATTCAAAATATACCGATCCGAGGGAAGACAGTGGCATTGTGCTGTTTGGCAACGAAGACTGTGTTGCCGGATGCATCAATGATGCGGAATGCGAAACACCTAATGCGTATAATCCGCTTATGAGCGACAGCTGCGTTTCAGTGAAATGCAATCTGTCATCCCATACGTGCGAATATACACCGTTGCCTGGCAACGAATGCGATTTGGACAATAACATCTGTACAATGGATGTATGTAACAGCAGCGGCGCCTGTTTGTACGATTCGCCCCGTGTCACTCCCGATACCTATGGCGCCGGCAGCCTTGAGAATACCTGCACCCTGGACTGTGTACCTTCGGCGGACAACACCAGTTACACGAAGTATGTCCCCCTCAGCGAACCGCTGGATGCCGCCACTCGTCCCACAACAAATGCCTGTTATGAATGGAACTGCGTGACCAGCTCTGGAATTACCTACCCGGCGGAACAACCCGTTGTGTGTGTGGACGCCAATACCGGTGATTGTTCAATACCCGTTTGTGATCCCTCCGGCTCCCAGGGAAATTGCGGCGGCGCTCTACCGATCACCTGCAGTGGCACGGCTTCTCTTTGCAACACACCCGTCTGCCTCGACGCCATTGGTGGCTGTGCGGAGGTTTTCGATGCGACACAGTCCGGCCAAACCGCCGCGTGCACCGCACAGGAAAATCCGTTGTTTTCATCCCTGCGTCCCAACTGCATGTCTCAATGCGAGTCCACGGTGCACAGTACCGTTGCCACCGAACTGGAAGGCGCCTGCAGCACGCTTTACGCAGTGAACGATTCATGCATGACCGCCTTCCATTTGGGCGATTTTACCGCCACCAATGGCATTGTGCTGCTGGACGCAAAAGGCAGCACCACCTGCGCCACCGATCAGCATGAATCCGGCAACATCACCTGTAAAGAATCCATTACCGGCGCCAGAATGGGACACGCCAGTCCCGAGGCGGTGTATATGTTCCAGTATGAACCTGTCGATGACGGTATAACCGATGAATATATCATTAAGGTGGAATCCTCGGAATCCGCTTTTGACGAGGCCCTGTACGTAAGCATTGGCGCCGACTCCTGCAACGCCGGCGCCATCAACTCCAAAGACTGCGATATTTATATTCCCGCGGATGCCACACATCCGGACAAATCCCACGAAGATCATTGCCTCGCGTCAAGCTTCCACCCCGTGTCGTACGATATTTGTGAAAGCGTTGATACGTCCGGTGTGTACAATGGCGGCATGGGCCGCTCGGTGGTGCTGGAAGATACGTCGGATTTCTCTTCGGGCCCAATCACGGTGTATGTTTATGTGGAAGGCAACACCGAACATCCCTCATTGGAAAATAACGGCGATTTTTATTTGTCAGTAACAAAACTTTCCCCGGATGGCTGCCCTCCCATTTCCAGATGGTACAATGGCACCGTTCGCGTCCCCTCGGTGGCTCCGGATGGCGTTCCCATTAACGGAACAAACTTCCCAGGGTTTTTCCCAGACACACTAACCGGTTCGTTTGGCAAAAGCGCTCCTGGAGTATTGCTTTCGGGCAATACTTCTGATGATGCCGATATGTATGAAGGAGAAAGCGGCGACGGATGGTTTGAGTGGAACAGCTACGATGAAGCGTGGCGTATGAATGTTCAGGCAGCCACTCGATTTACCGCCAGTTTATGCGATTTTCAATCGTCGGTTGCCGATACCCAGTTTGACACCATGCTGGGACTGTTCAATTGCAAGGGCGAACGCGTTATCTTCAACGATGATGGCTCGGGGCTCCCCTATTACCCGGAAGGCAATTCGCTGTGCAGCAACGGTAAATCCCACATCGTTCAAACGCCAACGCTAAATCCCGATGACGGACCCTATTACCTGATGGTGGATGGCTACTACCAACCTGCTGTAAGAGGCACCAAAGCAGGCAGTGCATACGATCTGGCGGTTTATTACAATCCGTTTAAAGATATTGACTGCGACCCCAATGATCCCAATGGATTCGGACTGGTTCGTTCGGGCAGCTCGGGAATTTATCCGGACCGTGCCACTATTTCTTTCCCGGACAACCAGTGCGTGTTGCTGGTGGACACCAACGCCACCGACACCATCCCGGGCCGCACGGTGCAATTCCACTGGGATGGCGGCGTCCAACCCGCCAGCTGGGAATGTGATCATGGCGCGTACGCGTACTGTCTGCCCATGCTGCTGACCATGACCATCATCTTTGAAAATTCATCCGGTGACCGCTGCACGCAGACCATTGCCAACTGGAGCGATGGCGATCATGGCTGGTATCCCGGCATCTATGTGCCCTACTCAATGACAAACATCGATGGCGTCACTTGTGACCAGTTTGTTGGCATCGCCGCCGCCTTTGAGTATTCGCCCACACTCACCGCCGCGCAGCTCGCCACATGTGAGACACAATGTGCCACCATAAACCTCAAATTCGATGGCTGATACGGTCCGGCGTTCCCCGGCTCAAACGACTCCCCTGACGGCCAGACGCATCAGGATAAAACCAGGAAAGGTTCATCATCAATGCATAAACACACTATTTTCAGGCTCAATTTTGTTGCTGTGTGGTTCTTCGGAATGTGGGGACTGGTATCGTGCGGCGACGACAAGTCGCCGGAATGCGAAAACGCCACCCAATGTCCACGTGGTGAAATCTGCCTTGGTGGTGCGTGTGTAGTGGACCCCAATGACACATTTGGCAGCGACAGTGAAACCGTCACCAATGCGCCATCCACCGATTCGGACACCGACTCGACACCTGTTTCAACAGACTCCGACACGGGTAATCAGATCGCATGTCCAAAGGTCCCCACTTTCGGTGCGGGTGAAAGCTGCCAGGCCAGTTGTCAGTGCATATCCGGCAACTGCAGCAACGGTTTTTGCTGCGATGGCGGCGCCTGTTGCCGCCAGTCCGGTGATTGTCCGTCTTCGGCCTGCGGTATGCCGCATTGTGTGTCCAACAGCTGCGTGTACACCTTTGACGATTTCCCCTGCGGCGCCGTCACAATGACCGGCACAGAAACCTGTATGGGGGAAAATGTATGCGACGGTCAGGGAAACTGCATCCCGGCAGCGATGGAATGTGCGCCCTACGCTGTGGACATTCAGGCAGCCAACTGCGACGTTTCTCCGGCGCAGGTGTCCTGTTACAGCAGTTGCACCGCAGCCAATGCGGCCCAAACCTGTCAAGCTGGAAATATCTGCGAAAATGGCAAATGCGT
Organism: Deltaproteobacteria bacterium; assembly: GCA_016935665.1. Classification (GTDB taxonomy): domain Bacteria; phylum Myxococcota_A; class Polyangia; order JAAYKL01; family JAAYKL01; genus JAFGXQ01. The sequence goes on along the minus strand of JAFGQN010000080.1, from coordinate 27,612 downwards.
CTCGCCGACAGGTAAAACCGACGGCAGTGTCTGTACTTCGAGCAACGAATGCCTCTCCGGGTATTGCCGCAATGGCTACTGCTGCGCAAGTGGGGACTGTTGTGCCACCGCGACCGATTGCAGCGATTTGTGCATTGGAAAATCCGAGTGCACGGCGCAGTTTCAATGCAGCGTGACCGCATTCACCGGTTGTGGCGATGCGGATGCAACGGGAAATGACACCTGCACCGGGGATAAACGATGTGATGGACTGGGTCAGTGTGTGGCCACCAGCCCCTGTCGCACCGGCAATGGCATTGAATCATACAGCTGCGTAAATGGCACAGTGACGCAAAATTGTGGTTGCACCGGGAATGACGACTGTGATGCGGATACCGAATTTTGCAACGATGGATTCCTCTGTATTGACGGCATCTGCAACTTTGCCGCCGAGGAAAACCCTTGTCCCCAAAGCCCCTGTCATCCCGATGTGACCTGTGATGAATCCGCCCGCGCCTGTACAGAGGGAACCAACCCCTGCGACAGTGAGGCCACCTTGTGCGATCCCAAAAGCTGTGTTGCGCTGGATGCCAACAGCTACGAATGCGCCCCAAACCCCCTCGAAAACGGCGTTGCCTGTACCGACGGTCTGCGGTGCAACGGAACCGCGGAATTCTGTCTGGATGGAGAATGTGTGGATGGCGGCATCTCCACCCATTATTGCTTTGATCCCAATCCTTGCGCTCCCGACTACAATTGCATTGAAAGCGCATTTGGCACAACGCCCACATGTGAGCCTGTGGCCATCAGAGATATTGGCTCAAGCTGTTCACCCAATTTCAATTGCTTTGGGGACAGCGGCACCTGTCAACCCGATCCCCAAAACAGCGGCGAGTTGATGTGCATTCAAAGCGAGGAAATGTGTATGTCCAACGGCATCTGCGCCACATACGCCTGCAGTGAAGACTACACCCCGGGCAGCATCACCGGGTTCACCTGCGATATCTACTCCAACAGCGACGATATTGCGACGCTGACCTGCGATGCGCCCACGGTCACCATCTCGATCAATGACGGAAAATTTACCACTCGCAGCTATTTTGACTACAATACCACCTGCAATCCCGGTGGCGACAGTTTTATGGGAATGGAAACCCGGGTGATTCTGGCCATGGACCAGTCGGTCACAAACGCAACTTTGACCATCACCGACATTGATTCCACTTTCACCGGCGATTTGGAGATGCTGCTGTTTGATTCCAATCCCTGCCAGGAGACCAATTGCATCCAGCGGGGCACCAACAATCTCACATTCAGTTCTGCCGATGGCTTCGAAATCGTCGTTCTTGATTCCACAAACACCCTCTGGCCCCCACAGACAGTGACTCTCCAGCTGGATTGCAATCTGTAGGCACGCCCTTTGGGGCAATCGGTTGTTGATTTCGTTTCCTTCCCCTACTTTTTGCACCCGCCATAAATGTAACCAAAATCAATTGAGTCGCACGATGACGTGCACTCGGAGCAAACAATGCAGCTTAGAATATCGGCAACCCCATTCAACGCGTCCACAGACAACACATCTCTGTCGGTGCTGCAGGCAAATCCCAGTTCAAATATGTCGGCCTGATCCAGATTCATGACACATTCTTCAATGTTTTCGGAGCCACATTGGGTCGTCACAATACATTCGAGCATATCCCCACACCCATCGTGTCTGGGGTCATTATAGCAATTGTCCACTTCTTCTGCACACCGGCCCGTGCTTGCGGCGCACTCCCAACACGCCTCGCAGCTGTTCGCCCGTGCATCACAGGCGTCCGCATCGCTATCCCCATCCGTATCCCCATCCGTATCCCCATCCGTATCCCCATCCGTATCCCCATCCGTATCCCCATCCGTATCCCCATCCGTATCCCCATCCGATTCAACTCTGGCGTCGTCAGACCGACTGACTGGATATGCCGGGCCAGTCACATGATCACAGGCCGCCAGTCCACAAAAAAACACCGAAAACAACAAGAATACCCATAGGAATTGCAATTTCATTATTCAACTTCTCCAACGGCGCTGCAGGTTGCACCGCGTTAACAAATGAATCCCTGCATATTCCGGTATACACAACTTTAGATAAAAAATGAACGATCATGAATTCATCCGACAAAACCACCTGATTTTTATCCCTCATGCAGCAGTTGGCCGCGCCGCTTTTTTCGATACCTCTCAAACGCCTTAACTGTTGCATCCCCCGTACCAGTAGGAAAACGCAACTGATTTACACGATGATGTGCATTCAGTGCAGATGATGCACGCCAGAATCTCGGCGACATCATTGACCGGGGTCACGTTGAAAAATCCCAGTATCCACATACACGAGGACTGGATTTCCACTAATTCGTTCCCATCAATGTGCATCACACAATCGCTCAGGTCACTGTCGCCACATTGGCTTTTGACAATGCAATTGAGCCAGGCGCCACACCCCCCGGAGCGATCATCGTCATAACAATCATCCACCAATTGAGCACATTCCCCCCGGGTTGCAGAACATTTCCAGCACTCTTCACAGTTGTCGGCGTCTTTGTCACAGTCCTCCGCATCCGAGTCTCCGTCCGAATCGCCATCGGAGTCGCCATCGGAGTCGCCATCGGAATCGCCATCTGAATCGCCATCTGAATCGCCGTCTGAATCTCCGTCAGAGTCGCCATCGGAATCGCCATCGGAGTCCCCGTCCGAATCGCCGTCAGAGTCGCCATCGGAATCGCCGTCCGAATCTGCGTCGCTGTCGGAATCCAAATTTGCATTTTCGGAAATGATGCCCGGATAGGCTGGACCAGTAACATGGTCGCACCCCGCGACCTCAACCCCAAAGAGCAACAAAACATGTATCCACGATATACTTAGCGTCTTCATTCAAACCCCCGCAGCATTTGGGCTATATTGCCTTGCCGGTATCCTGCTTCATGTCAATATACGTATTTTAGCGCCAATTTTTAAGCTGCCCATTCACTATGCAAAAGAGACTATTCATCATTCGATTCATCCAGTGGCTCCTTTTTATGGAGTTGTTGCTCAGTTTACTCATCACGTTTATGGTCGGATACCACAAAGTGACCATGATACTTTGGGTCGGCATCATCGTGGGATACTGGGTATTGCGTATTGTCCATTTTCATCGCGCAAAGCAGACACTGTTATGGAAACAGACGCCCGCCCATGTCACTCGGCTCACTCCGGCACGGCATTACAGCAAGTATGGTAAGGGCAGCCTGTATCTGATTCTGTTTTATCAGTACACCGCCAACGGCGCCACCTACATGGGAGATTTGGCGACCATGTTCCCCTGGAATACCGAACGAAAGGTCGGCGATCTGTCCCTGTACCAGCGCCAGCCCAATATCACCGTTCATTTCAATCCCCAAAAACCCTGGCAATCCGTTGAAAAACCCGGCATTCACGGCAGGCTGGCGAGTCCGCTGCGGATTGGAATATCCCTATTCTTTTTGGCGTTTGCAGTTATCTACCTGCTCGTGCTGCTGCGATAGTCCGCCAGAAGACAGGGGCACTGTGATCTCAAAAACCGCCGACTGTTTCCAAAGCGTAAAACCGCAGCGTTTATAGAATCTATGCGCCTCGGTGCGATGCAGCTGCGACGAAACAAGCAGTCGGTTCAACCCGTTTTGTGTACACCATTTTTGAGCAAACTCAATCAACTGCGTGCCGATACCGCGGCTTCTAAGATCTGAGTGAACCAATAATGCGGCAACCTCCGCTGCGGGCAAAAATCCCACAAGCGACACCTGTGTCATTTGCAGATACGCAATCATTTGCCCCTGTTTATCCAGCGCCACGAACAGTTCTCCGGACACGTGCTGACGGCAATGACAAATCTGAAATAAGATATCTTCAGGAGACATTTCATTCGGTTCCGGTCCCCAGTGAGCCATGAACGCCAACAGCGCGGTCACATCAGAATCGCGCACCGCTCTAATATTATGAATTGGATATTTATACATCGGAATCATTTCTTCAATTCGTTCCATATTGGGACCAACGAATCACGTGTCATTCGCAACTGCGCTGCGTTGATTGTTCCTTTCCTGCTCAGCGGATACTGGCGCGAAAGGAGTGGCATGCGTCAAATGCGAAGCCCCCGCTTTTTTTAGTAGAAACCGCCAGTAAAACCGCTCGCCAATCAATTTGTACGAGGAAGTAACCGAATGAAGACAGTCGCTCAAGAGAACGCAGTCTGGCTACCAGTGTTGTATCAAAATCGCCCACTTTCGCAAACCGGTTGCCCAGCCTGGCAAACTGCCTTTGCAGTCTTCTGCGGTTCAACAAAAATCCCACCCCCCCCCGGATTGGTATGCGCCGCACAACTGGTGAGAATCATCGGCCACCACACACTGTCCCGGCGTTTTAACCCAACAGCCAAAACATCCCGTGCAGCGCGAAATGGACATCTGATGCAACGTGAACACCGCTACCTGATGTGTCTGTTTTAAAAACGCTTCCAAAGCCATTATCCAGGAACTGCAACACCATGTGTCATGGTCTGGCGCCCCATTCAAAATCACAATTTTCATGTCTGCCAATTAATCACTTCATCAAAGCGATTGCAAGAACGGTCCTATTTGAAGTTGATGAATCATTCTACGATGGTCAGCACCACATCGTCGCTGGTTGGCACCGTAAACGACGCGGACACTATTACCCCTTCTCCGGATGGCTCCACGCCGCCATGGATGCTGGAATCGCTGTCCAGAGTGCATTGGTTCTCAAAAGCACAGGTGACGCTGTTGTAAACCGTAATTGCTGCAGTGTATTCACCAGCTGTTGCGGGGAGTTCGAAAAAGCAGGTGCCGCCGTCCTTACAGAACGCCACCTGTGCCGCAAACAAACTGCCCGGCCATGGAAAGTTGAGTGTTTCACCCGGCTCAATGGCCTGCACCATCGGCCAATATTCGCAAAGTATCAGGCAATAGTCGTCCGGGGTAACATCCGCGCAATTATCTGAACACGGTGGCGCAAAGAAGCGACAGGTTTCGACATCGTTCATTGCACAATGAACTGTCTCTTCCGGTTCCCCAAAAAACTGCATATATTTGGTCTCGCTGGACTCGTTGAATATCACAAATGATATTGGCGACTGTCCCGTGTCGGCGCTATCCGGGATGACTGTTTCCGTTTCACTGTCACCGGCGGTTTGCGTTTCACTGTCACCGGCTGGCTCCGTCGCTGTGGAATCGTCGTCGGTGTCGCCCGGTAACCCGGTACCCGTTGTCGTATCCGTATCTGTTCCCACCCCGGACGCTTTCTGGCATCCCACCCCAAACAACAGGCACACAGCCAATAGATACGCAAATATTATCTGATTCATGGTTCATCCTTTCAGTATCGTCAAATCTAACACAAATCCACTCAAACCTCCCAAAGAATGAAATCATTGATAATTACAGAATAATGCCGGTCAGTCATTCCCGACTCGATTGGGAATCCTGTCGGAGGCATCTTAAGATCCTCTTTCGAAGGCATGATGTCTCCGTCCTATCTGGTGCTTTTCAGCCTTCATCGACAGTGGACTCCATTAATTAACGGGGGTAAATCCAGGAATGTTCTGCAGGCAGGCAATCTTTAAAACGCGTCCTTCAGGGCGCAGTGTACTTGGCTGCGCAGCCGCCCTTAGCTGCGGCCAGCGCTGCGTCGATGGCCTTATCTGTCGTGAGGTTGGAGCTTTGACGGGCGGTTTTCAGATGCTCGACGGCGGCGGGAGAACCAATTTCGCCAAGAGCGGTGGCCGCAGCGGTGGCCACGACTTTTTCGTTGACATCGGCCAGGGGCTTTGCGCCAAGACGCAACAATTCAAACAGCGCGTCCAGTGTTTCTTTGTCAGACTGGCAGCGTTTGGATACGGCGGTTGTGGCGCGAATCAGCACCCTGGTATTTTTACTTTGAGTTAAAATGTCAACGATGGGCGTGTTCAACTCCGCATCCGGCATTTCTGCGGCCAGAATCAGCGCCTCCAGCGCCACTATGAATCGATCATCATTGAGGCCCTTTAACACCAGCGACCTGCGGATTTGCGGAACATCCGCTGCGTTTTTGACAGCAAGCGCCCGCACTTGAGGCCAGGGGCTTTGAATACCTTTTTGCAACACCGCTTTTTTGGTGGGGCCATGAAACTGCAGCAACGCATTCATGGCTTCAATCTGCACGCCGGGTTCCGTATCGGCCGTCAGGGAAAAAAGCGTGTCCCGTGCGGTGTCATCTTCGCCAAACTGGCTAAGTGCTTTGGCCGACAGCTGCCTGAGATACTTGTTTTCGCCGTTGGCCACGGTGGCCAGAAATGCGATGGACATGGTTACCTTCGACGCGCCAACGATGCGCAATGCCCGGTACTGGTCTTCGAATCCGGCTGTATCGAACACCTCTCTGGCCAGCAGCGCGGCCTCTTCGGCGCTGGCGTCGTTGACTGCGGCAATGCGCAGCAACCCAAACATCATAGGCAGGTCATTGGCCGCGCGCGCCCTGGCTGCCTCCGTCATCAACCTGGACAATCTATCCGCATGCTGCGTTGCCAGCGCGCTCAGCCCCTTTAACAAGGCCCGCTGTCGCGCCTTTTGAACTTTGGGCAGCGTGGCGAGAACCACATCAAACGCTTCATTGGAATTGAGTGTTTCAAGCAGATGCAACGCTGCTTTGAATTTGGGGGCACTTTTGTTGTGCAGATACTTGCCCAGTACTTTTTCACCCCTGCCACCGGACTTTTTCAGGCCCTCAAGCAAGGTTGCCTCCACATATCGGCCATCGGTAACACCAAAGGAGGCCAGGAGATGGGCTCCCTGCACCGGCGCCGCTTCAGCAATAAACTGTACTGCGCGACGCTTGCCTGCCGAAGAGAGCGTTTTCCACTGCTTTCGCAACGGTTCAAAAGCGACCTGTCCCACTGTTCGCAAAATCTGCAGCGTCTGCTCCCCCTGGGCATCGTCATCCAATAGGGCGACCAGTCGCTGCAACCCTTCTTTGTGGTGCATCTCCGTTTGCACACCCACTTCGAAAATTGACATGGGCACGCCCGGTTTACCCGTACTGCTACCCAGCACCACCGATAAACAGGCACTCTTTTGAGGCGTGGGCAGTTTAAACCACTGCATGCCGTCCGCCTTGTCGAGTTTCAACCGGTAACTGGCGCCTTCAAACGCTACAATCACGTCGTCGGGGGCAGCAAATCGGTTGGCGCCCATCGCCCCTTTTTCGGGCCGCGCCGTTTGAATTCCCACCGTTGTAATTTCCCACGTTGGCGCCAGGGTGGAAAAAGTGACAAACTCTCCGGTGCCGTCACCCGAGTCTTCAGACCAGCCAGTCTCACCCCGTCCGTCCGTCAAGGCAGTCGGTGCCGTCAGCAGCAACGGACTATTGTCATCTCCAGTAGATGACGAAACGGTTCGAGGCGTCAAAAACCGCAGGTTCCCAATGGAAACCGGTTCAGCCGACCCATCGGCGGTCAGTGTCTCCGACGGGGTCAAATTCCTTTCTCCGGCAACTGGCACAAACTTTTTGCGATTGAAATCCCACTGTTCCCGAAACAGTAGCGGTGTATCGCTCCGTCCACACAACCGGACCGGAGTAAACAGGGTCCCTTTTACAATCTCCATTCGGCCATCCCCATCCAAATCCAGCAGACGCACATCCGTCGCGGTCTCCTCACCGGGATCCCCTGAAAATTCCAATGGTGCATTCCATATGATTTCGACGCCACCGCCCTTCAGGTATCCAACGACACGATGGGATGACTCTCCACCAATCATCGTAATGGAAAACAGCGAGACGCCTCTGGCGCTGCCGGCCCTGGAAACGGTGACGGTATCCCCTGTTCCGGTAAGAGGCGCCTCCCACAGCGACCGACCCGATTTTTCAATGGTCAGCACTCCGTCATGCGCCCGTAATTGGACGCCGTCTCCCAATGACCATGCTTTCAAGGCGGAAGCGCCAGCGGTGTCCTCGGCACGGGCGCCTGCGCTGGCCAGCAGCGGATATATTAATGTAATTAAATTCAAATATCGTTTAATAATTTTCATATATGCCATTCCTGTATCATTCCGCAATTCATGGGCAAACACATGGGTCTGCCCCTACAGTTTGTTGTCATCAGGAAGAGGCGAACAGGCGCTGAACCACCTGCGAACGTTCCATCAGATCGTCAAAGGTTCCCTCGTCCACAATGGTTCCGTTTTCCAAAACCACTGTACGTGCGGCGAAGGCAGCTGTTCTGGCACGATGCGTCACGGCAACAACGGTTACATCTGTCAACCCCGCAAGGCTATCCGTGATGATATTCTCGTTTTTTCCATCCAGTGCCGCGGTCACTTCATCCAGTAAAAGGAGCGTTCGACCACTCGCCAGCGCCCGGGCCAGACACACGCGCTGCCTCTCCCCAGCGGAAAGATTTTTACCGTTTTGCCCGACTTTGTACAACAGTCCACCGTCCAACTTTTCGCAAAATTCAAAAACGCCTGACAAAAGGCACGCCCGTTCAACCATGTCATTGGTAATATTCGGGTTTCCGAGGGCCACATTGGCATAAATGGTTTCGTCGAACAAAAATGGAATCTGCGGCACCACCGCCACTGGCCAGGGGCTTTCGACGGTACCGCCACTGGGCGCCAAATATCCGCAAAGTACATTTAGTAAAGTCGTTTTTCCACTGCCCGACTCGCCTACCACCGCCACCTTCTCGCCCGGGGCAATCGTCAATGTCAATTGTCTAAGTACCGCCTGGTCCCTGTCGTACCCGGCGGTCACGTCTTTCAGCGTCACCCCTTCGCTGCTCACCTCCCGTCCGGTAAATCGATTCGTGGGTGACAACAGGGGACCGAGTTTGTCCAGCGCCGCGAATCCGGTTTGCAGTGCGTGCACCGCCATCCCAAATCCCTTTACCGGTCGATACAGGAGAAACAACGCCGTAAAAAACGAAATGAACGCCTCAGGGGTGAGATGCCCGGACTCTATTCGCAACTGCGCGTACCACAGGGTTACCCCCAACGCGGTTGTCCCCAGAATTTCATTTAACGGTGAAGAAAACGCGGATACAGAAAGGGCGGACGCTGCATGGTGTCTGAGTGCGCGGTTTTGAGCGTCAAACCGCTTTTGGGCAAACTGTTCCGCGCCAAACGACTGCAGCAATCCCAATCCGAGGACACTTTCGTCCACAATCTGACTCACCCCATGCCAGGCATCGTAAAACTGCCCCTGTCTGGCGCGCAACACGCGCCCCAGCTTTGAAATCATTACCGCGATGGGCGGAAAACCCACAAGACCCAGCAGTCCCAGCTCCATCGACAAACTGAACGCCATGGTCGTTAGCGCCACTATCTGCAGCACATTGCTCACCAGTGACATGATTCCGCCGGTCACGGCCTGCTCCACCACATGGGAATCCACGCTGAACCGGCTAACAATATTGCCGGACGTGTCTTTTTCCCGAAACAGGGGATTCATCTGGAGCACGCCATTGTACATACGCTCCCGCAAATCGTAGAGCACGCGCTGTCCCGCACGGATGACCAGCAGACGCTGCATGAAAAAGGCGATGCCTTTAATCACAGCCACCCCAATAATCAGACCACCTATAAAATAGGGCGATGCCTGCACCAGTCGCGCTGCCAGCTCTGTTATCCAGGAAAAATGCGGGCTTGCCACTTCAGCAGACGACGCTGTTTCCGATGTTAAAAACAGGGACTTAAGTACCGGCCCCACCAGGTAGGCGTAACCGGCGGTGGAGGCCGCCACAATGGACATGAAAATCGCGGCAAATAACAGGGCAGGTAATTGCGGACGCAGAAACACAAATAGTCTTCCAAAGTCATTCTGCCAGGATTCACGAACTTTTTTTATTTTTTTTTGTAAAAAAAACATACGTAATTTCAAGATGTTATGACACCATTACCCTTTTTTTACACCACAATAACAAAAAAAATCACTTTTGGGCCTAAAGAAAACGCCGCCTCTGCCGCTTATTCAATACCAAGGGGGAGACGCCAACGGAGCGGGCACCAATCTCCAGAGCGTCCAGAAGTTTTAAGATTGAACGACAATTCAATCTCCCGGTTGAACTGTAAAACGGGGAGTAAGACTCCCGAGAGGTAAAAACTCTATGACTGAAAAAGCAAGAAGAGGACGAAAACCCAAAAATTTCACAGATTCAAACTTCGGAGACGACGATTCCCGGGCAAAAACCTGGTCGAATTCTAAACATGATCCGACACTTAGCAAATATTTCTCCGAGTTGGCATCTCACAAAATGCTCACATGCGACGAAGAAATCGAGGAAGCCAAAAAACTGGCGGACCTGGAGATCAATCGCTGGTGCATCACATTTCGTGAGTTCGAGCTCGTACCTCAGATGATTGAAGATGTACAGGCCTGTTTCGAGCCCGAACAAACGGTCGAAGGGTTGGACAAGCTGAAAAAATATGCCACGAAGCTGAACGATAAAAATCCCAGCGTGAATCAACGCAATCGCTATAAAAAAATGGTTGAGGAGGTCGCTCCCAGACTGCACGAGCAGGATTTGAAACGAGATTTCATTCAGGCAGCCCATCGCGTGGTTCAGGCTACTTTGCGCAATCCCGAAACGCAAAAGGACAAACGCTGGCAGACACTGGCACAGGAAACAGAACAGCTGGCCACCCGCATCCGCATGACCAAACACGCGTTCATCCGCGCCAATCTGCGGCTGGTGGTATCCATCGCCCGGCGTTATGACAAAGGTCAGATGCCGCTCATTGACCTGGTGCAGGAAGGCAACCTCGGGCTGATAAAAGCGGTGGAACGGTTCGACTACAAACGAGGTTTCCGTTTTAACACCTATGCTTCCTGGTGGATTCGTCACGCTATTGGCCGTGCCCTCGCCGACAAGGGACAGGCAGTGCGTGTTCCCGTCCACGCGCTGGATGCGCAGCAGCGACTGGGTCGCGCAGTAGACGCCATCACATTGCGACTTGGACGCACCCCCACTGAAGAGGAGCTGGTGGAGGAAACCGGTATCAATTCGCGCAAACTGAAAAAAGTGCAAAAACACAAACTGGCATTGATTGCGTCTCTGGATAAAGAAATTTCATCCGCGGATAATCGTAAATACATCGATTTGCTGGCCGATGAAAACATCAAGACCCCGTTTGAAAGTGCCATGCTCTCCGCTTGGGAACAGAACATGAATTCCGTTCTTGAAATCCTCAGCCCCATCGAACGCACCATCGTCCGCTGGCGCTATGGTCTGGACAACAACGGCGAAGAGATGACGCTCAAGGAAATTGGCAATCACTACAACCTGTCCCGTGAACGCATTCGTCAAATTCAGGAACAGGCCCTCAAAAAAATCCGCCGCAAACTGGATCTCGACGCCGCGTAACCCACACCTGCCTGTCTGGCAAGTTCATCATCGCCCGACAGAATCCGGGGGACCACATGATACGCAACTGTTTTATATGCCATACCGATATGGAGAGGCTGTTTTCCAGCCAATGGGCCCTGCCCGGCCTGCCGTCAACCGAAATCGGATTCTCCATCTGCCCGGCGTGCGGCACGGTGGCTCAAAGCCCCACTGTAACATTTGAAGAAATGATGACGTATTACGATTCCATTGCCGTCTACACCAATCCGGGACGCCAGGAAAAGCCCAGCGACACCAAGGTGCGCGACCTTGATGAACAGGTGCAATTTGTCAAACGGGCCATGGGACGACTGCCCCAAAGCACCCTGCAGATTGGCAGTTCCGACGGGTACACGCTCTCCCGTTTCAAGGAAGCCGGCGTGGACCGGGTGCTTGGCGTGGAACCGGGAAGAGCGTCGGTGGAAATTGCCAAACGGCTGTACGATGTGGAGAGCATCCCTTTGGGCATTGAAGATTTTCATACCGACGAGCGGTTTGAACTCATCATTCTCACCCATGTGCTGGAGCATCTTTACTCACCGGTGGCGGCCCTTTTGAAGTGTCGGGAATTACAATCCAACCAACGAGAATCATTTCTTTTTGTGGAAGTGCCTCTTTTGGGATTGCCAGGCAGTCTGTTTCCCGGTTTCTTTGCTTTTGAACACATCAACTGCTTCACCCGCGCCAATCTTATTCGCGCAATAACAGATGCAGGTTATTTCCCCATCTCGGTGCTGGAGCACTACACCAGTAATATGTCGCCCATTATCGGTGTCATGGCCAGCACCAAAGCGCAACACCATCTGGTGACCGCCCCCAATGAATACAATACCAATAAAACCATTGTCACCACCTATCGCGATAATGAAATCCGTTACTGGCAGGACCGCCTCGACACACTGACCACAGAGCTTTCAGACGCCAGGCACGTATATATCTGGGGGGCGGGTATTCACACCTCCCAACTGGTGGCCAACACCAATCTGCTCGAAAAATACACCATCACCGGGCTGACCGATGGTTCGTCCCTCAAATGGGGCCTCAAGCAAGGCGACTGGATGTGCGAAAGGCCCGATGCCATTTCCTGGCAACCCGGAGATCGCCTTATTATTTCGTCTTATGCATCTGAAAAAGAAATATTCGACGCCCTCGACTGGCTGCGCCAAAAAGGGGTTACCACCCTGCGCCTCCACCACGTGGACAACCCCAAATCCCATTGAAAAAGAACTTAAAAGATCCCGCCATAACGCCGATTTAAATATGGGATGCATTACGACGACGTAAAAAACAGAACCCTTGGCAAAGAAAAAGACGAACCCAAAAAGTTTTTAGGCATCATGTTCGAGTGCTGCAATGTCTACGCCCGGATTTACAAAAACAAGGCGGGCACCGCATACGTGGGACATTGCCCCAGATGCGGCCGAGGCATACGTATCCGCGTGGGCAAAGGGGGCACCAGCAACCGCTTTTTCAATGTATCATAAGTCGTCAGGGGGGTTTCTCCTGCAGATACAATCTGTCCATAATCAAACCGTAAAACCGATTCACCGCCGTATACAGCCATCCCAGATGCAGCCCGCAACCGGCGCAAATGGTCACCTGCCACTGGTAACCGGGAAACCAGGTAAACAGCGATGAGGGCTCACTGGCCACCACCAGATTCTGCGCATCGGCAAAGCAGCCAATGGTATAAACGTCAGCCCCCGGATTGGCAAAGGTATGCTCGGCCCGACCACCTATGGACATCCGCGCCGTCGCTGTCGTCACAGGCACACCACACGCCCGACACACATATCGCTGCTCTGATGATGCATCCGTCGTGTCATCCGCACTTTCCAGCGTGGAGTAATGATGCTTCGGCTCCCCTTTATCTCTGGCAAACTGTGGCCACATGGTGTTGCTTTCTCTATTGAACCGCTGTTAGTGTATAAGGAATCCTGAATACAAAAACCTGTTTTCAGGAATTCTGCAGTTTCAAAAGAGGTTTTGCTTCAGACGCACCCATCGCCCCACGCAGGTTCATGATCATGGGACGATAAATGGCGCGTTCGCTTTTTTCGAAATGGGTTTCTGCGGTGGAATCCATGGTTTCGCGCAACTCGTCGAAAATGGTGAACACCAGCAGGTAGACCATGGTCGGATCTTTGGCAATTTGAGCGAAGCGGTGTTGCATGCTATCGCTGTCGCTGTTGATTTCCACCAGCAGTAAGGGTTCGAGTCCCTCATCCACATCCATTTGGGACAATGCGTTTGGAATGATACGAATCGGTTTTTCAAGTCGGCTTCGATGCGTAACTTTAACGCGCACAGACTTTTTTTGAATTTTGCGATTGCTGGATTCGGCAAAGGCAAACTGCAGGATTTCAGCGAGCTGAGCGCATATGGCGTCTTTGAATTCCATGGTATCAAACAGAGCGCGCAACTCCGTCGCGGAAGGGAACGTGTTGTGATGTCTGGGTAATGCGGGAGTCTGGGGAGTATCGTTTCCCTCGCTGGATGCCGAAGTCGGTGCTGCCAGGGACGCTGACGTCGCGTCTTCTTTAGATAGCAACGTTTGAAAAAACGGGTCTTCATCCGGAACATCTTCCGACGAGGTGTTGCGTGAATCCTTTAAAAATTCGGCTTCGTCGCGCTGATTCTGTTTTTGAGCCAGAGCCATTTCCTTTACCCGCAGAGATGCAGCACGCCAGTCGATGCCCATGGCCAAAAATAAATCGTTGTAAAACTCACTTTTCAGTCCCACCAATGCGGACGTGTGATAGTCCGCTTCTTCCAGCGTGCGATAGTAAACGATGTCGAGGCTGTAAAAATGAAAATCGATTTGCAGTACGCCCTGTGCTTCCCCTTCAAATGGCACACCTATTGTATCAATAATGCTTCCGCGTTCGCTGATCACCGTCAACTGCAGCACATTTTGTTCATTCTTATCGATACTGTCGGCCTCCCCGTCGTCATCTGTGGCTGGCCATATCTCCAAAATGGCGGTACGTGCCCCATCTTTGGATAATACGTCGAAGTGATTCGTGGTATCGGGAATATGCAACCCGGTTATCGGTCGCTGAAACAGCGCTGCCCATCGCTCTTCGGCGGTGAGGCCCAATCTGGCCAAAATCTGATCCACATATGGCTTCAATCGTTCGGTCATTTCAGCCATGCGCTCATCAGCCACAATTCCGTATTGACTGGCGGTTTTATGCAGGCGCTCGTAACCCACCACGCCCGAGATTCCCCGAGGCAGCATGGGCTTTATCGACGTGACCCAAATGCCATTTGTAAGGACTTTTATTTCTGCCGGTCTGTCCTCATCGTAGGTCATGCCCAGTCCCCCGTACAAATCTCCCTCATCAAAAGCAACCGGCGCTCGCAAATGACGCATCTGCATAGCCTTTTGAGTCGTGTATCCGGTTATCAGTTCGCCATTGAGCTGCAGCGGAACAATGGAATACAGGCAACGCTCATACACCAGAGACGAGATGCCCCATGAACTGTCACTCTCCTCCCCCGTAATGGTGTATCCCACCGTATTCAGAGACTCCATAGTACGTTGTAGCGCCTCGCCAAGCCATCTGCCCCACTCGCGACTTCTTGCTGGAATGGCAAGGCGAATGAATGTTCCACCAATGGGACTTTTCGGGGTGCCCACCGAGAACGGTGAATTCAAATCGGCAATCTCCAGCCGCGAGGACCCATTCAGGGTGCCGTTGCCACTTTCGATAACCACGCCCATGGGACTGTCTTTGAGCACTGCCGCAATCCCCACGGCCAACCGGCGCATGGCCCGAGTACGGGCGTCGTCCGTATCCAGCAACAGGTAATCAAATAAATGCGCCAATTCCTGTCCGCTATAAAAACCGCCCACAAACGAAAGCATAATCTGGTTGTTCAACACTGACAAATCCACAAACTTTGCCCCGGCTGCTATGGCGGATTGAATAAATTCCAGCACTGCATACTCCACTGCGGGCAGCGCAAAGGCCGCAATTTTCTGTTTTGCTTTTTGCGCTTCCAACGTGAAGTACCCTTTGGTTTTAAATCCGCCCGACTTGCGACTGCGTTTGATAATCTCATCGATACTGCTCATGGCAATTCCCCTGCTGTGTTCAATTCCATCATGCACAGCCTAAGCGATGTCACCCGGATTCTGTAGCTGGCAACGGTATCCATAATTGTCTGTCGCGCAGCGATGACCGTGGCCAGCTCCGGATTTGACAAAAACAGCTTTGCCAGACTCTGAAAAAGAATCCCCGGAATGTTCCAGAAAACCGGCATGGGCGCATCCGTTTCTATCATGGGAAAACAGCGTCCAATATCGTGCTCGCCAATGCATCCCGCCAACGACACTTCCATGGCGTTGTCTCCCAGCAAATTAACTGGAACGATAACGTCGACAGGCGCCATGGCGTGGGTCAACCGATGCATGGTCGCAGCGATAAACTGTTGTTCATGTGACGCCAGTGTATTAAGCGAAACTTCCTCAAAGGGATATTCCCTGTGCGACTGCGTTTCAATATCCTGGTCCGGAAAGGCGACGCGAATATGACGCTTAAAAAACGACAACGCGCTTTCGGTGGATGGACTCATCAGGACGGTGTAATCCCGGGATTGCAGCTCCTGTGTCTGCGGATTGTCTTCGTGGGAGAAATAAAGGCGCCCTTTTTGCTTCACCACCTTGTGGGCCAACTCACTCATGGTGAGCACCTGGCCATCACATCGTTTGAAAATTCGCAACTCACTGGCGTTCACGGATTTCTCGCCCAGATTTGCTGTCTTATGCCACACCTCCATTTTTTCGAGCAATGAACTGGTGGTATCCGCCAATCGTTCCTTAAAAAAAAATGTGGGATCCAGCGCGCGCGGCAGCTTGTAAAGCCATCCCAGACAGCGGGCGTACTGATTTTTTTCATAGGTGGTTGGCGCCAAACGAGCCGCCAGTTTTACCATTGTTGATACAAGATTTTGAACCAGATCAATCCGCGCGGCTTCCACCACCATACAAATGGCTTTATGATAATGATCATCTTTTAAAATGGTGTCACGAGTCAAAGTGTGTTCTAAAAATGGAGAGTTGATCTTAAACGACACCATCGACAAATAGCGTTCATACCCGGCGATGGCCTCTGTGCCTTCCGACTCTGCCAGAGTGAGACCGCGGTTGTAAAATCCGTAAAAGTTCTTTTCTGAAAATGCGATGGATATTTCGGCGTTTTCCAATTTGACCGTTGTTGGCAAAAAACCTTCCACAGCGAAAGGTTGATTAATCAAATGATGTCTATTTTGACGTCCCCGACGCCGCCGATGTTTCATCTCGGTACACTCCTTGTGCAAATCAAAAAAGCCAATCTCCTTTTCAGCATGCTTGCACCACTTGATTAATCGATCACGCAGCCGTGTCACATGGCGTCCATAAAGGGCCCTTTTAATTTTCTTTAAAATGACCACCTGAGTACCATCAAAAGGTTCATGCAAAGCGGTTTTTTCAAAGGTTTTATCCTTATGAAAAAAAATCTCAAAGGCCTGCCCGCCCCGAGCTGTAGTTAAAATCACCGCCTCCGGATCAATGGCAAACACCGACACAAAGCCAATGCCAAACTTGCCAATGCTGGTGAGGTCATCCTCTTTGGTCGAGGAAAAAAGACGCGTCAACTTGCTGTCGATAATCTGCTCATCCATTCCCTGACCATAGTCCCGCACCGCTATCTTACACAGGCCAAACACGTCATCCACAGGCTCCAGGTCAATACTCACATCCACCCTTGACGTCCCCGCATCCAGACTGTTTTGCACCAGCTCCCGAATAAAATCGAACGGATTGGCAAACTGCCGCACCAGCGTTTTCAAGGCGGCATCACCGATTTCCTTTTCCCTTACACTTATATCCTGTAAATAAACGTCCTGACTCATATCCGACTCCAATCCGCAGCATCGTCAAACGCAGTTGTTTCCTCAGTATCATCGCGTACATGTTCCCACACGTCCGGCTGCAAACAGCGCAACAGCGGCCGGTACAGCGAAAGCTCGCATTGTTCAAATGTGTCATTCTTCTGGTTGTTGGTGTTTTTTTGTATTTCATTCATAATGACAAACACCAGCTGGTATATGCCCAGCGGATTAAATCGCATGTCTTTAACAATAAGCGCAATCGTTTCATGCGCTGGATTCAGCGACACCAGCGTGTCGGGTCTGTTTGGATGTCGCCATTTTTCTTTGGGAATCCTTGTGGCATTGATGCGCACTGCCTTTGAAATCTGATGGTCCATCTCAACAACAAAGTCTCTTCCCATCTGTCCCCCCGTGTCCTCAATTGAAAAAACAAAGTGTAAAATATCTTTGATAGCAGCGGTAATAAACTCGTTTTGCGGCATGGCATCCATCATTGCCGTCAACTCTCTTTTCGAGGGAAGCGAATGAATCATACCAGTCCCAAAAGGTTTCAATACATTCCCCCAATCACCTTTAGGGACCTCCTGGTGGGGGAGCTTCGAGTTGGCCTTCTCCAAAGTTGCACGCCTCTTGCTGGGCTTGTTTTCAAAAACAGACGGTTTGTTTTCAGACACTCCCAATCTGTTTTCAGACACGGTGGGTTCATTTTCAGACACTGGCAGTTTATGATGAATCGTTGATGGTTTGGCTGTTGCCGATTTTTTTTCGCGCGCATGTTGCCGGCTACACAAGGCGTTGTGCTTTTTAAAATGCGCTTCCTGGTGTTTGAGTGTTTCAGCCCCTCTTTCAACATCCAGCCCCATGACCTCAAAAAACGCATCAAGACGGGCTTTGCTCGTAACGCCAGACGTCACCAAAACCATTTCCACATACTTTTTCAGGCGCATCGTCAATTCCAACACCCGGTCATCCATCACAATTCCATACTGGCTGGCGGTGCGATGCAGCCGTTCGTATCCCACCACGCCAGTAATGCCCTTTGGTAACTTTGGCCAAAGGGTACCCACCCATATTCCGTTGGCAAGCACCTTCAGCTCTGCTGGGCGCTTCGCATCTCGCGAAAGGCCAATCCCACCGTACAAATCCCCTTCATCTATTTCAACAGCGTGTTTCAAATGCCGAAGTTGTATGGCTTTGGCAGCAGTATATCCGGTGAGCAATTCCCCGTTTAATTGCAACGGGACGAACGAATAAAGGCATCGCTCGTAAACGAGAGACGTCATATCTGATTTGTCGTCATCATCACTCCCCGCCCCATCCGCACCTCTGGAAACACCCAGCAGCGAGTGACCAAATATCGTCTCCAGTTTTTCGCGCCAGCTGGTGGTTTGTTCGATGTCAAACCGAACAAAAGTGCCATCAATGGGTTCGACAGGCCTTCCAACCTCAAAAGGGGACTCCGGGTTTTCAATTTCCAAACGACACGACCCCGCCACAGTACCGTCGCCGCTTTCTACCACCACACTGGACGATGCCTGGCGAAGTACCGCCACAACCCCCACAGCCAAACGCCGCATGGCGCGACTGCGCGAATTTTCCCCATCAATGAGTAAATGGTCAAACAGATGGGCCAGTTCGGATTGCGTATAACTACCTCCAACAAAAGAAACAGTTTGCGGATGCCCGGAAACCGACACATCAATAAACGTCGCCCCCACCGCAGTCGCAGACTGAATAAACTCCAAAATCGCATATTCCACAGCGGGCAACGCATACGCCCCAATTTTTTGCTTTGCCTTTTGCGCCTCAAGGGTGAAGTACCCCTTTTTTGAAAACCCGCCCTTTTTACGACTGCGTGCAATGAGCCTGTCAATCTCATTCATGGGACAACTCCACACCGTCCAGATGCTGCAGGCATCTATCAAGGGATGTCGCGCGCAGCCAATCGTGGTCCACCGTTTCCAAAATGGTCTGTCGTGCCGCCATCAGGGTCGCCAGCCGAGGTTGTGTTTTAAACAGTTGCGCCAGACTTTGAAAACAAAACCCCGGTATGTTCCAAAAAACGCGTTCTTTCTCCATATACCCAATCTCTCGCGTGACAACGACAGTGTCATGCGCGCCGACGCATCCCGACAAGGGCATTTCCAATGGCGAATCTCCCAGTAGATTGACAGGAACAATCTCCACAATCGGCGCCTCGCATACGCGCAGCAGCGTCATGGTCGCATCCACCAGTTTCTGCTCGTGAGGTGCCATGGACGACAACGAAATGGTTTCGTAGGGGTACGCACCTTTTTGCAACATTCGCACGGTTTTTCCAAAGTGCAGCATTTCGATATGAGACTTAAAAAAATCATATCCGGTATCGAACGTGGGACTAAGCAGCACCATCAGCCCCCCTTTGGCCAATTCATTCATCTGAGGATTGTGCGATGGCGACAGATACAGTAGTCGCTCATGGATCACCACCCGCTGCGCCACCTCTGCAAGGGTACACCCTTTCCCCTCCAAATCTCTGAAAATTCGGGCACGACTGGCGTCCGTTGATTTTTCCAAAAGGCGTAAGTCGCTGGTCCAAAACGCCGTCTTCTCCACAAGGCTGCTTGTTTTGTCCTGCAGCCATTCTGAAAAACCAAATGTGGGGTCCAGTGCTCTGGGCAATTCATACAACAGTCCCAGACATCTAAAATATTCCCGCTGTTCCTGTGCAGTCAGTTCCGGTTGACACGCCAGTTTTTCCATGTGACTCACAAGGTGTCCAACCAAATCAATGCGCGCTGCATCCACCACTTTGCACATGGCCTTATGAAAATTGCTGTCCTGCAACAGGGTATCGCGCGTCAGTGTGTGCTCCAGAAATGGCGAATTTAGTTTAAACGAAATGTTTCCAAGGTATCTCCTGTATGCGCCAATCGTCTCTTCGTCCTGCGATTCCAAAAGAGTGAGCCCGCGATTGTAAAACCCAAAAAACGGTTTTCCCTCACAAAACGCGAGGCATATTTCCGCATTGGCGGTTTTTACATGCAGGGGTAAAAAACCATCTACCTCAAAGGGCTGATTCACCGATTGACGTGCACTGCGTCGGGCTCTCCGTTGCCGATGCGTATTTGTCGCGCTGTCCTGTTGCGCATTCGTAAAGTAAATTTCCCGTTCAGCATGTTTGCACCATTTATCCAATCTATTTCGCAACTCCAGTGCATATGTATCAAATTCCTCAATTTGAATTTTTTTTAAGACCACTACCTCAGTGCCGTCGAAGGGGTCATCAAGGACTGTTTTCTCGAAACGTCGCTTCGCATCAAAAAATACTTCAAAGCTTTGTCCCCCGCGCGCCGTGGTCACAATCACCGCCTGCGGTTCAATGGCAAACACCGACACGAAACCAATTCCAAATTTGCCAATACGCGTGAGGTCATTTTCTTTGGACGATGAAAAAAGCCGGGTGAGTTTGGTATCGATAATATGTTCATCCATGCCCTCGCCAAAATCCCGCACACTGATTCGACACAGAGCATCTCGGTGATTCACCGGTTCCATATCAATGCGTACATCCACCGCCGACGTCCCGGCGTCCAAACTGTTTTGCACCAGCTCCCTTATAAAATCGAATGGATTGGCAAACTGCAAAACCAGTGTGTCCAGTGCGGCATCGCCCATCTTCTGTCTGTTTTGTTCGATTTCCCTCTCAAGATGCGCATCAGAGGTCATCGTTCAATCCATTCAGTTCCTTTGCCACCACTTCCTTTTGCACATTCATGGCAAACACCGCATCGGCCACAGCGTCGTTAAACCGCTTTTGGGAAAGTCGCATTTCTTCTTCCTTTTCGAAGCGAACATAATCCTCCACCATTTGCCGAATTTCCTGGCCGCTCACCGTTTTTGAACACGACTCAATGATTTGCCCCTTTTCCTCGAACGACGCGTTAAAATAGTCGTCGGGATATTCAAAGTCCTGAACCCGACTCATCACCTTTTTGGCCAACCCTTCCATGGCGCGTCCCGATATTTTCGCGTCACAGGCCATCTGACCAATCTCCTGCCACAGTGCGTCATCACACCGAATGTGTTTGGCCACCTTTTTCAACTGTATGTCCAAAAACAGCTGCACATACTGCTGCGGCGTTTCTGGACCATTTGCGTTAAACGGATTTCTGGCAATTCGGGTGCGCAGCGCCTCATCCATTTCCAGATTGTTGGCGTCGCACATCATGAACCATTTGCCATCAAAAGGAATGAGCGTCCCATCAAAAATATTGAACGCCGACGACAGATTGGCTTTTTCCTCGGAACGCAGCGACTTCTGATCGCGGCTGGCCAGCGCGGTATCGATGTCTGCCCAGTAAATGCCCACCACGCCATTAAAGCGATGCAGTTTTTGAAAAATGGAAATGAGGTTTTGCGCTGAGGCGTTCTGATACGATGACGCCCAGTCGTTTTTTCGGATAATCACAAACTGTGACGAAATATCCCTTTGAGTACAGTATTCTGTAAAGTAATTGCCCACCGCATGGGCGACCAAAGTCTTGCCACATCCCGGCGGCCCCAACGCAAAAATGATGGGATTGATGTCTTTGGGGTTTTTCTGCTGCTCAAAATCATATCCAGCCACATCCCTTGCCAAACGCATGGCCGCATTGAGATACGTCTCATTGCCGATGATATCTTTGGGGCTCACAGGCCGCAGCATCGCTTTTTGCGCCGCCACTTTCACAGGCACCACGCCTTTCCATCTCAACAGTCCAATTTGCATCTCGTGGGACGCCACCTGCTCGGCAAACCGTTTGAATCGGCCACTTTCCAGCACTGACGATACCGTCTCCAAAAGCAGCAGTACAAACGCAAACACTGCGCCAAACAAATGCGTCGTTTGTTGCTCGTCCCCCCCTTCTGTTCCATCGTTCTTAATAAACGCACATAAAAGTCTGGAGATACGCGCGGCAAAATTGTCGTCCAGTTCGGCCGCCAGGGACAAAAAACCGTCCAGTTCAAACGCCCCTTCCACATTCGGACGCGCCGTTTTTTCCGACAGTGCATCCGACATGGCCCATGTAAACACTTTGAGCGCAAACAGTCCGGCAAACTGTTTTTGCTCCTTTGACAAATCCACCACCTGCCCATCGTTACCTAACGGCGAGATGGCGTACTTCATTTTTTCGGCGGCCACATGGGCGTCCATCAGGGCCTGCTTAAGCCGTTGCAACAGATACAGCGTATCTTCGGTCAATCCAAAATCCCCGGGCGCCAGCTGCGTGAAAAGCGCCGGTAGACCACTGGCCGCGATGCCTGAGGTGACCAGATGCGCGTATCCGTTTTGAGATGTTTCATAAGTCGTCATGGGGTTACTTCACCTCGTATACAATATTTTTCGTGGTTGCCTTTGCCAGATAGGCTTTTAGCGCAGGCACATCGCCATCACACAGCGCAAACTTGCGATCGCAAAATACATACACAGGGGGAAGACTCCTCTCTTTGCAAAACTGCGCCCTCGCTTCCCCCGATAACGCTGCCTCCCCGCAGAACGGATCGTTGTTCACATCTGCGTCCATATCAATGCCGGCCACCTGAATTCCCGCGCTGAGCAGAGCCCCATCCGCTACCACCATTTTCAAATCATCATGGCGCCCCATCACTCCCCCCCGCGGCGATATCAGTGGTCCAATGGACCCTTTGATCACCCGGGTGACCGTCAACCCCGCGGTATCCGCGAGACGAATGAACAGCAACGATATGTCCAATGGAGAGAGTCGATAAATCAAGCCTTTAAGATCGTCGCGAATCTGCGCCACATCGTTGCCATCCAGCGACAGATTCTCGCGGGTCCATATCTGGTGGTGCTGTACACACTCCACCGTGGTTCGCTCCAGCAACCCTTGCGGATTGAATCTGTCCAGCACCACTCTAAACAGTGCGGTTTGATTGGCCCGGTCAATTTTCCGAAATAGAATCTGGGTCTGCTCACAAAACGGGGCGGCCTGCTGCAGGGTTTCCAGATACTGCCGCCGTGCCCAAAGCTTTGGGTGCACGGTGGCGTCGTTGGCATCGTGACGGCATTTCAGCATGGAGAGCTCGTCGGCGCACAAATCATAATCAGACTGCACGCGCACAAACTCGCTGTACCCCGGAAGTCCGGCGTCGCATCGCACCTTTAACGTGGGATACAGTCCACCGTTGATTTTGGGGTCCATCACATCCAGTGAGTGCAGCACCCGCTGAAACGGTGGATACATGTCGTTGAGTTGAATCTCCGAGATACAGCACGACAGGTCATTGACATATTCGGTCGCTTCATCGCCGCAAAGCGCCAGCGTAGTCGGCGTTTTTAAACGGGTCTGGCCGCCCCCTCTCACAGGTGTTGCGCGATTCATGGTGTGTGCACTGCCTCAAATATGCGTCTGGGCGGATTTGGCGTTCTTTTGTTTGGTTTCAAGGGCTTTGGAAACCGCCTTGTCGATAAGCGCGTCTTCAATGGCCTTGCTGCGCTGCAGATTGGCGTCCACCATGGTCTGGGTTTCCGTATCGTACATTTCCAAATCCGATATCAAAGAATCCAGGTTTTCCCGCAAATACATCTGCGTCTCGCTCACAAACTTCGTGGTGTCATTGATGGACGACTGCATGGAATCCAGCGACGCCTTCATATCGAGCATCACCACCGACGCATCCGCTGCCGTGCCCAGCGCCTGAATATGGGCCTGCGCTTCATCGAGCTTTTCAGTGGCCACCATCACGTATTTTTTAATATCTGAGTGCAGATTGGAAATGGTCTGCTGCAGGCGACGGGTATTTTCCTTAAGGCGATTCAGGCGCTCTTCCGCCGAACCGTACAGTTCCAGTTTGGTGGAATGCTCACTGAGCAATTCTCTCACCTTGTCGAGACTGGCCTCTTTTTCCCTGTATGCCGCGTTTTTTTCCTGCCCTGGCAACGCCAGCTCCTGTTCCAGCTTTTCCAGGGATGTCTTTAACGCCAGCACATTGTCCGCCGCCACCTCCTCGTTTTGGGCGTGCTCAATAATTTTGTCGTTCAGCCGACGGATTTCCAGGTACAAATCATGCTCCGCCGCTTCCAGTCTATCGGCATAGTTGGCTACTTCGTGAGTGCGCCGGGATGAAATCTCGTACTGCTGTTTGAGCAGCTGTTCAATGGAACGCTTGCCCACAAACATTTTGCCAATTCCCGGCAGATACGACATCAACTCCTTAAATTTGGCGCCAAAGGATGAGAAGTCGCCTTTTGACACAAAATCCGAAAACTTTCGAAGCTTCTTAATCTCCTGTTCCAGCGCTTTGGACAGTTCCTCGTTTTGACTCTTCAGGGACTTCAGTTTGTCCAAATCCACATTCTGACGCTGCCGTTCCTCGCCCAGCGATTCTTCCAGCGAGCGGATGGAAATACCGGCGCCTTTGTATGTTTTTTGGGACACATTCACTTCAGTTGCTGCCATGGGAACTCCTTTAAAGATAACCAATCTGCGATGGAATAAAATTTCGGTTCATGATACCATTTGTGCCGTTGAAGCTCAACATTTTCAAACAAGTCGAAAGGAGATGCCATGGCGGGCGGTGCAACCTGTGTGACCCATGCAGCAATGCAAAAAATGTTTCGGGACATGTCGCGATTTAGACGGGACCGGCGCGCCTATGTGCAGGCCCACCGCAAGATGAACATGGTGCGGGGGGAGCAGGAACACCCAAACCACCATGGCGAACACCGCATTCAAAACTGTTTTCATACCTGTGGGCAGTGCGGGTACCTGTCCGTTTCATCTGCAGACAACTGCGCGGGATGCGGCGCCAGCCAGTGGCTCGATTTAAACGATGTCACCGTATCGGAAACCCTGCGATCCAATGAGGAAAACACTCGAAAAAATGTCCCAGCGAATGCAAAGGCGCTGTCGTTTGGCGTCCACGCCACTGTCTACGCAGCGGTCGCCATCGGTATTCCACTTGTTATCAACTGGCCCAACATGAACATTTTGTGGCATTCATGGGAATTGCTGTGGGTCGCATCCCCGGCTTTGTTTCTATTCATTGGCTCTTATTTGTTGACCACCCGTCGATTTGCGAAGCTGCTTGGCAAATTCAAAAAAGTGCGCCCCATTCGCTGGTATCTGCCCGTGGATTTCAGGAGGCGCAGAGATATTAAAACGTCGCCTCAAAATGACATATTGGGGCACTGCCAGGGCGACGAAATGCGCCAATCGCCTTTTTCGGTCCAACCGTGTCTGGGCTACAAAGTGTCGGTGCTTTTCGATGTGCACGGCGACGCCAGACCACCGGAGTGGGTGCTGGAGGAATCGCGCAATGCGCCCATGACCATCAATCAACAATTCATCGCCAAAGACAAACTGGTGTTCCAGGTAACTGGCACACTGGTAGACGCCAGTTCGTCCGTGCTCGAACAAAAATGCAAACAGTTCTTACGGCAACGGGGCCTCTTCCTCGAAGACGGCGACTTCTGGTTTTACGAAGCCGTGCTTAAACCCGAAGATTTGGTCACCATCGCCCATTATCCAAATCTGAATCTGGGCATTTTGCGCCAATTTGAAGACCGATAACTTTGTAACCTTGCAGAAAAAAGGGACAAAAGGGGGACCAAAGCGGGGACCAAAGGAGACGTAGTCAGGAAGATCCCTGGCCAGAAACCCCGGTTTTTCAGAAAATTTGAAAGCGAAACACAGCATATTGTATGGTTGGCAACACGTTGCACCACAAGATATGGTGGCATCAGCGGTCAGGGCTATTTGCAAAAGGCGTCCTGCAGGTAGGCGAGGTCGAGTTCCCTGTACAGCGGGAAGCGGCCAAGGAGCGCTTTGATGCGGGTTTTCGCCTCATTAACGATGGCGGCGTCAATCTGATGTTTGGATTTGCTGGGTGTGCCCGCTTTGGCGCCTTTTTTAACTGTGGCCGGGGTTGTGTTTTTGAGTACCTTTGCCATGATAGCGGCAATTTCCTTCATTTCATCGACGCCCATGCCAAGGGTGGTCAACGCAGCTGTTCCCAGTCTGAGTCCGCTGGTGTACCAGGGACCATTGGGGTCGAAGGGCAGCGAGTTCCGATTGAGGGTGAATCCACATTCTCTCAATACGCTTTCTGCCTGGCGGCCGTTCAGTCCCAGATTGCGGACATCCACTAAAAACAGATGGTTGTCGGTGCCGCCTGTGGCCACGGTCAGTCCCTCTTCGATGCTGGCCGCCGCCAGCGCCTGGCAGTTTTTAACGATATTGGCAGCGTAGGTTTTAAACTCATCCTTACCCGCTTCGGTAAAGGCCACCGCTTTGGCCGCCATCATGTGGGGAAGCGGTCCGCCAATCACCATGGGACAGCCTTTGTCAACGGCTTCAGCGAATTCCTCGGTGCACAGCACCATCCCGCCGCGGGGCCCTCTGAGGGTTTTGTGAGTGGTGGTGGTGACGACCTGGGCGTGGGCAATTGGATTGTAATCGCCCTCAAACACGCCGCCTGCCACCAGCCCGGCGAAATGCGCCATGTCGACCATAAGTACCGCGCCAACTTTGTCTGCGATTTGACGCATGCGTTTAAAATCGATTTTACGGGGGTATGCACTGTACCCGGTCAGCAGAATCAGCGGTTTGACTTCCTCGGCCATTTTTTCCAGTTCATCGTAGTCCAGAAGTCCGGTTTCCTTACTTACGGAGTAGGAATACGCGTCGAACATCTGAGCCGATACATTGTGGCGATATCCGTGGGTCAGATGGCCGCCCGAATAATAATCCAGTCCCATCAGTCGCTGATTGCCCAGTTTTTCGCGGATGGTGTTCCAGTCGTCCCTGGAGAGGTTGGCGGGATTGGTTTCTCCCAGTTCCTCAAGGGCGGGCACTTCCACCCGAGTGCTCAAAATAGCCCAGTAGGCAATCATGTTGGCATCGGCGCCACTGTGGGGCTGTACGTAGGCATGTTCGGCCCCAAAAACCTCGCAGGCTTTTTTGGCGGCCACATCTTCGATGTTGTCAACATTGTCACAGCCGGCATAAAACCGGTGGAACGGGAACCCTTCGGCGTACTTGTCGGTCAGCAGGTTTCCCATAGCCAGCTGGGTGGACAGAGACGAATAGTTTTCGCTGGCGATCAGCTTGAGATAGCTGCGCTGATCCGCCAGTTCCTGCACGACGCTGGCAGCGATTTCCGGTGCAACCTCAGCCACTTTGCAAAGAGATGCCAGGTAGGCCACCATGGCCGCATCGGGGGTGTCCGTTTTCTTCAAATAGTCAAGTAATGCGTTCATCACAAACTCCTCAAATAAATTCGGTTTTTGGATTTCGGCCTACCCAGGCGCGCGACAGACCGTCGACAAGCTCCCCGATGGT
>JAFGQN010000079.1 GCA_016935665.1 Deltaproteobacteria bacterium | reverse complement strand
TTCGATTCCCCCCGCCTCCTTCTTCACTTGTTTCCGCAATAATTCTGTATGGTTACTGGGGACTTTGCTCTTGGGAGGCGCCAATAGGCTTTGTTTTTATTTCACCAAATTTCACTGCCTGCCCGAAATCAGTTTTCCGTTTTATCTGCCGAATCCGTTTCACCCAGTACTGCAGACAGCCGACAGTGAAATCTTGAACTCTTCCGCAAACCGATTGTGGGTCAGACCTTTTATGCGCCGACTGTACGGTTGAAAAACTATTTTTGAGACCCATGGACGGCGATTTTGCGAACCGATTTTGAGATAAGACCTTTCTGTTACCTGCGAACTATGAATGACAATCGAAACTATTTTTCAAATAATGTTCTCACAGGTCTAAATCCACTGAACGTATATTTCGCATTGGTCCCCGCCGGAAAGGTTGGGGTCATCCAGCGAGGATAGCTCCTGTAATATCCTCCCATCGTGCCAGTAAAAACTTGCTTGTAACTCGGATTGTTTTGATTTGCGCCTATAGGGTCGACAAAAGTGCCAACGGGGTCTACAGGCTCGTCGCTGTCATTCCTGTAGATAACAGAGCCATCGAACCAATCCACCCATTCCTCCACGTTGCCCAGTATGTCATAAAACCCCCATGGATTGGGCTCCTTTTGTGCAACGGGATGAGGATGGTTGTCAGAATTATATATATTCCAGCCAACACGGTTTGCCACCGGATCATCCGCTGGAACCTTGCCATGGGAATTGAGTGTGTAATCTCCAGCATAAGTATGCGTGTTTGTTCCGGCCTTGGCCGCATACTGCCATTCTGCAATCGATGGCAGCCGGTAGCCTTTGCAGGAATAGATATCCTTGAATTTGCGAAAGCCTTCACCACATATCAACAACGAATCCTGGCAGATTTCACCACCGGCTTCCACGTTGCAGGTGGCCTGTTCGATGGAACAATCAGATAAATCGTAGCACTCTTCCAAATTGTGCAATGCTGACAGTTTGTTGCACCATGTGAGCGCCTCAAAAAAGTTGATTCTATTCATGGGATAACTGTCTGATGGTGGTCTGTCATAAGTACGGGATAAAATATCTGCTCTGTGCGCCAAATAGTCCAACGCCAGCCATTGTTCAACGGTAATTTCCGTGGCAGCCATCTCAAATGAATTGGTCAGCACCACCTCTACCTCTGTATTCATAGCCGCCACAAAGGCTGGACTCCCTGGCTTGGAACCCCAAATGAAGGTACCAGCCGGCACTTTGATCCAATCAATGTCGGGGCCAATTTTTTTGGCGGAATGCTCACAAGCTACGCTGTCTCCACCTGTCAATGAATCTTTCTTTATCGCAGTGTT
Organism: Deltaproteobacteria bacterium; assembly: GCA_016935665.1. GTDB lineage: Bacteria > Myxococcota_A > Polyangia > JAAYKL01 > JAAYKL01 > JAFGXQ01. The sequence goes on along the minus strand of JAFGQN010000079.1, from coordinate 27,952 downwards.
ATCGTCTGTGCCGTGAATGACGGCATCAGTACTGGTATCAATAACACTGTCCTCCCTCTGCGCTGTAGAGTCGCCTCCTGTTCCGCCCGCTTTATTGCAGGAAGCCAGGGCGAATACACACAACATAACAGTTAAATAAAATACCCATTGGCCATCAAAAACACTCTCCGAAACAGATGAGTGTCTAGTACTCATAAAACACTCCGACTTCTCGCCCCAGCCTGTCAAAAAAAGTCCTTTTATCAGGAGAGCCCTGGACTTCCACCATTTCTAAAAGATCATCACGGTTAAAACCGGCATAGTAGTCACGGGCTTCAAAGGTTGATGTTATCCCCGCTACATACCAAAACGGAGCGTGGCCATGAGGAGGCTGGGCAAAGCCGTAAATAACTGCAGGCGCAACGAAGGCTTCATCTTTGCATACCCAGCCTTCCTGTCTTTCTTTGGGCAATGCATCCAAAAGGGAATCGGGAGCGTTGGAAGGGTAACGATAGAGATAGTGGCACCACGATTTCTCGCCTTCTTCATCGCCGGCTCTGAGTGTTGCCCAAATGGACATCATTTCATTGAGGGAAAACTGATTCTGCTCATCCGCATCTGTCCAAAGTCCCCAAAAAAAAGACATCCAGTCTCTCTCACAACCCAGCTTCTGATATCGTTCAGAAGGTGGCTTGCAGTATGTATCTGTTACTTTTCCGTAATTTCCATCCTTGTCTCGTCCCATCCAATAGTCTCCATAGTTGACAAAAATGGCGTTGTTTGGGTTTTCAAGACCTCGCCAGGTTGCCCCCGAAATGGCATGTGCAATTCCTTCCGAGGCAGCTGTGCCGGAAAACTCCCTGCTATGCATGGTATGATTTATCCCGGCGACAATATCCGGCTCATCAGGATAACATGATGGATTCGTCCTAAAGTGATTAAGCCCCGGCGACGCTACTCCAGGTCGTGTGGCTTCATAACTGGTGTGATAAAAGCCGTTCAGTGCCATACTGAATCCGTGACCGGCTTCATGTGCAATTTGATATTTGTACTTTCCTGTTTCTTCGTCCAGGCAAATGGTTTCGCCCGCCACACCGTCTTCCAAATAGAGACCTTCAGCCTGAGACCCATCCTCGGCAATGCAATCCTCGTAATCCGGGCTATTGGAAACGACAGTTACCTTATGACCATCCGGCACCCAGTTTTTGCTATAAATTTCATATAATGCCGGGACCAATTTGGATCTATCATTGGAACCAAATTTAACTGGCAGAAGCACATCCGCCTGGACAGCCGTCCATGTGTAGTACGAGGCCCCTCGCCAATAATCCCCCGATGCAAGATTTTTAGAGTATGATATTGTTTTGAACCCGGAACCACCGACGTTGGTAAAGTCGTGAAAGACTTTGAGCCTATACCTATTGCCTGTAATGGCAGCAGTAAATGTTGTTATGCATCCACTGGCATCAAGCGTACCTGAATCAACCTCGAGAGCGTTCTCATCGCTGTCGTCATCAGTTAACCCTGTTCTGTCCAGAATTACGTATTCCAACCCAGGGACCGTTTTCAAAGTTTGACTGGGTTTGCCGTCGCTGAGGGTTTCAGGCAATATCGTATCATCGTCCCGTGAATCGACATAAAAGACGGGAAATTGGGGACAGGCATCGATATTAAATGCGTGAAGCTTGCAGGTAAAGGTCAGGCAAATGCCAATAATCATAAATAGTGTTGTTATATTCATTGTATACCTCATTGATTTGTAGACCTGGTTGTTTCAAACGGTGATGATTACTGTTCCCCCTGGTCGACCAGGTATCCAGCGAGCGCTCCGGTTCTTTCACAGTAAATTGGAATGCCCATCTCTCCCTCCGGCACACGGTACATACGGCCACTGTATTCCTCATGGAATAATTCTTTTGTAAAATGTTTGACCGTCGAATCTCCGTCCTTTGCATAGTATCTGCTATTCTTAAACGTGCGGTTGGTTGACACGCGGTCACCGTAACCATTTGTATTTATCCCATATAAAACAACCGACAGATTCGAAACGAAACCGGCTTCCATAAACGGCAACTGGGCCGAATTGATGGTGTAGGTTCTTGCTTCACCATTTGCCAGAGTTGTTGAGCCCGCTACGACAATGTCGTCCGATTTACCCATAGCTGAAGTAATATGCACTATAGCCTTTTCAAAACTTTCAACTCCGGCATTGACGCCTGTGATAGTGAAACCGACAGTTGAGGCATTATTAACAACATCATTTTCTTCCCCCAGCCATGTTAATTCATATAATTTAGGGAGACGAGTTGGCGCTGGCCCGGTGCCATTGCCCCCTTGCGAACATGCAAAATTGCATCCCCCGTTGGTTTCGCAAAACTGCATTCGCCCAACCCAAAACGTCACATTCGGTTCGAGGGTTCTGAAAACAAGTTTGATTGATACCTGTTGATTTTTAACCAGGTTGGAGAGGTCTTCGTCAAGGGGAATCGTAAAGCGAGACATAGACGCATCGTAGGGATTTTCCGTTCGCTCATAAAGAAGCCCCCCGGCATATTGATAAGACACATCCGTAGAAGATTTTACATACAAATCAACTGAACCCACCGTGTCCTGTCCAGCGATGCCAGAAGAATAAACATCAACACTGACGTTCACTGTCCCTGCAAGATCCGTGGAATCCATTTGGACATTTGATACGCCAGTCATTTCAAGTTCAATGTTGTCTCCAAGGTGAACCTCATAAACACCGCTGGTTCTGGTTTTAAGAAAATCTGTCGGTGCAATATATGCCGTATCGTCTAAAGAATTCATAACCCACGTATTTTCCTGAAAACTCAGTACATCACATGATTCTTCAAATGAAAGACCTTCTGTAATTCCATCGCAGTTTATCGTCGACGTAACTGTGGAACCCGCATCAATCCATACCATTTTTGCATGGATCGCTCCGTTGAAGTTTACATTGGAGAATACATAAACCTGTGCGTTCGGTGCTGTAACAATTCCATAAAAGGTGCTGTCAGTGCCAATTTTAATCTGGCTTGTGGAATTAGTGTAAAACTGTACCTGCGCCTGGTCTTCTTTATCTGCAAATGAAAAAATATTACGGTCGCCAAAACTCAATTGGTCGCTTACGAACACCTTGATTGGACCATCATTTAAATTATAAATGAGATTTACATTGCCACTATCCAAAACAAATTTTGCAAAATGATATGTTCCCTGATTTAAAATCAGTGTCGCTCCATCCCGCAGAGTAACTTCCCCGTAACTGGCAGGGGGCAGGTCGCGAGACTCGCTGTTGTTCAGTGTGATATTTTCTGTGCCTGGGGTTGTTTCCTGGGTTTCGATAACCGGAACGGATACTGAAGTATTGGGCGTTTCTGTCCCCCCAACAACGACCGTGTTCTCATCGGATTTGTTGATTGTGCCTGCTGCTGTAATATTCCCCGCCACATAGGCGCCATTGCGCAGAAATACTGTGCCCCCGGACAACACCGTTGCCTGTATTTGTGTATCTGTCGCAATTTCAATATTGTTCGCAGAACCAATGAGACCACCCCGGGTCACAACTCTGTCTCTGATGTTGGTTTCTTCTGTTGAGTACAATGTGTACGCGCAAACATTTGTTGCGTCTGTTGACAGTTGAGCCAACAGGTTGGCACTAAATAAAAAGATTGAAACCAATGCGAAAAGAAACAGATTTCTGCCGTGTCTTTTCGTTTTGTTTTGTTTTGACATGTTACCTCCTGTTTAAAAGGCGAATAGGTGCTGTTGTTTTATCACTGTTTGCCAATGTACTGTTTTAAATGGGATTCTTCTATCATCTGCCGACGGAAAAGATAAGATAAATCGTGATTGGTTCATTAAAGATTAGTAGTGTTCACTCTTTTTCGCATTTTCTGAGGATTCAAAGTTCAGTTTAAACGAATACATACGGATTACATTGGTTTCGTTTTAAAATGAGACTCCGGTGAATCTTATAGTGGTGTCAATAAACACGCTGCAAAATCGCCATGCAAGGTCCATCCACCCCCTCATTTTAAAAACAATTTGGCCATCAGGCTGTCGCGAAGGCGATCATTCATTATCAGTATGGCTCGGTAAAGTGGGCCCACTGCTGCCAGATAGCGGGCCTTTGGGTGTTTCGCCTCCATGGCCCTGACGATGACCTGGCTGACTTCTTTTGGGAGGGCGCCTTTTCTGGCGGGATGGGCGGAGATAGTGCGGAACCGTTCGTAAATTTTGGCATAGGGGGAAACGGAATTGTCAAACTGCTCCTGGCTTTTGGCAATGGAGCTGGACATGAATTGGGTGTTAATGGTTCCGGGCTCGATGAGAACGACTTGAATGTTGAACGGCTTTAATTCGACGCGCATGGCGTTTGCGATTGCTTCGACGGCGTGTTTGCTGGCGGAGTAGGCGCCGTTGATTGGCATGGTGAATTTTCCCACAACAGAACCCACATGAATGATACGCCCGGCTTTTCGTTTTCTCATATGGGGGAGAACCGCTCTGGTAACCCGAATGAGGCCCCATAGATTCACGTCGAACATCTCTCTGGCTGGTTTTTCGTCCATATCTTCGATGGCGGCACGAACAGAATGCCCGGCGTTGTTGACGAGATAATCAATTCGACCCAAACGAGTCAGCGTTTGTGAAATGGCAGCATCCACCGATGCCTGTTTGGTCACATCCAGTTCGAGATGGAGCGCTGCGGGAATATCCTTTATGGTTTCCAAACGCCTTGCTGTGGCGACGACGCGGTATCCCCTGGCAAAAAGCGTTTGTGCGAGATTGCGGCCGATTCCGGTTGAACAGCCAGTTATAATAACAACATTTTCTTTCATGGCATCTCCTGTACTAAAGGTTTCGCCTCAAGGTTACTTTGGGGAGGTCCTTGAGGAAATGACCGCAAGCGAAAGAGCGTTGACCTTTTACGAAAACGTCCACTATATTTTCGTTCCAATGCCGGATTCAAAAAAAAATCAAAATATCCCGTCAAAGAAACTTTGCTCACTGTTTCAGTACATTCAGGATAGGGGAGTCAATCCCAACAGTTTTGTGGGGAATCTGGAATCTCGCCCCGAGGCATGGCGAGATTCGGAGTCCTCCATCTCCCTGGACCTCTGGCTGACGCTGTGCCGAAGTGCTGCACAAACGCTTGGCGACTCCGATTTTGGACTTGGATTCGGCGCGCAGTTTTTTGGCATGCCCACCCTTCTTGGGCACATGATGGCGGCCTGTCGTACTTTAAGAGATGCCCTGCAAAGCTATATCGTCTATCAGGACATCGAACTCCACTCCTGGCGGCTGGCGATGCATGAACGTGCCGAGGATGTGGAGCTTCGGTTTATACCCCAAACACCGCTCTCCAAAGACCGTTTGATTATGGACTTTGTTCTCACCAGTACGCTGGGAACGTCAAGGCGCCTGACCGGCACGGATCTGAACCTGCGAAGGGCAAGGTTCAGTTACCAAAAACCGGCAAACACGTGCATGCACAAAACGCTGTTCCCCTGTCCCATGGATTTCGGGGCCCCGGAAACAGCCCTCGTTGTGGACAGGGCACAACTGGATGTTCCGGTTCGAACAGCAAACATTGAGGTTCGTATTCTTTTGGAAAAAGCCTTAAAAAAAGCGCTTGTGCAGCATACTGAGGAGCGGCGATATTCTATAAAGGTGATAGAGGCGGTAACGAAACACAGAGGTGGGGTAACTCCCGATGCTCTCAAGGTGGCCAGGGACCTTGGCGTCGGTATCCGTGACCTTCAGCTGAAACTGAAGCAGGAAGGGACCACCTTCCGCAAGCTGAAAGACAGTTGTCAATCCGAGATGGCTCTCGATTATCTCCGGGATACTGCACTGGGCATCAAAGAAATTGCCTATATCCTCGGCTTTTCCGATGCCCGGGCCTTTCACCGGGCCTTTCTTCGCTGGACAGGCAAAACGCCAGGAGAGGTGAGGAGGACGATTGTCACTTCCCAAAAAACACCCCCGACCACTTTCCTTTAAAGGCCTGAAGCTTCACGTTGCTGCATGGATGTGAAAATTCCAGTGATGCACCGACTGCAGCGTGAGGAACTGCAGAATATTGCAGAAAAGCGGCTTTCCAAAATCTGCAAGTGTTCCAGGCAAATACTCGAAGGAACCGGGACGGGTTAAATAAACAGGTTGATTCCAGCGCTGCTGGCGGCCTCCAGATAGTTTGCAACACCGCCGATTTCAACGTTGTCCAGCAGTTCTTCTTTTTTTACGCCCATAACGTCCATGGACATCTGGCAGGCAATCATGGTCACGCCGTTTTCAATGGCGTTTTCCATCATCCCTTCAAGTGTATCTATTTTCTGCTTTTTCATAATGCCCTTCATCATTGATGTGCCCAATCCGCCCATGTTCATTTTTGACAGTTTGAGCTTTCCGTTGTGGCCAGGCAGCATCGCGCCAAACATTTTTCCCTGAAGGCTTTTTTTTACCTGTGGTTTGTTTCGCTTTTTAATAATATCGAGTCCCCAGAAGGTGTAAAAAATGGTCACTTTCTTGCCCGATGCCAGACCGCCGTTGGCAATGACCAAAGAAGCCAGGGCTTTGTCCATGTCGTTGGAAAAGCATATGAGGCTCATTTCACTGGCGCTGTTGCCAGCCATTTTAATTCCGTCGGGTACAGCGGGAGCAGTGACGTCGTGACCACCCGAACGCTGCACCACCGCTTCAATCACACCCTTTTTTTCCCTGAGAGTGACCAGACGATGGCCGGTCATGTTGCACCACGACTTCACATCCCGGGCAAATCCCGGATCTGAGGCTTTTTGCAGCAGCCTTTCACCTGGTTTAATCTTCTCAATTTCGGTTTTTAACTTCATGATTGGACCGGGGCACTGGAGTCCACAGGCGTCCACTTCCAACACAGCCATGGCCGAGAGAGAAGGAATGTCCGAATTGTCCAACTCCGGTGGATACCCGGTCTCAAGTTCTGTGAATATGCCGCAGTTGTTCTGGTCCTGAACGGCGGCCCTGTACACCTTTAAACCGCCCGAAAGAATGCTCACATCGTCATATCCATTTTGTTTTAAAATCCGCTCCACCAGGTATGAACGCAGGCCCACGCCGCAAAACACGACAATCTTTTTTTCCTTTGGAATCTTTGAAATATTGGTGCGGATTTCGTCTTTGGGAATATTTATCGCGCCTTCCATGCTGCCCATGGCGAATTCTTCGGGCGTCCGCACGTCCAGCAGAAAAAGGTCATCCCTGCCTTCCTTTTGCCAGTTGTACAGCTCTTTCCAGCGGGTGTGGTGGCTTCGTCCCAGAAAAACGTTTTCAGCGGTGAATCCCAAAATATTCACCGGATCTTTGGCAGAGGCATAGGGCGGCGCATATGCCTGTTCGAGCTCGGTGAGATCCATGAGGGTGCCGCCTTTGCGCAACACGGCCGCAATCATTTCAATCCGTTTGTCGACTCCGTCATACCCCACTACCTGGGCGCCCTGAATTGTACCGTCTTGTGGGTTGAACACCAGCTTCAAGACCATGGGCGTTGCACCAGGATAATATCCCGCGTGGCAATGGCCGTGAGTGATGACACTTGCAGTGGGAATGCCTTCTTTTTCGAGGGTTTTTTGCGCACTGCCAGTTGCGGCCACAGTCATATCAAATATTTTGGCAATGGCTGTGCCAATCGCGCCGTTGTATTGCTTCTTCTTTCCGTATGCCAGATTGTCCGCAAGGATGCGGGCCTGCTTGCCAGCCGGGCCTGCAAGTGGCGTAATGCCACTTTTTCCAGTCACCGGATCAACAAACTCGGCCGCATCTCCCAGCGCGTAAATATCCTTTATGGACGTTTCCATGTATTCATTGACAAGAATGCCGCGATTGGTTTTGATTCCCGCATTCGCCGCGAGAGAGATTTCCGGCTGAACGCCAATCGACAGCACCGCCAGATCTGCCTGAATTTCAGTTTTGCTATTCAGCAAAATCTGAAGCTTGCCATTTTTCCGGGAAAACTGCTTCACGCCGTCCGACAGATAGAACTCCACCTGTTTCATCTTCAGGTGTTCGTGAATCTGTGCGGCCATTTCAAAATCAAGGGGCGACATGACCTGTTCGGCGAGCTCCACAATGGTCACATTAACGCCTCGATCAAAAAGATTCTCCGCCACTTCCAGACCAATAAAACCGGCGCCAATCACAACTGCCCGCTTCGGTTGTCGCTCATCCACATATCCTTTCAATCGGTCTACATCGGGTACGTTTCTTAAGGTGAATATCAGCTCCGATTCAACGCCTGGAATTGGCGGTATCAGCGGTTTTGCCCCCGGAGACAGGATAAGCGAATCATAGGGTTCGCGGTATTCTCTGCCGCTTCTGCGGTCTTTGACACCAACGGTTTTGGATAGGGGGTCTATATCGGTGACTTCGGATGAAATGCGCACATCCACATCGAGGGTTTTTTCGAAACTCTGAGGGGTTTCCACAAAAAGCTTCTCCCGCTCTTTAATTGTTTCCCCAAGATAGTAGGGCAATCCGCAATTGGCGTACGAAATGTAATCGCCGCGTTCAAAAATAACAATTGAAGCCTTTTCATCATTTCGGCGCAATCTGGCAGCCGTGGCCGCGCCGCCTGCTACACCCCCAACAATCACGTAATTCATTCAGTGCTCTTTGTATCGCCAAAGTCCATGTATTCCATGTTTGATTTCTGTTTCAATCTTCTAAATGTCGATGCGTTCAGGCGCAGGAACCACCATGGCCACCCTGGGTGTCAAAAAAAAAAAAAAATAGTGGAGGATTGGACACCGCCCACTCATGCTGAACGGGACCGGTTTAATCCGACGAACGGAAAAAGGAAGGGGCGGTGATTTCACCGAGGTGCAAATCGAAACGGGGACGCGAGGAAGCGAATCTGTCGGTGCCTATTCGTTACAGTTATCAAACCGTCTTTCCAAAACTTGCCAGACGCGCCAGTGACGCCGCCAGCGAATCCAGCGCATCCATGTTTTTAAACGACACGCGCAGCTGGTAGTCTCCCGAATCGGTTTTTTCAAGACAGTTGGAAAGCCCCGCTTTAAATTGTGCTGTCAGGTGGTCTGTGGTGGTGGTTGATTTTGGGGCGCTGTCTTTCGAAGGCACCATTTCGTTTAAAAAGGAGAACGCGGCGCTCAGCAACTCGCCCCCGGCCTGCGCCACTTTTTGTTGATGGATTTGTCTTTGTACCATTTCTCTGGTTTCGTTCTGCTGGCTTTCATCCACAGGCGCCTCTGCCTGATTGCCCAACAAAAGTTCCAAACGTCGCTTCAATTCCTCCATGCCGCTTTCAAGAGAGACGGCATCCACATCGGAATCCATATCCAGAGCCGCCAGAGCCAGTTCTGCTTTGGCAGATAATGTGCAAAGCAGGTTTTCTTCCAGAGTCCCCTCGGTGACCAGCAGATAAACCTGCACTGGATTTTTTTGTCCCATGCGATGCGCCCTGGCGATGCGTTGCTCCAGCACTGCGGGGTTCCAGGGTAAATCCACATTAATCACTGTATTGGCTGCCTGAAGATTTAATCCCGTAGACCCAGCGTTGGTGGTTAAAAACGCGCGGCAATTAGGATCGTTTTGAAATTTATTCACCAGCGTCTGCCGTTTCTTTTGGGGCACCGAACCGTCCAGTCGCACATACTCCATTCCCACTTTTTGAAACAACGGCTCGATTTGTCCCAGCATGGTTGTCCATTCTGAAAACAATACAATTTTACGATCGTTTTCCTGCGACAATTCCTCCAGCATCTCATCGAGGCGCTTCAGTTTTCCCGAATACCCCGGGGGTTGTTTGGTGATGAGAAAAGAACTGTCCGCCACCATGCGACAGGCCAAAAGCGATTTGCGCAATCGAAGCAAATCCATTTCGGTAAGGTAACTCTTTCGCACAATCTGACTGATGATGCTGAAGTGGCCCTTATGAATATCCAGCTGTTCGTCCGTTGCCGGAACGCGAACAATTTCGGTGGTGCGGGTGGGAAGGTCCTTGAGCACCATGGCGCGAGTACGCCTGAGCAATACCGGAGCCAGCTTTTGCCGAAGTTCGTCCAGCGCCTCGTATCCAACTACCTTGCCGTTTTCATCAACCACGCGATGGGTGTTAAAAAAGCGAAATGCGGGTCCCAATATGCGGTCATCCACAAACTCCATAACCGAAAACAGGTCGTCCAATCTGTTTTCGAGAGGTGTTCCCGTCAGCACCAGTGCAAATTGCGATTTCAACGATTTTACCATGCGCGTGGTTTTAGCTTCCCAGTTTTTTATGCGCTGCCCTTCATCGAGAATAATTAAGTCCCATTTTGCCTTTTCAATTTCGGTGATGTCTTTAAGTGTCTGTTCATAGTTGCAAACGGTAAAAAACGCATCGCCATGATACTGCGATGCGCGTTCCACAGCGCTGCCCATCACCAGCTGCACACTTTTGCCGCAAAAGCGATTCACTTCATTTCGCCATTGGGACTTCAGCGATGCCGGACATATCACCAGCACGCGACGAATGTTGCATTCTTGCGCCAAAAGCTCTGCCACACCAATCCCCTGTATCGTTTTGCCAAGTCCCATGTCGTCGGCCAGTATGGCGCGTCCGGCAGCAGCAGCAAATGCGATGCCGTCCACCTGATGGGGTAACAATTTTACATTGAGGAGGGTTTCCCGGTGCGGATGGCCAGCTGGATTGGCGCGCATTTTAGCGGTTATCAGTTTCAGTCTGCCAAGCATCATCTGATGATCGATAAATTCGGCCGCATCCGGATATACCGTGACTGTGTGCTCTTTTTTTTCGAGTCGTTGCACCAGACGGAGTAATCCGGGATAATCGGTGATCGGCGTGTTGACAAATCCGTGACATTGCCGTTTCATTCCCGGTGTCATTTCGGCAGGCGCCGCCAATTGTACGGATGTGGTTTCGCCGTACTTAAGGTAAACGGCAAACCCATCCCGAACATACGGGCTGGAAAGTTCTGCTTTACTAAAGCGCCGTTTGACAGTCTGTTGTACTTTTATTAAGTGTTTACATGTTCCCAGTGTATTTTTTTTGAAATCCGGACAGGAGCAGTACGAGGCGCCGCCACGTGTCAAATCGCGCAACGCGACGCGCCATGCTTTTCCCGACGATTTGTTGGTCACCACGTAATCGGTCCATACTTGACTGGTATCCATGGATGTGACGCGCAGCGACTCTTCTTTGGCGCGCTTTTCCCTGTCTGCCAGCGCCTTTTCAACCAGTTCCGCTTCAGATAACGCGCCAAGTATCACTTCTTCGGGGCGAATGGCCGATAGGCCAAGTGTCATTTTTTCTTCCAGGATGAGCGACAACGCGGCGCCCATGTGGACGCATTTCTCATTGCACTGATTGCAACTCAGTTCCAGTCTGCTGCGGGCGCCGTCGGACAACCGAATTGTTGCAGTCGCGCCGGATAGTTTTAGAGAAAACCGCTTTGCGGTCAGTTTTACCTGTGATTCAATGTCAATGTCGAATTGGCCCCCGGCGGTTATCAGTCTATCGCCGCTGGATCCGAGCAGTTTTTTCGCCTGCTCAAATGACAGGCGCGACAATTTATCTTTCAGGGTCAGTTGTATTGATTTTACTGTTCTGGCCATATTCTTACTTTCAGTTGACACACTTTTTTCCTGCGTGCAGTGCATTTTTTTAAATAATGTGCAGCTATGTATTGCAACGCATGGTTGATCATTTCAAGTTAAATTGTCTTCAATAAACAGGAGAGGTTGCATATGAAACAGAATCAGTTTGGGGGAATGATATATGGTACCGGGCATAATGGCGAATCCTGCCAAATTGAGGTGACGTCGGGTGGACTCACTCTGTTGCTGGAAGGGGCGCAGGTGGGACGGCTGATGTGGAGTGCGGTGAAAGTATCGGTCACCGGAACAGATGACCGATATCTGAAATTTGAGAGCACGGTCCAGGGGGAGGCGCTGTACATCCTCACCGGCAATAAGTCGATTATCGCGACCATTCGGACAACGGGCGCGCCCATGCAGTTGCTTTCGCAGCTGGACAGTGTGGGCGCATATCGCAAGCGTCGTGCGTTTGGTCGCCATGCATTCCTGTGGGGTTTTTTAGGATTTATTGCGCTGATACTATTGGGGATGTTTCTGGGCATCAAACCCGCGGCGGGCGCTGTCACCCAACACATTCCAACGGAGTGGGAAACGCAGTTGGGACGTGGGGAGGCGGAGAATATCCTTAAGTCCAATAAAACCTGCACCAATCCGGAGTTGAACGCCGCCGTCTCGGAAATCGGGCGGCGTCTGGTGATGGGGATGGGCAAAACACCATATCAATGGCAGATAAAAGTGATTGATGTGCCGGATGTGAATGCGTTTGCGTTGCCCGGGGGATATGTGTTTATCAACAGGGGACTGATTGAGGCGGCGGATACGCCGGACGAGGTGGCTGGCGTGCTGGCCCACGAATTTCAGCATGTTCTGGCCCGGCATGGAATGAAAAACGTGGTGGCCAATATTGGATTGCGTCTGGTGGTAATGGCACTCATTGGCGATATGGAAGCGGTTCAGGGATTTCTGGTGGACAACATGGCGCAATTGGCCGCTATGCAGTTCAGTCGCACTCAGGAAAGCGAAGCCGATATGGGGGCCGTGGATTTGGCGTACAATGCCCACATTAATCCGGAAGGCTTTTTGCAGTTTATGAAAAAACTGGAGGAAAAAGAAAGTGCCGTTGGCGCTGCCCTCACCATTGTGTCCACCCATCCCGGGTCGAAGGAGCGAATGGACGATATCGCGGACAAAATCGCTCAAAAAGGCGCCCCAAAAATCGATGCATTTAAATCAGATTGGGCAGCCATTAAAACCAAATGCGACGCGGCAGAAATTTTAACGCCCGATTCTCTGGAATATTGACCGGGAAGCCAAAACGCTCAGGCGAAGCCACTGACTTCGGCCAACATGTCTTTGGCCCGGTCACACATCTGTTCACCTTCGTCTGCGCCACGGAAACGGCTTTGTTCTGCTGTCACGGCCAATTCGGAAACCCTGTCGCAATGTTCAATTACATTGTCTTAATGCGAGTGTTTTCTCAAAATCACTTTTGGTTTTTGAAAGTCCGGCAATGAAGCGTTTCGCCTGCGCAGCGCGATCGATGGGCAATGTCATTTTTTTTTCGAGCGCCAGAAATGAGGCCAGAATTGTTCTGGCTTCGGCGGGAGAATAAAGGGCCGATAAAAAACGGCCGGTTGTTCCTTCTTTATCGACGGTTGTCAGCAGGCAGGTGGCAATTTGGGCAATATCCGGGTTGATAGTGCATAGAATCCAGACATCGCGAGAGCTGGTGTGATACTTTTTTAATTGCTGCAAAAAGAGCATATCCCAGACTTCATCTTCCAGGCGTTGCTTCAAAGTGATGGCATGGGCCAAATCCATTTTGCGAAAGCTTTTTGAATTCGACTTGTCGCTGAACAGGAACAACGCCCACATGGAGCAGATGGCGCTGTACAGCGATTCTCGAAGCTGCCAGTCAAAAAATGTTTTGATTTTATCGACGTTGGACAATCTTCTATTGCGGTAGATAGTCAGCAGTTTCAGCATGAAGACATAATACATATTCCAATAGCCCAACGAGTCAGAAATACCTCCCTGTGATGAGAGCTTGTACGAGAAATGCTGTCGCACCGCCGAAACAGTGGCTGAATCCAGGGCATTCTTTTCCCCTGATGCTATCCTGGCCCAGTCCATTGGATTAAGATGATTGGCCACGCGGAAGTTTACAATTTCGTTCTCGGCGGCCGGGTTTCCCCGACTTGCAATCAGTTGTTGATATGTGGCAAAGTCGAATGACACATTTATCTTTGCATAATGCAGAAATGCCATGGCAGCCGCAGCTATGCGATAACTGATATCTGTTTCTGCCTCACGCCTTTGCAGTTGGCCGCTGACAATTCGAGTCAGTCTGCCAACCATTTCTTTATCCAGAAACGCATTGGGTCTTTTGGTGGATGCGCTCTGGGTGCCTGTATAGGTAGTGATATCGTACAGTCTGTTTTTCAGTCTGTTTTTGGGGACGCGCATAGCATGAAATGCCCTGTGGACCTCCAGTAATTGTGCGATGCCTGCAAAAGAGGGTCCTTTGACGTAGTCCTCATTGGGGTGAGTCGTCATTGGCCGTTGTCATCCATTGCTGTATTGGATTGTAAAATGATTAAGTACATGTATTTGCTTAGCATGGAAGAAGAAACGCGACAAACATCGGCAATGGAATTGATGCATCAAAAAGGAGATAATCCAGGAAAAACAGATTCTAAATTAAAAAACAGGGCGTTGAATGAACGCCTCCGCAACGCTTTTTTGGCAATTTATGATTTTTTGCCCCCTTTTCATGGGCCGATTCCCGCCTTGACAGCCTTTTCGAAGTTTGTTTCAGTGTCAAGGTGAAATGGCTGGCTGAACGTCGGGATTTCATTGTGAGGCTGCTCCGTTCCAGTGATGTGCTGCGGGATTGGGACGCAACGCAAAAATGATGCTTAAAGCACGTTTCAATTCCACCACAGATGTATTCTTTATACACTGGCAAACAACAACGTGAATGTGATACCGGCAAACGATATGTGCCGTTTTGGAAATGAAATTCCCTGTTTGTGAATACTGCGATACCTGTCAAAAAACTTTTGTTTCAACTGGTTGGACGATTGAACGGTTGCATTGTGCCGGTGGGACTGTTTTAAGTTGGTTTCGTCCAAAGACTGAAACAGGCGTGGCATGGATTTTGAGACAGAAGTGGGGCGCCCAAAACTGTTGTTAATGGGCGCGTATGGAAAATTATATATGAAACATACCTTTTTAAGTTTAATAAAAAATATAAAAAAACTGCTCGTTCTGTCGCCCAAAGGTGTGGTGTTTTTTTTCTTCGTGGTGCTGATGCATATGGCGTTCAAGGTGTGCCTGGGATTGTTTGTCACCTTGAAGGATGGGTACGGATTCACGTCATTTGTGGCGCCGCCCCAATCCCTGCTGTTCGCGGCCAGTGATGTGGTATACGCCTTTTTTCTGGTGAAGGCGCTGGATTTTTTGCCATACACGAGACGAAGTATTCTTTACAGCGTTGTGTATGTGGCAACATTTTTGTTTTTACTGGCGAATTTTGTCATTCATATGCATTTCAAAACATTTTTGAAATACAGCCTGCTGATGTTTAATGGGGCGGGCACTGCTGAATTGACAGAGTATTTCCTTGCGAGTGTAAATCCCTTCAGTGCCAGCTTCATTGTCATCGCCATTGTGCTGATTGCCGCATGGCTGTCATTGGGCAGAAAACTGTATCGCAAAGGAATGTTTGTTAATTCATACATCCCGCTGGTGGTACTGGTGGTGTCGTGGATCGCATGGAAGGGGTTGGATTCCCGCCTGTCTTCGGGCCAGGAATGCTGGATGTTGAATAATCCCACCATTGAATTCACCAGTTCCACGATTCAGGGGATTCGTGACCGCTATACCGCATCCCGCATGACGGCGCAGCTGAAGGGGTTTTCGCCTCCCCCCCAGCCTGTTTTTGGTGATTATCCCGCGTCGACCCGTATCGACATACCCGCCATCAAAAACGCCAATGTCCTGTTTTTGCTGGTGGAGTCGTTGCCGGCCAATCGTACAATCCTCGGAGGAGATTCAAACAGCCCCATGAAGGTATTTGACCGATTGCGACACAGCGCCATTGCGTTTACGAACGTGCGTACCGTCTTTCCCGCCACCAGCAGGAGTTTTATCAGTTATCACTGCGGTACATATCCAGGAACAGGTGTTTCCACCATTTCGAAATATATGCCAAAGTTTAATTGTTATTCCATCGTGTCGAAATTGAAAGACACAGGATACAATACAGCGTTTTTTACCCCGTCCATGTTTAGCTATGACAATCTTCACACCACAGGAATGATGGATGCGTACGATGTGAAAAAGCACTTTTTTGATTTTCAGAAAAAAGCCACTTCGTCGGGGTTGCTGGCGCAGGCGGTGGAGGAGGAGCTGGTGGCAAAGGAAACCCTCGATTTCATGAAGGGAAGTAAAGGACCGTTCTTTGCCCTGTATTTTTCCTTCTGGACCCATGCTCCGTATCGGTTGCCGGACAGGGACATTGGCCGATTCGACCTGTTGGAGCGGTATTATCTGACACAGGCCTATCTGGATAAGGTGTACACAACGCTTGTCGATGACATGGATGCTGCAGGACTGTTGGAAAATACAATCATCGTGCTGGCAGCGGATCACGGAGAGGCGTTTGGAAAACAGCACGCGGGGAATTTCAATCACGGCGGCATGGTGTACGACGAGAACATTCTTATTCCACTGTTTGTATATGTTCCGGGGCTGAACCGGGAAGTGGTGGTGGACCGTCAGGGGTCTATTGTGGATTTCGCCCCGACGCTGGCGGCGCTTCTGGGTATCTCACCGGATGATTCCTGGGAAGGACAGAATCTTATAGCCGACGCCTTTGTGGCGAAACCGCACCTGTTGTTTTCCAGGTCGGCAGTGGTCACCAACGGAATTGTGGACGGCAATCTCAAATATTTTTACGACGGCACAACCGATGTCGATCACTTGTTTGATTTGTCCACCGATCCCACGGAACAGCACAATATTGCCGGCGCGCATCCGCGCGAGGTGGCGCGTTACCGGGAACTCGTCGATAAATGGCTGGTGTATCAGGATAAAAAAATTGTGGATTTGCAGGCTCAATTCAAAAAGAAATGAATGGGCGCCATTCCAGTGTTTTTTTTGCGACCGGCGTATCCGTCCCATGCGGCTGCCATGCGGTTGCTGCCAGTTATTTGATTTTGAATCGGCATCTTTGTTAAGTTATTTGACCGAGGTGTGGATATGAAAACGATTTTGAAGTTTATTGTTGCCTGGACGATTGTTTGTCTGTCCCTTTTGTCCGTTGCAGATACCAATGACACATTGGTCACGGGAAATCCCCTCGACGGCGTTTCTCTTGAAAAAATGCGTTTGCAGGACGGAAGGTTCGTTCAAAACACAGACGATGGTCGCAAGGTGGTGTTTACACCCGATGTGAAATTGCAGCAATATGCACAGGAATTGTTTGACAAATACGAAGTCCCCGCCGGCGCGGCGGTGCTGCTGAACTCGAAAACGGGTCGAGTGTTAACGTTTGCTCAGCGCTATGGCAAGTCGTTTGCGGCAGAGAACAAAAACGTGGCGCTGGATGTGTCGCCTCCCGCGGCATCGGTGTTTAAACTGGTAACCACCTCGGCGCTGCTGGAACAGACCGATATTCGGCTGCAAAGCGAAATGTGTTATCACGGTGGCGGTGGTGCATTGTACATGGACAACCTCATTGATTCCGACCAGTTGGATGTGGCCTGCCGCAGTTTGCAGAACGCCCTTGGATTTTCCATCAACGCTGTTTTCGCCAAATGGTCCGATAGGTTGCTGGACCGTACAACCATGCGTCAGTACGCGGAGCGATTCGGATTTGGAAAACCAGTGCCGTTCGATATATCCGTGGAGCCGTCCGGTATCGATATACCGCAGGATCGCCTGGAAAAGGCGCGGGCATCGGCGGGGTTTTGGCACTCTCATTTGTCCCCACTGCACGGCGCTGTGATTGCCCAGTCCATTGCTCAGGACGGCGCCATGCTTCGGCCGTACATTGTTGACCATGTGGAGGATGAAAACGGGAATGTGATTTACGAAAGTTCTCCCAAATACATCGGACGCACTGTGGAAAAGGAGACTGCGGAACAACTCATCGAAGCGATGAAAATCACAGTCGAAAAAGGAACCGCCCGCAGCGCGTTCAAAGACCATCGCGGAAATCGAATCGTTCCAGGCGTCACGGTTGCCGGTAAAACGGGCACATTGCACGGAGAAAAACCGTTTCGCGCCTACAGCTGGTTCGTGGGCCTGGCGCCGGCGGAGAATCCCGAAGTGGCGATTGCGGTGCTGATAGTGAACGAACCCAAATGGCGCATCAAATCCGCATGGACAGCCGCACAGATTTTGCGCGAATATTTCGAAAAAAAATAGACCTCAGGCAGAAATCTACAGGAAATCGCAAGAACTATCAGTATCTAAAAAAAGTAGGGACCGGGGTTATCCCCGGCCGTTCTTGAGTTCGGCGGCAGAGGAAGTACCTCAATTTTTTTAAGAATCTATTTTCCTGCGATTACCCGCCAGTAACCCAATACATTAAGTGAAATTCCTCCCTGCCAACAAAACAGTTGCCCGTATTGTTGCGCGTCCGTTGCCCGTTTGTCACAGACAGGCTGCAGAGTGTCCGCTTTGGCAAACGAACTGTCACAAATGCGAGTGACAATGAAACAGTCTTCAGGGAGGAGACCACATGATTGAAACAAAATTGAACAACAGGCACATTGGGGGATGGCTCGTTTTGCTGGTGACACTGCTGGCCACACCAATGGCTTTGGCGGCAAAAGGGGAGGAGGCCAGAGGGGCGGATAAACAGATTTCCGATTACGTTGGTTACGATGACGGTTTTTATCTGAACGACGAGACGGGTAACTTTTCACTTAAAATGAATGCGCGCATGCAGGCCAAATACGTGCTGGAAGCAGTGGATGGCAATGTGGACAGAGATTTGGAAACCAACTTTTCCATTCCGGCTGCCCGCATTAAGTTTAAAGGACACGTGATTTCCAAAAAAGTAAACTACGCGTTGCAGCTGGATTTTGGAAAAGGGGATGCGCTTTTGAAGGACTTTTTTGCGGATTTCGCTTTTGTGAAAAATGGGTTTCATTTGCGTGTGGGGCAGTTTGTAAAACCATTTTCCAGGCAGCAAATCACCTCCAGCGGCAAACTCGAATTCACCGGTCGCGCCATGACCGACAAAGCGTTTGGCGCCGGGCGTGACATTGGATTGATGTTTCACAACAATATGGAAAAGTCGCCAACGTTCGAATGGGCGCTGGGGGTGTTTAACGGCACGGGCGAAAAGCCTGTGTATCACGGCACGGCGGACGATGAAGGCAATGTGAAAGTGAAGCCCTCAAACGTCCCTGCCACCTTTCATCCCATGGTGGTGGCCCGGATTGGGGCCAACTTTGGCAAGCTGAAGGGGTACAGCGAAGCCGACCTGGAGGGCGGCGCCCCCCGTTTGGGCCTTGGCATCAGCGGCATCTTTGATTTTGAGTCCGACAACAACGACAAAGGCAACATTCGCGGTGAGTTTGACTACATTTTCAAGTCGCATGGTTTTTCCAGCACCGGCGGTTTCTATGTGAAATCAGTTCAGGATGACGATGCGTTCAGTGACCAGGCGTACGACAGTCTGGGAGTACACGCCCAGCTGGGGTATTTGATTATGGATAAAATTCAGCCTGTTTTCCGTTATGGTGTGCTGAATCCGGAAGGCCGCAAAAACGTCACGCAGGAAATCTTTGGCGGCATTTCGGTGTACTTTGCCAAACACAACCTTAAATGGCAGACCGAAGCCGGTGGCAAATTATACAAAGACGCGGACGATGACAGCGATGATCCCTCTGACATCATCGTCGCCACTCAATTGCAACTCGGTTTCTAGTATTTGGATACGTAATTAAGTTCTACTCATCTGTTTCCTCACCGTCACAGGATTGTCACAGAACACCCCTAGGTTTGGACACAGAAAACTCAAGGAGACTCACAAATGAAAATTATTAAGCTATCAATTGCAACTGTCCTGATGCTCATTATGGGATGTGGCAAACAGACGCCGCCAAAGGCCAATCAGGAAGCTCCCAAATCGGCCACCTCCGATGCCTCAGCCACAGCGGATACACCCTCTGAGCCTATTACATTAACAGGCGCCGGGGCCACATTCCCGTTCCCCATTTATTCCAAATGGGCCCATGCATATAAAAACGTAAACGGAACCAAACTCAACTATCAGTCCATCGGATCCGGTGGCGGAATTGCGCAGATTAAAGCCAAAACGGTTGCATTTGGCGCATCCGATGCTCCTTTAAAACCCGAAGAACTCGATGAAGTGGGTTTGATTCAGTTCCCCATGATTATGGGCGGTGTGGTGCCGGTGGTGAATCTGGAGGACATTGCCCCGGGACAGCTGAAGCTTTCGCAAAAAGTGTTGGCAGATATTTTCCTCGGCAAAGTAAAAAAATGGAATGACAAAGCCATTGCCGCTGATAATCCGAATGTCAAACTGCCCGACACTGACGTTTCGGTGGTGCACCGTGCGGACGGTTCCGGAACCACCTGGATTTTTACCAACTATCTGGACAAGATTTCCGAAGAATGGAAAAGCAAAGTGGGCACCGGAAAATCCGTGGAGTGGCCCACCGGAGTGGGTGGTAAAGGAAATGAAGGCGTTGCCGCATACGTCCAGCGCATTAAGGGCGCCATTGGTTATGTGGAATTTGCCTACGCACTGCAAAATAAAATGTCCCACGTGAAGTTGCAGAATAAGGATGGCAACTATGTGGATCCTACCATTGAGAGTTTCCAGGCTGCCGCTGCCAATGCCGATTGGAAAAACGCCCCCGGTTTTTACCTGGTGCTGACCGAACAACCCGGCGCTGCCAGCTGGCCCATTACCGGTGCGTCGTTTATTTTGATGTACAAAAATCAGGATAAACCCGACGTGGCCAAAGAAGCGCTCAATTTCTTTGACTGGTGTTTTGCCAATGGCGCCAAAGCGGCCACCGACCTGCACTATGTGCCCATGCCCAAAGAAGTGGTGGAACTCGTCCATAGTTTATGGAAAGAGAACATCCAGTCCGGCGGCAAGGCCATTTGGGAATAGGAAAGCGTAAGAGACGTTCCATGAAAATGCCCCGCAAACAAGGAAGTAACGCTTCAAAATCCCCCCTGGGTGATGTTCTATACAACGTGTTCACTCGAGGGGCGGCGGGCGTCGTGATACTGATTGCCATTGGTATCGTTTTTTCGCTTGCCGGCAACTCGTGGCCGGCCATTGAAAAATTTGGCGCGCACTTTCTGGTCGATACCACCTGGAATCCCGTCATTTTTGAATTTGGTGCGTTGAGCTCCATTGCGGGGACAATTGTTTCCACCATTATCGCGATGATCATCGCAGTGCCCCTGTCGGTGATCATCGCCTTCTTTTTAGTGGAGCTGGCCCATCCATGGCTCTCCAAACCCATCGGTTATGCCATCGAACTTCTGGCGGCGGTGCCCAGTATTATTTACGGAATGTGGGGACTGTTTGTGTTCGCACCGTTTATGGCCGATCACATTCAACCCGCACTGCAGGGCTGGTTTGGGAAACTGCCGTTGTTTGAAGGACCGCCCATGGGAATTGGCATGCTGTCCGCGGGAATTATTCTGGCGCTGATGATTCTTCCGTTTATCACCGCCGTGATGCGCGATGTGTTTCGAATGGTGCCCTCCGTGGTAAAGGAAGCATCGTTTGGAATGGGATCCACCACGCTGGAAACGGCGCAGAATGTGACTGTGAAATACGGATTCTCCGGTCTTTTAGGCGCAGTTTTCCTGGGGCTGGGGCGCGCGGTGGGCGAAACCATGGCGGTCACGTTTGTGATTGGCAACAGTCACGACATCTCCGCATCGCTCTTTGCTGCGGGCAACACTATCGCTTCCACGCTGGCCAACGAATTTACCGAAGCCGCTGAACCACTGTACATGAGCGCACTGATAGAACTGGGGCTGGTGCTGTTTGTGATGACCCTGGTGATTCAGATACTGGCCCAATGGTGGATAGGGCGCACCCAGAAGAAAGCCGGGGCCGGACTATGAAAACCAAAAATCCCATTGGCCGCAAACTGCTCGACAACACGGTCAAACTGCTGTCGGTGGGCGCATCATTTCTGGGAATTTTCTTTTTGGCCTGGATTCTTTTGGAAGTGACACAGCGCGGTATCGCCGCCATCAACTGGGACTTTTTTACCGAACTGCCCGCTCCCCCCGGCGAAGAGGGCGTTGGGCTTTCCAGCGCCATTGTGGGGACACTCATAATGACCGTCCTGGCTGTTGCAATAGGGGTTCCTCTGGGCATCCTCTCCGGTGTGTACCTCAGTGAGGTGGCAAGGGGCACAAGGACGGCCAACGCCATTCGCTTTTGCATTAATGTGCTGATGGGGGTGCCGTCCATCATCGTTGGATTGTTTGTGTACACCATTCTCGTGCTGCCACTGGGCCAGTTCTCCGGGCTTGCGGGTGCGGTGTCGCTGGCGATAATCATGTTGCCTGTGATTGCGCGCACCACCGATGACATGCTTATTCTGGTTCCCAACGCTCTTCGGGAATCTGCGTTGGCGCTGGGAACGCCCAAATGGCGAGTAACATTTGACATTGTACTGCGCGCCGCCAAAACAGGAATGGTAACCGGCGTGCTTCTGGCCATCGCACGGGTCAGTGGCGAGACAGCACCGTTGCTGTTTACATCGCTCAACAGTTTTTACATGCCGGAAAGTATGATGGGACCTACCAGCAATTTGACGGTGACTATTTTCAACTACGCAATGAGCCCTTACGAGGACTGGCAGCAGATGGCCTGGGGCGCCTCGTTGCTCATTATGATTTCTGTTCTGGGGGTAACGATTTTTGCCAGAGCAGCATTTAAAGAGAGAGCGAAATGAGTTTGGCAATGAAGGCAATTGAACAACACGAACAGCGGCAGTTTGAGAAAAAGACGGAGCTCAAAGAAGTGACCCCCAAAAAATCGCAAAAGAACACCGCTTTGGGCGAAGTGAAGATTTCGTCCCGGAATATCAACTTTTTTTACGGCGACAGTCAGGCCCTTTTCAACAACAATCTGGAATTGCAAAAAGGATTGGTGACCGCGATTATTGGTCCCTCCGGTTGCGGAAAGTCCACCCATCTGCGGATACTCAATCGCATTTTTGAACTGTATCGCGAACAGCGCGTGGACGGCGAAGTGTTGCTGGACGGTAAGAATATTCTCGCCAGAGACATGGACGTGCTGGAACTGCGAAAGCGGGTAGGGATGATTTTTCAAAAGCCCACACCGTTTCCCATGAGCGTGTTTGACAACGTGGCGTATGGTCTCAAAATGCATTACAGAGTGGGTCGCCGGGAGCTGGGCGATCGTGTGGAGGAGGCACTGAAAGGCGCGGCACTTTGGGACGAAGTCAAAGACAAACTGAGAAAGCCGGGAATGGCTCTTTCGGGTGGTCAACAGCAGCGACTGTGTATCGCACGTGCCATTGCGGTTGAGCCGGAGGTGCTGCTGATGGACGAGCCCACCAGCGCCATTGACCCGGTGGCCACCGCCCGTATTGAGGAACTGGTGGAATCGTTTAAACACAAGTACACGGTTGCCATTGTCACTCACAATATGCAGCAGGCCGCACGAATTTCAGACATTACCGCCTTTTTTTACAAAGGTGAAATTATTGAAGTGGGAGACACCAGGGCGTTTTTCACCAATCCGAAAAATAAACAGACCGAAGACTATATTACGGGTCGTTTTGGTTAGAACAAGGGAAATGAAGTGCCGGGATCGACAATCATTGTAAAAGAGATAGACAAACTCAAACAGAAGCTGCTGCTTTTGGGAGGTAAAGTCGAAGAAAACTTTAATCGCGCTGTTCGGGCGGTGGAAGAACGCGACATGGCTTTGGATGAAAAAGTCATCAACACCGACGATGTAATTGATCAGATGGAAGTGGAGATTGAAGAAGAATGCCTTAAGATACTGGCGTTGCATCAGCCTGTTGCCAGGGACTTGCGATTTATCGTAACGGCACTCAAAGTAAACAACGATTTGGAGCGCATTGACGACCATTCTGTTTCCATAGCCAAACACGCGCTCTTTTTTGCCAATAAACCTGCCTTTCAGTTTCCCTTTGATTTTCTGGCCATGTCAAAGGTCACGCGCAAGATGCTCAAGATGAGCCTGGATTCTCTGGTGGAAATGGATCAGTCCAAAGCTATTTCTGTGGGCGCCATGGACGACACCGTGGACGACATGAACCGCGCCATGTACGACGCATGCGAAAAAGGCATGGTCAAATCGCCTGAAAAAATTTCCATGTACGTCCACGCCATGGGCCTCTCCCGTACCTTCGAACGCATCGCCGACCTCTCCACCAACATCGCCGAAGACGTCATCTATCTGATCAGCGGCCAGATAGCGCGTCACTGAGTAGAAATACGCCGAACCACAATCGAAACAGCCCGCGGATTCGGGATGTGACTTTTTGATGCAGTGGGCGATATAAATCCGCTGCATCTAAAATAATTCCACACTTTTATTTTGTTGACTGCAACACCAGTGTCCGATAAATCGGAAAGCATATAAAAAATGGAAAAACACTTTGCAAAAAAAAGGAGATGCAACATGAATCTTAAAAATTTTCAGATGTTCCATTGGTTCTGTTTTTTTTTTGATACAGTGTCTGTTTGCCGGCTCACTTACAGGTTGTTCATCGGGTGATAAAAAAAACTCAACATTAAGTGGTGGTCCTGTGAAAATGTCGGGTACGCCCGCTGTGCTGACTTCTCAGGCGGCCAGGGTGTTTGGATTCGAAGATGCCACCGCAGACTGGACGCAGATAAGTGGGGCCAGCACCGAACACTCTGAAGGAACTGTCTCAGGCGCGGTCAACGTAACCGGCTGGATGCAGATTACCAGCGTTCCCCTTTCTTCCATCGCCCAGGAAGGAATTGCCATCGGTGGCTCCGCAGTGATCGATGTGAAACTGCCTGAAGCGGCCAGCTGGGGAGAGGTTCGACTCATCATGGATTTGCCGTCTCAAAGCATCTGGTGGAAAGATCTTGGCGGCGCCCGGTTGGAAGACTTGACACCTGGAACATTTTCGGAAGTAACCTTTTCGCTTCCGCCGCAAGTATCGGCTGCGCTAAGCGCGATATACAATGACCTGACGTTGATTGTTATCATAAACGGTCCCGCCATGAGCGCACCCGTACTTCTTGATAATCTGCAATTCGAAGGTATCGAGGTATCAGTGGATACCGATGTAACAGCCATTCCCTTTCTGTTTGAACTGCCGGAATCTGTCGGGCTAAAAAGTGTTGTGGTTCAGGCCAGCGAATCCCTGCATCTTGCCAATGGCGTCCACGCGACAAACACCACAGCCAATGTGGTTAATATGGGCAGCGGCGATACATACATCGGTGTGGCGGCCGAGATTGACGGCAATGTTTTTGCTGGTGGACAGACAATACTGGATGATCGCTCAAAAGTTCGCGGATTTGTTCAGGCAGGGGGTATCGTTGATGAACGCACAGATGTGGTGGTTGATGGCGGAAGCATAGGTGAAACGCCATTGACCGTGGGCGCCAGGTACCGCTGGAATGCTGACTGGCCGGTAGTGAATGGTGTGTTCACAGTCAACGACGGGGATACACTGAATTTGGCGCCGGGCAACTATACCAGCGTCACCATCAATTCACGCGGTGTAGTGAATCTGACGTCCGGCACTTACTTTTTTGATAACTTTGTTGCTCACGCTGGCACAACCATCAATATTACGGGAGATGATACTCCAGTTATCCTTTATGTTCGCGACTCCTTCACATGTCGAGCGGCTCTGAATCACAGTCGAAGCAGTGCTGATTTCTTTGTCGGATTCGCAGGCGAGGGAACAGTGGACCTCGATGGCCCGTTTGCTGGAACAGTTGTTGCGCCCAACGCGACCATTCGATTCGCACCGCTCAATGGTGGCAGTCACGAAGGGTCGTTCTTTGCTAAAAATATCTGGGCCGAAGCAAATACGCCCATCGTTAGAGTTCCATTTGACCACTGGGACTGGTTGATGCCCCCAATGCTTTCGGTTGAATGTATATCCCGAGCGGCCAAACAGCATTCCGCAGCATTATTCAGCTATGACAATCCGCTGGATTACACTGTGGATATTTTACGAGGTCCCAGAAATGACATCGTCACTCAACAGGAGCGGCATGCGCCGTTGCAGCGATTTGAACCAGGCGCTCATGAAAAGTTTTACTGGATTCCCTTTGTGGGGCCCCAATTGTGCTGGACAATCGATGGTAATACAGTTTGCGCGGATTCCAATACACGCGGATGCACTTTGAATGACTATGCGAACACTGTGGCAAAAAGGGAAATCTGGCCATTGTCGTACTCCGATAGCTATCCGTATCTGAAACCTTTAGAACCAGTGGATGGCAACTGGCAGTTTAGTGCCATGGCGGATGATGACCAGGATATGATAACGCCTGACAAAACAGGATTCTCGGACGATAATGAATGGACCTTTGAGGTCTCCGGGTGGTATGTGGCTGACGGGTGGTGGGACAATTTGGATTTAAAGATTCAATTTGGGGACCTTAGTGATACCCAGGATATGTGTGGTAAGGCTTGCGACGCCTGTTCTGGCAGCTGTCCCCAATCAAACAGGGAAAGGACATTTGTTTTTGACGGTGATGCGAAAGGACCATTGAATGCCAATGATCGTATCCCTTTTACGGTTTATATTATAGAACGCGAATACAATGAATTCGGCGATGACTATAACAAATTGAAAGTTTCGGGAGAAATATCTCCTGATGGAACGACAATCTACTTCGGCGGAAAAGAACACAGTTTATTCGATGAAATTACAGTCAGTGACAGCGGATGGCAGGTCTATTTCACTCTGATTCCACCAGACCCCCAATTTTGTGTAAAGTGGGAAGTTCAATTTGCCGGTGGTATTGGTGAAGATGACGCGCATTTCACCAGAATTCAGCCAATTCATGCGAGTTTTGCATATGCCCGCTTGAGTATTGACAACGGTTTAGATTCATTCTCACCGTGGAGTGGTTTCTATCCTTTGGATGAAAAGGGATGCATCCCACAGAAATACAGTCCAACCAGGCGACAGCTTATCCCTGACGACACCAGTAAACCCGTGACCGTAAATCTTGAAGTTGCGGGCAAGCATGTTTTTCTGGATTCTTCGGGGAACAGTGATGGTACAGTGTGGAAGGTGGTTGACTCGAATGATGAGGTATTTGTTATAAATAAAACGCTTGCCCTGGATGACAAAGACTACTGGGGCTTTTGGGGCGATATTTTCGTTCACCTTCAAAATGACAAAGGCAAACCGTATAACAATGAATTTACAAAGACCGCCGCGATTGTCAGTCACGTGTTTAAAATGGAGGCAGAGGGCAGAGATATGGGAATCAGGGAGAGCACCATGGTGATACAGGCCAACAATTCTACTAAAGATTATCCTTTTCACGATCCTCAAACCGGAAAAATTCATTTGCGCAAAGATGGCACAGGTGGCGTGAAGAGCCACACGCTTCCCTATGGTGATGCATCCCGTAAGTTTTCGGTGACGCACGAAATAGGGCACGGCATCCAAAATCGTACTGTTGCAACATTTAGCTCAGCCGTCCCCGGCGGTTATGATGTTGTAATGCGTGATACCGCAGGCAATGTCCATGTATATTCAGAAGATGATACCGATACCGCCAACAGTACCTATCAGAGTTTGTGGGGCGTAGAAGAATGCAGGTGCTATGTATCGAAAAATCACTCTAACATGCACTGCATGCAGTCTTTGGAGATGCCAAACACGGGAATAGGTGAGGGGTTTGCCAACTTCTATTCGGCTATGGTGTGGAATAATCCAGACGAAGTCGACTGTAAGTATGGATATCCCAAGTCAATGTACGTGCCAAACTGCCCTGAAAATGCGGTGGACTGTTCGGTGGACGACTGTACTGACTCAGAGGTGAGGACACGATGCTATGATGCGAATCAGGTGATCGCGGATTCTGACCCGGATGTGCTGGATTACATGAAAGGTAATGATACAGATGATACAGATTATCTTCCGGCCAAACCAGAACCAGGATGGAAGATAGTGATTGGACTGTCGGCCGTGGAATGCAATATCGACAACAGTGGCGCACAGGAAAAATGGCAAAGGTGGCGCAACAAGCATTGCCTGGATACGGATGCCACCGAGGATTTGAAACAGTTGGCGGTAGAAATGGATTGGACGCGGTTTTATTCTGAATTGTA
>JAFGQN010000078.1 GCA_016935665.1 Deltaproteobacteria bacterium | reverse complement strand
CTGGACCGCCCCCGAAAACTGGGGCTGGCCCCCGCCGTTGGCCATCGACAGCGACAATTACACCACACAGGTCAACAGCGATACCGGCGAGATTATCCTCATCAGCGCGCTGGACGCCAAACTGAATGTGCGCATCGAAAAACGCATCCGCGTCACCGCCGACGCCGGCGCCATCCAGGTGACCTACCGCATCATGAACGAGGCTGGCGAAACGCAGTCCTTTGCCCCCTGGGAAATCTCACGGGTAGCCAAAGGCGGCACCACCTTTTACCGACAGGGAAGCGCAGCCATAAACGCCCGGAACCGCGGAGTGATGGAGCTGCAGCAGGCCAACGGCATTTGCGCCTACCACCACCCCACCCACATGACCGACGATGCCAAACTGTTCGACACCAGCGCCGACAACTGGATAGCCCACACCAACGGCCACCTCCTCTTCATCAAACAATACGACCCCTGCACAACGCCTGCCCCCGGCGAAGCCGACATCGAAATCTACGCCTGCCCCAATTATGTCGAAGTGGAACAACAAGGCACCTTCGCCCCCATCGCCCCCGGCGATTCCACATCCTGGAATGTGATTTGGTCCCTGCACCAGCTGCCCCAGAATATCAAAACCAGCGACCCCGCCGCCCTTGCGGGCGTGGTGGACGGGATTTTGAAGAATCGTCTGTAGTCACACCCGCGTGTGCGCCCAGGTCCAACCGGGCTTTTGTGTTCGTTTCGCGTCAAACCGTTTCTGGACAGACAGCTGGGTCTGCCCCTGCGACGATGGGGAATTGCTGCGAATACCGGCTCATCAGCATTCATAGATTTACTACCTTTGTTCAGACCCCAGGTATGGGCCAGGTGAGGCGTCTGGTCTATTCTGTAATTTCAAGCAGTGATTCAGCCAGGACAGATGATTTCGCCCCATATCTCTTCAACAATGGAATGAGATCCTTTTGTCTGAAATAAACGATGAAATCCAAAGACGTAACCAATTTACGTAAGCTTTCGGCGGGCGATTACAACCTGGATATTGCCTGCTGGTGCAACTACTCGGGTGTCCTCAAGCTGGCCCTCACCATTATCATGAAGAGATCCTGGGATGGTTCGTGCTTTTTCTCTTTAACAGGAAACGTTTCGTCAAACGGTTTGACCTGTTCCGGATCAAACGCGAAGACGTCGCTTTGTTTGCACTTCCACGCTTTGTTCTCAAAGGCGTTTTCAGCCAGAGGAAGCACCATCAACCCCAATGGATAGTTGCCGTCCATGTCACTGATGTTGCAATCAATACCATTTTTAAAACCGTAGGGCACATAGTTATGCGGATCTCCCAGGATGGTAATGCCCGCAATATTCTTCTGGCGCAAAATATTCGCACTGTGATTCAGCAAGGCGCGACCGATGCCTTTGCGCTGATGCGCTGGATGTACGCAAAAGGGGCCGAAACTGACGATTTCTTTTTTGCAGTTGTTTTCATCGATGAGCCAGGAGCGCGTGTACATTATCATACCCACAATTTCCCCATTTAACTCTGCCACAAACGAGAGTTCGGGCCGGTAGTCGGGGTGGTCACGGAGGATGTGTACGAGATAGTGCTCGTCGCAGCCCGGAAAGTAAAGGTTCCAGAATGCGTCTCGCGTCAGTTCTTCAACTGTTCTATGTTCCAATTCTGTTTCGTGACGGATTATCAACTTCATTTGGCACTCCTTATCTGCTTCATCTGCTTCACCTTCACTGCAATCCATTTCCGGTTTTCTTTTTCGATGCGATCAGCGCTTTGGTGCTCCCGGTCCGCATTGTACTGCAGTTCCCGTTGCATTGCGGGATTGCCAGCTGGTTCGGTATTCATCGCTTCGTTTTTGACAGTGGATTTTTTATCGTCCATGATTCTGTTCTCTGTTTGGCTTCTTATTAAACTTCGCCTTTGCGAGAAGATGCATCAAGCTCTTCAAGGATCTTTGCCTTTTGTTTCGTACTGAATGTCCGCCGTTTAGGTTTATCTGAGACCTCTGGATTTGGTTTTCCCATATCAGTTTCACTCTGTGCGCTTTGAGAAGTTTTTGCTTTCTGATTCTCCATTTTTTTTCATATCATTTCATCGCCCTGCTCGTTATTTTTAGCAATTGAAGTGTCTCACTATTATTGGCACAGAGGGCATTCCCCTATCCAAATCATAATGGAAGCTTCAACTTTCAAAATTCAAGTTAGCCGTGATTCTGCTTATTGTGAGAGCAATTATTCATACAGCAGATATGC
Organism: Deltaproteobacteria bacterium; assembly: GCA_016935665.1. Taxonomy (GTDB): domain Bacteria; phylum Myxococcota_A; class Polyangia; order JAAYKL01; family JAAYKL01; genus JAFGXQ01. The sequence goes on along the minus strand of JAFGQN010000078.1, from coordinate 7,571 downwards.
CGACGTTCCACGGAAGGGAAACTCTTTCCATTTTTCAATGGCATTCAGGAAGCCCACCAATGATTGTTTATCTGTGCAATGGCCACAAATGTCTCCTTTAAAGATTGGACCTGTTCGGAATTGATTTTGGCTTTTACCACTAATTTATTCGTGTCACAACTGATGGCTTTTTGTGCGAGGACAGCAATAATCGCGTCACTGAGGCCGGGTTTGCCACCGTGTTTAAAAATCATGAAAATCGAATTGGCGCGGAGAACCGCTTTCATCACTACATAGGATTCCTGAATAATTGCGATACCCTGTTTGTTGAAACGCAGTTCTGTTTTCCCATATATATCCTCAGCAAACGCTTTGACATGCTTTATTGCCCGAACCATGTCGGGATGCTTATTCAACCAGAAATTTTCATCCACGGTTGCCTGCACCATGTCATCATCCGGTTCTTCATATACATCGAGAATTTTTGTAAAGTGGAGTCCTATGGTGTCACCTGTTTTCACAATATTAGCCTGAATCGCAATAATGGGAATGGTGGTGCTCATCAGTTGGATCACGTTGAAAAATCGGCTGGTAATCTGCTCCGCGATTAACACGGCAAAATGCTGTCGCTGGGGCCACTTCTTTCGAACTAAATCCCAGTATTCGATTGTGCTTATGATGTGGCTGGGATCAGTGGCGCCCAGCTGAACCTCCACCTCATACATTGTGTCGTCATCGGGATTTTTCAGTAAAATATCCAGACGGCCGCCCGAGCTGACACTCTTTTCCCTTACCATCGCCTCAAGGTCGCCCAGCCCAATTAACGACGGGTTATTCCAGATTTGTTCCTGCAACCATGCCTCATCCCTGCCAATAGACACAATCGAAAGCGTTTCACTGATTGGGATATCCATGCATTCGCCTTTCTTGCCTTTTTTTGGGTCAACTTTAGCTGCCACAGAGTCTATTGAGTATAATTTCAACACAGCCGCAAGCAATTTATTTGCCACCTAACCAACCCCACCCCATATTTTGGCGGTCTGTAATTTGAAATCTCTGGCGCCACACAAAAATCCCCCCGACGATTGGACGTGGCCCCCTTTTTATCAAAGGAGGAAAGGCGGAAGTCTGGCGGGACTGGACAGATGCTGGGGACTGCCTTGAATGGAACTGAAATTACATATCCCCCCTACCCGTCCGTTGAATATCCTCCATGATTTCCCGCAAATCCCTTCGAGGCACCTCACACTCCGCTTCCCCGTCAGAATCGGTATATACGCAGTAGTCGGTTTTATTTTCATCGCCCACCGTTTTTAAATGTTTGAATTCCTCAGTGTCTGTGGGCACAACACTGAATTACCCTCGACGTAGCTTCTCAAAAACTACTGGTGAACTTGTTAAAGATCGTCATTCCCGCGAAAGCGGGAATCCTGAAAGCACTGAAAATGTGAGCAAACTGGACCCCCGCAGGGGTGACGTTTTGCGCTGTCTTTACCAGCACTTTTTGAGAAGCGACACGTTGTTTCTTAAGATCCTGCCTATGAATAAACTTTAGGAACGTAACCAACGTGAAATGCCTGCAAAAAAAAAGGGAGCGCCATGTCACATCAGTCACACCGAACCGCTGCCCAGGACAGTCGGCTTAAAAAGATGAATGTTGTGGTGGGAGAAAAAGCCATTCTGAATCGATTCATCGATTTGGAGATTGGATAAATGGTCACAGCGACAAACTGGCGTGCAACCGGTTTTGAGGTAGGATTTTTATCTATCTACAGGCAACAGGCAACAGGCAACAGGCAACAGGCAACAGGGAGTATTGTTATGAGTCGTAAAATGTCGTCCCTTTTTATAAGTGTCGTTTTGGCAGTGGCGCTGCTGGGTATGAACCGTACTGCCGGCGCGCAGCATGAATATGGCAAGGCATCGCCCGAGATTGCCACGTTTGACGGGTTGATTTTCTGGACCGGGTGGAACGGGAGTTTTTCGGATTCGTATTCGCCGGAGTGTGAAACGTACAACTGGTTTTTGTTTTTTGGCCCAGAGGGGGTATTTGCGGGGTTGACCAGCGTGGGGTCGAATTACTCAAAGGTCGACGTGTTTGCGGCCATCAACATGTTCTACGGAGTGAGCAGCAACAGCAAGCCGGCGTTGACCTGGCAGGAGGCGGCGACGTCATACGGCATTACTTACAGCCAGGGGCTGGATATTGTGCCCAATGTGGTGTCTATCGATTTTGGGGTGACGTTTTTCAGAGAAAGCCCGTCAGCGCTGATGCTGCAGCCGGGCATTCAGTTCAGCATGGGCGGGTCGTTTAGCGTTGCACTGGTGGATATTCCGTTTATGCCCAGTGTGACTCTGGATAATGCCGTGAACATCAGCGGTCAGGACACGGGATTCTGGCCGGTGGTGCTGTGGAATATCGATGCCGCCGTGGCCAATCCCCAGGGCGCGATTATTAATGAACTGCGTCAGTTGCAAAGCAGCGGCGCCACCACCTATACGGCCATTCATCAGGCGCAGATGGCCCAATCGCTATTGCCGGTATTTGCCGCCATGAATACATCGTCTGGAAAAACGCTGGATGGCACGGTCACCTCTGCCACACCGGGCGATTATGTGGGTCAGTATCTGGCCAATATGAATGCGGCGTCCGCTCCCGCTCACACCATTGGCGCGGCGGCCAACGACGTGGAAGCCTGGCTGCAGTCCGGGGACACCGAAGCGCCCGCGCGAATCATGGCGGACATGCCCATTTCCAAAGCTATCGCGGTTGGGGCGTTCCGCATGATTAAAACCGGAGTGGGCTGCGGATTTGAGGCGGCGTATCGGCATGGGTACGACCAGGCGGTGGCCAGTGGCACCCGAACAGAAGACACCGTGTATGCGGATTGTCTGGTGACCCGCCATTGTCTGATTGGAGATGCCTGCAATTTGGAGGTAACGGCGGAGGAAGCCGCAACGTGGTTGCCCGGAACCACCGCCGCCGACTTTGAAGGAGCCGAAGTGCATTTCGATGCGGCGCCCTCGGATTATATAGAGGATGGCAATGCCGGGCAGCTTGTCTCCGATGTATTTACAGATGGCGTGGCGTCCTATGGGTTTGTTCGCAATGAAGAATCATCCATTGTGCTGGGCGTGACTGTACCATCCGCCACATCTCCGGCGAACAATGGAATGAATCTGGAACTGTGCGCCCGCAAAGTGATTATGTACAGTTTACTGGAACAGGAAAATGTGACCGTGGTGGATGGCACACTGTTGTCGTTCACACAATTTGACCCGGAAACTCTTCCGGAAACGGAAAACCCCATCAATTTCACTCACGGATTTTACACGTTTGAGGTGGCGCCGGCAGAACCGGGCGGCACCGTGGACATTGTTTTGGATTTACCCACAGTACTGGCCCCAGGATACAGCTGGGCCAAGTACAGTCATACAGACAGTCAGTGGGTGGACTGGGGTGCGGTGGGAAACAAAAAGGTAATCAAACCCGATGGCCTCGCCGTTTCCAGCGACCGATTCACAGTAACGCTCACCATTACCGACAACGGGCCCTACGATGACGACGATACGCCGGGCGTCATCAGCGAATCATCCGGCGCAGCCCTCTTTGATGTGGCGTTTGCGTCGGTATCCGCCGATGAGTATCTGGCGTGGGCCCCCAACGACACCAGCAGCGATACGGATTTTGCCATTGTGATCGATACTGCGACAGATAGCAGCCAATCCCCCCTGGATACGGCGACAGACAGTTCGAGCGCAGGTGTGGACACCGCTACGGATACCAGCGAAGGCCAGGGCGCCATCGGAAACAATGACAACGATGGCTGCAACTGCAACACTCCCGGACGCCAGCCAAATGAGTCAATGTCATTATGGGCACTGGTGGTGGAACTGCTGTAACCCCCATGCGAACGTCCGTAAAGCCAGCAAAATTCGTCTTCGTCAAAATTAGTCATGTAGATGAGTATTTTTTCAACAGTTGTAAAACCGATTACCAATCTTTTAAACAACCCCAACAGTACGTTTCGTTCCGCTTTTAAATATCCATCTGATGAGCGATAACAAGTCACGGCGTGCTCCAGTTGGATTCAGTTTGCCACTGACTCGGTCGCTGCTAATATTCCACACACACTCTCATCAATCACTTTAGATATTGGTACATCGTTATGAACAGGCAAGATCGAAGGTTTAATTGGTGCTCCGCTATGGTGAAACGCCAAATTCCCAATGTAGTTTAGCCGGCTGAAAACAACCTGTCTTCATCAAAGATAATCCAGGTAATACACTGTTTCGTCGTCAACCTTTGTATCATCGCCACCGCGAATTTTGCCTTTGGAATCCGTGTATAGTATGCTGTTTGTACTGAGGTGCCACAATCGGTATCCATCGGAACCTTCATCGTGAACCAGACGAAATCTCATGTTGGGATCATTCCAATCGATCCAATGCGATGCCTCAGCTCCCGCGTTAGATTCGGTGAAAATGCTTTGTGAAGTTAATTCATGTCGGATTCTATACGTTTGGTTTCCAGCATCGATTAGTTCAAAAACAAAGCCCGGATCGTCCCAGCATCCCCATTCTGCAAGTCTGCCACCGCTTCCCCCCATTGAATACATGCACTTCCCGGATTTCTTATTCCGCAACCGGACGCGTGAACCAGAAGCGGGAGTGGCAAAACAATTCCCCCCATTGCTTATTTCAGCGGTGATTTGATCAACAAGTTTCCACACTGTCTCCCATCCCAAACAAAAAGTGCCAGATTTTACACGTTCGAGCGTTACTTCCGCTGTGTAAGTTCCCGGCAAAAATGCGTGACGAAGGAAATCAAACGATCCGCGGGCACTCGAGCCTGTAAACTGCTGTTTATCAACAAAGGTTCCATTGCGATACAACTTGACTGTTTCGCGATATGGATTTGAACAGAGTGCACCTGTTGAAGGACCGCCGTCTCCCGCTGTGCACGAAGAATCTGGATAATGATAGCAGTAATCCAACTTAATTCTCAATCTGTCCTTATAATACGAATCTGCCTCGCTGAACGGGCAAGTTGACACGCTTATGTAATTTCTAGTGTTGTCTCTTAAGTTTTCATCCCATACGTCCACTCCCCACGCTACGCTAACTGGCTGTATGTCAGTCTGGGGGGGAACGGCATTGACTGCGCCAGCCACAGCTCCTTCCTCTTCCATCATCACATCCTCACATCCCCCAGTTGTGATGGCTAGTAGAAGAAAAACAGTAAAGTAGCGGCAGACATTTTTAAAATTCTCTTTTGACATTTTCAAGTTCCTTTCTGGTCGAATTAAAATTTGAATCACTTAAAATGGAACAATCCACAATCGAACAAACAAATATTGATGGCAAGTTCAGGGAGTAAATGCAGTGGCTCCAGGTTAGGTTGCAAATAAAATTTTATTCATTAAGAATTTTTAAAATGCTGCTGTTGAAGACGATGATAGAACCAACTTCTGTACAGCTATGCAACTGAGAAAATCAAACACGACTTGCATTTATTTTCTATTTGCCGACGATAGGGCGATTCAAAACAAACTATTGGGGATAAACAACAGGCGACAAGTAAAAAAAGACTATGAGTTGTGTAACGCACCACTAAGTCGCATACGGGACGACTCTACCTATATTCCACGAAAATTCCGGACATTTCAGTACTTTCGATACCCTTTGGCATATAAAAAGCTTCACTTATGCGGTGATCACTTCCAGCCCCAGAATTTTTCCCAGCGCGACCATTTGGTCCACATGATCACCGTACACCAGCGGATTGTGATTTCCCACCAGACTGATTTTCTCAAAGAAATCCTTTGAGTTTTCCACCTGAAAAAAGACGCCTTCGCTGCAGTTAATATCGGTGTAGCCGATGCCGCCCACGATTTTGCCTTTGCCAACAAACAGCTTTTTGCAATCCGGTCCAAAGCGACACATGGTAATTTCCTGTCCTATGTCGGCTTTAAAATCGTAACGGACCGTTGCCCCCCAGCCGCTTCCCGTGAAAGGCCGAATGGCATACGGGTCATGACTTTTGTCAAATCCCTTCAGCTTTCGGTTGGGCACAGCGTGAAACGTAAACACAAGATTGTCCATGTGTCCCAGTTCGTCCATTGCTTTTTGCACAGAATCCGGATTGAACATCAACCGTGAAAACGCCTGCAGCACGCCGCTTTTAAATGGATTTGGAATGCAGTTCCCCAGATACGGCGGCGCTTTGGCAAAGCAGGACAGCGCCACCATGGACAACACGGAGCACATGTCGTATTCGCACGACGATATCACTCCGTTTTCGTTGTTGAGCGTGTGATTGAGGCAAAAGGTGAACTTCTCTTCATTAAACCGTCTCGTCGCGCAAACATCAAAGCATGGAGACGTAAAGGCATTGCAATCGAGTTCTTTAAGCAGCTTTTGCACCAGATAATGCGCTCGCATGGAGGGAAGAACGTTTTCCCTCGTCATATCACACTCCACCGCCCCGGCGATAAATTCATCGGCCATTTTTTTTATCGCGACTTCATCCTCATCGGTAATGTTCAGCCCCCTGCGCCCTGGAATGGTGGGATTGGTGTCCGATGGCACATTTCTCATTTGGTCGACAAATTCGTGTACATTATAATACCGAAAGCGAGTGCCAAATTTACGGGTCACCTCATCAAGACTGATAAATGAATCCATGATTGCCGGTGCATTGTTGGAATTGAGACGAACAAGCGACAGGACTTTGGTTTCAGCCAGCGCTTTGCGTGCCCGAAGCACCTTCATGGTTTCGGCCGCATCCGCCAGTGTTTCGCAGGGATAAATCTCATAACCTCTCGACAGCAGCGCAGCGGTTGCAATTGTGTTGAGACATCCTCCCATTACAATCATTGGCTTTTTGTACTTCTGGGCAAACTCCAGCAATATGTCTCCAACTGCCAACGCCGAAATCAGATACAAATCCACATTTTCAACGTCCTTTGCCATGTCAGCGAGGTCGGATTCTTTAATAAAAAAGCTTTCGTCGTACTGAATGAGAATAGGCGCCATTATATTCACTTCGTCCACCGGCAACGCTGCCTTCACGCCTTCCACTATCATTTTGTGAGCCTCGGCATTGGCCTTTAAATCAAATTCCTTTTTCAACTTGTCTCCTGTAACAAACCGGCAGGGACCTTCAAACACATATTCGTGATACATACCCAGAGTAACTGGCCTCACATTGAGCTTTACATCGATTGTTTTTTTAATTTGAACTTCCATTGCAACTTACCTCCATCATTTGATTATCCACTTGTCGATTGGTAGCGCACACCACAGAATCATCATTAAATCAATTCAGCTCGTCAGCTTAAAACACAGCGCAAACGAGCAAACTGGGCAATAGGAAGAAGGCAACCTCCTGCAGGTGTTGTCTCCCCACTTTTGTACAAATCATTTTTGAAAATTTCTTGGTTTCTACCTTGCCAGAAATAGCCCGGAAAATTCCAGCCTTTTTTGCAGTTTCTTTTTTTTTTATATATCGCGCAAATAAGCACAGGGTTATCGCAAGATACTAAATTTTTAGAAAAATATTGTAGGGCGGTAGTTTATCTGCCGCCTTG
>JAFGQN010000077.1 GCA_016935665.1 Deltaproteobacteria bacterium | reverse complement strand
GGAATTTCTTAACGCTCCGCCCTGCGCTGTTTTTTGAAACACTGAACGCCCGAACAATTTCCGCCTGCCTGCACATCCCATGGCATATCAGCTGAGCCGTGAACATCTGAAAAGAACGCCGGTCGCCAGCGTCATGACTAAAAATCGGATTAATGCCGCAAAAGTAGAACCACTGCTTTTCTTTTTGAACGACGCTGTAAACATCATTGACCGGTGTCGAACCACCTGGTATAAACGGGAGCCACGCTTGTGGCATGGTACCTTCCTCCTATCGATTTTTTTCGATTTTAGCAGGGAAGAAGGTACCATTTTTATTTCCCAATGACTCTATCTGAATTTCAACTGCCAGTTTCTTTGAAAACTGCGCCCCATAACGCTTTGCGCGCACTTAATTGATTCCCAAAGTGTTAGGTGAGATCAGGAGTCCTGAGGTTACTCCATACGGAAATTTGCACTGGTTGACACAATGCGGCACAGCTTTATCTGGCTACGATAAAACAGATCCCCTTTTTTTAGGGCGAATAGTGAATGGAAATTAAAAAGTACTTTTTGGTACGTCATTTGCTTTGTGAAGGAAGTCAGGCGTTCTGCACGATTGATGCGACAAAAACCGGGCATGTCTCAGCTTATGCCTTTAACCAATGACTGAAGAGGGAGATGACATGAAACAAAAGAAAGAAAAAAATGGATTGAAGTTGCTGGGGCAACTGATGATCGCGAGTTGGCTGGCTTTGGGAGCTGGCTGTCAGGATCTTGGCGAATTTGGTTTCTTTGATACGGAAGGAGGGGAGGATACCGCATCGGAGGCAATGGATTCAGATACTGTATCAATACAGGACAGCGAGACAGCTTATCCTTATGAGGGAACGGACTCCGAGTTTGATTGTGAGGGGTATTATGTCTGTCTGGACAGGTGTGATATGACCCCATTTTTTGTGGATGCGGATACTGATGTGGACGGTGACAGCGATATAGTTGTGGATACCGATACTGGCTGGATGCCGGATTGCTGGACGGAATGTGAAATGAGCTGGCCACAGTGCGTGACGCCACAACCCGTGAATGAGTGCGAAGAGCAGTTTGATGTGTGCGTCAGCGAGTGCAAGGATGTGGACACAGGCTGGGAGTGTTCAGTGACGGATGACGGAGACTCTGAGGATTGCATGATTCTGGATGTGGACACAGAAGGCTGCTTTGAAAAGTGCGAATATGAACTGGAGAACTGTTGGAATCCACCTGTTGAGAAATGCGAAGAGCAACTGGATGAATGTCTGTGGTCCTGCAATTTTTACCCGGATTGTGGAATTGTCTATAATGGTGGGGACATTGATTCAGAATCGTTGGATTGCATCAGTAGCGATTCTGATGGTTTCTATAATTATGGATGCGATGATCGGTGCTTCATGCAATACGATCAATGTGTGAATCCGGGCCCAGTGCCGGTGGATAGATGTGAACAGACCTACGATTATTGTGTTGATGAATGTGCCTGGGATGACAAATTCTGTCATGACCACTGCTATGAGTCCTTCTACTACTGTATGGAGGATGCCAGTGGAGGAGAGGATTACACATGGTGTGATGAATACTGTCAGGATACTGAAAACGGTAACTGCATAAAGCAATGCTGCACTGTCTATGCGGATGGCAGTGAGAAGTGCTGGGAGGATATTATCGATCCGGCCTGCACGTGGGGCGTTGACGAAAATGGGAATTACTGGGAAAGTTGCCAGGATACCGATTCAGAGATGATTGTAGACGGCGATTAGTAACTGGTTCACCGCAATCGTTCAGTTCCCATGTTCCTCACCGGTTCTCTGAGTAATCCATTGCCGCGAGACCCCTTCTTCATTGACACGGCGCCCGTTTCAAGTGTTGTTCTAATATATCAAAATCAATAGCTTTTTGTCCTTCCGGTGCATGCCGTTTCGTTCCGTTGAATTTCGTCAAATGTTGCCGAGTCAGGGCCATCAATGAGCCTTCCGTTTTAGTCATATCTGGGGGTCATTGTTGACAAGCACCGTTGGTGACATTGTGAATAGTGTGGTAAAAACAGTAGATGGAAAGCAACTGCATATGAAAACCCATATTTTATTCCTGCCCATTGATCGACTCTGGTGGGTGGTATTCTTTGGCATCGGCTGGTTGGTGGCCGTATTGCCGGCCTGTTCCGAGAACGATCATGCCAAAGACAGTTTGTCAGACACCGGCTCGTCGACGGCGGACGACGATACTGGCTCGACGGTTCCGGATGTGCCGACCGGGACGCAGGGGGGCAACTGGTCTGACCTTGATGGCAGAGCCGCGCCCACTCATACCTCGCCCGCGGCGGAGAACAGCGGAACGGTGACTTTGGGAGGCACCATCACGTTTACCAACATCGGCGCCCCTGGATATTGGGGAAGGCGCATTGAGGCGGAACCTGGCGACGACCGGTGTGATGTCCAGTCTGAGACACTCAACTATTCATGGGGGGGCAGTGAGTTCTGCTGTCGCACAACTCATAATGTGACGTCTGACCGTCTGACACCCTTTAACGAGCAGCTGGCCATGGTGATTGAAGGCCCCCTGAAGGTGAAGCAGTTCGCGGTGTATCAGCCCCTCGAAGAAGGTGGTTCGTGGGGGCTTCGGTCATACTGGGATCGGGATTCGACTGACCCGTTCAATATACATTTCGTTGGCCCAGGCGACACCACCGATTTTGATGGGATTCTGGGAAACAACTGTGCGTTTCATGCCATGCAGGAAAAACCGTTTTCCTGTGGCCCGGACAGTGTGCCATATTGCCCGGGGTCCGGCCTGGACTACGAAGGCTGGGCGGGTTCGAAGCTCTTCTTGTTGCTTGCGGCGATGCCCTATACGCAGGACCCGGAACTCCTTCCCAAAAGCTGTATCGCCGATGGGGAGGACGAACGGGAACAGGATGCGCCATGGATTGGACTGGGCGCCTCTGAGCTGATTCGTGACGGCTGGGCCGGCTACCATCCCTGCCACTGCTTCGCGAATACGAACGGCGCGCTGGGTGACGGGTGCGGTCAAATTAATGTTTTTGAGGTCATTGCCGAAACGTCTGGTGCAGAGTGGGGAAATAGGGACGTTATCAGTACCGGCATTCGCTCGTACCAGGTCGGTTCGCTTGGGGGCAGCACCTGCGGCATACAGGGGTGCAGTGTGGATTTGTTCGCTGACGACGCGGATCTTGTAGATGCGAACCATGTTACTGCGATGACGACGGGCGCTGTCATCGATGCGGACAATCGCGCGATGGCAGAGGGCCCCATGTGGCGGCGCGCGCTGGACGACCGTTACTACCTGATACTGCTCGACGAGGCGACGCGCACGGTGCAGGTGGCGGTTATTCACCCGGACAATGTGCCGGACGAGCTTACTTCACTGCTGCCGGCGCTGCCGAATGAGTTATCCCGTCCGTTTGTCGACGGGCTGGTGCAATTGCGTTTGCCAAAGGGAGTCTGAACATGATGATGAAACAACACTGCTTAATTTTGCTCGTGCCTTGCATCCTCGCTGCCTGCTCGGGAGGTGGCTCAAAATCAGATAACGAGGGGAGTGGCGATACGACGCCTGCTGAATCGGACGGTGCGGGACCGGCGACTGACGGAACGAGTTATGTGCCTACGGACTGCCCCAACGCCGCAGAGGATGGCTACTCGATAGTTGATGATCCGAATTTCAGCACCTACCAGATTCGAAAGGTGGGCGAGGTGGCCTTTCTTCGCTACGAACTCGACGGGAACGGAAACAGGGTGCTTGTGAACGAGACCTATCCCGTCATAACGGCTCTTCCGAAAAGGTACACGCTTCAGGAAGTGTATAAGGACCAGGAATTTCCTGTCCAGGATATGGGGGAATACTATGTGGCAGACAGTCATTTTGCGCTTCCCCATATTCCATGCCTGACCGACGATCTGGTGTATGCGCCGGTGGTTACCGGCTACTCGGAGCCGAGCGTGGTTGAGCGCGGGCCCAACCTGGGATGGCCCATCCAGGAGGATATCTCGGCCGAAGTTGAAAAATACCAGGGCACCAGCAAGATGTGGGTATACACCACATGGCCGGGGTATCGCTATGGTTACTGGTTTAGGGATCAGGTGGGTATCCGCCCCACCTGGCTCTTCGAAAGCAACAGTGCCGGCGGCGTCACTTTCAGCAAGTTTTCTCCCGATGCGGCCGACTGGCCCGAGGGGGCATACAACGATGTGCCATTTGGCCTGCACATCGATGCCACAGGTCATGTGTATATCCCCAAACGACAACCCATCACGTTTCCGGCGGAGGAAGACAAGGCGCCCCCGCCCGCCGACTTAAAGCTGGCTTATAAAAACTGGGATGACGAACTCCGGTGTGTGGTGATCAATAAATCGAGCGATATCGTCGCCGTGTCCAGGACCATTTGGCCAGGCGGAAGTGAAGCGTACTACCCTGCGGAGTCGTTCCTGCCCGGCTATGCGGTCATCGGTGAAGATGCCGACCGTTATTGGGGACTCAAGGGGCGTGAGACCGACGAGGTATCGTGGTGGGCGGGCGATGACTGCGTCAACGGCGCCTGCTCGGGACAATCCCGTATGCCATATCGCAATGGATGCGCCATTGACGGGTACGATTTCGGGCAGGGGGACGGCTTTAACTGGCTTGCCCTCAAAGACCGCATGATAGAGCTTGGTGTGATTATTAATCGCGAGCAACTCTACCGCATTCAGATCTATTTACAGAAGAACCCCGACGAACCCGCACAGATGCTCGCCGAGCTCTGGTACGAGCAGGAAAAGGATGGTCGCTGGACCCCTCGGCTCACCCCAGGAACGAATACCTACACCCTCACCACCGGTGATAATCCCCGCTACATTGTCAATGGCCACATCTGGCCCGGTCAGCGCATCTTTGCCGTACTTCGAGATCTGTGACCTCGCGACGTCATTGCGGTAAAAACTGCTGATGACGGCGTTTAATAACAAATGCAAAAACGTATCCGACAGGTCGTCGCTCGTGGCGTCCAGACCCCTGAAATAAACTGCCACGGGCTTCATAAAGCGGTGCTTTGGGCGTTCGCGCATAAGAAAACGGGCCCTGGCAGCAACAGAAATACCAAACGCGAATGGCAGCCCCGAAAAATGAAAGTCCGAAACAGAACGATGCCGAAGTTCAACCGCCGCCGTACTGCCGACTGGCCCTACCAGCAGAAATCAGTCTATCAGCGGGGCATTGATGTCTGCAGGACTCATTTGAGCGAAGATTGAAGAGATGTCACTGAAAGTCAGGGTTTAACGGAATTTTTTTTCTTGCCTGCAGCAGATTTTTTTCGGGCTGTTTTTTTCGCTGCCGTCTTTTTGGGAGGTTTCTTTTTGGGAGGTTTCTTTTTGGAAGGCACTTTCTTTGTCGGTGCTTTCTTCACAGTCTTCTTTTTTGCAGACGCTTTTTTCGCCGGCACCCTTTTCGCCGGCACTTTCTTCGTTGCTTTTTTCTTTTTCGAGGCATTTCGTGTGCGTTTCGTCGGGGTTTCAGAAGCGCTTGCGGGTTCCTCGGCAGTGAGATGACCCATATCAATGTCGATGCCGAAAATGGACAGGTCATCCGTATCGAGAACGCGCGCGTTGTGTGCGGGACCGGTTGCATTCGGCTGGTCGATGGCGGCGGTCAAAAGTTCTGCCGGATCGATGCCGCGCAGGGTAAACAGCAATTCCGGCGATGCGTCCAGTCTGGCGCCAACGCCGTAGAGTGTGGCGGCCACATGTTTGCACATGGTGGCCCAGTCCGGACACGAACAGTCCATATTGATTTCTTTGGGAGACGGAAACAGTCCATTGCCTTTTTCGGTGACAATTTCCATAACACTGCTGGAAATTTTTCCCTGCAGCAGTTCCACGAGAGACCCGATTTGTCCGGCGCAGCACTGTTTGATGTCGATCCATTTTTTGGGGGGCAACGGTTTTATTTTTATTTTCACAGTATAAAGGTCTGTACCGTTTACCAATGCTTCTATGACGCCACTTTTGATTTGCAGATCAATGACCGAACCGTTTCGAACGTATTCGCCCTCTTGGAAGCCGATTGGAAAAGTCGCTGTATGCTTCCAGATTATCACACCAGGCGTCTCCCCAGAACGTGGTGGTAATTTTACGCCCGGTAATTTCAATGGGGGAAATCTTCTTCCCCTTTTTATTTAATTTGGAAACCAGCCGCTTCGCCTCCTGTTTGCGCTGTGCAACGGATACATACGGTGGCCAGAAATTATCGTAATATCTACCCATATATTGTTCCTGTTATTTGTTGTGATCCTTCTCGGGCCACAATGATTACGCCATCGCACTGTGAATATCAAGCGAGACCATGGCCATTAATTCATCATTGCTCATCTCGGTTAATTGGGATTGAGCGTCTTTAGACAGTATTTCCTTCGTGAGCGCCCGCTTACCTGCAATGAGTTCATCAATGCGTTCTTCCACGGTGCCTTTGCAAACAAATTTGTGTACCAGCACATTTTTTTTCTGCCCAATGCGAAAAGCTCTATCCGTTGCCTGATTTTCCACGGCAGGGTTCCACCAGCGGTCAAAATGAATCACGTGGGACGCGGCGGTCAGATTAAGCCCGGTCCCGCCCGCTTTGAGTGACAGCACCATGAAGGGGATATGGTCATCTTCCTGAAATGCTGTTACCAGTTTTTGCCGCTGTTTAACCGGCGTGCCGCCATGAATGATCGCGCCAGTCTGGCCGAATATGCCGGTGAGATGATTGGCGAGCGGCGAGGTCATTTCCTTAAACTGGGTAAACACCAGTACTTTGTCCTGCCGTTCGGCAATTTCTTCACACAGCTCGTTCAGGCGATCAAATTTCCCACTCTCTTTTGGGGCAAAGCCGCCGTCTCCCAGCCAGTGGGACGGGTGGTTGCAGATTTGTTTGAAGCGCATTAAAAATGCCAACACCAGACCGCGCCGCTCAATGCCGCTTTTTTCTTCGAGCGCGGTTCGCATCTCCTCAACAGATTGCTGATACAGCGCTGCCTGTTTTTTACTCAACATGCAATAGGCGTTCAGCTCTGTTTTTTCAGGTAAATCGTTAATGACGGACTTGTCGGTTTTTAACCGGCGCAGGATATACGGCTGCACCAGACGCCGCAGAGGTGCGTATCCGCTGCCACTTTTTTCCATGGCTTTGCATGCAGTGTCAAAAGCGCCTGCCGATCCCAGCAGCCCGGGATTCAGAAAGTCGAAGATGGACCACAGATCTTTAAGGCGGTTTTCCACTGGCGTGCCGGTAAGCGCCAGTCTCCAGTCTGATTTCATGGCCTTGATCGCTGCGGTCTGTTTGGCACCCGGATTTTTGTGGCCTGTGCCTCATCGAGGATGACATAACGCCAGTTGTATTGGGACATCCATGGGGTTCTCATCGCCGTGCCGTAGGTGGTAATCACCACATCGCAGGCATCAGCATCACTGGCTTTCAACTGTAGCAATTGCGAAGAAGGAATGTGTGACGGGTGCGCCAGAAGCAGTTTTAAGTCCGGAGCGAAACGCTCACACTCGGATTGCCAGTTTTCAACCAGTGATGCCGGTACAATCAGCAGATCGGATGATTTCTTTCGTTCACGCGCTGTATTGAGCAGCCCCAGTACCTGAATGGTTTTACCGAGTCCCATGTCATCCGCAAGGCATCCGCCAAGAGACAGCGCGGAAAGTGTCTGGAGCCATCTGACGCCCGAACGCTGATATGGGCGGAGCACCGCTTTGAGTCCGGCGTTGATTTTCTGCTGTTGGATTTGCCCTGGCGTCCGCAGTTCGGTGATTGTTTTAGACAGCCACTTCCCGGCGATGACCTGCGACCATTCCGGTGACTCATCAGTGCTGACAATCTGCGGCGTGCCTGGGCTCGTGCCCGCAAGCAGGCGCATTGCTTCGCCAAAGCTGATGCCGCCTTCGGATGTTCGTTTTTGCAGCGCCTGCCATTGGTTTAGAACCTGCGAAATCTGGTCCTCGCTGACCTCGACCCATTTTCCCTTGAGTAATGTCAATCCGTGACCAGCACTAAGAAGCTCGTTGATTTCCCGTTTGGTAAGCGCTTTTCCATCCAGAGTTATCTTTATGTCAAAATCGAGCAACGCATTCATTCCCAGTGAAGCGGGTGGTTTGGCACCCAATGAAACGGTCACTTTCGGCCGCGGTTTTTTGTGAATATTCCACCAGTCCGGAACCCTCACCACCAGACCAGCCTGCTCATACAGCGGGATTTCGCTCAGAAAATGATGGGCCTCTTTGGGCGTCCACGACAGGGGATGATAAATTTCCTTTGATGCGAGCATTTCACGGATAAACGCGCTTTTTTCTGATGCCCGTGACAGCGGAGACAGCAGCTCCAGCAGCTTTTTTTTATTTTGGGCGCCTGAATATTCTTTTAGTGCGCGTCCCAGCGGCAGATGCTGCGGTTTGGCCTGCGATGAAACCTTGTGAACATATGTGGCGATAAATGCAAAAGGATATTCCGGGTTGCGCCTGTTTTCGGCCAGATGCAGGCAGACGCGCCCCACCACGTTCCATATGGAGCTGTACTGCTGCAAATATGCCTGAACACCCTGTTTAAATCGTTTGGCTTCCTCTGTCAGCGATTCTCCCATCTGTCTCCAGATATTACGAAGCGCGTCAATATCGATATACTCGGCGCCTGGCACGGGCGGAACCGACTGCTTCAGCTGTTCCAGTTCCTGTCCGTCCGGTTCCGGAATAACCACCGCCAACGGGGAGGTCGGGTCAAGTGCACCGCAAACCGCACTGACAAACATTTTTCCTATGTCGCGCCAGAACGACAGTGACAGTGGCAGCGAAGTTGAAAGATGGGCCACCCCAAGATGCAGCACACCATACCCCTGTCCCCGGGCAAAGGCGTCCGTTACCTGCTGCGAGATGTTCGCTGATACGGTCTGAACCGCGTTGACGTCATCATGGGTGATATCAATATGCCCGGTCGGTGTAAAGCGGCAGGACAACAGCAGGGTATCGCCGGATTGGTGAGTTGGGGATTTATTCAGGGAAGTTGCCATGGATCACCGGTGTTTGCGCTTCAAGTAAACAACGCTTTTCAATCAGTTTGGCCTCGTTCATAACAGTGACAGTTGGCCTTCCAGACCCAGCGTATAGTCGTAGTTATCGCGTCTCACCTGTTCGTCCAGTTGGTGCAGAATATAATCCACATCATTGGGGACGCTGAGGTAAAAAGGTTTGGCATCATTGGCGTGAGGCGTATCCAATAGCGGCGCGGGACGTGGTTCAAATATTTCGGAACGAAAATTCCGGTGAGGATCAAATCCCAGATTTTTCGCGTATGCCACCGCATGATGAATCACAAAGAGCGCCTCGTCTGGCTGGACCTGTTTCATTCGGTGCACGTCGTCTAAAATGGCCAGGCGGTTGCGAAGTTGCTCTGCAGAGTAAATTTCCGGCTTACACGCGCTCTTAATGCCCAGACAGGTTCTGTCCACCAGCACCAGGGAGGTTAAAAATGGGCTGTCCGCATTCTTTTCACCTGCGGCAGATAACATCCGCTTCGTTTTTTTTCGTGCGGCATTACTCATATTTCGATTTCCAAAAAAAGATGTGGTCAGAGTTGCGGCATCTCGTTTCATTTTCTTTTTCTATACAAATTGTCCGTAACAGGGCCGGTATTCCTCTTTCACCAAAGGATGACCTGTTTTCGAATAATGCCTGCTTTTTTCAGCGTCACATCCAGAACGCCATATACCAGCAGGGTTGATTAAAAAAATCCTGTCATGGATGTCGTTTTGTCTGATTCACAGTAGCGCATATTGGCGTTTATGTCGGCTGCTTGCAATGGTTATCTTTTGGGAATGCAGAATTAGTTGCTTACAGCATTTCTGTGAACAATAAATTGTTCAAAATGAAAAGGGTGGGGCAGACACCGGGATCGGCCTGTACAAATACAGCGCGCAACTCCATGTGCGCCCTGGGTTGTCCCCCTGTCTGAACGGGGGGATTCCATAGTCTGAACGCGGTCACCATACTCAAATGGAGGGGGTAGAATTCAGATTTGAATGGGGAAGCGTTCACATTTGGCTGCCCCGCATACTGAAAGTGCCACAGCAGTATTCGAGATTTCCCGAGAGAGCATTCAAAAATGCCACATGACCATATGTGTGGGTTCACTTTGTAACAGTTCTGGAATATCTGTCATGTCACGACTGGAAGGAATTTGCTGAATTGATTCACAGGCCGTGGAATGTATGCGTCCGCTTTCAATGACTTTGCTTCGCAAAATAATTTGTCGCGGGCATAAAAAAGCCCCTGAAAGGTTTCTTCAGGGGCTTTTTTATGCGAGGAGGGGGAATCGAACCCCCACACCGTTGGGTACTGGAACCTAAATCCAGCGCGTCTGCCTAGTTCCGCCATCCTCGCAGCTGGGCAAATTTGCGGTATATAATAACCGCTTTGCTAAATTTGACGTTGTTTCTTTATGACGTCTTTTGCTTTAGGTCAATAGCTGCTATAGAGATTTTTCGGTTATTGAGCGACAGGTGGATACGCTTTCACGGTGAGTGTGAAATTTGCATTAAGGAATATATGGCATGGTAAATAAACGTTTCTTCGGGGTTCTCAGGGGTGTTCTGCTTTTAAATCTGGGCATGGTTTTGTGGTCACTGCCGGCTTTGGCGGCATCCAAAGTTCCGGATGGGAAGGATCATAATCTGGCGAAAGCGGAAGTGATGGACCGGACGATTCTGGCGGTTATGGAGGATTATTATGATTCGTCCAGGATTGCGCCGCTGGAGATGTTCAAGGGCGCCATGGGGGAGCTGGTCAAGGCGGTAGCTGAAGTGAAGGTGACGTATGACGCGGCAAAAGCGGCCACGATTGAGGTTCTGGGCAACAAACTCGAGGTTTCGCTGGAGGCGGTAAACAGTCCCTGGGGATTGTCGAAGACGTTTCATCGCATTTTTTCCTTTTTGAAAAACAAGCTGCCAGTGGATGAGAATCTGGATTATCGCACCATTGAGTATGCGGCGGTGAACGGCCTTTTAGCCACGTTGGACCCCCATACCAGTGCCATGACGCCTGATGTGTGGGAAGAGTTGCGCATGAGCACCCGTGGCGCGTTTGAAGGGATTGGTATTCGCATTACGACGGATTATCGTACGCCGTGCGATGGTGATTTGACCGTGGTGGAGGTGTTTGATGGCACCCCAGCGCAGAAGGCGGGATTGAAGGTGGGGGATAAAATAATTCGGATTGAGGATGATTCCACTGTGAATATCACGACTTCAGAGGCGGCGGATCAGCTGCGCGGAGAGCCGGGCACTGAGGTGAAGGTAGGCATTTTGCGGCGTGACGGCAGCCACAAGACGTTGCATATTGTGCGGCAACGCATTCCCATCGACAGTGTGAAGTGGAAAATGATGGACGGGAATGTGGGCTATATGGAACTGACGGCGTTTCAGCAGGGAAGTGCGGGTGAAATGGAGAGCGCGCTGGAGCAACTGCACGAGAAAAACATGAAGGGGCTGGTGCTGGATTTGCGCGGAAATCCGGGAGGACTTCTGGATGCGGCCATCGATATTGCCAATCTGTTTATTTCAAGCGGAACGCTGGTGACCACAGCCGGGCGCAATCGCAACGACCGAGATGTGACCAATGCGGATGCACAGGGCACCGAGCCCAAGTATCCGATTGTGATTTTGATTGACGGGTACACGGCGTCGGCGGCTGAAATCTTATCCGGCGCGTTGCGCAATCACGGCCGGGCGCTGCTGATTGGCGAAACGACGTTTGGCAAAGGGTCGGTGCAGAATATCATTTCGTTGCCGGACGACGGTGCGATGCGGCTGACGATTCAGCAGTATCTGATTCCTGGCGATATTTCCATTCAGGCTGTGGGCGTGGCGCCGGATATTTCATTTGTGCCGTCGGTGGTGGACAAAAAGGAGATGCTGGTTTCCCGCAGAGAAAGAACGTTTTCCGAGGCCAGTCTGGATGCGCATCTGGTTCGTGCTTCAAAGATTGAACGGGGCGACAGGCCGGGGGCGTTGCGTATGCCGTATTTTGTTTCGGCGAAGCAGCGTCAGGAGGATATGGCGTTGTTTAAACAGTGTTACTCCGAGGATATGGACAGGAAGTCGTACCGAAATCAATATGAAGTGGAATTTGCGCGCCGTTTGATTGCGGAAACGGCCGGTGTGACCACCGCCGAGATGCTGGTGACTGCACGTAAAATGATTGAGAATATGGGCAAAAAGGAGTTGGAGGCGATGCAGCAGGCGCTGCGTCGACTGGGTGTGGACTGGAGCGACCCCGAGAATGCCGTCGAGGTGGCTGCAGCGGAAATGATTGCTTCGCAGGGGTTGGACGCGACTGTGAAGCTCGACAATGCGGCTGAGGCGGGGAAAGATTTCAAATTTACGGTGACGGTGAAAAACCGGGGGCAAAAGGCGATTCATCGTTTGCGCGCCAGAACGGTGAGTGACAATCCCTACCTTGCAGGGATTGATTTGGTGTTCGGTAAACTGGCTCCGGGCAAGACGCGGAAATGGACGGCGACGGTGAGCCTGCCGCCTGTGGTGAGTTCACGGGTGGATCCGATGGAAATTGTATTTTACAGCACTGAGGGTGCAGTGCCCAAAAAAATGGAAGTGAATGTTCCTGTGACTGGGCGACGGAAACCACGTTTGGTGTACAACTGGACTATGAACGATGAAGGGAATGGGAACGGTTATATCGAGCCCGGTGAAAAATTCACTGTGTATTTGCGGGTCACCAATGAGGGAGAGGGGGCGACATTCAAGTCTGAAGCGAATTTGTCATCCAGAGCTGGGTTGGATATCGAGAGTGGGCGGTTTGTGATGAAATCGTTGAAGCCAGGGGAATCGGCAAAGGGGGTATTTGTAATTTCCGCGCCGGCTGAGAAGCTGGAAGAAATGCGCAAAGTGGAAGTATCTTTGACTTTTGATGAGTGGGTACCCATGAAAATGCCGTCACTACTCAGTTTGCAGCAGCAGAGCTTTGCGCTGTCTGTATATCCGGAGAAAGCAGGCGCAGAAGCGGCGAGTGGCACCGTGACGGTGCAGAATGCCCGGATTCCCATTTTTACTGTACCGTCAAAGGACGAGGGCATAGTGCTGGGCTATGCTGAAAAGGATGCGTCTTTCCAGGTGGATGCCACAGTCGGGGAATTTTTCCGCCTGTCTCTGGATAAAAATACAAAAGGCTGGGTGGAACGCAAACTGATGGCGCCCGGCGGCAAGGGGGATAGCGGGTTTCTGCCCCTGACGACTCAGTTGCCGCTGGTGGAATTGAACAGCAAGGATGCGGTTCTGGTCAAGGGAGATGTTTTTTCGTTGAAGGGGAAAGTGGCGCATCCAAGTGGCCTGCGCGATGTGCTCGTATTTGTGGGGGGCGAGAAGGTTGAATATGAACAGGTGATGGATTCGGCGTCGGAAAAGGCGTTTGCGTTTAATGTTCCATTGGAAATTGGAGCGAATGTCGTGTCGGTGATTGCTCGTCATGACAGGCACACTGTGGCATCTGAGAACATTTTTGTGAGAAGAACCGAATAACGTGAGAACGCGCAAATCCATTGTCCTTCCATTTTTTTTGGGTTTGTTGGGGCTATCTGTTTGCAGCGTTGGAAATGCCCGGACACTCGGTGTGATGTCTCCATCTGACAGGATACCAGTGACGGTGACGCCTGGTGCGCTTTTTTCAGTGGAAGTGGCACTTCCCATTGCGCTGACGCCACCACCAGGGGTTCAAAAAGCTGTTGTATGGAAGAACTGGCATGTGTTTGTGGAGCGTCGGGCAGATATTGCGTTTGGTAAAACATCAAAGGTGCAAAGGTTTGAACTTCGATTGTTGCGAATCAGACCCAATTCCCAAAACCGGAACTACCAGATTTTTGTTGAAGCGCTGTATTGGCAGCCTGACGGGGAGTACGACCTGGTTATTTCCGGGCCAGGATTTTCGTATGCGTCGCCGAAGTCCATTTTGGTGCAGGATAAGGGGGATAAGAGCGTTAAACAGGAATTTACCGGTGCGGTTGTGCAGACTGAGCCAGACGAATGGCGAATTACCGTTGGCGATAAATCCATGACAGCGCTCGATGTGGTGATGGGGCCAGAAACCGGCGGTGTGCGAGTGATGATAAACGGAAAGCGAACTGCTGACTTTCGGATTTTCTGGGCATCTCATCGCGTGAAGGGGAAAGCGGATAATCGGCGTATGCTGCGGATCCGTGTACCGAGTGAGAGTGAGGAGGGCGATGTATTTGTGTTGGCGCTGAAGTCGGCAAAAAAAGTGGCGGGACGGCGCGTGCGCATTGAGGGAATGGGGAGCGGCATGCGCCCGCTGGAATGGACGTCGCTCCGTGCCAGTGCGTCCTTTAAACCGGTTCAGTGGATATGGCGATTTGTGGATGGGGACAGTCGGGTTGGTGAGAAGGTGACGTATCGGTGGATGGTGGGAACGGATGCCATTGCGCAGGTAACCGCTTTCGACGAGTATGGTATCCCCGTTTCCGCAGAATTGACATATCCTCTGCGGATGCCGTTGAGCAGGGGAGATGGAATGTGTGCTCTGGCGCCAGGAAAACGTCCGGGGATGCACCTGTTGAAATTTTTATTGCAGATATGGGTTGAATCATTTTCCATTTTAATGGAATAGACACAGTGCAACTATCTGTTGTCAGTATTGTTTAATTGTTTCCTTTTAATAATGAGGATTTTATGAAAATTACCAATCAGTTGTTCATGGGCGTGTTTCTGTTCTTTTCCGTTATGGTGGCGGGGTGTCAGAAACAGTATATTCCGAATACAGAGATTATTGACAATGATTTTAATCGGGATGTTTTGAGTTTCTGCGAACGGTATCGCCACGGTGTGGAAGATATGAACACCGGGATGTTGCTGGCCCTTGCCTCGCCCAGATATTTTGACAACAGTGGAACACCCAGCGGGGACGACGATGTGGACAAAGCCGGTTTGGAAGAAGTTCTAAACTCCCGTTTTTCCCCCATTCAGTCCATTCGTATGGAAATCATTTATCGCGCTATTTTTGAGGAGAACAGCGTGCTACATGTTGAATACACCTATACCATGAGTTTTCAGTATACAATTGATGGCGAAACGAAATGGAAAAATCACACCGGAGACAATCGCCTGGATCTCGAGCGAACTGAGGACGGATTTCTGATTTTAAGCGGTATGTAGTTCATTGGCCAGGTATTCATTTTCTCGAGTTCTTGCGGGTTTCTTTTCCAAATATCCCGGGGCGTTTGGCAGATATTTCTGGTTTGGCATTCGTGTACTGATTTTGTTTAAGTGTACTGAATTATGAGTTATAATTTTAATGGCTTTTTTTTTTTAAGCTTGTGGTCCATAATTCGTATGTGTAATGTGTTTTCAAAAATCTTTTGGAATTATATTTAACAGTTAATTACGGGGGCAAACAGGTCAAAGAGAGCAGTATGAGCCAGGACAAAAAAAACGACCTTGGAATGATACACCTTTCGCGGACGACCTCGAGTTCCTTTGGCACGTCAGATGCTGACGTCCAGGAAAAGCTTGCTGACATAAATGATAGATTGGAAAAACTGGCAAGCCAGACACAGGTTCAAGGCGTAAACCTTGAGGCGTTGAAAATTGATTTGTCCATTCTTGATATTGTCCCACGCGAGATTGCAGAACAGCACGTGATTTTACCCATTGCCGTATCAGGTGATATGCTGCACCTGGCGATGGCAGCGCCTGAAGACCATAAAATTATCGATGAAATTGAGTTTGTTTCCGGGAAAACTGTGATGCCGAGCGTCTCACTGCGACCTCAGTTAATAAAGATGATCGAGATCTGTTATTCGGAAAAGGAATCTGGAAGACGAAAATACATCGGTCCATTTAATACACTGGTAGATGCGGCGATTTCGCCTGGCAGCAATGCTGCAAAGCGCACCTCTGAGACTCCGAATGACGATGCGGACGGCATGGGCGGGCTCGAATTGGAGATGGATTTTGCGTCTTCCGAGCAGGTGCCGCCATTGGGAATGCTTGGCGGAATAGAAGATGAGCCTCAGCCCGAGTTGGAGCCGCCAAAGAAAATTCTGGTTGTGGATGATGAAGATGATATTCGGCTATTGATTTCCAGGGTGCTGACTGAAAAGGGTTACGATGTGGTGACGGCTGGACGGGGTCTTGAGGCGGTTCAAATGGTTCAGAACGAAGAACCGGATATGATTATCCTGGACGCAATGCTTCCCGAAGTGCACGGCTTCGATATTTGCAGAAAAATTAAAGGAAGCAAGAAATACGGCCATATCCCTGTAATTATGATATCCGCAATTTATCGGGGATGGCGATATGCACAGGATTTAAAAGATTCCTATGGTGTGGACGATTTTATCGAAAAACCGTTCAAGCTGGCAGAGTTCATTGAGAAGGTGGAAAAGTTGCTCGCTGAAGACAACAGCGATTTCGTTGAAGCCCAGGAAGATCTCACCAGAAAGACCGAGGATATCCTGGCCCAGGCTATTAAAGCGTACAAAGGTGGCGACGTGGACCGGGCGATTGATTTACTCAAACGCGGGCTCGAGATCGATCCGCTCGCCTACAAACTCCACTACAATCTGGCATTATTGCTTGGAAAAAAGGCGTTGAACTACCAGGCTATTCGGGAATTGGAAAGTACGCTGGAGTTGGAGCCCAACTACTTTCCGGCGATGAAGAATCTGGCGCTCCTCTATCAAAAAGCCGGGTTCAAGTTTAAAGCTATTGAAACCTGGGAGCGTTCATTGCATTATTGTCCGGACGATGAGACCCGAAACAGCATAAAGCAGCATTTAATAGATATACTGTAGGGGGGGGAGATATTTTTTTGAAATCGGTGTTTGAGCAGCAGTATGCGGATTCGTTTACCAGACCCGCTGAAAGTGAACCGTCGTTCTTCGATATACAGGTATCTGCGGTCGAGGCTGATATTAATTCTGATATTAATGCTGTCCATACCAGTGTTGATGCCGTTGTGGGTCGTTCGCTGACAGGGTTTTCCGACAAGGAGCATAGCCACTGGGATGTTCCGTCTCGTTTGAGCCGTTTGAGCACTTTTTTGCCGGAGCAATTTGTCTCTGGGAAACGGTGGGTCGGGTGGCTGATATCATTTATTGCGGGAATTGGTATTGGAGCCCTGGTGGTCTTCCTGGTGATGTCTGCCATGCCTCCCAAAACCGTGGTGAAGGAGAAGCTGGTCACGAAAACTGAAATAGTTTACCGGGATAGACCATTGTCCGAGTCCGGCGACATGGAAGAAACGGACGCTCTGTCGGGTAGCGGACGCGATAAGGTGGCTCGTGGCAGCCGTCAGGGAAAAAAGGCGCGTTCTGCCACGCGTGCCGAACGGAAACAGGAGCTTCTGGCCAATTTAAACGTGGACGCTCGCCGTAAAAGTGCCGGAAGCGGCGGAGCGAAGAGACAGGGATTAACTGCAACAGAATTGAATCGCGTGGTCACCAGGCATCGTAGCAGTCTTCAGCAATGCTATGAGCGGGCATTGAAAAGCGGCACCGCCCCTACCTCGTCGGATTTGAAAGCCACATTTCATGTGACTGTCGGCAAATCCGGAACAGTGACCGGCGTACGTGTCACTGGTCCGGGCGCACGGATTCCCACGTTAAACAATTGCATGGGTGGCGCCATAAAACGGTGGGTTTTTCCGCCCGCCACGGACTCATCATCTGTTCAGTTCCCCATCGTTTTCACTCCTTCAAGATAATTCGAGATGGATGCTGCCTTTCTGGTTGAGCTGTTTGAAGAGGCGCTCTTTCTGCTGTTACTGTTATGTGCGCCAGTGCTTACCGCAGCACTGCTTACAAGTGTGCTGGTCGGCTGGTTATCCCATTACACAAAGCTTTCAGAACCGGCGATTGGCAGCATGGCGCGAATTCTTGCCGTGCTGGCGGGACTGCTGGTATTCGCGCCGTGGATAGCGCAGCGCGTCCTCGGCTTTACAGAGAAAACCTGGCAGTTGCTGCAAGCTGTGGTGCAGTGACATGTATGCGGACATATTTCCTGATGCCGAATGGCAGGTTCTTTTTACATTTGCTTCGATTTTCATCCGATTTTTTGTCGCACTTGTTTTTTTTCCGGCGTTGGGTGTCAGAGCATTGCCCATCGCAGTGGTGGGCGGTTTTTCCCTTGCATTGGCAGCATTCTTTCTCCCTGGAACGATCGAAGCCGCTGGCGTCGTCGTCCCTGTTGCGTGGCCGACAGGCCTGTTTCTGCTGGCGACGGAGTTCGGTTATGGTCTGCTGATTGGTTTGTCTTTAAGGATGTGCTGGACAGCGCTGTGTATTGCCGGTGGATTGCAGAATAATGTGATTTTTTTGGATATGCCAACCGCACCGCTATCTCTTTATGGCAGTTTGACCTTTTATCTGGCGACATGCGTGTTCTTCGTCACTGATGGTCATCATCTGTTAATTCAGGCGTTGCACCATCATTTAATGATGCTTCCGCCCATGGGAGGCGCGGACGGTGCTTTTATTGATGAGACGTTGCTGTACCGGATGCTGCGTCTGCTCTCGGCGGCGTTCATGTTTGGGATTTTGGTGTCGGCTCCGCTTTTCGTCACAGCGATTTTGGTTGAAACAGTGATGGGTGTACTTTGGCGACTGGTGGGAAGCGGTTCAAACGCATTGATTCCAATATTGCGAGTATACCTGATTCAACTCGTTCTGGTTTTGTTTTTATGGCAAATCATCTCCATTCTTGTGCGTTATTTATCGGAATCAGTAATTGATATCGTTTGAGTTCGTTCTGGTCCCGGATTGGAGCGGAAAACCCCTTTGGCTATTTTATTGATAATTTTAAATGAAAATTAATCCGATCCGCAGTTGACTTCACTGCCCATCACAACGTACAAAACCGCATTCCATTTTCTGTTTTCGATAATAGTGGATTTTGAAAAATGGATCGAACTACTGACGAAAGTTGTACTCGACAATTATGATTATAAAGAATGTCAAAACAGCTCTATTACTCCTGATAATTGCAGGAAGTTGGCCCGTTGCTGCTCAGGAACTCGGCGGCGGGATGCGATTGAATCAGCCTTCCATTTCTGTTGAAGAGCCCCCGTCCGAAGAGGCGCGCCCCTTCGAGAACGTCATTAAAATTGGGGAAAAGTATCACGATCAGACGGTTGTCGGCATTGAAGTCGTGGGAAATCGTCGTGTGGGGGCGGATGATATTCGTGCCAACATCGGAACTCGAAAAGGAATGAAATACAACGCTGCTCGAATCAGTCGTGATGTGAAGGCGATATACAATCTCGGTTTTTTCGAAGATGTGCAGGTGTTTGTCTCCGAGGTGGAGCAGGGCGTCCTTCTTCGATTTCAATTGCTGGAAAAGCGGGCGATTCATGAGGTACGCATTGAGGGGAACGACGAAATAGATGAAGACGATATCCTCGAGGTCATTGATCTTGAAGAGAACACACCTCTCGATATTCCATCAGTGCATCGGAATGTTCAGAAAATCCGAGATCTGTATACCGAACAGGGATACTTCCTTTCGGAGGTGACCTTTCGGTTGGAAGAAGCTCGGGGGGAGAATATTTTTGATGTGATTTTCGTGATTTCGGAGCACGCTCAGGTGGAAGTACGTAAAATCACTTTTGTTGGAAATCACGCCATCTCCGATGCTGAAATCTCCCGATATATGGCCACCAGAACCGGCGGTCCACTTTCCGCTTTGACAGATTCCGGTAAATTTAATCGCGAACTGTTTGACCGGGATATGACCATGATTCAGGCACTCTATTGGGATCAGGGATACATTAATATTCAGGTGGGAACTCCAAGGGTGGAACTGTCTGTGGATCGTAGGTATATCTTCCTTTCAGTTCCTATTGTTGAAGGTCCGCGATATAAAGTCGGGCGAATCAATGTTGTGGAGCGCAATGTGGCGGGGGAGAAGATAGAGCTTCTGGGAGGCCGACGAAAAGTTCGCGCTATGGTTCATACGCAACGCGACGAATATTTTTCCAGAACGTCCATCATGGAAGATGTGGATCGGATTACGCGGCATTACCAGGACGCCGGCTTTGCGTATGCCAACGTGGAATTGAAAACGATCACCAATGAAGAAACCAGAATAGTGGATTTGGTACTCGAAGTTACTCGGGGGCCTCTGGTTTATTTTGAGCGAATTGAACTGCATGGCAACACGAAAACCCGAGACAGGGTAATTCGAAATCAATTGGATATATACGAAGGCGATAAATATAGTCAGACCGGTATTGATATTTCCAAGGCCCGAGTTACGCAACTCGGATTCTTCGAGTCGGTTGAACTGACGACTCGTCCGGGCAGCAACCAGGACAAAGTTATCGCAACCGTTGAAGTGGTGGAGAAGCATACGGGCCAGTTTCAGGTGGGAATGGGATTCAGCACTGTTGAGAATTTTATTGCCCAGGCTCGAATTACTGAGCAGAACTTTATGGGAAATGGACAGACGGTGTCCCTCCAGGCGCAGCTTTCAAGGATGCGACAGATGTTTAATTTCGACTTCTGGGAACCGCACTTTCTGGACACTGACTGGACGTTCGCGTTCAAATTGTTCAACACCACCGTGGGGCTGACCGACTACGCGAAAACATCGACGGGTGGGGAGCTGACACTCGGGCATTCTCTGATTCTTCGGGACTTACGGCTGTATCTCAGCTATGATTTGCAATACGATAAAATAAACCTGGGTTCCAACGATGGCCTATTGATTAGCGGGCAACGAACATCGAGTGGTTTCAACGAGTTGCCTCTAGCGTACCTGTTCCAGGAGGGATGGAGCTCTTCGGTGAACGGGCGACTGGTTTATGACCTGCGCAACAACCGGCTTTTCCCAACCAAGGGATCCTACAATTCAGTTGGGATGGAGTGGGCAAGCAAATATCTGGGGTCGGATTTCGATTATACACGATACACATTTAACTCTAAATGGTATTTCCCCCTGCTTTGGAAGTTTGTGTTTCGGTTCAATGCCAATCTGGGGCTGATTTATTCCAATAACAGCCAGGGACTCCCCATATCACTGCGCTATCGTTCGGGGGGGATTATGGACGTTCGCGGCTACTCCCCCATGTCCCTGGGACCCAAATTGTCAATTCCACAAAAATTCAATCCCAATGCGGAACCCATTCCGGGCGGTATAGGAATTGGTGGAAATATGCGAGTGACGTTCAATACAGAGATTGAGTTTCCCATTATCGAAATGGCCAATATAAATGGGGTCGTTTTCTTTGATGCCGGTAACTCGTTTAATCTTGAGGATTCGTGGTGCCAGGGCGGGACTGGTCGCGGTATCACAAAATATACGGACCCCTGTAACAGGAATCCCATCTATCTGAGAACCTCTGTTGGTTTTGGATTGAGGTGGTTCTCTCCAATGGGACCACTTCGATTTGAGTGGGGATTCCCATTGAAGCGATATGAAGATGAAGATAATGCATTGTTTGAATTCACTTTCGGAAATTTCTTCTAAGCCAGAACGTTTCAATGGAGTGCCAACTCGTAAAAGGGACAGCATTTGGAAAAATTTAGAAGTTATTTTTTTCTAAATAATTTGGTAATCAAGGTGTCCAAGCGGGGATGAGCCTGGTCATTTGAACAATGAGGAGATTATGAGAGTAGTAAAAAATACACAGAAGTTGTTTTGGGTTGTTCTATGTGCTGCAATGGTATTTTCCATTACGCAGAAATCTTCGGCAAAAGAAGTAAAGATTGCTTTCGTTGACCTTCGACGAGCGCTCAATGAGACAAATGAAGGAAAGCGGGCCATGAAAAAACTGCAGAAAGAAAAAGATAAACTGCAGAAAAAAATAGATACAAAAGAAAAAAGCATCATGGCGATGCAGGAAAAGCTGAAGGAGCAGCAGAGCATTTTGAGCCAGGAAGCGCTCCAGAAAAAGGCACAGGAGTATTATCAATCTGTGCAGGAACTTCAGCAGAGTTATGGACAGTTTCAGCAGGAATTGGCACAAAAGGAAATGAAAGCCACTCAGGAAATCCTCATCAAAATGGAGAAAATTGTTGCGGAAATTGGGAAAAAAGACGGATATACGATGATTTATGATCGTTCTGTTGGAGCGGTGGTGTGGGCTCCGGCGCATTTGGACTTAACGGACCAACTTATCCAGATGTACAACGCGCAATACAAGTAACGTTGGGGAACTTATGTTTCCTGAAACGATTTAATGGGATTCCCGGCTAGTAAAATTGCCGGGAATTTTTTTGTCATTCCCAAAACGAACCACCGGTAGCAACTGGACTTCGCGCGAATCAGTGACTATTTTCCTTTACAAGTAACGTTCTAATATATTAAAGAGCGAGTTCTGAGCTGTCGAGGACGCCACTCATTCGGCCCATGAGCATAGCGTTCCGCCGAAAAAAATAACAAATAATCTATAGTGTGAGCTATGAGACTAGACAGGTGATTGAAGATGTCTGAGTATTTTAAGGATCAAGGATTATACGAGTCCAGAAGAGAGCATGATGCCTGTGGTATTGGCGCGGTTGCGAATATATCCGGGGAGAAGCAGCATAAAATAGTTCAACTCGGAAGGCAAATTCTGCTGAACCTCGATCATCGTGGCGCTGCCAGTGCCGATAATATTACAGGGGATGGCGCCGGTATTTTATTTCAGGTCCCCGATGAATTTCTCCGAGAGGAAACTGCAAAAATGAGCGTCACTTTGCCGGACGCGAACAAATATGGTGTTGGCTTCGTTTTTGGATCAAAAATTGAGAGGATTCAGACAGCCTGTAACCAAATCCTTGAAGACGCGATTAAGTATCATGGTCTGGAAGTCCTGGGGTGGCGCCAGGTGCCGGTGAATCCGAGCTGCCTTGGGGAGATAGCTCTGGAAGCGGAGCCGGATTGCAAGCAGATTTTCATTGGCGGAAATGGTCTGGAGGGCCTTGCTCTGGAGCGAAAGTTGTATCTGGCGAGACGTCGCGCCGAGCGTCTGGTGAAAGAACATTTTGGAGAAGAAGGCGAAGATTTTTATCTGACAAGCATGTCATCCCGCACAATTTGCTATAAAGGGATGTTCATGGCTCGCCAGCTGTTCGAATATTATCCGGATCTGAATGACGAACGGGTGAAGTCGGCACTTGCATTGGTGCATCAGCGATACAGTACCAATACCATGCCCAATTGGCGTTTAGCCCAACCGTTCCGTTATGTCGCACATAATGGCGAAATAAATACGCTCAGCGGAAATATCAATCATATGAAAATTCGAGAGACAACCATCAGGAGTCGTGTGTTTCACGATGATTTGAATGAGTGTCTGCCGGTGATAAATGCCACTGGCAGTGACTCTGCCTGCTTTGATAATATGCTCGAATTCATGGAATTAAATGGGCGAAGCCTGCCCCATTCAATGATGATGATGATTCCGGAAGCATTTGGCCCCAAGTATCACATCAGCAGTTACAAACGATCTTTTTACGAGTATCACGCCTCAATCATGGAGCCATGGGATGGTCCGGCAGCAATGATTTTCTCCGATGGGCGCATGTTGGGAGGAACTTTGGATCGCAATGGCTTGCGTCCCGCACGGTATCTTGTGACCACCGATGGTCTTGTTGTGATGGGGAGTGAAACCGGCGTAGTGGAATTTCCGCCGGAGATGGTGGCACAGAAGGGACGCTTAAAACCGGGCAAAATGTTTTTGGTGGATACCGAGGAAAAACGAATAATCACTGACCATGAAATCAAAGGAAAAATTTCACGGCAGAAACCGTACCACCGCTGGCTCGAAGATAATCGCATCGAATTGCGTGGGCTGTTTGATGCCTCGAAAAAACTGCCCATGGATCATGAAACCTACACCAGCCGCATGCGCGTATTTGGTTACACCGAGGAGGATCTCGGTACTGTATTGCTGCCGATGGCGTTGAACGGTCAGGAACCCATTGGTTCAATGGGAAATGATGAACCTCTCGCGGCGTTTTCTGAAAAGGCCAGACTCCTGTTTGATTATTTTAAACAGTTGTTCGCTCAGGTGACCAATCCGCCGATTGATCCACTCCGGGAAGCTCTGGTGATGAGCCTGATGAGCTTTACAGGGCGCAGACGCAACCTGCTGGAGGAGACACCTGAGCATTGCAAGCAGTTGAAGCTGCCTCATCCTATTTTGACCAACGAAGACATTAAACATCTTCGCCAGGTGAATCGGGATGATTTTAAGGTGTTTACAGTCGACGCGTTATTTGACGCAACATCTGAAGATCCAGAAAAAGCTTTGAAGGATGGTCTGGAGAAGATGATCGACAGCGCAGTGGAAGCCATTTCCAACGATGCGTCCCTGATTATCGTCAGTGACCGTGGCGTTTCTAACAGCAAAGCGCCGATTCCCTCCCTGCTGGCAACCAGCTACCTTCACAATCAGCTGATTGAAAAGCATCTGCGCAGTCAGGCTGGGATTATTGTGGAAAGTGGAGAGCCTCGCGAAGTAATGCATTTCTGTCTGTTGACAGGGTGCGGCGCCAACGCGGTAAATCCATACATGGTTTTTGAAGCGTACATGCAGTTGCAGGAGCAGGGCGATATTCCTGAGAACATGACCGCCTCAAAAATAGTCGACAACTACATCAGTGCCATCAAGAAGGGCATTTTGAAAACCATGAGTAAGATGGGCATCAGCACCCTGCGCAGCTATCATACAGCGCAATTGTTTGAAGCCATCGGCCTCAATCGCAGTTTTATTGATGGGTTCTTCCCCGGCATTACGTCTCGTATTGGTGGCGTTGGCATGGATCACATCGCTACAGATGTGATCCGCCGGCACAAGAGAGGGTACACGGATCCGCGTCCCGGGGAGATGGATTTGGAGCACGGTGGGCGGTATCACTATCGTAACGATGGCGAAGGCCACAAGTGGAATCCCACGACCATTTCCAAATTGCAGCATGCAGTATTCAACGACGACCAAAAAGCATACGATGAATATGCCCTGGCTTGTAACGATGAATCCAAAGCGTTGAACACCATTCGCGGTTTGTTCGAATTCAAGAAGACGGATGCTATACCGCTTGATGAAGTCGAATCGGCAGAATCGATTGTTAAACGATTCTGCACAGGCGCCATCAGCCATGGTTCCATCAGTGCCGAAGCCCACGAATGTATGGCTGTGGCTATGAACCGAATTGGTGGTATGAGCAATACAGGTGAGGGCGGAGAGGACGAGAAGCGATACGTTCCCGAAGCCAATGGGGATTCCAAAAACAGCGCCATTAAACAGGTGGCCAGCGGTCGATTTGGTGTGACAATCAACTATCTGGCCCACGCCAAAGAAATTCAGATTAAGATGGCTCAGGGGGCGAAACCCGGTGAGGGGGGCCAGCTCCCAGGATACAAAGTCTCCGATGAAATTGCCAGATTGCGTTATTCCACGCCAGGAGTTACTTTAATTTCTCCGCCACCGCATCATGATATTTACTCGATTGAGGATTTGGCACAGCTTATTTTTGATTTGAAATGCGCCAATCCCGGGGCCAAGGTTTCTGTAAAACTGGTGTCTGAAGTGGGTGTTGGAACGATTGCCGCAGGCGTGGCCAAAGGTAACGCGGATGAAGTCCTCATCAGCAGCCACGACGGTGGCACTGGCGCCAGCCCACTGTCTTCAATCAAACATGCGGGTTGTCCATGGGAGCTCGGCATTGCCGAAGCGCAGCAGGTGATGGTGATGAACAAGCTGCGGGATCGGACGCGCCTGCAGGCGGACGGAGGAATGAAGACCGGACGAGATGTAGTGATTGGTGCGTTACTGGGAGCTGAGCAGTTTGGTTTCGGAACAGCTGTACTCGTTTGCATGGGATGTACACTGTTGCGCAAGTGTCACATCGGCACTTGTTCGTATGGTATTGCCACTCAGATTCCGGAACTTCGCGCCCGTTTCCATGGAAAACCGGAATATATCACGCGTTATTTTATGTTCCTGGCCGAAGAAGTGCGCCGACTGATGGCGCAGCTGGGAATTCGAAAATTCGAAGATTTGATTGGACATTCTGAATTGCTGGAAATGAATACAGCACTGGATCATTATAAAACACAGGGATTGGATTTGTCAGCGATTCTGCATCAACCCAAAGTACCGGAGGGAACCGGTACCCGTCTGCTCACGGAACAGCCGTACAAACTGGGTGACCATATTGACTGGAATCTCATTGAACAGGCGCTGCCAGCCATTGAGAAGGGCGACAAGGTTAACATTAATGTGAAACTTCGAAATGTGAATCGAACCGTGGGTACCATTTTGAGTAACAAAGTGGTTCTGGCGCACGGCCCCAAGGGGCTCCCGGATGATACTATTATGGTCAACGCCACGGGCACTGCCGGTCAAAGTTTCGGTGCGTTCCTGGCGCCTGGTATCACGCTCAACCTGGAAGGCGATACGAATGACTATCTGGGCAAGGGCCTGTGTGGCGGCCGTATCATCGTTAAAACACCTGCTGCTGCAAGGTACATTGCGCATCAGAATATTGCAGTGGGCAACGCGCTTTTCTACGGCGCTACAAGAGGAGAAGCGTTCCTCAATGGCGTGGCTGGCGAGCGATTCTGCGTACGTAACAGCGGCGTGACTGCTGTGGTGGAAGGGGTTGGCGACCATGGCTGTGAATACATGACCGGGGGGACTGCTGTGGTGCTTGGCACGACGGGCTGTAACTTTGCGGCAGGTATGAGTGGCGGAGTGGCCTATGTTTTCGACGAAATGGAACTGTTCGACACCAACTGCAACCTGGAGATGGTTGATCTCGAGAATGTATGGCGCGTGGAAGATGTGACTCTGTTGCGTTCACTGATTGAAAAACATCATAAGTGGACCGGCAGTCGGCGTGCGGAATGGATTCTTGAAAAATGGGACGATATGATCGGCCGCTTCGTGAAAGTGATGCCTGTTGAATATGCAAAAGTCTTGCAGCGAATGAGAGAAGCAGAAGAGAGAAATGCAGACAGCACTTCTCTTACAGAGGAGGTGTTCCGTGGGTGATCCCAAGGGTTTTATAACACATAAGAGAAAGAGTGTCTCCTACCGACCGGTAGCGGAGCGGGTTCAGGATTATCAGGAAGTTGAAGTTTTTTTAACTCCCGATGATTTAACAACGCAGGCTTCCAGATGTATGGATTGCGGTATTCCATTTTGTCAGGGCGCGGGTTGCTCGCTGGACAACCGTATTCCCGATTGGAACGATCTCGTTTACAGAGGGCAGTGGAAAATGGCCTCGGAAACACTTCATTCCACAAATAATTTTCCTGAATTCACGGGTCGCATCTGCCCCGCGCCGTGTGAAATGGCCTGTACTTTAAATGTGCACCAGGAGCCAGTATTGATTCGCCACATCGAGTGCCAGATTGCGGAGCGTGCATTTGAGGAAGGTTGGGTGGTTCCTCTGACTGCGAAAGAAAAAACCGGAAAGCGGATTGCAGTGGTGGGGTCAGGTCCAGCGGGGCTCGCGGCTGCGCAGCAATTGGCGCGTTTCGGTCACGATGTGACCGTTTTCGAAAAAGATGAAAAAATTGGCGGTTTGCTTCGGTACGGTATTCCCGATTTTAAATTGGATAAATATGTCATCGACAGACGACTGAAGCAAATGGAAGCCGAGGGCGTTGTGTTCCGTTCGGGTGTGGAAGTTGGGGAGGACATTTCAGCGAGATACCTGCAAAAAATGTTTGATGTGACCTGTATTGCAATTGGGGCAGGACAACCCCGCGACTTACCCGTTCCCGGACGCGAGGCCAACGGTATCTTCATGGCAATGGAATTCTTGAGCCAACAGAACAAGCGCGTTTCGAACGAAGTGTTTAGCGAGCCGGACATTCTGGCTAGCGATAAACATGTGGTTGTTATTGGTGGCGGTGACACCGGTAGCGACTGTGTGGGGACATCGTTGCGACAAAAGGCGTCATCAGTGACACAGATTGAAATTCTACCCAAACCACCAGAGGGGACCGACCCGGAGAATCACTGGCCGGAATGGCCAAAAATTATGCGCAATTCCTCTTCGCATCTGGAAGGATGTGATCGCAAATGGAGCGTATTGACCAAAGAATTCATTGCGGAAAAAGGCGCTGTTAGAGCTTTGAAATGCGTGAAAGTGGACTGGGTTAAAGAGGATGGCAGATGGGTGATGAACGAGGTGCCCAACAGCGAATTCGAGCTGAAAGCGGATTTGGTTCTGCTGGCAATGGGTTTTGTGCATCCGGTGCATGCGGGGCTGATTGATGATTTGAATCTCGCGCTTGATGGCCGTGGCAACGTTGTGGTTTCCGATGAGTTCCAAACTTCCAATGAATCGGTGTTTGCCGCTGGAGATACGGTAATGGGGGCATCTCTGGTACTAAGAGCCATTAAGCAGGGGCGTCTCGTTGCGGATGCCATCGATCGGTATCTGACAAAAGGCTGACTTTCTTTCTTCGTCTGCGTAAATTCTTTTCGCCGAAAGCCCGATTTCTTCATTCAAAACTCTTGACGGGACTATTCAGAACACTTATACAAGTTTCGTTTGAATTTTGCTGAACGCGTAACGGCCCTTACGTGTTCGGTCCTACATCCTGAATAATACCGGCAAATAATTGTGTACCTTAATGCACGCAGACTGTTGTTTGTGGAAAGGAAAGGCTAAATTAACATGAGCGGTAGTAAAGCACGTATGGCGGCCATCAGTGCCATAATTAATCAAAAAATTGATGTTAATCCTCTGAACTTCTCAGATGTTTCTGCAGATGAAATTTTCGGACAGAATGTGTTTAACACTGCAGTGATGAAAGAAAAACTACCCAAGTCTATCTTTAAATCGCTGATGAAAACCATCGATGAAAAATCCAGTCTGAATCCAGAAGTGGCAGATATTGTTGCTGTAGCCATGAAGGACTGGGCCATTGCACGTGGCGCCACTCACTACACACATGTTTTCTATCCATTGACTGGATTAACAGCTGAGAAACACGATTCTTTCCTCGCGCCCGATGGTGCAGGCGGTGCGATTTCCGAATTTTCGGGAAAAACACTGATTCAGGGGGAGCCCGATGCGTCCAGTTTCCCCAACGGCGGATTGCGTGAAACATTTGAAGCGCGTGGTTACACCCTTTGGGATGTAACCAGTCCTGCTTATATTATGGAGAACGCAAACGGAACAACCCTTTGCATTCCCACAATGTTTATTTCCTGGACTGGCGAGGCGCTCGACAAGAAAACGCCGGTGCTTCGTTCGATGCAGGCGTTGAATGCTCAGGCCCAGCGAATTCTGAAATTGTTCGGAGTGGAATCGGATGCATTTTTGTCTGCCAGTGCCGGTCCAGAGCAGGAATATTTTCTTATTGACAGAAACTTCTATTACGCACGGCCCGATCTGCTGAATGCCGATCGTTCTCTCTTTGGCGCAAAACCTCCAAAAGGCCAGGAGTTTGAAGATCAGTATTTCGGAGCAATTCCTTCGCGCGTCCTGTCTTTCATGATGGAAGTGGAAAGAGAATTGTTCAAACTGGGTATCCCGGTGAAAACGCGTCACAATGAAGTGGCGCCAGCTCAATACGAAATTGCTCCAATCTATGAATCCGCCAATATAGCGTCGGATCATCAGCAACTCGTGATGGTAACGTTGAAAGCCGTTGCCAAGAAATATGGCATGGAATGCCTGATGCACGAGAAGCCGTTTGCCGGCATAAACGGTTCCGGAAAGCATCTGAACTGGTCATTCGGAAACGGCGTTGTGGGCAATCTGCTGGATCCAGGCGATACGCCTCATGAAAACCTCCGATTCCTGCTGTTTTGCATGGCGGTGGTTCGTGCGGTGCATCTGCATAGTGGGTTGTTGCGTGCCAGCGTTGCCAGCGCTTCCAATGATCATCGTTTGGGTGCCAATGAAGCACCACCTGCAATTCTGTCTGTATATCTCGGCGAGCAACTGAATGATGTATTTGAGCAGCTTAAAGGCGGTGGTGCGAAATCTTCCAAGAAAGCTTCGGTTATCAAGTTGGGTGTCGATACTCTGCCACCGATTCCCAAAGATGCCGGGGACCGAAATCGTACGAGCCCCTTCGCATTCACAGGAAATCGTTTCGAATTCCGTGCGGTGGGATCCAGTCAGTCCATCTCTGGTGGTCTCGTTGTTTTGAATACAATCGTTGCGGAATCCATTGATTTTATCGCTACCAGACTTGAGAAAATGGTGGGTAAAGCGCCGGCGAAACTCAATGATGCTGTTATTAAAGTTCTGTCCGAACTGGCCAAGGAGCACGAAGCAATTGTTTTCAATGGGGATGGTTATTCGGAAGCCTGGCACGAGGAAGCTGCCAAACGCGGTCTGCCGAACCTCAAAACATCGGTGGATTCCATTCCAGAGCTGACCAAAAAACAGACAGTTGCCACTTTCAAAAAATACAATGTATTGTCTGCAGCTGAACTTGAGAGCCGCCAGAATATTTATCTGGAGCAATATTGCAAGTCCATCAATGTGGAAGCAAAGCTGATGACCAAGATTGGAAGAACCATGATCTTCCCAGCTGCGATTCGCTATCAGAGCGAGCTGGCTAAAACCTGTGCAGATCTCAAAGCTGTTGGATACAAGTTTGATACCAACACTCTGGACAAGGTAACCGCACTCGTTAAAGAACTGCAGGATTCTCTCGTAGCGCTGGATAAAGTGATGGATGGCAAGAAGGGCGCTTCTCATTTGGCCGAAGCCCGGTATTATCTTGAAAAAGTGATGCCTGCAATGAACGCGGTTCGTGAGGTTGCTGATGAGCTTGAAGGTTTGGTTGCCGACGATCTGTGGCCACTTCCAACCTATCAGGAAATGCTGTTCATTAAATAGCTTTCGACTTCGTTTTTCCCCATAAATCAATCCCTCTCTGAATTATTAGAAAACGCGTTGTTTCGTGGAATCGAACCTTCCTTAACAACAAGATATCTATAGCGGATCAATTGAATGGCATGTACAGGCTGTGTTTATAATTCAGGATGCATCCTGATATTTTTCTGTGAGAATTGTCGTTGAATGACTTGGCCCAAAACGAAAATAGGCATAAAATTGCATCAACTAAAAGTTTAAATTTGATTGGATGGAAAAGGAACATATGCAAAACAAAAACATTCTTATTGTCTGTTTGATGTGTTTGAGCCTTTGGGGGGTCAACACTGTTCGCGCCGATGAGGGGGGAGAAGATGTGACACTATCAGAGACAGGTGAGCAGAATACGACAGGGGACACAGCGTCTGCGGATAGTGTGGATGCTGTTTCCGAGGATTCAGCGGAAGCAGTTGCTCGAGCGGCGTTCACCGAAGCGACCATTTTGTACAAGGATCGGAAGTTTGACGCGTCTGCCCGAAAATTCAATGAAGCCTATTTGCTCAAACCATCATGGAAGTTGTTGTACAACATTGGCCAGGCGGAAGCGTCCGCAAAAAGGCAGGGGCTTGCTATTGCGGCATTTGAAAAATATCTGACCGAAGGTGGTGATGAAATCCCTGTGGCACGCAGAGATGAAGTGTTGCGTGAAGTGGAGCGATTGCGGCTGATTGTTGGCGCCATTGAATTGGAGGCGCCAAACGGCTACCAGGTGGTGGTGGATGGAATAGTTCGAGGGACTACGCCTCTGGTGGGGCGTCTGCGTGTGGCCGCCAGCCAGGAACACGTCATCGAACTTCGGGATGGCGATACGCTTTTGGAATCGCAGAAAATCGTGGTGGGTGGTCAGGAAACTCTGGTCGTTCGTCTCGGAAAGACAGAAGAGGTCAATGTGGCGAAACCGGCTGTCGTCGCCCCCAAAGATGATGTTGAGAAAATTCGCAAAGAAGCGAAAATCAGAGCGTACCATCGGCAATCCAAAAAATTCAAAATTGCCGGATGGATTACGCTGGGCGTCGGTGCCGGCATTGCAACCCTGGGCGGGCTGGGGCTTTGGGCCGCGAAAAGGCAAAAAGATGAGAATGACAAAATCGTTTGTACTGGCAATGTCAACTCAGGTTGTGCAGAAGATCTGGAGCAGAAGGAAAGCGATCAGGAAGACATGAAAAAAGGGTCTGTTGGTCTGTTGGTTCTGGGGATTGCTGCAATGACCGCTGCGCCGCTGCTGATGGTTGTGTCTAAAAAGAAAACGGCTCGCGCTCGAGCGTTGGAGAGTGCATTCCTTCCTCAGCTTTCGCCGGACTACGGCGGTTTTATCTACCAGATTCAGTTCTGACAATGCACGCCTTGTGACAATCGCCTGAACTATTGATAGATGTTAGAACAGCTTTAACTGTTTGGCGATGCGCTGCAATCGGGGAGAGCTTTGAACCAGTTCCTCCCTCGTGCATTTCAGGCGCTCAAGTTGAGATTCCACTTTTGCAATGGCATCGTTTAACTGATTGTAGGCGCCCATGGCGGTTTTATCCCAGTCCGTTGCCCACAATTCAGAATCCACAGTTCGCAGTTCTCCTGTTTGCGGGTGACGGTATTGGAGCGCACCGTTTGCGAGCAGCGTTACTTTTTCTTCCCCCAGTTGCCGAATGCCCATTTCTGACGAGGTGTCTGCTACAAAGTACTTCATTGCCTGTGTCGTCTCTGTCGCTCCGGAATTCCAGATGCCTTTTGTTTTTTCATCGACTCAGAATATGCGTTTTGTGGCGTACTGGCAAATTCTCTAACACATTTGGGCAGACGTGGCCGCCCGTTGGCCGCATAGTCGTCGCGCAGCGTATTCGCGCAATGGCTACTGTCCATGAGCTGCACGGTGACCAGATAATCAAAAAGATATTCTGCCAGTCGGTCCAGCGCAATTCCGGCAGTCCGTTCAGATTGTTCGAAAAGCCAGTCGGAAAACGCCAGAAAACCATAAAATGGGGAGCGATCCTTCCATATAAGAGGCGCGGTGAACTTGAAGTTTCCGTTATTGACTACAATATCAAAGTATCGACTGAAGCGCTTGAGTCGCTGCATATCCATAAATGAAATGTGCGCATTCTGCAGAATGTCATACGGCGGTGTTTCCCGGTAAATCATTCCCGATTCCAGTGTATGGCGGTCAATAGGTGCACCTCGCAGGCGTTTGAGAATGCCTACCTGTATTTCGTGTACACCGGTGTCCAGCAAACAATTGAATCCCTCTGCCAGACTCTCCATGGTTTCTCCTGGAAGCCCCACCACCAGGTCCGAATGGATGTGAACCCCTGTTTCCTCGACAATACGGCGAATATTGCGCACCGTTTTTTCCATATTCTGCCGGCGTCCAATACTGCAGGAAACATCCGGGTTCATTGTTTGGACGCCCGCTTCCAGTTGTACTGCGCCATCGGGGAAGGATTGAAGCAGCTCAATCAGAGAATCGGTGATGCGATCAGGGACAATTTCGAAGTGGAGAAAAAGTTCGGGGCAAAGGCGATCCAGAAAAAAACGAAGGATTGGTTTGGCCTTTGAAAAATGAATTGTTCTGTCAATGAATTTGAACTGCCGGACGCCGCGCTGCCAGAGCCTATCCAGCGCTTCAATCACTCGTGCAGAGTCGAAATGTCGTACTTTTTCATCCAGACTGGATAGACAGAATTCACAACCGTACGCGCACCCGCGCGACGATTCCACATAAATTATACGATGCGCAATATCTGCATCAGAATAGAGATGATAGGGCAATGCGATGTCACAGAGGGCCACCGGACTGGCAAAAATGGTGTGGGCAACCGGCAGCCCAGCGTTGAGCGAGCGCAACAGGTTCGGCAGGGCCTCTTCTCCTTCGCCACAGATAACGTGATTGGCCTTAGCATTGACAGCTGGTGCATACTCCGGGTACGAGACTTCAGGTCCTCCCAGAACAATAAGGGTTTGCGGCCTCACTGCTCTGATGATGCAGACCACTTCTTCGGTGAGTGTGATGTTCCAGATGTAACAGGAAAAAATAATGCAATCCGGCTGCTTGACAAGAATCTGTTCCGCAATGTCCTGGGCGCGTTCCAGAATGGTAAACTCCAGAAATTCCGTTGCCGGTTCAAACTCACCCAGATTTGCAAGCAGGTATCTCGACGACAGCGAACTGTGTATGTATTTGGCATTGATGGCGGTCAACACAACTCTGGATATCTGGTCAGTCACGATGGTGCACCCGGGTATATGGTCATACCGTCACGCGTTCATATTGTTTCAAACGTGCCAGAAGTTGCTTCTTCCAGTCCTTGCCGCCCACCTGCATGGCTGCGTAGACGGTCATGTGGGTGGCCTGGATTCCCAACGAACGCTGCTTTCCCAGTCCCTGGACGCACGAAGGGCAATTGGTCAAAATGGAACGGGCACCTGTCTGGGACAGCACCGACTCGATGGCCGCGCGCTTTTTTGCACGCATGGCAGCCGAGATGTCGGGTCTGCTGAGCGCGAGTGTGCCTGCTTCTGCACAACAGTGGGGGATGGTGGACACTGAACATCCCATGCGTTCAATAATCTCAGGGCCGGCGTCTTCCAGCGAGTCATGGCAGGGGCGGTGGTACAACACGCTCCCCGCTGCGTTTGCGACCTGAATATCCATGATGGCCATTACATCCTGGATGGGCGCTTTGAAAATGGCGCCAATTCCCATTTGTTCCAGTGCTTCTTTGCACGTTCCGCAGGTGATGGCCACTGCGGCGAAATCCAGATAGCTGAACATTTCGCGGATCTGACTGAGGATAATCGTATCTCTCAAAACCAGCCGATTGTGGAATTCCCGCTTGGCATTGACACTGATGGGAAATCCACAGCACAGGAACGGCGGTGGCAAAATGACCCGATGGCCCGCATTTAACAGAAGGAACAGCGCTGCCAGCGAAATGTCTGCGGTCATCCGTTCGGAGCCACAGCCAGGAAAGTAGAAGACTGTGGTTTCCGATGATTCGTCTCCTTCGAACACCAGCACCTGGTTCGGTCCGCACGCGGGCAGAACATCGCGCAGGGTCTTCATTGGCGCCGGCAACATGGGCGCATCCAGCAACTGCAGCGGATAGGTTTGTGCCAATGGTTTAATTTTTCGAAGTGGCTTCGTCAGCGCGGTCGCCAGGGCCTGCATACGGCTGCCCATGAACAGCACGCTGCCATGCACAAGTGAATTGAACGCCCCCGATGTGGAAGATAAATATCTAAGCGTCAATTTCGTTGCCGAGGCCGAGTGTTTAATGCCTCTCTCTTCCAGCAGATTGCGCTCCAGAATGGAGATTTCGCCGGTATCAATATCAACGGGGCATGGTTT
Source organism: Deltaproteobacteria bacterium (assembly GCA_016935665.1). Taxonomy (GTDB): domain Bacteria; phylum Myxococcota_A; class Polyangia; order JAAYKL01; family JAAYKL01; genus JAFGXQ01. The sequence goes on along the minus strand of JAFGQN010000077.1, from coordinate 65,216 downwards.
GGCGCACTTGTGACAGATGGTGCAGTGGTCGGCGATTTCCTCCAGTTCCCTGAGGAGTTCAAATTCGGTATCCCGGTTCCGTTGCGCATCAAACAGGATGGCTTCAATGAGTGCACCGATGGCCAGATTCTTGTTGCGGGGATGAAAGTACAGGTTTTGCTGCGGATGAAAAACACAGCAGTCTCCTTTGCACTTGCCACAGCGAACACAGTGGGCGATGTGATTGGCAAGTTCTTCCAGTTTACCGCGCTTCAGGATTCGCGCTTCCAGTTCGAGCAGATTGAAAGACGGAGTGAATACACGCTGCAAAATGGTTTTACTGTCAAGCTTCCCCGGATTCATGACGCGCTGCGGGTCATACTGTGCCCGGTGGTGATTCAGCGATGTGATTATATCGTCGTCCAGGTACTTGATTTTGGTAATGCCAATGCCGTGCTCGCCGCTGACAACACCACCCAGTTCGATGGTTTGGGCCATCAGTTCGTCCACCAGCAGTTCCGCCCGTTCCATCATCTCCGCGTCGTTGGAGAATACCGGAATATTGACGTGGACATTGCCATCTCCCGCGTGCATGTGGGTGGCCATCACCAGAACTGTGTTGAGAGTATCGTCGAGAATGGCAAAGAATGTGTTTTGCCATTTGTCGTAGCCACTCAGGATGTCCTGGATATTCTTTCGCAGCATGCTCATGGCAGTGCGTAGCGGCAACTGCGTGTCTGCAACATCTGCGAGTGCGGCCGCCGCCGATGTGCATCGATTCAGCAATGCGGGAATCTTCTCCGAAATGTCAACAGTGCCTGCGCGCTGCTGTACCCTTTGCAGCTGTGCCAAAAGCTGGTTGATGGCCTTGTTTTGCACGAAACGTTCCTCGCGCAGATTGATGCGCTCCACCCAATCGGTAAACGGCGCGAGCGACTTCAGGGGCAACACAATGTCTTCATTGAGCTTGAACGCGTTGGTTCGTTTGGCAATGGCGCCCAACTGATGGCGATCGTGCCAGAAGGCGGCTGCTTCTTTTGGGGATTGCGCCACGTGAACCTCGGTGGATGCGCTTCTCGAAATAATGGTGGTTATTTTTTTCTCACCCAGTTCCAAATCCGTCTCATGATGCGCCGCCATGTCAATAAGCAGTACCGCTTTGGGGGAGTGGGAGACGTTTGATTTCACCTTGTACTGGATGGCCTTGATGTACTCGCCATCAAAGTGTTCCAGTGCCACCAGAGCGGCGTCATCTTCCAGTGAAAATGCTGTGGTAATCTGTTCAATGACACGGCTGGCCTCATTAAAATTGTCGCCAAAAAATTCCAGACAGAACGTTTTTCGAATGGGGTAGGCGTCGTACAGAACGAAAACGGCTTCGGTGATAATGCCATCGGTGCCTTCTTTCTGTATTCCAGGGACGCCGCCCAGCGCTTTGTTGGTTATATCCTTCCAGAGACCCGGCTTGCGTACTTCGTCGGATTGGAGTGAAATCTGCTTGACCACCTGTCTGTCCCGGTTGGTAATCTGAAACGTCACCGTATCCCCTGGGACTATTTTTCGAAGGGGGTGTGCGATTCTTTCCACCAGCAGGGTTTCACCATTGGGGGTGACAATGTTAAACGATAGTACATTGTCAATTGTGGTTCCCCATTTGACAGCGCTTTTGCCTCCCGCATTTTCGGAAATGTTTCCGCCGATGGTGGAGGCCCACGCACTGGTGGGGTCCGATGCGAACACCAGTTTTTCGGCGGCGGCGTGTTTCATGACGTTTTCAGTGATGGCCCCGGCTTCCACACGCACCACCTTGCATGCCACAGAACCCTCGGGGGTATCCAGTGTCCTGTTTTCAATGGGATATATTCGATTCAGTCGCTCCGTGTTTATGACGATGCATTTCGAATCCGCCGGTACAGCTCCGCCAGTCAAACCTGTCCCGGCGCCTCTGGCAATGATCTGATATCCCTGCTGTACAATTGTCCGCACCAGAGCGGGCATCTGGTCACAAAGGGAGGGGCGGGCGATGCCCACCGGAGCGTACAGGCGCCAGTCGGTGGCGTCTGTAATATGGGAGATAATGGCCATGGGATTCATGGACACATTTTCCTTCCCAATCACCCCACCCAGCGCGCGAACCAGCTTTTCATTCTGGTGTCGACTTTTTCGGATGTCCGTTTTCAGCTGCTGGAGATTCTCTTCCACCGCGGCAATGACTGCTATGACATCACCGTTACCCTGCGCGAATCGACGGATAATGCCCAGGTCGTGGTCCGTTTGTGCAAAAAAATGATGTCGTCGACTTTTAGAGCGGCACAAATGGGTAAAGAGGTATGGGTTACGAAAATAAATAAACAATTCGCCGATAATCCGAAGTAATAACCGTGCGGAACGGCCGGATTTCCGGACCGAGCGCAGGTTGTCCAGTCGCTGCCAGATATCTTCGGAGAACAGCAGTTCAACAATACGTTTGTCCTCCGCGGATGTATAATTGTAAGGAATTTCGCGATATATTTTGTGGGCCATGATGCGTGCCCCCTTTTAATTTTAATCAATGTTCAACTTTGCTGGCCTTCCCCTTTGCCCATCCTTCCATTTGGGGAGGGTATAACGCCTTTGGAATTGGAAATGCAAGTTGGTTCGTCATTGCCTGTTGGTGTTTTTCGTTACATGGTCTTCTGTTGGATGAGCCGTTGTCCCATAGGATGAACAGTATCTCGCCGGTGCCTATGTTATGTGAATATTGTCACAGTGGCGTGAGTAGACAAAACGAACGGTCCATGAATGCGCCCGGCTATTCCCTGAAGACCGCGTCATTTAAACCCCAAAGCCCTATTTGTCAGTTTGTTGACGTCGTCAGCGCAATATCGCCGATTGTCGTTTTTTGGGAACGGCTCTGCTTGAGAAAATACAATTGTTTTAATGGCTTAAGCAAGATGTTACATTGTTGTCAACGTCTCCATCCAAAAAGGACTTGACTTGTAAAAAAAAACAGCCATACTACCTGTAGTCTTACTGTGAAAAAATTCACAGCGTTACAGAAATCACATGATTTGCTATGCCTGACAAAACAAAGATATCCAAACGTATTATCGAGCGACTCAGTGAATATCGCACCACGCTCGAAGAAATCGATATACACGGCAATCGAAACATATATTCCCATGACCTGGCTAAACTTTGTGGCGTTACCGCGGCTCAGGTGCGCCGCGATTTGATGAATATCGGTTTCAGTGGCAGCAGTGCCCGCGGTTACGACGTGCCGGAGCTGCTGCAAAACGTCACCAATTTTCTTGGTTTCGGTGAGGAGCGCCGCATGGTGCTGGTGGGAATTGGCCATCTGGGGCGCGCGCTGTTGGATTTCTTCGTTGACCGCAATCCCAAACTTGTATTGTGTGCCGCTTTTGACGTGAATGAAATGCGGGTGAATCGCGTGATTCACGGCGTGCGCTGCTACCCTGTCTCAGTGATGGGTGAGGTGGTTGCAGAAATGCAGGCGCAAATGGGAATTATTACCGTTCCGGAATCTGCCGCTCAGGATGTGGCATCGACGCTGGTGGAAAGTGGCGTCACAGGTTTACTGAACTTTGCACCGGTGCAATTGCGAGTCCCCAGTCACGTATTTGTTGAAAATCTGAACATTAGTACCGTTCTTGAGAAAGTTGCCTATTTTGCCGGCCAGAGCGCGGAGAAGGAAAGGTAAACCGATGGAAACACAAGCGAAAGTTGACGAGATTTTGACCAGGTACAAAGATGCCAAACGCGATGCGCTGATCCCCATTTTGCAGGATGTTCAGGACAGTTGCGGGTATCTTTCCAAGGAGGCCGTAATTCAGATTGGGGCGTATTTGAATCTCCCCACCAGTAAAATTTACGGAGTCGCCACATTTTACAACCAGTTCCGGTTTCAGCCGGTGGGACAACACCACATACAGGTATGTCGCGGAACCGCATGTCACGTGAAAGGGTCTTCCGGCGTATTCGACCGGTTCTGTCGCGATTTGAAAATCAACGATGGTGAAACCACCAGGGACGGCATGTTCAGCCTTGAAGTGGTGTCCTGCATTGGCGCCTGTGGTCTCGCACCGGTTATCGCCGTGAACGGTGAGTTCCACGCCAAACTGGTCGACGATGACGCGTCTCGAATTGTAAAGGAATACAAAAAGGCTGCCAAAGAGGGAGACAACAAATGACCGCACTGCTGAATATTATTGATGACGAAAGATGCACCCACTCGATTGATACTCCGTGTCCCCAGTTTGTGGATTGTCTTCAGAGTGGTCCCAAATGTTTTGAAGACCACGATGTGGCCATGAAAGTATCGGCATGGAAAGGCGAAATGCTGCGAGGCATGATCACCAAACCAGTGGTGTATATTGGAACAGGCACATGTGGTCTGGGCGCCGGTGCCGGCCAGACATTGAAGGCCATCAACAAATATCTCGAAGATCACAACGTGGATGCTGATGTGATTCAAGTGGGGTGTGTGGGGGCATGCGCAGTGGAGCCAGTGGTGGATATTCAGATGCCCGGTCGCACCCGTGTATCCTTTGGAGAAGTGACGGCAGACAAAATTGAAAATTTGCTCTCGGCAGTGTTTGGCCATGAGCTGCCCGAAAATGTTAAGACAATATTTCAGTGGCGCTCCAGAGACTTTGAGTCCTGGCGCGGCGTGCCGTTCATGGATGAAGAATCGTTTTTCGCGGGGCAAAAACGCTGGGTGCTGGCCAACTGTGGTGTCATCAGCCCGGTTCGCATCGCGGAATACATTGCAAGGGGGGGATACGCATCCTTTGCCAAAGTCATTCGCGAGATGACGCCGGATGAGCTTTGTGATGCGGTGGAACTCTCCGGTCTGCGCGGTCGCGGTGGCGGTGGTTTTCTCACGGGGCGCAAATGGAAACTGGCCCGCGCCAACGAAGCGGATCAGAAATATATGATTTGCAATGCCGATGAAGGCGACCCCGGCGCGTTCATGGACCGGGCCGTTATCGAAGGCGATCCCCATTGTCTTGTCGAAGGTCTGGCTATCGCTGCATACGCCAATGGCGCCTCAAAAGCGTACATTTACATCCGCGCTGAATATCCCCTGGCTATTCGCCACCTGAATATCGCTATCGCCCAGGCAAAGGAGAACGGCCTTCTTGGAAGCAATATTCTCGATAGTGGTTTCAGTCTGGAGATCATCGTGAAGATGGGTGCCGGTGCGTTTGTGTGTGGCGAGGAAACTGCATTGATCAACAGTATCGAAGGTAAGCGAGGTATGCCCCGGCCCCGACCGCCATATCCGGCGGTGAGTGGATTGTTTGGCAAGCCCACCAGCATAAACAACGTGGAAACGCTGGCCAATTTGCCCAGACTTTTCAAAATGGGGGCCTCCGAATTCGCAAAAACCGGCACCGCTACCAGCAAAGGCACCAAGGTGTTTGCGGTATCTGGAAAGGTGAAGCGAACCGGGCTCATCGAGGTGGAAATGGGTACAACTATTCGCGACATCATATTTAAAATCGGTGGCGGTGTTCCGGATGGCAACGAGTTTAAGGGCGTTCAGATTGGCGGCCCCTCCGGTGGGTGCGTCCCCAAAGAGCATCTTGACATCAAAATTGATTACGAAAATCTGAAAACCGTCGGCGCCATGATGGGATCCGGTGGTCTGGTGGTTATGGACGAAAAAACCTGCATGGTGGACGTGGCCAAATTTTTCATGGACTTCATCCAGCGTGAAAGCTGCGGAAAATGTATTCCCTGTCGTGAGGGAACCCGGCGTATGCTGGAAATCCTTGAGCGTATTACCAGCGGTCGCGGCGGCCACGAAAAAGTGGAAGCGCTCGATCGTTTCAAGGGCATCACCGAAATGGAAAAACTGGCGCGCGTTATTCAGGATACCAGTCTGTGCGGTCTTGGACAATCGGCGCCCAATCCAGTGCTCAGTACATTGCGCTGGTTCCGTGACGAGTACGAGGCGCACGTTTACCAGCGGAGATGCCCTGCCGGAGTGTGCCGCGAGTTATTGTCGTATACCATTGATGCTGAAAAATGCACTGGATGCATGCTGTGCGGACGCAAGTGCCCCACAAAAGCCATTATGGGCGCGAAGAAAGCGCCTCACTACATTGTACCCGACAAATGCATTGGATGCGGCGCCTGTTACGACGTCTGCAAACAGAACGCTGTAATTGTTTCCTGATAATGAGGTATTGCGATGTGTCAGATTGAGATAAATGGAAGAGTTGCCGAAGCTAAAATTGGAGAAACCCTGCTGGAAGTGCTGCGCCGTGAAGGTGTCAAGGTCCCGACTCTGTGCAATGTTGAAGGCTTGAATCCCACCGGTGCCTGTCGCATGTGCGTGGTGGAAGTGGAAGGACGTGGAAATCTGGTTCCCAGTTGTGCCTTTCCCGTATCAGATGGCATGAAAATTTCCACCCACTCCGCCAAAGCCGTCCAGGCGCGAAAGACCATTGTGGAATTGCTGCTGTCCAGCCATCCCGATGATTGCAACTACTGCGCGCGCAACGGCAATTGCGAATTACAGACGCTGGCGGCGGAACTGGGTGTGCGCCAACGTCGTTACAAAGGCGAACGAAAAAAAATGAAAGTGGATGTGGCCAACCCGTCGTTGGTGCGGGATCCCGAAAAATGCATCCTGTGCGGGCGTTGTGTGCGCGTTTGTGAGGAAATTCAGAATGTGGGCGCCATTGATTTTATCGGTCGCGGGGCAGACTCCACTGTGGGCACGTCATTCGATGAGGGGCTGAATGTGTCCAGCTGCATTAACTGCGGTCAGTGCTCCCTGGTGTGCCCCACTGGCGCTTTGGTGGAAAAACGCAACGTGGAAGACGTGATGGCAGCGCTGGCCGATCCCAGAAAGTACGTTGTGGTTCAGCATGCCCCCAGTGTTTCGGTAACGCTGGCCGAAGAGTTCGGTGTGAAACCGGGGACAGATATTGACAAGGAGATGGTTGCCGCGTTGAGACGACTTGGATTTGATCGCGTCTTTGATACATCGTTCAGTGCGGACCTCACCATTATGGAAGAAGCATCAGAACTGGTTTCAAGGCTCACCCATGGCGGAACGTTGCCCATGATGACATCATGTTCCCCAGGCTGGATTAAGTTTGTGGAGCAGTACTATCCGGAAATGATTCCCAATCTCTCCACCTGTAAAAGTCCGCAGCAGATGATGGGCGCCATCATTAAAAGTTTTTTTGCCAGACGGGAAGGGTTGGACCCCAAGGATGTCGTCAGTGTGTCCATCATGCCCTGCACGGCCAAGAAGTTTGAAGCCAGTCGAAATGAGATGATTGTGGACGACATTCCGGACGTGGATTTTGTGTTGACCACCCGGGAATTGGCGCAGCTGATAAAGATGCACGGTATTGATATTGAAAATATCCCGGGCGAAACCGCGGACAACCCGTTTGGGGAGCGCAGTTCTGCCGGTAAGTTGTTTGGCGGTAGCGGTGGTGTTATGGAAGCGGCATTGAGAACCGCGTATCACATGGTGACCTCCGAAGAATTGACGGACCTCAAAATACCCGCAGTACGTGGCAGCAAAGGACGCAAGGAAGCCAGAATACAGGTGGGCGATCTGGAACTGGGCGTAGCGGTGGTCAGTGGTTTGGCCAATGCCAGAAAACTGCTGGACGAAATAAAAGAGGGGCGAAATGATATTCACTTCATTGAGGTGATGACTTGCCCTGGCGGATGTGTATCCGGTGGCGGCCAGCCAATCAATCTATCTCCCGATACCGTGCGCCAGCGTCAGAAGGCGCTGTATCGACTGGATCAGGAGGAGACATTGCGAACCAGTCATCAGAATCCAGCTGTTCACCGTCTGTACAAGGAGTTTTTGGGAACGCCCAATGGAGAGAAGTCACACCGGTTGCTGCATACGAGTTATGTGGCGCGGACAGATGTTTTGAAATAACAGATGGCGCATCATGAGCAATAAAGAACCTTTGACAACGGCACAAACCGGTTTTGTGCGCACCATCAAGGATAAATGCAGAGTATGCTACACCTGCGTCCGTGAGTGTCCCGCCAAAGCCATTCGCATTGAGGATGGGCAGGCCGAAGTGATGCCGCCTCGATGCATTGCCTGTGGTAACTGCGTCAAGGTATGCAGTCAGGGGGCGAAACGTTTTGTTCGCGCCACCAAATCTGTGGAAACGCTTTTGAAAAGCGAAAAACAGGTGGTCGCGTGCATTGCACCCAGTTTTCCCGCGGAGTTTCCAGGTATGGATTTTCGGGTGCTGGTGGGAATGTTGCGCGAGCTGGGTTTCGATTTGGTCACTGAAGTTTCATTTGGTGCGGATTTGGTGGCGGAACGCTACCGTCGACTGATGCTGGAGCGCAATGTGCGCGGCTATATTGCCACGACCTGTCCGGCTGTGGTCAGCTATGTGGAGAAATACCATTCCAATATCGTGCCGCAGCTGGCGCCTATTGTTTCACCTATGATTGCACTGGCCAGAGCGTTACATGAGATACATGGCCCGGAGTTAAAGGTAGTGTTCATTGGCCCCTGCATCGCTAAAAAGGCGGAAGCCTGCAGCGATGACGTGGCTGGCGAAATTGATGAAGTTCTCACGTTTAAAGAGCTTAAAGAGATGTTTTCTGTGGCCAGAATTTCATCGAAAACCGCAATTACTTCCGATTTTGATCCGCCTCATGGTGGACTTGGAGCGTTGTTCCCCATCACACGGGGCATGCTGCAGGCCGCCGATATGTATGAGGATCTGGTTGGCGATGAAATCGTGACCGCGGATGGAATCATTGAGTTTGTTCAGGCTATCGAGGAATTTGCCGACAGTAAAATGGATGCGAAGCTGCTGGAAGTTCTCTCATGTAACGGTTGTATTATGGGCCCGGGAATGGTGTCCACCGAGCCACAGTTTCGGCGCCGTTCCCGGGTGAGTCAATACGTGCGGTTTCGCAACTATCAGTCAAAAAAACAACAGCACCATGAGGATATGAATCGATTTGCATCGCTGGATTTGTCTCGCGAATTTTCACCGGATGATCAGCGTATTCCCACGCCATCATACGATGAACTGCACGATATTCTGGAACGTCTGGGGAAAAAGGATTATTCTGACGAACTCAATTGCGGCGCCTGCGGATATCCCACCTGTCGCGCCCATGCCATTGCCATTCACAAAGGGCTGGCCGAGGAGGAAATGTGCCTGCCTTACGTGATTGAACGGCTGAAGCAGACCATTAATGATTTGTCTGTTTCCGACAAGCGGCTGGCGAATGCACAGGATCAGTTGATTCAATCGGAAAAACTGGCAAGCATGGGACAGCTGGCCGCTGGTGTGGCCCATGAGTTGAATAATCCACTTGGGGTGGTGCTGATGTACTCTCATCTTCTGCTGGATGAAATCAACACTCAGTCAGAGATGTACGAAGACCTCAAACTCATTGCAGATCAGGCGCAGCGCAGTAAGCGAATCGTTTCCAATCTGCTTGATTTTGCCCGGGAAAACAAGGTGCTGTTTGAAGAAGTGAATCTGGAGCAGCATCTGCGTCAATGCGTGGAAAGCATTCCCAGACCCGAGAACATTGGGGTGGACATGAAGTTTGGACACGCCGATTCCATTTGCGAAATGGACCCGGATCAGATGACGCAGGTATTTACCAATATTATTGCCAACGCCTATGCGGCAATGCCGGATGGAGGCCAATTAACCATTTGCACCAAAGATGACTCGTCCAGAGTTAAATTTACTTTCAAGGACACTGGCGTGGGCATCGCTAAAGACAATATCGACAAGGTGTTTCAACCGTTTTTTACTACCAAGAAAATTGGAAAGGGAACGGGACTCGGATTGAGCGTGTCATATGGCATCGTGAAAATGCACCGGGGACAAATTTCAGTAAGCTCCAACGCGGATGCGTCAGGGGGGCCTACCGGAACAAAATTTACAGTCAGTATTCCAAGGCGCTCAGGCGCCAGTTAGTCGTTGATGCTTCCGTCCTGGAATGGAAGCATCCAGTGGAATTACTGCAAACGAAATAAAGAGGACAACCATGAACAGCAATTTGAAGAAGATCGTTTTACTTGTAGATGATGATGTAGATTTTTTGGAGCAGCACCGGTTGTTTCTGGAGACTGAAAACTATGAAGTGGTTGCCGCCCATTCGCGCAGGGAAGCCGAGAAACTGTTGGAAACCGTGACGCCGGATTTGGCGATTCTGGACCTGATGATGGATGAAACCGATGATGGATTCGTACTTGCATACAATATCAAAAAGAAAGATGCCGGCGTTCCAGTGATTCTTGTCACCGCGGTAACCAGTGAAACCGGTTTGGAATTTGGGACGGTGGGCGAAGAGGGATCGTGGATTAAGGCCGATGCCATATTGCCTAAACCCATCCGCTTTGAACAACTCAAACGCGAAATTCATCGCCTGTGTAAAACGGATAAAATATGACCGATGTCACCCGCATACTTGTCACTGATGACGAGGACGGAATGCGCCTGGGAGTGCAGCGGGCACTGCGCAAATATGTGGCCAGCTTTCATGATTTGGATTGCAACGTTTCGTTTGAACTGGATTTGGCCGCTTCCGGCGAGGAAGCGGTGGAGCGACTGAAGGAGAATTCATACGACCTTCTTTTGCTGGACTACAAATTGCCAGGAATCAGTGGTATCGAGGTGTTATCTGAAGCAAAAAAACTGTGTCCCGATGCTCTGGTGATCATGATGACCGCGTATGCATCCCTCGATATTGCCGTATCGGCGACAAAGCAGGGGGCATTTGATTTTCTGGCCAAACCGTTTACGCCGCAGGAGCTTCGGGCCACTGTGCGCCAGGCTACCAAAAATTTGATTCTACAGCGGCAGGCCCAAAAACTGGCGGATGAAAAGCGTCGTGTTCGGTTTGAATTTATATCGGTGCTTTCCCATGAGTTGAAAGCGCCAATCGGTGCTGTGGAAGGGTATCTGGAGCTGTTTCGAAGCGGTGCCGTTAAAGATGAAGAGACCCAGACTCGCATCGTGGAGCGCAGCCTCGCCCGGCTGGCGGGCATGCGAAAACTTATTTTTGACTTACTCGATTTAACTCGGATTGAAGCGGGAACAAAACAGCGCAAACTTGAGCCGATTGACCTTGGGGAACTGCTTCGTGGCGCCCTCGAACTTGTGGAATTCAGTGCCAATGCCAGAGGAATTTCGCTGGAGCTGGAAGTTGCTCCGTATATGATCTTTGAAGGAGATCGCAGCGAGATTGAAATTGTGATGAACAATCTGGTTTCCAATGCGGTGAAATACAATCGAGACAACGGCAAGGTGATGGTGCGAGTGTTGAAAGACGCCAGGGGGTATCAGGTTGAAATCGAAGATACCGGTATCGGGATGACCGAGAAGGAACTTGGTAAGCTTTTTGGTGAATTTGTTCGAATGAAAAACGAAAAAACGAGACATATCGAAGGCTCTGGTTTGGGATTGTCTACGGTGAAAAAAATCGTTCAGTTGTATGGTGGCGATATTCGCGCCATCAGTGAGTGGGAAAAGGGAACAACTTTTAAAGTGGAGCTTCCCGTTCAATCTGTTTAATAAAAGGGAGAGGTGTGCCAATGCTGATGCCCCGGCGTGAACCAATTGTAAATGATAAGTATATCACTCAAGTACTCCGTCGCGAACGGAGTGAAGATGACATTTGGGTTCGGGAGATTCTGGATAAAGCCAGAGAACTCAAAGGGTTAAATCAGAGCGACATGATTGGCCTCATGGCGATTGAAAGCGAGCCGCTGCTCAATGAATTGTTTTCCGCCGCGCGTTATGTGAAAAATGAGATTTACGGTCGGCGACTCGTTATTTTTGCACCGATGTACGTGTCAAACCTGTGTAAAAATGAATGCACGTATTGTGCATTTCGCGCAAAAAACAAAGACATTGAACGGCGCTCCCTGACACAGGACGAAATTGCACGGGAAACTCTTGCTCTTATTTCGAGCGGGCACAAACGCGTGCTATTGGTGGCCGGAGAGTCGTATCCCAAACAGGGTTTCAACTACGTACTGGATGCCATAGATACAATCTACAGTGTTCGTGAAGGCTCAGGAGAAATCCGCAGAGTCAACGTGAACGTGGCACCATTAACGGCGGACGAGTTTTTGCAGTTGAAGGAACGGAAAATCGGCACGTATCAGCTGTTTCAGGAGACCTATAATCGCAAGGTATACAGTCAGGTCCATCTGGCCGGAAAAAAAGCCGATTACAACTGGCGTCTGAGTGCCATTGACAGAGCCCTGGAGGCGGGCCTTAATGATGTGGGAATTGGGGTGCTGTTCGGATTGTGTGACTGGCGTTACGAGATGCTGGCACTGAAAAGCCATATCGAGTACCTCGAACGACGATTTGGCATTGGTCCTCACACGGTGAGCGTACCACGGCTGGAACCCGCCAGCGGTTCTCCCATGGCGTCGAGACCACCTGCGCCAATTGATGATAAATCTTTTCAGAAACTGGTTGCCATATTGCGGCTGTCTGTGCCGTATACCGGCATCATTATGTCGACCCGTGAAACACCCAATATCCGTCGCGAAAGTTTTGCGCTGGGCGTGTCACAGATTTCGGCCGGCAGTCGAACCAATCCGGGGGGGTACAGCGAAATCCAGGGCGACAACGGTTCTCAGTTTTCGCTGGGAGATCACCGTTCACTCGATGAGGTGGTGCGCGACGTTGCCTCGATGGGTTATATGCCGTCCTTTTGCACCGGCTGCTATCGGCTCGGTCGCGTTGGCGCTGATTTCATGGATATGGCGCGCCCCGGGGATATTCGCCGTCACTGCGATCCCAATGGCATTTCAACGTTCATGGAGTACCTCAAGGATTTCGCCTCAGAGGAAACACGCAGGGTGGGGGAGCAGTGCATTCAGAACACAATGAGCCAATTGGACGACGAACCTCGACGCATTTCCGAAAAATTACTGACCAGAATCCATGACGGCAAACGGGATGTATACTGCTGAGAAAAGGCGCACGATGTCCTTTCGCACCGAAAAAGATAGCCTCGGCCAAATGCAGGTGCCCCAAGACGCCTTGTTTGGCATTCACACCGCGCGGGCGCTGGAAAACTTTCCATTATCAAGACGGACGCCACACCCCTCCCTGATTCGCGCATTTGGCGCCGTAAAAAGAGCGGCCGCCACAGTCAACAGAGACCTTGCCAAACTGAATTTGAGCCCACCCGCCATCGATGCATTACTGGCGGTATGTATGCAGATGGATGACGGGGAATTTACTGAACACATTGTTGTGGATGCATTTCAGGGCGGAGCGGGCACCAGCACCAATATGAATGTCAATGAAGTGCTGGCCAATGCCGCCCTTTTGCGCCTTGGCAAATCACCTGGGAGCTACGGTGTTATCTCTCCTTTGAACCATGTGAATCTGCATCAGTCCACCAATGATACCTATCCCACCGCGCTGAAACTGGCGGCCATTAGACTGCTTCAGGAGTTGGAACAGCAGATACTGCTGCTTCAGGAGTCATTACAGGAAAAGGAAAAACAGTTCGCTGAAGTGGTCAAGGTGGGGCGCACTCAGTATCAGGATGCGGTGCTGACCACTGTCGGCAGACAATTCGGTGCGTTTGCCGATGCCACCGGACGGGATCGCTGGCGCATTTATAAATGTCAGGAGCGATTGCGTGTGGTGAATCTGGGGGGAACTGCGATTGGCACCGGACTGGGTGCTCCCAGACAATACATTTTTCAGGTGGTGGATGTGCTTCGGGAGCAAACGGGGGTACCCCTGGCGCGCGCGGAAAACCTGGTGGACTGTACGCAAAATGCAGATGTATATGTTGAAGTATCCGGCATTATATGTGCCTGTGCCGCCACATTGCAGAAGATGGCCTCTGATATTCGCTTTTTGTCCAGCGGACCGGAAGCGGGCATCGGAGAGCTGATACTGACTCAGCGTCAGGTGGGCTCATCCATCATGCCCGCCAAAATAAATCCGGTCATCCCCGAGGCGGTGACTCAGGTGGCCATGCAGGTGATGGGCAACGACAGTGTGATCAAAACAGCATGTGCAAACGGCAGTCTGGAGTTGAATCCGTTTTTGCCCATCGTGGCGGAAAATCTGCTTTGCAACCTGGAGATGCTCGCCAATGCGGTATCCATCTTTCGCCGCCACTGCATCGAAACCGTTCTGGTGGATGAGGAACAGACCGCTGAGAATGTGGCGCGATCGTCGGCATTGGCGACGGCCCTGGTCTCCAGACTGGGATATGAAGTGGTGGCAGACCTGGTGAAACGCGCCCGCGTTACAGAGCGTTCTCTGCAGGATATTGTACTGGCGGACGAACTCATCGAGAAGCATGAACTGGACGCATTGTTATCGCACTTTGCTGTATGTAAACTTGGAGAATAGATGAAAAAGAGAACGTTTAAAGGCTTTCGGTTGCACATTGGCCTGTTTGGCAGACGCAATGTGGGCAAATCGAGTTTGCTGAACGCGCTCACCCGGCAGAGTGTGTCCATTGTTTCAGACGTTGCGGGGACAACCACGGATCCTGTGGAAAAGCCTATGGAACTGCTCCCTCTTGGCCCGGTACTTTTTCTGGACACCGCTGGCGTGGACGACGTGGGGGCGCTGGGGGAAGCGAGAGTGCAAAAGACGCACCGTGCGCTGGACCGCACTGATTTGGGGGTCATTATATCCGACGGCGTGTGGACAACATTTGAGGAGACGCTGCTGGGCCGCTTTGTTGAGGCGGAAGTCCCCGTGGCGGTTGTTTTCAACAAGGCCGATATTGCCACTCCGGATACCCACGTGATTGCTCGGCTTACAGAACAAAAGATTCCTGTTGTCTATACCCAGGCAGTACATAATATTGGCATTTCCGATGTACGCGAAGCGTTGCTGAAGGTCGCCCCTGAAGACTATATTGGCAATATTCCCATTGTGGCCGATTTGGTACGTCCCGGAGAAACCGCAGTGCTGGTGGTGCCCATTGATAAAGAGGCGCCCAAAGGCAGACTCATTCTGCCCCAGGTTCAAACCATCCGCGATTTGCTCGACAACGATGCGGCGGCGCTGGTGGTTAAAGAGCGCGAACTGCGCCACGTTCTGGAAAACTTTAAAACGCCGCCCGCGCTGGTGGTTACCGATTCTCAGGCCTTTTTAAAAGTGGCTGCCGATACCCCGCCCGATGTTCCAATGACCAGTTTCTCGGTGCTGTTTTCCCGTTTTAAAGGAGATCTCACCACACAGGTCAAAGGCGCATTGTCGGTGGACTCTCTGCGCCCCGGCGACAAGATTCTGGTGGCTGAAGCCTGCAGTCATCATCCCATCGGCGAGGATATTGGTCGTGTTAAAATCCCCCGCTGGCTCACACAATATGTGGGTGGCCAGCTGGATTTCCATACCGTGCAGGGGCACGACTTTCCCGAAAATCTCGGTGAATACAAACTGGTGATTCACTGCGGCGGCTGCATGTTTAACCGGCGCGCCATGTTGAGCCGATTGCATAAATGTCGCGAAGCCGGCGTCCCCATAACCAACTACGGTCTCGTGATTGCGTACAGCCTCGGCATCTTTCACCGCGCTTTAAGCCCATTTCCAGCCGCCAGAGACGCGTTGAAACAACTGTAAACCTGGCGATTACTGTTTGGGTAAACGTTCAATGCAATGCTCTTTTTTTGGGCCCCCCGCTCTGGAATAGCAGTAGACGCATCCGCCGCCGCACGGATGGGTGTCATAATCGCCAATGTCGTCACTCTGGACGCAATGGCACTGTTTACGCTGGCTCCTGTCCTTGGGCAATGACAGCGGTATATGTGCGGGGTGGAGCGCCTCAAACAGCGCCCCGTCAATGCAACACGCAGCGCGGATATTCGGCTGCATCCCGGTGATGGACGGTTGGGCGCAGGCGAAGAGCTGAATGCCATATTTTTCGGCCATGGATGTAAGATCCGCTAAAAAAAATTTTTGTTCACTGGGGGTCCATTTGGGAATCCTCGCCTGTTCAAATTGAGTGTCCAGATTGCCCTTCAGGCTAAAATAGGTCGGAAATGAGATGGTGCACTCCGTGATACCAAAGTGAGAGAGAGGCGCAGCCAGTTGCTCAAAATGAGATAGCCCATTGAAGTCTTTCAAAATAGGGTCAAAGCGCCACCGAATTCGTCTGGGGTCTCCTTTGAAAAGTGAGATGAGCTGTGGCAAAATTTTCACGGTTTCTGCCGCAGATGAAATTCCCGGTTCCAGACGCGAGCTGCCCAGACCGGTAATTGTGAGTTGTACCGTGGGATTTTCCAACTCCTCAACCAGACTCCGCAAAGACGGTTCTGTGAGAAAGGAGACGGGTTGTTTGGTCCAGAACATCACTCCGTACAAAAAACGGGTGCGAAGTCTTTGAACCTTGTCACGAATGAGTTGCGCACACAACCCTGGATAAAATCCGGGCAAGTCAGTCCTGCGAGAGGCGGAAATAAGCAAAGGGGTTTTTCGCGGATGTGCCGTTGATTGCTGGTGAGCACCTGGCAGTGGCAATTGCGCAAAAGTCATAAAGTATCCTCTAAAGTGCATTCGAAAAAAATAGTCCATTGGTGGTGAAATAAAACGGTAGCAAAATTGACCACCCGTGATGAGCATGATACCTTTTAATTCGCTTTTTGGGAGGTTGGAATGAGAATTATCGAAACAGAACAGGCAGCCAGGCGATTGGCGCGTGCGATTGCATCTGATTTATCTCTTTATAATGAGGAAAAGATTCTGGAAGGACTGCAGGCGGATAATCTCTACGATATTCTGTCTGAGGAAATAAAAGAAGGGCGCGAGCTGTTTGAAAGCCGCGTGATTCCAGAGCTGAAGGAAAAGAATTTTTATGATCGAGCCATCATCGACCTGCTCATCAAATCCAAGGGGCACATCAAGTGCAAATTGTGGTAGCGTGCAAACACTACCCGTTTAGATTCTTAAAAGCAATCTCCGCTATAATCCATGTGCAATCTCATAAAAAATGATGTTGATTCCTCAAATTCCATTGAGAAATGGGAGGTTGGAACAGACGCCAATGGTCAGCGACTGGATAGATGGTTGAGCGACAACGATATTGAGCCCTCAAGATCTCAATTGAAAAGGCTTATCGAAGACGGTTTTGTCAAAATCGACGGTCAGGTGGAAACCCGACCGTCCCGCAAATTAAAAACGGGCCAGAGCATTGTTCTCGAAATTCCACCTCCAACACCTCTGAATGCAAATCCTGAAGAAATGGCTCTGGATATTCGGTATGAAGATGACGCGGTGGTGGTGTTGAACAAACCACAGGGAATGGTGGTGCATCCGGCCCCGGGGCACGCCGGTGGCACTCTGGTAAATGGTCTCGTTCATCATTTTGCCATCAGCGCCGGGGATTCATTACGTCCCGGATTGGTGCATCGGCTGGATAAAGATACGTCGGGCCTGATGGTGGTGGCGAGAACGGAGGATGCCTTGAGGCGGCTGACGGAGCAGTTTCAGGTTCACAGTGTGGATCGACGATATCTGGCTTTGGTGACCGGTAATCCGCCGGAACGGATTACACTGCAAACGTTGCATGGGCGCAGGCCCAGCGAGCGAAAAATGTTTTCATCGAAAGTGTCCAGGGGCAAAGAGGCCATCAGCATAATAGAAACACTCGAGCGATTTCCTGGTGCGGCGATGGTTCGTGTTACGTTGCACACGGGGAGAACGCATCAGGTGCGCGTCCATTGTTACGACAATGGTTTTCCGTTGCTGGGCGATCCAATGTATAGCCCTAAAAAACTGGCTCCAGAATTGGCGGACGTCCATCACACGCTTCCGGGGCAGGCGTTGCATGCGGAATTACTTGGTTTCAACCATCCTGTATCGGGAGAACGGATGCGTTTCGAGAGTGTGCCCCCGGCGACTTTTGAGTCTGCACTGCAAAAACTTCGAAATCTATAATAAATTAACATTTGATGGTGGCATGCGAATTGCTTATTAGACGGCCGAGCAGACGTGCTGGTGAAGACGTATTAAACGTTAAACGGCTGAGTGGTCGAATAATTAAGCGTGAATGTCTATTTTGTACGTCGTTTATGTGTATTTTTTGCAACATCTATTTGTTGCCTTTTTTATACAGTGTGTTTTTGTTGCACTTTTTTGCTTTTCTTATTTTGTTGAAAATTTAGGTTTTCCGGTTTTTGAGGGAGCAGGTTATAGAATTATGAAAAGAGCAATTGTTCTTGCAGATGAGCGAAGCGAGCGGGTTGTAAATGGTTCCGGGCATGTAAAGGCTCTGGCCAAAGTGGCGGGGCTGCCTTTAATTATCCGTAATTTACGGACTTTGCATGCCGCGGGCATTGAGGAAGCAATAGTGGTCACCGGGTATCAATCTGAGAAAATCAGATGGGCTCTGGACAGCTATCATCTCGATATTCCGGTCACAGTCGTTCACAATGAGCACTGGAAGCACGGAAGTGCCCATTCCATCATTGCTGCATCCGGCTGGATTGATCAGCAGGTGGTACTTGTTCCTTCCGACCATTTGTATCCGCCATCGCTGATTCGACGTATTTTAAATTCGCCGGCGCCGGTGGATTCGGTTGTGCTGGCAGTGGATCGGCGTTGTGATGATGTGTTCGATCAGGAAGAGTGTCTAAAGGTTCACCTTGAAGGTAATAGTATTTCGGATATTGGCATGAATATCGAACGGCCGGATGGCGTGTGTCCGGGAATCGTTCGTATTTCGCCCGTTCTGGTAGATAAACTTAAACGACTTCTTGAAGACGTAGAAATATCACTGGTTGACAGTCTCCGCGCCATGGCCAGACGTGGCCGAGTTCGAATGCTCGACGTTAAAAATGTGCGATGGATTTCAATTTCCAGTCCTCAGGCGCGTCGTTATGCTGAATTATTGATTCAACTCCATGGCGATACTCTGGAAACCAGCTATGACGGCGAGCACGCGATGCTGCTGAATCCTGGCCCAGTGACTACCACCCCTCGGGTTAAAGCGGCGGTTGGGGCGCGAGATATGTGCCATCGCGAGCCAATATTCTCGAGCCTGCTCGATTCTCTCCAGCGCAAATTGCGTCGTGTTTTCAAAGCGACCGAGCAGCATGACGTTTTTGTTATCACAGCTTCGGGCACTGGCGGCATGGAATCCGCGATCAGTACATTTGTGCCTCTCGGCAAGAAGTTTCTGGTGTTGAGTAATGGGGCTTTTGGCGAGAGACTTCGAGAAATTGCAGAAGTTCATAACATTGTTGTTGTGCCATTTTTTGTCCCTTGGGGACAGGCATTGCCTGTGGAAAAACTTGATGCGGCGCTTAAGGCGGATCCGGACATTGCTGCTGTTGGTATGATTCACCACGAAACGTCGATGGCAGTTCTCAATCCGGTGAATGAAGTTGGCGGTGTGGTTCGCCAAAACGGGCGCATGCTGATTGTTGATGCGGTTTCAAGTCTGGGTGCTGAGCAACTGGATGTGGTCAGCGATAACATTGATGTTTGCGTCAGCAGCGCAAATAAATGTCTGCATGCGTTTTCCGGAGTGGCCAGTGTTTGTGTGCATCCGCGTGTCTGGAAAAACATTCAGGATGAGCAACCTCGCAGTTATTATCTTGATTTGCGCAAATATCGTGAATTCATGAAAAAAAGGTCCCAGACGCCATTTACACCCGGTGTGAATACAATGATGAGCTTGAATGCCGCGCTGGATGAATTGCTGGACGTGGGAGTCGAATCGCGTATGGAACATTATCAGAATTTAAGTTCCCGATTGCGCAGTGGCCTGCGGTCGCTGGGAATGGAGTTGCTTGTGGATAGCGAGCGTGCCTCCCATAGCGTGACGATTGTCAAAGTGCCCGATGGTATGACGTATGCGGACATATATCTTGGATTGAAGAGCCGTGGCTACATTGTCTATGAGAGCAAAGGGGAATTGGCTGGTTCGTATTTCCAGGTTGCCAACATGGGGGCGCTGGAGGAAATTCATATTGATGAGTTTTTGAGTGCTATTGGCATGGTAATTTCGGAAGCTAGAGATTTTTCCATGGAACAGCCAGTATTGAAGCAACACGCCTGATTCTTCTATCCTCGCTTTGTTTTATATTCCCCATTTTAGTAATGAATATTTTGCAATATATCTGTTGTTCATCTGATTCAATTTTCATCAGTATCAATACGCTTGGAAAGCGCCTGACCGTTTCTCGCATCGGATGACTTTATCTGTGTTAATCGTGCAACCAATTCTCGGGCGTTTGATTTCGCGGGGAGCAATCGGTTTCAAGATGAATAGGTAGTGTTTTTCATCAGAATTCAGTTTCAACACAAAATTCAATTTTTTGGGGAACAGATAAAAGAGCTGATGACCTGTTTTGATGCGCCCTTACACCTTTTTTCAATGATATTGATGTGTTGTTTGATAATCACTCTAACGGTCGATAATGTGAAGAGATTATTCTGAATTGGGGAGTTGTGTGGAAACGGGGTTTTGTCATTTTTTTTGGGTCAAAAATTTGATTCTGATTATCCTGACATGCCACTGTGACACCTAAGCGATTATTTCGGTTTGCTCGATAGGCTGAATCGGAATTCTGTCAAATGCGCTCAGTTGAAAAACGGAAAGGGCACGGGGCAGGAGAAATAATTTAAAACAGGCATCTTGCGTTCCTGTATTTCAGCCCCGGGACAACAGGTTAACAGTCCGCCAGTTAAAAGTTGTTTTTATGCCGAAATGATCAGACTGGATAAACAGCCGATCGGTGGCGCGATTCGCTGAAGAAGGATAGGTAATTTGAATGGCAAAATGCGGTGATATTATCGTAGGACTCGATATTGGAACGACGAAAGTGGCAGCCGTTGTTGGTGAAGTGAATGAAGAGGGGACAGACATTATTGGTATTGGCTCGCATCCTTCCGCGGGATTGCACAAAGGCGTGGTTGTAAACATAGACGCCACCTGCAATTCGATCACCCGGGCCATTGAAGAAGCGGAGCAAATGGCGGGGGTTGAGATTTCAACCGTGTATGCGGGAATTGCCGGCGGACATATTTCTTCGTTCAATAACAATGGTATTGTGGCGGTAAAAAACAGGGAAATTTCACAGGGCGACGTGGAAAGAGTCATTGAGCAGGCGAAAGCGGTGGCAATTCCCCTGGACAGGGAAGTGATTCATGCGATACCGCAAGGCTATGTGGTGGACGATCAGGAAGGGGTTAAAAACCCGGTGGGAATGAATGGCGTTCGTCTTGAAGGCCGCGTTCACATTATTACCGGCGCTGTGACATCCGCGCAGAACATTGTTAAATGTGCGCAGCGTTGTGGTCTGGATGTGGCGGACATTGTATTGGAGCAGATCGCTTCGGCCGAATCCGTTTTACATGATGACGAAAAAGAACTCGGTGTCGCAATGGTGGACATCGGCGGTGGTACAACGGACCTTATTATTTATGTGGATGGTGCTGTGGCGCATACGTCGGTTATATCTGTTGGCGGCAAGCATCTGACGTCTGACGTGGCGATGGGCTTAAGAACTCCCAAAGCCGAAGCGGAACGCATTAAACAGAATCACGGTTGTGCCATGGTGAAACTGGTGGATCCGGACGAAACAATCCTGGTGCCTTCAGTGGGTGGACGTCCCCCCATTGAACAACCCAGAGAAGTTCTGGCCCACATTATTGAGCCTAGAGTTGAAGAAATTTTTATGCTCGTTCATCGGGCGATTCTGGAGAGCGGATATGCGGACTTATTGGCCAGTGGTCTGGTTGTGACCGGTGGCGCCACTCTGCTCGAAGGGTTACCGGAGATGGCAGAAGAAACGACAGGGATGCCAGTGCGTCGTGGCATCCCATTCGGTTTTGGGGGAATGGCTGATATGGTGGCCAATCCCATTTACGCCACGGGCGCGGGACTGGTGAATTATGGCGCGATGCATGACACCGATACGACCGGAACAGTCATTCGTGTCAGAGAAGACAAAGTGTATTCAAAAGTACTCGGGCGTATGTCCGGGTGGTTTAGAGAAATATTTTAACTGTGCAACTGCTGCGAGGCGCGGTGTTTCACCGGCAGTGGTTGTAGCAAATACGGCAAAAAAATTGAATAGGAATTCGGGAGGATTTCATGCGTTTTGAATTAGACGGAATGGACCAGCATGCCAAAATTAAAGTGGTAGGTGTGGGCGGTGGTGGCGGAAACGCCGTGGCAAATATGATCGCAGAGCAAATTGAAGGAGTCGAGTTTGTGGTCGTCAATACCGACCATCAGGCGCTGGAAGCCAATCCAGCGACCAACAAAATTCAAATTGGCACCAATTTGACAAAAGGACTTGGCGCAGGTGGTCACCCTGAAATTGGACGCAAGGCAGCACTGGAAGACGTTTCCACTCTGGAAGAAATCCTTCGCGGTTCAGATATGGTTTTTATCGCCGCCGGAATGGGGGGTGGCACTGGAACTGGCGCTGCCTCAATCGTCGCTCAGGTGGCCAAAGAGGTTGATGCATTAACTGTTGGGGTTGTCACAAAACCCTTCCGCTTTGAAGGTCGCCGGCGGTCTCGCTTTGCCGAAGAGGGAATCATGGCACTGGGCGAAGAAGTGGATACACAGATTGTGATTCCCAATGAAAGCCTCCTGTCGCTGGAACAGAATCTGACCATTAATGACGCGTTCTGCTTCGCCGATCAGGTACTTTGCAATGCCGTACGGGGTATCTCTGATCTCATCACTATTCGCGGACAGATCAACGTGGATTTTGCTGATGTTCGCACAATTATGACCAATCGTGGTCGCGCACTGATGGGAACGGGATATGGTAAAGGACCGAATCGTGCTGTGGAAGCGGCCGAAATGGCAATTAACAGCCCGCTGTTGGATGATGTGAAAATCAATGGCGCCACTGGTATTTTGATTAATATTACGGGTGGACCGGACATGACCATGAATGAAGTGGCGGATGCGGTCACCATGATTGAAGAAGCTGCAGATGAAGATGCTCACATCATTTTTGGATACGTGACTTTGGAAGAACCGTGTGAAGAGGTAAAATGCACAGTTATCGCAACTGGATTTCAACAGGAGGAATCCATGATGCACCATGGGGGATATCGCAACAGCTACTCACCTCAATCGGCATATAAGGATTCCTGTGTCGCGCAGAGCAATCGCCCTTCGATTCCGTCTGCAAGTGGTGCGCGCGAACCCCAGGACGCCTCGTCCGTGAGTGGTGGCGGTCAAAATATGACGCGTTCAGCAGCTGCGGTTCCGCGCGCGTCCATGCCACATGGCAACGATCTTGACATTCCTGCGTTTATCAGAAAACAACATCACCACGATTAAGCACTTTTTTATCTTCAACGTTGTTGGCTTCCGGATTGGAAAACGGATAGGTATTCTTTGAATTCTCGTTTCAGCTCGACAATTTCCTGTCTGGACAATTTCAAGTGGCTGGCAACACCGTAGAGCTGATTTTCTTCCTCAAGACAAATAGTTCCATCTGCCGCAGCGATTTGAAACATTTTTTTTAAAAGAGACTTTTTTTCATCGACAGTCATGCATTCATTTGCCAGCCTGGTGTAAAAGTGTTCTTCCAGAGTCAGCAACTCCACTTTGTTTTCCAGCATCAGCGTTGTCACAATAGCGCTCGATTTTTTTGAAAGTCCGGTGTCGGTGGCCAGTATAGATTTTATTTTTTCAACTTCATCCGGTGTGATTTCCGTATCGGCATACGCGATACGTCCATACAGGCCAGCTGTGGCAGTAACCTTTTTTAAGTCCGTATCTGACAACTGTTCGCCCAGCTGGGAGATGCGGTCAAACAACTGTCCGAATTCCTGTTTTTTCTCAGGTACAATTTGAAACAGTTTAAAAATATTCATTGGGAACTCCATGTGGGTAGTATTTGTCATCTGATGTCGCATACCGTTCCAGATGTATTGAATAAACGATATATGAATCAATCCGTTTGTTTTCCATATGCCGCTTTGGATTAATTGACAATGCCCCAATTGGTATTCTCTTATGTCCGCGACTACACGATCCCCGAAATGTCGGGGCGCAGCCACAGACTGAAAATCAGAAAACTGGCATGACACAAAATGGCTGGCAGAAGCGACCTTGAACGCAGTGTGAACATGGAAAGGACAATACCAAGGAACAACGAAAGCACAGCAGCCATAGTGCCCAGCGCAAACAGATAAAATACGCCGTATAATATGGCTGTAATAAGCGAAGCTGTGCCGTGTCCAATTACGAGCATTAGTCTTGTCTGGACAAAACCACGCCAAAAGAATTCTTCCCCGATTCCAAGGACGATGGCGCCGCCAAGACCGAGAAGCACTGGAGGAATGTCTCCCGCCGAAGCTCTGAGAGAGACGAGCCATGTAAAAAGGGCAGGCAGTTCTCTGTTTCCGTTGAGGCCGCCACCGCTGATGAGCGAGACGCTGACGGATTGAATAGCCACATCCAGCAATGCATAGAGTAAAAACGAAACGATGGGTGCAAGCAGAACCCAATAAGTTTTCCAGTTTATCGAGAGGGCGATAATCAATCCACGTTCTCGGATGATTGCCCATGTTGCTGCGACCACTGCCGCTACGGGAAGGGTTACCCATGAAGGCAAGTCGATATAGAAACTGGAAACGGCGGCCCAAAGAAACAGAATCATCAGTGGAACGCGGATGTCAGAAATGGGGTCGCGTTCCGCGACGATGGACTGGCTCCTGTTGATTTTGGAGTTTTTTTTATTAGAGTTGTTCACTGTTTCTTTCTACCGAACCTGAGTACAGATGTCTAAAGATTTAGAAAAAACCGTATTATTCGTTACAATGATAAAAGTATGAAATTTTTTAAGATTACAATATTCGCAATTGTTTTGTTCTGGTCATCGGTGGCATTGGCGTTGCACCCCTCGGGAAGACCACCACAGGGCGGATGGAAGCCGGGCCCAGGCATTACGTTGGGTGGCAGTTTTGCGTATCTGCGTGGAGGGAATCTTTCCAACGCCTATTTGCAGGGGCTGGAGTTTACCTGGTTTCAAAAGATGTGGTCCCCATTTTCGTGGTGGGTCACAGGAGGTGGTAAATTCGCTACCAATGGCGACGAAACGGTTGTATTGCCTACTGTGGAGCTTGGGGTGAATGTGGCAGTGTTTAACATTGGAACCGGCTATGCATTTGGTTTGCCGGACACAATGGGAAGACATCTCTGGAATGGGTTCGTTGGCTTGTCCTTTCCGGTATATACCCCGCGTCGCGGCAGCCTTTTGTTTCTCCAGGTGTATTATCGTCCAATTTTCACCTTTCCGTTGGATGCTCATGGTATCGCACATGAAATGGGACTCATGCTGAAATGGTTGTGGGCATTCGGTCAGATTTAGACACAAAATTGGTCATTATAAAACTGTTTTAAATCATATGTCGATTTTGTTGTTGTGTTTTAGGTTTTTTATCGGAACGTCGCTACAATTATGTTGTTTAATTACTGATAAGTACAAAAATGTAGCGTGATTACACTGTTGAACATTTTTTGTAAACAGTAAAAAGTCAAATGATATCAGAATATTATATTGTGTGCGACGAAGATGGCACGGCAACTGCTGATATGGAAGTGCGTTCCTGACGCGGTACCTGCGGGACGTTCGTTCAGGACTTATCGACATCGAAAACCATTTTGCATTTATGCTCAACACCGTAAATGTAAGGAAAGGATGAGTGTGAAATCATGAAACGTTATTTCGCCTTAGTGTTGGCAGGTATACTGATGCTACTTAGCACGACCTCTTTTGCTGCTGAAGCTGATGCTGCGGCTGCTGCAGAACAGGTTCAGACCAATTTGAACGTTGTTTGGACAGTTGTTGCTGCATTTCTCGTTTTCCTCATGCAGGCAGGTTTTGCCCTTGTGGAAGCTGGTTTCACACGCGCTAAAAACGCAGTCAATATCATTATGAAGAATCTGATGGACTTCTCCATCGGTTCACTGGGTTTTCTTTTTGTAGGGTTTGGATTGATGTTTGGTGCCACCAATGGGCTTTTCGGTACCACGGATTTCATGCTCTCCGAAGCCACTGGAGACGCTTGGGATTATACATTTCTGATGTTCCAGACCGTTTTTGCTGCGACGGCAGCCACTATCGTTTCGGGTGCCATGGCGGAAAGAACTAAGTTCGGTTCTTATCTTATTTACAGCGTTATTGTCACCATGCTCATCTATCCGGTTTTTGGTTCATGGGCATGGGGAAGTCTTTTCAAAGGCAGCGGCTGGCTGGAAGGGATGGGTTTTGTTGACTTCGCTGGTTCAACGGTGGTTCACTCCGTAGGCGGTTGGGTGGCATTGGCTGGCGCTATCGTTATTGGACCGCGTTTGGGCAAGTATGGCCCCGATAAAAAGCCAAGGGCGATTCTGGGGCACAATATGACATTCGCCGCACTGGGCGTGTTCCTGCTGTGGTTTGGCTGGTTCGGTTTCAACCCCGGTTCCACCACCACTGGCGACGGTTCTATCGGTCGTATCGCAGTGACAACCAACCTCGCCGCCGCCGCTGGTGTGATTGGCGCGTTAATAACAGGCTGGATTCTGTTTAAAAAACCCGATGCATCTATGACATTGAACGGTGCGCTGGCCGGGCTCGTAGGTATTACTGCACCCTGCGCCACCGTTACGCCCATGGGCGCCATCCTTATCGGTCTTGTGGCTGGTGTGATTGTAGTTTTCAGCATTCTCCTTTTTGATGCCATTTTTAAAGTGGACGATCCGGTCGGCGCCATTAGTGTGCACGGTGTTTGCGGTGCATGGGGAACGCTGGCAGCCGGGCTATTTAATGCGGAAGCAGCATTGGGTATCGGTGAAGCCAACACCGGTCTGTTTTATGGCGGTGGTGCGCATCAGCTCGGCGTTCAGGCCATCGGTGTGGCCGCCGCTTTCGGATGGGCATTCATTGTTGGTTTCATACTGTTCTTCGCAATCAAAAAGACAGTTGGTCTGCGCGTAAGCAAAGAAGAAGAGATAAAAGGTCTGGATTTGTCAGAGCATGGTTCCGAAGCCTATGCCGGCTTTCAGATTTATCTCAACCAGTGATTTACCCCAAACGAGATGAAACCAACTGATTTTTCAAAGGAGATAGAACAATGAAACTAATTATCGCATATATTCAGCCGGAACGCCTCAATGATGTAAAGCAGTCTTTGTACGCGGCCGACATTAAAAAAATGTCTGTAACCAACGCGCTTGGTTGCGGTGCGCAGGGTGGCTATGCGGAGCATTATCGCGGAGTTGAAATAGAAGTAAATCTGCTCAAAAAGGTGCGTTTGGAAATCGCCGTGAATGATGAATTTAAAAAGGCCACTATCGACGCTATCATAAAGGGGGCGCGAACGGACACTATTGGCGATGGCAAAATTTTCATTCTCGATTTGCCTGAGTGCATCCGCATCCGTACAGGCGAAGAAGGCGAAGAAGCCATAGGCTGATTTACTGTTCCTCCCTTCCATGAATTATCCCCAAAGTTGTTTGCCGTAGAATCCTCCAACTTGTCAGGACAATTTTGTGCTATTCCAATTTTATTCGTTAAATGCGCATAAGGAGGTGCATAAACATTGGTTCCATTGTGCAGTAGCGTTCTTGTGGGTTAAATGATGCGCGGTGTTCAGCGGGTTATTCAAGAATGATTGGTTTGGTTTCCGGAATTATTTCCACGTCATCGGTTATCCACTGAAAATTGTCCAGAAATACAGCGGAATCCCAGAGACAGTCGCCTTCATCATGGATGGAAAAGGTGAGGGTAAATGGTTTACCAGGCGCGTTCAATCGCCAGCTGGTGCGCAACCAGCCCGTGGAACCCGCTTTGTCAGTTACTGTTGGAGACCATCCGGAACCACTTTCATCGCAGGTGAACTCGGCGTTTTCGAAGAAGTTACTGTCCACCTCAATTTCGTTATCATTGCTGTCAAAAGAGATGTTGGTTGTGGCGCCATCATTTAATCCGTCAAACTCGAGAATGGCATAGAAGGTGTCGTTAAATCCCTGATCAATCCATTCATCGTATTCGGATGATGCAAAAACAAAATCGAAACTGAAGCCCGCAGCGTTGGAAGGCGCACGTAACGTCAGTTGCAGTTGTGAAACATCGCAAATATCCACATCTTCCATGCCCGGAGTGGAAGGGGTGTTTGCCTGATAGAGGGGTTGAGGGTCATCGAAATCGGGTTTCAGAACACTGCTGACGCCGTTGTCATCGATAAACGTCAAACCATCTATTGGCATATTGTTGTTGGGATTTGATGAATCAACCGGGCCCGTCCCCATCAGTGCCATGCGCGCGCCTTCCCGTGGAACCAGACAGGTATTGCTGCCCAGATACTCTGCAGTGGCATATGCGACATCGCCTTTCTCTGCCGAAAATACCCGTTTTGCCCCAATCAGAAATCGCTCATCGCACAGATTCATCGCGGCTGCCAGTGACAATGCATCATTTCCGGACGCTTCCAGGTCGCAGGCAGAGCGCGTTGCGAAGCTGCCATCGCAGTCATTGTCCACGGGATCTGCTTCCTCAATGATTTCGAGGGCCAGTGGATTTATCAGTGGTGCAGAATCATCGCAATCCCCCTCTGCCGGTGTAAACCCATCACCATCCATGTCCGAATGAATGAGCAAGGAAGTGTCTGAATCCTTTTTATCATCGACATCGATATCGTCCTCATCATCGCTGTCATCGCTGTCATCGCTGTCATCGCTGTCATCGCTGTCACTCGTCTCATCATCGTCATCATCGTCATCGTCACCATCGTCGCCATCATCATCATCGTTATCATCCGCGTCGGTTGTCTCTCTATCGTGGTCTTTTGCATCTCCATCATTGTCTTTGTCATCCGTGTTTTCGGCAGAATCGGATTTTTCAGCCACGTTGGAACATCCGACGACAAACATCATACTCAGTATCATCAAAAATGCGTTAGCCAGCACTCGCATGAAAAAATGGGTTGTTGGATGTAACGTCATGTCAGCACCTCCCACATTTACCGGTCATCCTGTTTCAGATATCCAGCGATATTCAAAAAATACCAATTTGTTATGGCAACAGAATATTTGTATCAATGATTTTATGGTTTGAGATAAAAAATCGACTTTTGAATTAAAAAAATTTCAGACGAAAACCATCAATTGATGTTCGATGGATTTCAATCGGACAGGACATTGGGCTCTTTTCGTGTCTTCCACCAGTCATGGAATAATATCATGAGTATTCCGATGGAATATATTGTCAAAAGCACGCAGGCAATGCTGATGTTCGGGTATCTCATTCCCGGCATGATATACTCCAGCAGATTCAGACTGAATTGCACAACAAAAAGCATTATGATTCCGAATAGATGCCATGGTTTGTCAATGCCTTTGGCGTGGATGATGACGCCACTGACCAGTATTACATAATAGTAGTACGATGAGGTTGTCAGCCAGAAGAATGGAATCAATCCGAGTCCCACCGCTTCCCAGTCCTTTAACCGGGTCATTCCCAGCCCCAGCAAAATCATCAGCCCCAAAGAGAAGAACCTGAGTTTCGGCTCCAGTTGGCCGACGGCTTCCCTTTTTTCGTCACTAATCCATTTTTCGTCCAGTTCTCCACGGTATACTGCGGCAATAGCCATTCCCATTCGCCGCGATGACAGGTTGTGCGGCTGAACATGCGCCTGCATATTTTCGAAACTTTGTTTAAATGTTGCGGTTCCATCCACCGCAATGGATGCGGTGACCAGTACTCCTGTCACGGCGAAGAACCCCAGCGCCATCTGCCAGTATTTTCTGGGGACTCTTTGCCATATGCGGTTGACGGGAATATCCTTGTTGGTAACCAGTGCATGGACCCCTTTGGCAGCGATGCCGAACAGCCAGATGCCGGGGAAGTATCGCAGTGTGGTGGCAAATGCGAAGAATCCACCGGACTCGATGTACTTTTTCTTTTTCAACATGCACAACCCTATTATGATGCTGGAAATCCAGTCATATCGCAACATGGCCCATCCCACCGTGGGCCAGCGCAATGAATAACTGACGGTGAGAAACAGCCACGCGAATGCACCAACCCGCGGTCCGAACGCCCATCCCACGGCAAGGAGCGCGGACAATACCCACAAAACGTCAAACATAGTAATAATCCGAATAGATTCGACGGGGATTAATTGCGCCAACGGCCTGGCAAACAGCATCCACACCGGCGTTCCGTTAAAACCGTGATCGAGTAGCAGTTGGCGCCACAGTTTACACGGCATCGGTCTCACGTATCGCTGCAGAAACATGGTGTCGTGAACAAATTGTTGCCAGCGGTCTTCAGTGAATCGGCTTTTGATTTCATCCTTCATGGACAAGGCATAGGAGATGGGGCGCCTGGCATAATCAACGGGATCCTGGTGCAGATATTTTCGTGTGGAACGCCCGCAGTGGCGATGTCCTGTTTCGTCATCCGCGATAATCAGCGCAGGCAGCAGGTTGTAATATCCCAATTCGTCGAAATATTTCGGTACCACATAGTAGTGCATCAGGTCGTATTCATCGAGAGCGTTTCCGCCGGCGATGTGACTGAAACTCACGTAATTGAGCGTGCCCATCGCGGCGAGGAAGAAAAAAGCCGCCAGGGAACTCTGATACATATTAAATTTGTATTTTCCAAGCGATATGACCGGTGTTGTTTCAAGCCATTCCCGGGCGGCGGGGGATTTTGCCGATTTTTTCCGCAGAACTGCCAGAATATAACTTATCAACGCCGCTGCGATAGAAGCTGCAATCAGGCCGATTTTAACTTTTTCTATGAAATCTCTGGAGATCATTTCTGTTCCTTTTTCTGTCGCGGAAGCTCAACCGAATTGTAATCAATCAAGTCGCTGGACGATAAATGCGTCGTCACCCTATTTCCGATCGATTACTTAACCGTAAATTGATTGAAAAAGAAAGGAGAGAGTTGAAATCAAAAACGATTTTCATCTTTTTTGATTACTTAGCTATCGAAAAACCTTTTTTTAATGATGCCGTTGATAGAACGCTATCTTTGCTATCGATGACCTCTCGAATTTTGTCGCATAGCTGCTGTGACGAAAATGGCTTGGACAACAACGCATGACGTGTTTTGCGAATGCCGTGTTTGTCGATGATTTCATCGTTGTGGCCAGACATGAATATAACTTTGGGACGTCTGGCCCGTTTTGAAATCTGTTCCACCATCTGAACCCCACTCATGCCTGGCATGACAACGTCAGTGAGCAGCAAATCTATTTCGGTTTCAAACTTGTAATAAATGTCCAGGGCGGTTTGTGCATCAATGGCCTGCAGCACTCGATATCCGGCAGACTCCAGTTGTCTCGTGGCCAGTCGGCGAACCAGGTGCTCGTCTTCCACCAATAAAATGGTTTCCGTACCACCGGTGGTAACCGCATCAACCCAGAGCGCATGATTGTCCAGCGTTGATGCGCCGGCTCTGGGAATGTATATTTGGAATTCTGTGCCGCAATTCAGTTCCGATTGCACTTCAATGAATCCCTCGTTCTGTTTTACAATGCCATATACTGTCGCCAGTCCGAGACCTGTGCCTTTGCCCACATCCTTTGATGTATAAAAAGGTTCAAAAATCATTTTCAGTTTGTCCGGTGCAATGCCGCACCCAGTGTCCCGGACAATGATCACGATATACTGTCCTGGAATGCGGTCGGGGGTTTGCGAAACGTCGGACTCGGTCAGCGTGGCAAGTGAAGTCTGGATGTGAATCGCCCCGCCCGTCGGCATGGCATCTCTGGCATTCACCAGAAGGTTGGCGATTATCTGGTCCAACTGAGTAATATCCATGATGACTTTCCCCGATTGCAGACTTGAGGTGAAGTCAATCTGAACGTCTTCGCCAATCATACGGGACAACATTTTCACGGATGATTCGATGCGCTTGTTTATGTCGATGACCACCGGGTCGATGATTTGCTTTCTGCTGAATGCCAGCAATTGTCGAGTGAGATTTACCGCTCGGCTTCCCGCTTCAAGAATCTGCGAAATATCTTCTCGGGACTGCTCATCCTCACCATGGTCGGCCATCAGTGTTTCCGCGTAGCCGTTGATGACAAAAAGCAGATTGTTGAAATCGTGGGCTACACCGCCGGCGAGTCTACCAATGGCTTCCATCTTCTGGGCCTGGTATAATTGCTCCTGCAAATCTTTTTTTTCTGTCTCCGCTTTTATTCGTTCATTGATTTCCTGTTGCAGTTTTACGTTTGTCTGGCTTAGCTGGTGTGTACGTTCTTCCACCAGTTCTTCCAGTCGTTCCCGGTGACGGGCAATCTCGTCTGCCGCTTTCCTCTGTTCTGTAATGTCTCGGGCAATCAGAAGATAGCCACGCAGATGGCCATTCTCGTCATTCAGCAACGAGCCAGACAATGAGACCGGAATATGACTGCCATCAATTGTGAAGTATTCGGTTTCAAAATCATTACTTTGAATAGCCGTAGAGTCATTGGATTCGGTCGCTTTCAGCCATTGCGGCATTGGCGCGCCGGGGGCAAACAGTTTTTGAACAGGCGTTCCTTTAAGGCTGTTCTCGGAATATCCCAGCATTCGCGTGGTAGCCTGATTTGAAGATATGATTAGCGTGTCAAGGCCCACCAGCATGAGGGAGTCACCCATGGTGGCAATAATGCTCTCAGCGACTTTGGACGGTGTCAGTGTGAACAGTTCGTATTTCCAGATGGCATACGCTACTATAATGTTCAACAGTAAAAAACCAATCATCACCGTCGGTGGAAAACTCAGCGTCTGGCCTGCGTTGCCAATTTCAAAAATCTGTGACGCCATGGGAAATACGCCGCCAATCAACAGTAACCTGGCCTGCTTGAGCTTTCTGTCGTCGATGATGTGACGGATATACCAGATATAAAGAACCGAAGTGATTAGGGGCACACATGCGACCCACACCAGCGATAATGTGCTGAATAGATTTTCCCGACAGGTGTAGGACCACCCCCACGGGTAAAGCGCAGGTGGACCGGTGACCTTGTGCCCGAAAAAATCCAGTGCAGCAAAAATCGCAGCGGGACCATAGACAAGCACATGGAAGATCCAGCTGCCAAGCCACTTTTTACGTTCAGTTATAGCGGCTGCCAGATGAAGCCAGCATGCAATGTGGACGGGCCACAGAAAGTCAAATTGCCACCAGAAATTTGCTTCCTCAAAACTTCGAGATTGTCTGTAGCCATATTCGAGGAAAGAGTACATGGAGACAAACAGGCTGAATACAAAGAAGAGTCGGTTAATAACGGATTTGGTATCTTTAAAAAAGATCAGCGTGCCGAGAAACAGCGCAACGACGGAGGAAAGGAGCGATGTGAGTGCATATATTGTCATTCTGAGACCACCGGATTGTATCTTTTAGGAAAGAAGAAAGTATAACAACTTTATGTGTGAAGAAAACCACTAAAACGCGTATGTCTGTAATTTTTTGATGAAGATGGTCGCTTTTGGAAGCGGGGAAGGAATGAGGGTCTGATAAGTGTCCTCGCACGAAGTGTGAATGTGACTCGCATGCACACTCCGTTGCAGGGATTGGTCGTAATTCTATTTATTGCCATACCGACATAAAGCGATTCAATGCTTATGTGGATTGGGGAGGTATTGGATTGTTTGGGCCATCAATTACTTCGCGAATTTTATCGTATAGCTGCTGGGCGGAGAAGGGTTTGGACAACAGGGGGTGACTGGTTTTGCGAATGCCATGTTTGTCGATTATTTCGTCATTGTGACCAGATATGAAAATGATTTTCAGCGCATTGGATCGTTTTGATATCTCCTGCACCATTTCAACGCCACTCATCCCGGGCATCACTACATCCGTAAGCAGCAAATCAATTTGATTTTCAAATTCATAAAAAATATTCAGCGCACTTTTGGCGTCGACAGCCTGAAGTACGCGAAATCCGGTAGACTCCAGCTGCCGGGTGGCAAGTTTTCGAACAAGCGCATCATCTTCCACAAGTAATATTGTTTCTGCGCCCCGTGTGTCAGACGAATCAGCAAAGGGAATTGGAATGTCGGTGGTGGACGTTCGTGCCCTGGGAATGTAGATGCGAAATTCCGTACCCACATTCAGTTCTGAATCCACTTCGATGAACCCCTCATTCTGCTGTACAATGCCATAGACGGTTGCCAGTCCAAGACCTGTTCCTTTTCCCACATCTTTCGATGTGTAAAAGGGTTCGAAAATTATTTTCAATTTGTCAGGAGCGATGCCGCATCCGGCATCACTAACGCTGACAACAATATAGTGTCCCGGTTTGCGGTTGGGATACCGAAGGGCATCGGCCTGATTGATCACCGTTTGGGATGTTCGAATGTGAATCGCTCCACCCGTGGGCATGGCGTCACGCGCGTTCACAAGCAAATTGGCAATTATCTGGTCCAACTGGGTAATGTCCATAACGACTTTACCTGACTGAGCTGTTGCCTGGAAATCGATTTGAATATCTTCTCCAATCATTCGTTGGAGCATTTTGCAGGTAGATTCAATCCGCGTGTTTACATCCACGATGACCGGATCGATGATTTGTTTGCGACTGAATGCCAGCAATTGTCGAGTGAGATTTACGGCGCGACTGCCGGCCTCCAGTATCTGAGATATATCATCCCGTGTCTGTGGGTCTTCGCCATAATCTACCATCAGTGTTTCCGCGTAGCCGTTGATGACAAAAAGCAGATTATTGAAATCGTGCGCCACGCCACCTGCGAGTCGACCAATGGCTTCCATCTTCTGTGCCTGATACAACTGCTCCTTCAAATCCCGTTTCTCAGTTTCCGTCTTACGTCGTTCATTGATTTCCTGCTGCAGTTGCACGTTGGTCTGAGTGAGTTCGTGTGTGCGCTGATTTACCAGTTCCTCCAGACGTTC
Source organism: Deltaproteobacteria bacterium (assembly GCA_016935665.1). Lineage (GTDB taxonomy): Bacteria > Myxococcota_A > Polyangia > JAAYKL01 > JAAYKL01 > JAFGXQ01. Next base: position 30,373 of record JAFGQN010000077.1, on the reverse strand, counting down.
GCGATGTCGGGTAATCTCCTCTTCCGCTTTTTTCTGGGCTGTAATATCTTTGGCGATGAGCAAAAATCCACGCAAATGGCCGTCTTTGTCATATAGCATGGATCCGGATAGTGAGACTGGAATTCGGGTGTCGTCTTTGGTGAGGTATTCCGTTTCCATATCGACGCCTGTAAATGAATCTTTTTCATATTTTTTGGGGCACGTAAGCCATTTGGGAACAAAGGCGTTTGGTGCAAACATTTTTTGTATCGGCGCGTCAATCAGCTCTGCAGAGGTATATCCCAGCATTTGAGTCGTTGCCTGATTGGTAGAGATAATCGTGCAATCAAGTCCAATCAGCATCAGTGAGTCTTTCATTGTCGCGATAATACTTTCAGCCGCTTTAGACGGTGTTAAGGTGAATAACTCATATTTCCATATGGCGAAGCCGATGATGATATTGAGACCAATGAAACCAAACATGACCATGGGGGGCAAGTGCAGTTTCTGGTCGGCGATGATAATTTCCAGGATTTGAGCTGCAGGTGGAAACAGACCACCAATCATAATGAGCTTTGCCTGTTTGAGTTTCCGCTGTTCGGTGACCTTTCGGTAGTAAAGTACGTACAGCGCGGCCGCCGCAACTGGTAGAAGGGCAACCCAACCCATGGCGATGCTACTTAGCGCGTTTTCCCTGAAGCTGTATGACCATCCCCATTGTCGCAGGACCGGGGGCCCAGTGATGTGATGTCCAAAAATATCCGCCAGTGTGAAAACCAGTGCAGGTCCGTAGGTGAGCACATAAAACAATTTGCTCTTCAGCCACGTTTTTTTTTCAGTGAAAGCGGCCGCCAAATGGAACCAGACGGCAATGTGAGTGGGCCAGAGGCAATCGAATTGCCACCATAGAGCGGCTTCTTCATAGTTGCGGGACTGGCGGTATCCGTATTCCAGGAAAGAGTAGAGTGCAATAGACAGGCTGATAATGAAATAAAGTCGATTGATGGTGGATTTCGTATCTTTAAAAAAGATAAATGTCCCCAGAACAAGCGCAACAACAAATGAAAGCAAAGATGTGAGTGCATAAATGGTCATGTCAGGTTATGCCAATCGATTCTATTGTATTTTTGTAAAATGAGTAAAAAAAAGAAAGTATATCAATTCTGAAAAGGATTAAAACTTTTTACGATAATTTAACATGTGCTTTGCGTTCGAAGTAATCTGCATCCCATTTCCCGCAAAGGAGGCTGGTTCATTCCGAATATTGTGCCTCAGTAATCAGACTGCGGCGCTTTGAGATGGTTCGTTTTCATCGGAAGGCTCTGATGTATCTGAAAACAGATGTGTGTTGGACAGCGCCAGGGAACGACTGTAGCGGCTGGCAGCGTCATATAGATAGCGGGTATTCTTGTCATTGCAGGTCAGCAGATCCAGGTGAAGATCTTCGGATAGACGTTGCAGATTGGCAATGCCGGTGATATTGGCCGCTCTTGCAAAAATGAACTGTTCCTCCCACAGATCTGATGGAATGCCCAATGCGTTGCCTTTACGCATAAACTCAATGGATTCCTGAATCATTTCATGGAATGGCTGAGTGCCAAATGAGAAGAGTGATGTTTTGCCCAGAGTGACGTATCCGTGAGAGGAGAATTCCTGAGTAATCCATTTTTGAGGAAATGTCTCTCTGTCAAAGTGTATGTCGTATTCTTCAGGATGGGTGTACCACCTTGTGCCCGGATACAGGAGGCCAGGAATGGCATGAAAAGAGTCCGGTTGCATCCGTTTGAGCAGTTTGAGATTGTCGGAGAGTACCGTTTGACTGTCTAACCCTTTGTTTTTCAACTCAAGTGGCAACGGAACGGGGTATATGAAGGATGCAATAATATTCACCCATTTGCTCTCCTGTTTTGCGGCATTCCTCAGACAGTCCATGGTCACCGCCATATCATTGGCAGTCACACCCTTATTCATGACTTCGTTGAGCACATGATCATTTCCAGACTCCACACCGAAGAAAACAGATTTGAGTCCGGCGCGAACTATCACTCTGAACTGCTCAGTAATGTGTTCGGTGTGTTTATGCGCGTTGCGCCGGGCGCGAGTCAGCATTGTAAAATCGATTTTCAATTTCCGTTTAAGGATTTCCTCACTGATTCTCACCGCATGGGGCAGGGGAGTATCGGAAGCGGTAAACGAAAACAGACCAATGCCCTGCCGCACCATGTGCACCATTTCATCCACAATCAATTGTGGCGTCCGCTTTCGAAATTTGGGATAAATGCAGGGATGGATACAAAAAGAGCACTTGCCATAGTCACAACCAAGGGCATCCACAATGGTATGTACAGGGACCTTTCCATTCAGGTCATCATATTCCGGAAAACATTTCTCATTCACATCTGCCACCTCTACCGGATTTACAATGACATCCTTGCCCGCGCGATAGATGCAGTTGGGGATGTTGGCGTTTTGCACGGCCGCCAGCATCTTCCTTTTTGTGTGTTTGTACCGGCAACACAAAATCAGTTGCAGGAGGGCATGTTCTCCCTCTGAGTAAATAGCTACATCAAATGGGGTGAGCTTCAATATCTGACCTTCAAATGAGTAGCAGTTTACCTGAGGCCCCCCCGCGACCAGTAGGGTTTCGGGTGATTTTTTCCCGATGAGTTCGCATAGTTCAATGCAATATTGAAACGTGCTTCCGGCCCAGAGTTTTATTCCAACAATTGGGATTTGCTTCGCCGCCACATGATCCGAAATGTCTTCGAGCATTTGATGCATTTTGTGCTGATGGAATGCCAGCATCTCCTGATACTGCTCCAGCAGTTTTGCGTATTCATCAGGTCGAAGCGCCGTTTCGCCAAAAATCTGCTTCTTGAAAAGATGTCGAAGGGATGCATTTAACTCAGCATGGTTGAACTCCTGAATTTTATCCAACGATATTGGATCATTGATTTCGAAATCAATCTCAGCCCTTTTCAAGTTTGCACGCAACATGCCGATGCCGTTGTCCAGAAAAAGATCCGCCGGCGAGCGCCGCAACGGGGTGAAACCGTTGAAAAGAAGAAATTCGGTCATTTAGCCTCCTGTCTGGATTCGCTTGATTGGGCATCGTCCCGGGGTGCTATGCATGAAATCCAATGTGCAAATCCCGAATCTGGTGCGATGCGTTAAAGATTCTTTGTTCAATTTGTTTGAGCCGTCGTATTTTCGGCAGTCATCATTTTGGTGTATACGCTTCCCAGATTTCGCTTCACGGCCGCCTGTGCACGATGGTCCGCGTTGGCAAACACGTCGGTGCACCCCTCGAATAGTCCGGAAAGTTGCGCATCGCTGCTGAACAACGAATTCACCATACGCTGCCATAACGGGTAAATGGGAATGTATGGATTCAACATGATAAAGAAATTGTTCCAGAAGGTGTTTAATTCCCGGCTCTCTGATGCGGTATCTGCGTATCGCGTCTGGATGTCCCGAAGACGAAGCAGTATTACAGGGTCAAAGATTACGTCAGAGTAGCTTTTTGTTTCGCCAACCTGTTCGAATCCGATGAGTTCAAAGAATTTGCGTTGTTTGGGACTTACCGCGCAAACAAGATCACTGGCTTCCATAAACCATGCATGCCCATACGCCGCCTGCATCAACTCCGTAACAACAGCGGAATTTCGGAATGCCGTTGCAATTGCCTGATTGCTTATTTCGCATAAAATGGCGCCTTCGTCACGCATCCCACTCAGTTCTGGGTGAAAAGCTATGTCCGACGGCAAACCCAGATCTTCCGAGTCCATAATGGTACTTGTCACTCCAATCACTTCGCCCGACTTTTTACATATGAACGTCCCTGTTGTGGGCGATGTTTCCCAGGGGCGGATGCGCATTTGCGCTGTATTGGGGAGGATGTACGCCTTTTCCAGGTATGATTGGTACACCAGTTGGTAGGCACTTCTGTATTCCGCCACGTTAGTGGCCTGTTTGCAGCGTATTTCAGTGGGGATACGATGAAACAGGCCGCTTTTTCTCAAAAGATAGAGCCTTCTCAGGTTTTTCTGTTCGTTCATCGTAACAGTGTCTGGGTGGTTCTTTACCATTGCTGACCTCCTGCTGAACAGGTGCACCGGTGCCAGAGGTAAAAAAACCCCATCCGATGCAAACACTTTGTTTTTATCGATTGCCGAATTACAGTTTTGGGATGCACCGATACTATGGAGATTCAGCGCTGAGAGGATGATCTTCGGTGCAACAATTTTTTTATAGCTGGTGTAAATCAGTTCTGAGGTACTGGTGGTTTGTTCATTCGCTAAAAAAGGACCAACATTTCCCCCAGCTGGTACAGACTTCAGGATCCCACTGAAATCATTAAAAATCTGGCGCGAATATACTGATTTACATCGTTCTGATTATTAATTGTAACCTGAACTGAATTACAGGCAACTGTTTAGTAGAAAAATTTTAATTTTATCGAAAAAAAACAGAAATTTTGCACAGGCAATAGTATCATATGATATAATGCATTCTCTTCAGCGGATGTCATGGGAGTTTTTCCGGGGGGAATTGGACCATTTTGATATCATCAATTTCATATTATTGCGGTTTGTCATGAGTAAATTTGTCGCGTCATTCTCAACTGATTCAGCATCGGGCAGCTTTGCTTGCAGCGGTCCTCATCATGATAGTGTTTCATTCGTGGCAGTTGGTGGGGGATGGCAGAAACGATTTTCGTGGGCATGGAACGAAAAAGTGACGAGTAGGATGTCCAGTCAACGTGTACTTAAGCGAAAAATGATTCCATTGGCAGAGCGCTCTTTAGTTTTTTTTCTCCTGGACGAATAGACATTAGTGACTCTTTTCAAAGGAATTCTCAATGGAAGCACAGTACAGCGGCGCAGAAAAACGAAAGCATTCCCGCTTCGAATGGCGGGCCCCAGTGACACTTACTCATGGAGACACAATTGTTGAAGGAGAAATTCTGAATATCAGCCTTGGGGGGATTCTCGTGAACAGTAGTCTTACTTTAAAATATGGAGATAAAATCACCGCGAAGTTTTCCGTCCCCAAATTGCAGGAACCCATAGTGGCCGAATGTACAGTGCGATGGATTTCCGGTGAGAATGAAGGCGGGTTGAACTTCATTGGGTTGAAAGCGATTGAAACGTGGGCGGTAAACCAGTTGCTCCGCCAGTTCCCGGAATAGTCAGCAGGCGTCCATTGTTGCGCCGGTTAAATTAATCAGATCCGGTTGATTGTGCAGTTCGATATCGTGTAATAAAAGCAGCGATGGCTGCGAATGTCTGATGTGGCGCTTCGAGTACCGTGTTGTGGCCGACTCCAGAGATGGTATGATGTTGTATTCGTTTTGACCTCCGCGACATTTCTGCGGATAACTGTGAATATTTCGTATCTCTTTCTCCCGTAATAAGTAGAGTGGGGCGGTTGCACTGAGATAGTGCGGCATCGGTGTCGGGAGAATGACCAAGTCCGAGCAGAGAGATCGCGTTCGCAATGTCTTCTGGATGATGCGAAAGGCGCATGTGTTGCTGATGCTGGAGCTTTGACGTTGCCAATTTAGACTGTGATTCGAATATGGGCAGTCCTTCAAAATACTCTACAAGATCTGACATTCCCCCATTTCGCGCAATAGAAATAAGACGCTGCTCCCATTCGATTCTGGCGCGTCGCTCTGCGGCAGTCCGAATGCCAGGGTGCACAGAAATAAGAACGGTGCCGAGGAACAGGTCGGGACACGACAACATGGTGTTTAATACCAGGCGCGCCCCCATTGAGTATCCAATGGCCCAGCAGGGCGAAATGGGTTGAATCTGTGCTATGTACCACTGAATGGCATCGGATAAATGACTAGTTGATGACAGGGCGGTTGGGGACGACACTGCTGTTTCTCCGTGTCCAGGAAGATTGTGTGGAGTAAATGTGGCGCCTGGGAAAGCAACGCGAAGCTTTTCCGTCAGGCTATTCCACGACGTTTGATTCTGTAAAAATCCATGTAGCAGCGAAAAATGGAGCGCAGTCATGCCGGCTTTTCCTGTGCGAGTTTCTGCCTGAGCGCTTGAATGTATTCCTGTCTGTAATTGGTGCTGCATGTGTTCGTGCTCAGTTCAATGACGGTTGCGCCATGTCGACGCAAACCGTCCTGCAACAGCTGATGAATATGCTCCCTGTTCGAAGTGCAGGTATAGTGAATATTAAACATGTCACAAATACCTTTGAACTGCGGTGTGCCGGGAATAACGAAGCCCGACGAGAGAATGTCGTCAATATCAGAAATGCGACCAAGGGGAAGCTGTCTGAATATTTGTCCGCCATTGTTATTGATTATCAGAACCACGAGCGGAGACGTTACGGAATGGAGTAATGCGAAACCACCAAGGTCGTGCAATGCGGAAACATCTCCCAGCAGCAGCACCACTCCTTTTTTTTCAACACTGGCGGTCCCTGCGGCAGCACTGATGAGCCCGTCGATACCGCTGGCTCCGCGTTGATGAAGAATTTTTTTGCATGCTGGCGATGACGGAAACAGTTCAGCGTCACGGACAATGAGGCTATTGCCCAGGCAAAGCACATTGTCCCTTTCCAGACACAATAAAGTCTCGTGCAGCATACTCGCGTCACAATCGGGATTTGATTTCAGAATAGCTATCATCTCCCTTGTCGCAACTGCATCGAAAAAACGGAACTGGTCCTTCCAGTCTGTGCGGGAGATGGGTTGCAAGAGCCTGTTTGCACGCTGAAGCGCATCACTGATGTCGCCAACAAATACGGCAGATGCACTTGCTGTGAAATCGACGAAACGGTCATTTGAAATCACCAGTCGTTGAATTTCGGGATGGTGTGACACGAACTGTTCGTAACTGCTGACTGTCAGAGGTCTGTGGATTTCCACAATCAGTTCAGGCATTAAAAGCCCGGCATCCACACACGAAAAATATGATGATGCATGTTGCACAAATGCCGAATCCGTCCCCCTCACGCCACTTGCCAGTTCCGCCAGAATCGGAAACCCGGTGGATGCTGCGAATTTACACAGCGCATCTCTCATGGAAGGATTTTCTCCGGTCATCGGCCCTGGCCCACACACAATAATTCCACGTGAATTTGTATGGAGAATATTTACAATGGTGTTCACGGCTTCGTCACTGAGCAATTGTGTGGGCGGTGATATATTGGGTATATTACCGGTTGGCGTTTGGGAATCCAATGGCCAGCGGGTGGGATCGAGCGGCTTTCGGCATCGTGCGTTGATGTGCACGGGGCCTCTGGCAGGCGCCATTGCCGTATATACTGCCTGCGCCCCCACACGGATGGCGTGTTGCGCGTTATTTGGATTTCCGTTTATTTCGATGGTTTCTCCCAGCTCAAAAAAGTTCTTTACATGTGCGCCGTACAGGTTTTGCTGACATGTCGTTTGATTGGCACCGCATTGCTGCAGTTCCCATGGCCGATCTGCAGTGATGACAACAAGGGGTAAATGGCTGAGTGACGCCTCTATTATAGCGGGGAAATAGTGCGCGCCGGCACTTCCCGATGTGCAAATGAGGGCGGTTGCCAAACCTGTTGCTCGGATTTGTCCCAGCGCAAAGAAGGAGGCACTCCTTTCGTCAACGACCACATGACACTGGAGCTGAGGCAACGAAAGTGCGGCCAATGCAAGCGGTGTAGAACGTGAGCCGGGACTGATTACGACATGCTGTATCCCTGACGCATACAGAGATTTCATGAACGGAACGCTCCAGTTGTGATACAGATTCTGAGTCATATGGCCCCCAATGCTCCCAACATAGGTGTCAGTTTCGCGCCGGTTTCCATGAATTCCACAGCCGCATCTGAACCTTTGACAATTCCCGCGCCTGCAAAAAGCCAGGCTTCGTCATGATGTATCAGAGCACTTCGGATGCCGACAGCAAAACAGCCATTGCCTTCTTCATCAAACCAGCCCACTGGGCCGGCGTACCACCCCCGTGGCTGGTGTTCATGTCGAATGAGCCATTCTGCTGCGGGTTTTGTTGGTGTACCACATACCGCTGGAGTTGGATGGAGTTGTTCAACGAGCTGAAGAATATGCATGGGCATATCAGCAACCCCGGTGACTGGACAATACAGATGATACAGGTTTTTCAAGGATTTAATCTGGATATCGCGCTCGCTGGTAATGCGAACGCCACACTTTTTCAATTGTGACTCAATATTGTCCAGCACAAATTCAAACTCACGTCTTTCTTTTTCGCTATGCTGCAATTGCATTGCGCCGGCATCAGATGCACCGGTACGTTGGGCGGACCCCGCAAGTGCGTCCGCAGATATGCGTCTGCCGGAATCGGTGACCCGCACAAGTTGTTCTGGCGTGGCGCCCACGAATACTTTTTCACCGTTGTTTACAACAAATCGCGTACAGTTGGCGTAACTGGCGGCCAGCCGTTCCAGTACCCGCTGAAGAGAAAATGGTAAAGTGGATTTCAAATGACTCATGCGTGAAACCACCACTTTTTGAAGATGGCCTTTGTTGATTTCCTGCAGTGCATCGTTTACCAGAGTCTCCCAGTCGTTGGAATAGTGTGTAATGCTGACAGATTCGGTGACTGGCATCTTAAGCGTTTCTTTTTGCCTCAGCCAGAAAAAAATCTGATGCAGCTCTCGTTGCCACTTTTCGGTCTGATTAAATTCGTCTTTTCCGATGACCAGCTGTAGCGTGGCATCGCCCGATTGGGTGGCGTATTGCCATCTGGGCAAAACAAATCGCGCGTTTCCAAAATCCGACCAGATTCGGCCTTCGACGGACTTTGGGGCAAAGGCGGCGCCACCAATGAATCGCAATTGTGGAAAATGAGGAGCAGGTGCGTCACTCACCACACTGAGTTGCGAAAAGACAAGTGACGCATCAGCGAGCATTTTGGAAAAATCGGTGTTTTTTTTGCAGTTGATTTCCTGCGCACATCCAAGTGCGGTGATTTGCCAGTCGGGTTGATGTGCCGTGGAATCCTTACCCGGAATCCAAACCGTTTTCTCATCATCGAACAGTTCCGAAAACGAGTGAATGTTCTTTTGGGAAACCTTGATTCGCAGACACATCATCGACGCTGTTGCCTTAGCGGACAGGTACTTAAGAGCGTTTACGGCGTCGTCGAAATTTAGGATAATCGAATTCATTGCTGTTGTTTTCCATTTCAGTTTCGACGTGAGCTGACAAACAGGGTGCAGGCGCCAGACATAAATGGAGTTGTCTCAATTACATCAAAACCGGCAGCCTGCAATTCTTTTTGAAAGAAATCCGGCTGGGGGAAGTGTTTCATGGATTCGGGGAGGTATGCGTACTCATCTTCACTGGAGAGAAGTTTGCCCAAAAGAGGAATGATCTTTTGAATATATAGCGCTGCCATTGGGGCAAGCATGCCTTTTTGAGGAATAGAAAGCTCAAGGATAACAAGGCGACCACCCGGTCGAATGGCATTGGCCAACTGTTTGAGAGACTGTGCGCGGTTGGCAAAATTGCGAATGCCAAACGCAATGATTGCCGCATCAAGACTCCTATCGATGAAAGGCAACTGTTCTCCAACCGATGCCATGAGTTGAATCCTGCTGCTGGACGACAGTTTGGTTCTCCCCATTTTCATCATTTCTTTGGAGGGATCTGCTGCAATGACGCGCACGGACGGATATCGCTTAAGAATGGTTGCGGAAATGTCCAGTGTCCCGGCTGCCAAATCCAGTACTGTGTGGTTGGAATGCAGGTTCAGTTTTCCGATGGCTTTTTGACGCCATAGGCGGTCAATTCCAAAAGTGGTCAATCTGTTGAGCAGGTCATATCTTTTTGCGATACCGTCAAACATGGCACCGCTTCCGGTCATTGACTTCATCGGCACATCAAAGCGCAGCTGTTGGCATCTGTCAATGGGCGAAAAAAAAAGAACGTCGCGCTCATCAAGTTGTTAAATGAAAACGAAAAATAAAAATAAAGGTTGACGGAAATGACTTTTCGTAAAAAAGGTTGCCTCTGATGTGATTTGCCGAAACAAATGTATTAAAAGTTATTCATGGTACTTTTTTTGGGTAACTTTGACGAGATGACAGGAAAGGGAAGGTAATGAGTAACGATTACAAAGTGAAAGATATCGGTCTGGCGGATTTTGGCCGTAAGGAAATAGAAATTGCAGAAAAAGAGATGCCTGGACTGATGTCCGTGCGTGAGAAATACGGGAAAGAAAAACCACTTGCCGGTCAGCGGATCACCGGATCTCTGCACATGACTATTCAAACCGCCGTTCTCATTGAAACGCTGGTAGAGCTGGGAGCGGACGTTCGATGGGCCAGTTGTAATATTTTTTCCACGCAGGATCATGCCGCTGCGGCGATTGCTGCCAGTGGCGTTCCTGTTTTTGCCTGGAAAGGGGAAAATCTGGAAGAGTATTGGTGGTGCACCAATGAAGCGCTTACGTTCCCCGGTGGCAAAGGCCCAACCCTGATTGTGGACGACGGTGGCGACGCTACTTTGTTGATCCACAAGGGTGTTGATTTGGAAAAGGATTACGAGAAATCCCGGAAACTGCCCGAAATAACCAGTACTGTTCAGGAAGAGATAATTATTGAAAAATTGCTCCACAAACTCGTGTTGGAATCTCCCTCCAAATGGCGTGATGCAGCCAAAGAAATTATTGGCGTATCTGAAGAAACGACGACGGGTGTCCATCGTCTGTACGAAATGTTGAAAAACGGAAAATTACTGTTTCCGGCATATAATGTTAACGATTCGGTTACTAAATCTAAATTTGACAACCTTTATGGATGCCGTGAGTCATTGGCGGACGGAATTAAACGCGCAACCGATGTAATGATCGCCGGAAAAACAGTGTGTGTGTGTGGGTATGGCGACGTGGGGAAAGGATGTGCACAGTCCATGCGTGGATTTGGTGCGCGGGTTCTGGTAACCGAAATCGATCCGATATGTGCGTTGCAGGCCGCGATGGAAGGATATGAGGTAACAACAGTTGAGGATGCTCTTTGCGAAGCCAACGTATTTGTAACAACTACTGGCAATAAAGATGTCATCACGGCAGAACATATGTCGAAAATGCGCGATCAATCCATCGTTTGCAATATTGGTCACTTCGATAATGAGATTCAGATGTCCGCGTTGGAAAAATGGCCGGGAGTGACGAAATTGGAAATTAAGCCACAGGTGGACAAATGGACGTTTAAGGAAGGGCATTCGATATTTATTCTGGCGGAGGGGCGTCTGGTTAATCTCGGGTGCGCAACCGGTCATCCCAGTTTTGTAATGTCCAATTCATTTACCAATCAAACCCTTGCACAAATTGCGCTGGCTAAAGAAAAACCGGCAGTTGGCGTATATATGTTGCCTAAAATTCTGGATGAAGAAGTGGCCAGACTCCATCTGGAAAAACTGGGCGTAAAACTCACCACTCTCAGCAGGGAACAGGCGGATTATATTGGTGTTTCAGTAGAAGGACCGTACAAGCCTGAGCATTACCGATATTGATACATTCCTCTACCTTCTTCGCGGCAGCGATTTTATAAAGACTGTTTTATTCTTTTGCAGGTAAAATTTTCTTATTAAATTAGCTGATTTCGTTATATAGTCGTTTACGAATCTCAAAGTGTGTGAGCACTTTGGACTTTAAGCATCTTGTATTGATTTTTTTTTGGAGGTTCTTAAGATGCCGCGAATGCAAAAATTATTAGTGATGGCCCTTTTGAGTATTGGGTTGTTTGCGTGTGAAACGTCTTCGGGACGGCCAGGCGGGGAAGGAACATCGGCAGATGTGGATAGTGATGTGGATTCCGATGCCGATGCGGACAGCGATGGCGATTCGGATGCCGATGGTGATTCGGATTATGACACGGATAAAATGCCTGGCACCTGCGCGGATGGCGCACTTGATAAGACCGAAGCCTGCGATGATGGCAATCACGATAATGGCGATGGCTGCAAAGGCGACTGTCTCGAAGTGGAAGAAGGGTATTCCTGCAATCCGCCAGGAAAACCATGTCATAGAATGGCTATCTGCGGGGACGGGGACATCATTTTACCCGAATTATGCGATGACCATAACACGGAGAATGGTGACGGTTGCAGCGATTTTTGCAAGGTGGAAATAGGCTACAAATGCGAAGGTGAACCCAGCGTGTGTACCGAGACAATCTGTGGCGATAGCGAGCAGGAAGGCGCTGAAAGTTGTGATGATGGCAATGACATCCCCTTCGATGGGTGTTCCGCCATTTGTCAGAAGGAGCCCGATTGCAGTGACGGGGAGTGTGCTTCGGAATGTGGGGATGGACTGGTGCTGGGCGAGGAATGTGATGATGGCAACCGAATCGACGGAGATGGGTGTTCTTCTCAGTGCAAAGCGGAGGACGGGTATGAATGCAAACAGGAAGGGTGCCTGAACGAGGAAGATTGCACTCTGACCGTTGATGCTGTTTTCAGGGATTTCTCCAATAGCCATTCCGATTTCGACCTCGGTGAAGCTTGCGACAGTCTGGTTACCGGTATGGTTGAAGATCGGATTGGGCCGGATTGGAAACCAGTGCTTTCCAGCAATGTGGGAGGGGATGCCTGTGTAACATCTGAAGCCACATTCAACGAATGGTATCATACATCGCCCACGAAGGTGGGTCAGATTGTGCTGTATCCCGATGGAAATGGCAACTTTGTCAATCGTTACGGCGAGGATGGCGAGAGCTGGGTATTTATAGACGACGCTAAAATGTCATTCTGTGGGAAAGGTCCCGAGGTTGTCGAATGCACATATCTTGAGGACGCCGACTGCGAAGAGGAATGCCCTGATGCGGTTGCAGATTATCCCGACTACATTTGCTCTTCGCCGTGTCCCGATAATTATGCGAACCGCACCTGCCTGACGTCCCCGAATCCAGCCACTTGCGATGATTGCCCAAATTTCGCGGCTGGAGTGGAAGGGTATGAATGTCGCAATCCCTGCGGACAGAGTAACGCGAGTGAGGGATACGAAAACTGGGATGTATGTGAATATGGAGCGCCAAGAACGTATTATGACGGCAATCCGTTGTTTTTTCCGCTGGATGGTGTTGGGTCCGAGAGTGAACCCGCTAAAGTACCAGAGCAATACGGATATGTGGGATGGCCATGGGAGGAGGCGGTGCTGGGCAAGGAGGTTAACCACAATTTTTCCTTTACATCAGAAATTACTTATTGGTTCAAATATGAAGCCGACAAAAAGGCCATCTTGAATTTTACTGGTGACGATGATGTATGGGTGTTTGTGAATGGTTACCTTGTGGTTGATTTGGGGGGCGTCCATGTTCCTGAAGATGGAAGTGTTACGATTGATGCCACACACAGCTATGGAATGAATGATGGCGGTGTCTATCGGATTAATATATTCCATGCGGAAAGAAAACCAGAAGGCTCGTCATTTAGATTGACTCTCGGTGGTTTCAACACTGCCCGCAGTGAATGTCGGCCGGAATGCGGCGATGGTGTTCTGTCTTTGGGGGAACAGTGCGATGATGGTATCAATGACGGCGGTTACGGTGGCTGCACAAAGGACTGCAAATTGAGTGAATACTGCGGTGACGGTATTGTACAGGAAGAATACGAGGATTGCGACGATGGCAATTTCCTCGGTGGCGATGCGTGCCCGGCGTCCTGCAGAGATATTATTGTTGAGTAGCAACCAGCTGTTTTTGCCGGAGTGATTGTCTGGCTTTCTGATTTCCATTTGTCATACGATGGTTTTTCACCGAATACAACGGTTCTTTTCAGAACTGGGCAATCGTTCGGGGTCGCGTAATCAATAATTTGTTTGGAAAAGACGTTATCTTTACATATTATAGGTTGTGGCAGTTTTGTTTCGATGGTTGAACTATGTGCCCGTTCCAGGGAGGAAGAAATGTTTCGAAAGCATTGCAGCATATTATTGGTAATTGCAATTTTAGTACATTGGGCATGCTCCGAGGCGGATCGGGGGCGGCCGTCGGGCCGTGATGCGAACAGCGATTCAAATGCCGATTCGGATGGCGATGGGGATTCTGACGCAGATGGGGATAGCGATTCGGATGCGGATACGTCTGCATGGGACTCGGATGGTATGCCCCCCAATTGTGGCGATGGCATTCTGGATGACGACGAAGCATGTGATGATGGCGGACACGAAAATGGGGATGGATGCATGGCTGATTGTCTGTGGGTAGAATCTGGTTGGTCCTGCGTTCCGGCGGGAGAGCCATGTCATCGCATGGCCATTTGTGGCGATGGTTTCGTATTGCTGCCAGAGTTGTGTGACGATGGGAACATGAAAGATGGCGATGGCTGCAGCGATAAATGTCAGACGGAACATGGATATAAGTGTGAGGGGGTGCCCAGCAAATGTGAACCAACAGATTGTGGAAACGGTGTGCTTGAAGGCGCCGAAAGTTGTGACGACGGAAATGGTATTTCCGGTGATGGCTGTTCTGTGGATTGTCGAAAAGAGCCAAGCTGCACTGCTGATGGCTGCACTTCCAGCTGTGGTGATGGTTTGGTATTGGGGGAAGACTGTGATGATGCGAACGCTGTGAACGGCGACGGGTGCAACAGTGACTGTCAGGTGGAAGACGGCTACGAATGCTCGGACAACACCACTTTGGGGGAGTCAATGGAAGTACCGGTTGTGTATCGCGATTTTATTAGCGGAAAGCACCCCGATTTTGAGAACCGGGAGTTGGAAGGATGCATGCTCGCCTCCAAAGGGTTGGTGCTGGAAAAGTTGTCCGACAACGGGAAGCCGCAGTTCAATCCCGAATATAGGGCGATTTTGTCTGAAAACCCCGATGGCTGTGATGATATTGAATCTCAACAGAGTTTTAGCGACTGGTACAACCACGCTGTAGATGACGGATCCGTGGTATCCGGGAAGCTGACGCTTTGGCAAAACGAAAACGGGGACTATGTGAACCGATGGTTGGATGACGGGACGCAATGGGTGAAAACCATTAAAAACGGCGAGGAATGGTGTGCGGAAAACAACGTGGAGTTCGATTGCGCCGCCTGTGAGGAAATGGGTTATGTTGGGGATGACTGGGAATGTCTGAATCCCTGTTCTGCCTGGGGGAGTAATCAGATTTGTGCCAGATGGGTGGGGGAGGGAAACAAAATTCTTTTTGACGGAAATCCGGTGTTTTTTCCCCTGGATGGAAAGGGCATTGACAAGGCGACAGAAACGGCAGTGATACCCGCTCAGGTTTACACCGGGAGCTGGGCGGATGAACAGACCTATATAAATGAAAACAATTTGGATGCCCCTGCGGGATATTCAATGAAACACAATTTTCTGTTTACCAGTGAAGTTCGGTTTTGGTTTCCCTATGATAGTGCAGCGAACCAGACCCTCAATTTTGTTGGTGATGA
This sequence comes from Deltaproteobacteria bacterium, assembly GCA_016935665.1. Lineage (GTDB taxonomy): Bacteria > Myxococcota_A > Polyangia > JAAYKL01 > JAAYKL01 > JAFGXQ01. Next base: position 15,003 of record JAFGQN010000077.1, on the reverse strand, counting down.
CGATGTATGGGTTTTTGTAAACGGGCGTCTGGCCGTGGATTTGGGGGGAATTCACGTACCTGTGGAGGGGGAATTCACCTTGCAGGATTTGGATGACAGTTTTGGATTGGAGGATGGGAAGGTCTACGAAATTCAGGTTTTTCAGGCGGAGCGTCAACAGCAGGGGTCCAGTTACAAGCTGACGCTGGGGGGCTTTAACATGGCAAGAAGTGAGTGCACTCCGGAGTGTGGCGACGGCGTCGTGTCTATCGGTGAACAGTGTGATGACGGTGTGAATGATGGCAGTTATGGCGGTTGCACTGACAAATGTCGACTAAGTGAGTATTGTGGAGATGGGGAAGTGCAGTCTGAATTTGAAGACTGCGACGATGGAAATTTTTTCAACGACGACGATTGTCCCAATTCTTGCCGAGAAATAATTGTGGAGTGATTGCACGTATACCGGATTTAATGATCACATTGACGCGCATATCGCTGCGATAGTCGATTAAAGTGCCCGCCGCCAAAAAAAAAGTGACAGCAAAAATTAGTGTTGGATTAATTGCCAACAGATGGATATTTGTCTGTATGCGATTTTTTTCACGTTCAGCAGAATAGTTCAATCATGCTTTCCGTGGGATTTCATTGGTGCATTTTTTATATCAGGACTGGAAAAAAACAACACGGAAAACGCGTCAGTTCTGCATCTTCTGCCCAGTTTGTTCTTTTTTCCGAATTATAACTATGTTAAAATTTGGGAGATATGAATTCAGCTTGAAACGCGATCATAATTTTTTTAACTGTGCCCATCTTATAGGGCATACTCGGTGTTTCAAAGTCGAAAATTATTAATCCGTTGCTGCGCGGGTACAAGTTCGCGGCACTGCATGGAGGTAACAAATGATACATTTAAGACACTTAATCTTGTTCGGAGTTCTGGCCGGCTGGATAATTGCCTGTGGGAGTGACGGTTTGGATCAACCTGGCGGGGAGGGAACTGGCAACGGGGATTCCGATTCAGATGGCGATAGCGATGGTGATGGTGACGGCGATAGCGATGGCGATGGTGATGGCGATAGCGATGGCGATGGCGATGGCGACGGGGACGGTAATACTTGTGGTGATGGCGAATTGGGCGATAAGGAAGCCTGCGATGACAGCAATACCGAAAGCGGAGATGGTTGTACAGATAACTGTCTCGAAGTGGAACCCGGCTGGTCCTGTCAACCTCCCGGCAAACCCTGCCACCGGATGGCGCGTTGCGGAGATGGCGATCCATTGCTGCCTGAGATGTGCGACGATGGAAATGATAAAAATGACGATGGCTGCAGTTCCAAATGTAAAGTTGAAATTGGTTGGAAATGCGATGGCAAACCGAGCAAATGTGAAAAGACCACCTGTGGTGATAAAAAACGGGAAGGTGCTGAAGGCTGTGATGATGGCAACAAATTGCCTTTCGACGGCTGCGATATTTATTGTCAGAATGAGCCCAATTGTTCCGATGGCGCCTGCACTTCCGAATGCGGCGACGGTCTGGTGCTGGGGGACGAGGATTGCGACGATGGCAACACCATCGACGGTGACGGTTGCAATTCCAAATGTCGGGTAGAGGAAGGTTTCACCTGCAACGAAGACGTTAAACTGGGTGACTCCATGGAAGTTCCTGTTATTTACAAAGATTTCAAGGATGGCGATCCCGACTTTGACCAGTTCACCATGTCTGAAGACGAAGAAGCGGATGGGGGCTGTAAAGTTGAATCGCCAAACATGGTGAAAGATACGTTGAATGCAGATGGAAAACCGGAGTTGGACCCCGATTACGGTGATCCGTCCGTTGGAAAAAATCCGGACGAGTGTAACGACGTGGAGAGTCCCGAGAGCTTTCTGAACTGGTACAAGCATGATGAAGGCGATAAAGCTGTTATTTCCACTTCCATTGTTCTTTGGAAAAATGATGACGGGGACTATGTGAATAGATGGCTGGACGATGGCACCCGTTGGTCGCGTGTTCTCGATTTTGAATCTGAAAAAGCGGATTATCAGGCGTTGTGGTGTGGCGAAGGCGGCGACAATAGTTCCTGTGACGACCATGATTGTGCAGATGGTGAAACATTTGACGACGATGAAATGCTGTGTTTTTATCCCTGCGAACCCTGGGGCGACAAAGACATGGCATGTGCGGTGCGTTTCGAAGAGCTGGATGACCGCGAGGAATTTGATGGGAACCCGGTATTTTTCCCAATTGATGGACAGGGTATCGATAATGATTCTTACGAAGCGAAAATTTCCGATCCTGTCTACGAAGGTATGTGGATTTATGAAGAGAGCTTCCTGGATGCCAACAATGTAGACGAACCCAAGGGTTACTCGTTTGAGCACAATTTCTTTTTTACTTCCGAAGTGCGTTTCTGGTTTAAATATGACTCCAAAGCCAGTCAGAAATTTGAGTTTGCCGGTGATGATGACGTATGGGTTTTTGTGAATCGTAAATTGGCCATCGACTTAGGGGGGATCCACGTGCCCGTTGAGGACGAGTTCACCCTGCAGGATCTTGAGGATTCTCATGGTCTTGAAGATGGCAAGGTATATGAAATCGCCGTTTTCCAGGCAGAGCGTCGGCGTGAAGGGTCCAGCTATAAATTTACCCTTGGTGGATTTGATACCGCCCGCAGCGAATGCGAACCGGAATGTGGTGACGGCATTGTATCTTTGGGTGAAGAGTGTGACGATGGCGAGAATGATGGCGGCTACGGTGAATGTGGAGAAGGATGTAAGCTGGCCGAATTCTGCGGGGATGGCGAGGTACAGGAAGAATTTGAAGATTGCGACGATGGCAACTTCAGATCCGATGATGATTGCCCATCTTCCTGTCGTCTGATTATTGTTGAATAATTTTTAGCGATATTTGCGCGGCTTTCTACTGACTCACTTCTGAATTTCAATTTTACTCTCTGACAATTGTGTTTGTTTCAAACCGGTGATACATCATAGGCTTGATAATTCTGGTAACCAGGCTTTGTGAAAAAAAAATCGTTCAACGATTATGTTGCGGGAATATCGCTTCCGGTTGTTCGTTGGATTGCTGAGGAGAGGAGACGAGAAAGGATGAAAACGATGTCTGATAGGATGAAGTGGGCCATCGTTGGACTGGTTACAGCCGTTTTTGTGTCGCTGCTTTGGATACTCGTTCCTTTAGTGGGCCCGACAGTAAATGTGCTTTGCATGGCTGCTCCCGTGGTTGCGACTCTTTTTTTCGGATTTGGCCCTGGTCTTTTGGTTTTATTTGCCAATTGGGGGATTTCATGTGTCGTGATGCTCTATGTGCCCGGTATGGAACTGGTTGAACCGCCCACACGTGCGATCCCGCCCTTTGTTGCAAGCATTCTTTTGGTTTATGGTGTGAATCGTATTCGTGCTTATATCATTGATAGAAATAATATTGAATCGATGCTTCGAGCGTCCGAAAACCGATATAAAATGATTTTCAGGCAGAGCGGTGAAGGTATTTTACTGCTCGATGCGACGGGGCAGGTGTTGGAGGCGAATCCTGCCGTTACCGAGCACACCGGCATTTCCAGCGTGGATTTCCCTGGAAAAAACGTTCTGGATTCTTTGACGTTCCTGGGAGAAAAGCCAGCTGATTTCAACGCAATGATTCGGGAGGCGCAATCGTCCAAAGGCGAATATGAACGTATTGTGCAACATGGCGCAGGGACAAAAATATACTTACAGCTGTGGTTTTCATCTGCGGATGTGCGTGAGGATGGCATCAAATGGATTTGCCATCTTCGGAACGTCTCAGAAAAGAAGGAGGTATTGGAAATTCAACAGGATGCCAAGAAAATGGAAGCGATAGGACGCCTGGCGGGTGGTGTTGCCCACGATTTGAACAACATTTTGAATGCTATTGTCGGTTCTGCGCATGCACATCAGACGGAACACGCCCAATGCGATATTGGGTTTGAAGATATCGAGAACATATCAGCAGCATGTAAACGTGGCGCTCAGCTCACGGGTAGTCTCCTTGGGTTCACTCGAAAATCAAATTTGAGTAAGGAATTGTTTTCACTAAATCAATCCGTTCTGAATATTCTTGCGACGGCCAGTAAGACATCAAGTAAGGATATAAAATATGAAAATCGTCTTGAACCCAATTTGCCGCAGATTGAAGGAGACCAGAATCAGATTGAGGCAGCGCTGATGAATATTTGTCTGAACGCACATGATGCTATGGAAAGCGGTGGTTCCCTGACTGTTACTTCATATAGCGATTCAGACGGTGTATGGATACATGTACAGGATTCCGGGGAAGGAATGGATGAAGATACACGGCAGCGTGCGTTTGAGCCATTTTTTACCACAAAGCCAGTAGGGCAGGGAACGGGACTGGGGTTGGCGATGGCATATGGTGTCATGCAGAGTCACGGAGGGAAAATTCATTTGCAGTCTGCTGTGGGTAAAGGAACGACCGTGACCCTGTGGTTCCCTAAAGCCAATGTAAATTTGAAAATGCGAAAAATAGATGCACAGCAGGGAGCTGAAATGGATGTGTCCATTCTGGTCGGCCATACCATCCTGCTTGTGGATGATGAACCTATAGTTTTGAGGGCTGGCGTCAGGATGTTGAAAACGCTGGGATGCAATGTCGTTAGCGCAACAGGCGGCGAGGACGCCATAGCCATATTCGAAACAAATGACAGGATTACGCTCGTACTGCTTGATTTAATTATGCCAGGACTGGATGGGGCGGCAACATTGACCCGATTGCGCCAAATTAGACCATCTGTACCAATCATTCTGGTATCTGGCTATACACGAAACATTGAGCGTGTCAGAGATTTTCAGCAGGAGGGGGAAGTTGCTTTCATTCCCAAACCATACTCACCTTCGGATTTGGCAAAGGCTCTTCGGAATATATTTCCAACGTGAGCCATCCACTGCGCATCTGGAATCACATCACATCTTCACATTTATTTTTGCCGTACGACATCGTCCGCTTCATTGGGAATCGGTTTAATGGGCAATGAACTCTTTTTTTTTCCAGAGTCCAGCCGTTTTCATCACAGACAGCACGGATGGTCTCGGAGCGACAAAATGTACTCGTCAACAATAAAGCCAACACATCAGGATTATTCTGGAAAAGGCAAGCAGTGGAGTGGTGAAATTGGAGGTGCGGAATCTATCGTTGCGGGAATTATACCAGGAACAGAGTGGGAGCGCGTCCAAGGTCTTCGGGAACCCATGAGCGCATGGGCAATCAGCTTCACCTCTGATTGGGTTGTATTGGTCATCTGTGAGGGAGATGTAGAGACACCTTTGGCGTTTCTGTCCGCTCGGCGCGCCGAGAATATTGGAATGTCCGTGTTGGATTATGTGGATAGTGAGGCATCGGCTCGGCATATGGATAAACATTTGGCATCATACCTCGTGCCCGACGGAATTTTGGCAATGACTGTTGCGAGGGATGCCCATGATGAAATTCAGCGATGGGCTGCCGGTTTGGACGTTCGCATGAAAGGAATCGTGCAGGGGGAATTATACGCCCTTCACAAGGAAGGGGTGAGGATGTCCATTGGGGTGGCCTGTATTCACCGTGCAAACCATGAAGCAATGATATGGCAGTGTGGTGGAATCGATGTCGTTTACAAATCTCAACTCAATCTGGCCCTGCAGTCGGTCTTTGAAATCATAACCGAGCCATGGTCCAGTAAGGAAGGGATGAATGGCAACGCGCAGTTTGTCATGTGTTCAAAGGTGGCCCAAATCAGTATTCGAACCCGTAGCGCTAAGGCGTTGTCGTGCGCCACCGCAAGCGTGGAGGTCCCCTTTGGTGATTTTCAGACAATCTCTGTTGATAGTGATGCTGCGTGGCTGACATGGTGCGCAAATTCGGTCCCTGGAGAGACTGTTGATTTAGTCAGTCAGCAGTTTCTGCACGGTCGGAGTTTTACGGACAACGTACGGTTGGTGGAAGAGATTGCAAACGGATTTTTTTATCTCGGAAACAAACACCTGACCCTCGAAGACCTGATGGCGATTTTTGATTCTGACGTGTCTTTTGAGGAAATGAAAGGACTGTGTTTGGCGGACTGTATTTTGATTGACGATGCATGTATCATGTTTTTAGCCAAACTCAGTTCTATTCGTTATCTGGATCTTCGCAACACCGCTGTATCCCCCAATTGCCTTATGCATCTAAAGCATTTTGGGCAGTTGAGATATCTCGATTTGACTGAAACCCGGATTCGTGCGGCAGATTTGGCTGGTATCGCATTTCCACCGGGCATGAGACTCAAGATAGATACGTAGGACCCCTATCGAAATGGGTTTGGGTCAGTGTCCTTAAATGGCAGGTGCCAATATCGTCCCGTTAAAGGAGGGGGACGAGAGGAGTCAGCCTGGGTCGACTTTGTTTCGTTTGGCCGCTGGCTTCCGGGAGATGGCTTTGCTCAATCCCGATCTTGAAATCCCAATCATCTGAGATGCAACAGTATAGTTCCCTTCGGCGCGTCGGAGGGCTTCTGAAATGAGAAGCTCCCTCATTTCAGTCAGCGAAGGCAGTGTGGTAAACAGCGACAATGGAGATGCCGATTCGCTCTGTGCTGTCCTGTTGTTTCCTTTGGAATCGGAGAGCGCTGTGTCAGCGGGGGTGTGCTTACTGATGTGCACCTTGAATGTGGCCATGGAAAGGACCCTGGATTTATGGTTGCTGACTGCGTCGAATACCATCGCTTCAAGTTCACGCACATTCCCGGGAAAGCGATAGGTCCCAAGAAGCGTGCTGAGTTCCCGTGGCGGAGTAGGTGGTTTCTTATTGAGATCCGTCGATGCCTTCTGGATGAAATGATGAACGAGAACAGGAATGTCATCCAGCCGGTCTCTCAGTGGCGGGATTTCAATATGGTGTGTCTGCAGTCGAAAGTACAGATCGGTTCGAAACAGCTGTTTTTCCTGCAAATCCTGCAAATCCCGGTTGGTGGCCACGACGATTCTTGCTTCTGCGGGCCTCGGAGCATCTGCGCCAAGAGGGAAATATTCGTTTTCCTGCAGCAGCCGCAGGAGCTTCACCTGACTCGACATATCGAGATCGCCAATCTCGTCCAGAAACAGCGTGCCACCACGTGCGGTTTCAATAAGGCCGGCCCTTTGGGATACGGCTCCTGTAAATGCGCCTTTCTGGTGGCCAAACAGGGTATCTGAGAACATATGATCATCGAGTCCCGCCACATTGACGCTGACAAATGGGCCATCTTTCAGGCTGACAGTATGAACCGCTTTGGCAAACAGCTCTTTGCCAACGCCGGTTTCCCCCGTTATCAATACCGGCCGTCTCGAATTGGCGATGGTTTCCACGTAGTTGAAAAGCGCGTGCATCCGTCTGTTGCCACTCAGAATGTGCGCAAACTTTTCCGGATGCTCCAGGTCGCCGGCAAACATGCGCTTTTTAAAGGCCGAGTATTCGTTTTGCAATTCCCCAAATTCGATGGCGCGATTTACCGCAGAGGAGAGCCGCGCTTCATCGACCGGTTTGACAATGTAGTCAAAGGCGCCCGCTTTCATGCATTCAATCGCAATTTCCACATCGTTGTATCCCGTTACAATTATCACCGGTATTTCGGGATACAATCGATTGATGTCCTTGAGCAGTGTCCGTCCATCGACGCCGGGCATGGAGAGATCGAGCAGTACAGTGGCGACGCGTGTAGTGGTCAGCAGAGGCAACACCTTGTCTGGCTGCGTGGTTGAAAGGATGTGGTCGATGCCATCCGCCTCAAGCATCATCTCAATGCCATCGATGGCTGTCTGCTCGTCGTCCACCAGCAACACCGGCATAGTTGGTGTGAACTGTTCCATCATTCCTCCTCGTTATATGCGGGGAGCAGCAGTTTGACGGTGGTTCCCTCATTTTCCTCTGAAACAAATTCCAGGCGTCCACCATGGCTGCTCACTATATTCTCACTGATGGACAAACCCAGTCCGGTTCCGCCACTGCTGCGTTTTGTGGTGAAAAAGGGTGTGGTGATGTGTTTGAGGTTCTCCTTTGAGATGCCTTTCCCTGTGTCGTTGATTTGAAATACCAGGTATGGTTGCCCTTCAGCCACGCTTTCCTTACTGGTGACAATAGAGATTTCTCTGGGTTCTTCATCCAGCGCCTGCACTGCGTTCTGGATCAGATTGATAATCACCTGCTCTATGCGTCGATAATCCCCCATGAATGGTGGCAGCCGCTTGCCATAGGTCACGTAAAACGCACTGGTTTGTTTTTTGGTGAGGTTCTTGAGCAGCGACAGCGCCGAGTCCACCACATGGTTCAGCTGAACTTTTTCGTTGAGCTGTGACGGCTGTTCTCTGGCGTAATCTCTCAGTTCATTAACAATATGGGTAATTCTGGTCGTGCCTTCCCTGACGTTGTTGAACATGCTGCCAATTCGTTCCCGCGTTTTGCTGTAGCGGGTGCCTCCCAGTTTAAAATCACCATGATCGTCGTAATATCGATCCAGTATGGGCAGCGCATCCTTCCATGCCTTTTGCAACAGAGAGATATGCGACAGGACGAATTGATTAGGGTTGTTGATTTCATGGGCGACGCCGGATACCAGAATTCCAAGCGAAATCATTTTGTCTGCCTGTATTAACTGCTCCTGCTGGGCACGGGCCGCTTTTTTCTGTGCCTTGGCCTCGGTAATGTCTTCCATGATGCCGTCGAAGTACACCACATTCCCATCGTCGTCACAAATGACTGCCGCGGTGACCGAAATCCAGAATGGCTGGTTGTCCGCACGGCGCATCTTCAGTTCTTCTTTAATAACCTCGCCGTCTGTGAAGAGTTTGTGCGAAAATGCATCGCATTGTTCTGGGTGGTAATACAACCTGGCAACAGGTACTTGATTCAGAACCTCAGGAGAGCTGTAACCGAACATGTCCACCAGGGCGCGATTAACCATGACCAGCTTTCCCAAAGGACCAGGCGTTCGACGGTACACTCCCACCGGCACATTGTCATTCAATGCCCGATACCGACTTTCGGTTTCCTTCAGTCGCTGCTTGACTGTGGAAATGAGCCTGGTCAGCTCGGCCTGGTCACCACCGCGTTGCGTCAGTTCCAAAATCCTGTCCAAAAGTAAAAGTGTGCTGTCGTCACTTGACGTTTTCATAACATCCCTTTTACACCAGATGGGCCACGTTGAACAGATGACTGGTTTGCATCTTTCTTAATGCAGCTACACGAAAATATCTGCTTCTCCATTTGACCAGACCAAAAGGGTGCTGGGTAAAAGGTCCAGCATAGGTGTCAGCCATTCCAGTGAACGTTTGGCTTCGTCGCCACTGGTGGCGCGCATTCCCAGCAGCACAAGACTGGACGTGCCAGAGTGTCTGATAATCACATCGGATGCCGAACTCGAACTGCGGATTATTTCGATTTGCACGGGTAGACGAATCCGATTTTTTAACTGGCTCATATGCAGGCGGCCTTCCCGTTCATCGTCGTCATTTTGAACAATGCGCAAAAATCGAATGGTGGCATCGGACCAGGCAACATCCAGCGACAAAAGATAGGCGAACAGCGCCATAAGACTGCCGTTGTTTTGGCCGCGCCACCAGACATCGATGGTACGATTGGGAGACGGTGTGGTGAAAAATCCGGGTTTAAAGACCACCATATTGAGATCGAATGTGGCGATGGTTTCAACGGTTTTGAGGAATCGTTGATAGGACGCGGTGTCATTCTCGGCGGGCATGCCAATGAGGACCGTATTGGGTCGCACGCCGTCGAGGGAATAGGTTTGCAAAAAGCAGGAGAGGCCCTCAAAAAAGTCACCGGTCACCAGCGTCTCCGCACAGGCCGTGATGGTTTCTTTTTCGAGCAGTTGTTTCAGGTCATTGCGGCATTCCCGCTGAAAGCGAATGCGGGGCACGAGTTCATCTGTGGGGCGTTCTACAATATGCGCGGCGGAATACAGTCCTCGCTCTCCTTCGAGCCATGCGCCCATTTGCAGCAGGAACGCGTCTTCATGGGGAGACTCGGTCACCGCAGTGATGATGGGGCGCCAGTTTCTGGGATGGGGTTTGGATTGTGCCAGGGTGAGCAGATTGTCTCGGGTTTGGCGAAAGATGTATCCGCGTCTGGCGTCTCCATAGCTGGTTTGAATGTCCTGCTTTTTTAAATAAAAATAAATGATGGCAGTAACCGTGAATGCGACGAGTGCGTAGGTGTCGTTAATTTTCAGCATGGCCACCACACATGCGACCACGCCCGCGAGCCCCACGCCCCAGTGAAAAAAGCGAAACGTGGGGCGGAAGGTGGGATTACCGCTTCTGGATTCCACAAACGCCGACAGGTTTATCATGCCGTACGCGATAAGAAAGAACATGGAAATTACCTCGGCCACCGCGTTGAGGTCTCCCGCCCAGATAACTGCCACAGCAATACCGAACGTCAGTACGGTGGCGCGACGCGGTTCATTGGTATTGCCAGACCCCTTGCCAAAAAAGACCATGACGCCCATCAGCCGGTCATGTCCCATAGCCTGAAGAATACGTGGCGCGCCAAGAAAACTGCCCAATGCGGAACTGAGAGTGGCCGCAAAAACGCCAAGAACAATCAATGGACCAAAGACGCTGATGTGTTTGAGGGATTGAAACGGCGTCTCTTTTAGCGCCTCTGTGGGAATGGCGCCGGACATCAATATCAATTGCATTAAGTATATACCGGCCGTGAATGCAATGGCCGCCAGGGTGCCTTTGGGAATGGATTTTGCCGGATCTTTTAAATCGCCCGATAAATTGACCCCGGCGGTGATACCGGTGGTGGCCGGGAAGAAGATGGCAAACACTGTCCAAAAGCCAATATCGCCCGTAAAAGAGGCGGAGCGATTCTGGCTGAAGTTGGCGCTGTCAAAATGAATAATGCCTCCAACGATGAAACATGCCACTGCCAGCAACAAAATACCCAGAATAAAGTACTGGGCGCGAATGGCCACATCGGCGCCTTTAAATGTAAGTGCGAACAGCAGGGCGGTAACTACTGTGGCCACCATTTTTGGGAGCTGCATTTCTTTCATGTAAGCAATGGTGTCGGGGGCGAGATTCAGCGTTTGTGGAAACACCTCAAATACGGCTTCTGTAAAACCAATCACATAAAAAGCCACGCCCACTGCCTGCGCCACATACAGGGTGATGCCAATGCTCCCGCCGAAATCCGGCCCCAATTCTCTGGAAATCATAAAGTAGGGGCCGCCGCCTTTCATTTTGAGATTGGTGGCAATGGCCGACAGGCTGAATGTGGTCAGCGAGGTAATCAGTTTGGACATTCCCAGGATGAGTAGCGCCAGCCAGAGTCCGGCATATCCCAGCACAAATCCGGAGCGCATGAACATAATGACGCCCAGAATCGTAAGCACGCAGGGAGTGAATACTCCGCCAAAGGTACCAAACCGCGCCTGGGCGTTTTTCCCGCTGGAAAGCATAGAGTAGCGACCTTTTTCCTGAATCATTTCGTTTCAGTTCCCTGTTCCTTCATTTTAATTCGTGCCGAAAAAAATATAGTGTGCGTTGCCCCGTTTCGCAATGCACACCCCTGAATGGATGCACAGCTCCTAAAAAAATGCGGTCGTGGCGGGTCGCCACTGCACTGTTTTTCATTACATTTTAACCATGGTTAAAATTCGGATGGCTCAATTTCGATTTCTCCTGGTTTTGTTTTTTGGGACACTGTTTGACATGTCCGGTTGCGGACGTGTTGGCTTCGAACAATCCCCTGACGCTGTCACGGACACAGCGGATTTGGGCAGTGAAACTGTCAGTGAGCCGGACACTGTTTCATCAGATAGCGCAGAGGTTTTCGACTCGGGTACAGGCGGGGCGGATACCCCGCTGGATACTGTGACCGAAGCCAGTTTGGATACGGTCGCAGATTTCAAAACCGAAACGTTGGATCCGGAAACGGAGACGTTGGATTCCGGGACTGATACAGATTCAGCTTCTGGTACAGATTCAGATACCGCTACAGACACATCCACAGTATGCCCCGCTCTGGCAGGACGGTTGACGGTGTCTGACATAACGGTGGCTGCGGATATTCAGTACGGTTTTACCGGATACAATTTCCTTTCAAAGTACGCAGGCGTGGTGGCCGATGTGCATGAGAGCGGCGCCATTTTCATCGCCTTTAAGGAACAGGGCAGGGATGTGGTTCATGTGATGCCTGTTACCGATGATTTGCAACAGGCGGGACCAGACACCGAAGTGGCGGCGCTGGACGTGATCGACATGGTGGCACAGATTGACGGCGTCGCCCTGCTGGTACGCCTGGTGGATACCGGCGACAATGTGGCTGTGGACACCGCCGAAACGCCACAGAAGGCGGTGGCGCTCACGCGAATTCAAAACGGTATCACAACGTTTACCACTCTCTTGACAGGCTGCGACGGAGTTGATGGCGAGCTGGATTACAATAACACGTCCGACCCTGGAGGTCGTCTGGCCTGGAACGGCAGTTTTTACGGCGCTTATTTTGTGGTTCGCGGTGGCGTGGGGCACCCCGATGAGGGGGTGTATTCCGACAAACTGGTGTATCTGAATGACTCGGGAACCCAGGTGGGCGGCGGAATCTATTTTGCATGTGGCGGCAACCAGGGGCTGGACCTCTTAGCCACCCATCCCACCTGGTTTACCGCGCTGTGTCTGGCGGAGAGCACACCCAATCCGGGGCTCAATACTGTTGATAAGTTTGCGTCGTCCTCTCACTGGCTGTCCCCTGAAGAAACGTCGGGCGGGTATGTGGGCGCCACCATGGGCAACGCCGTTACAATGTCGGACGGCTCGTATGCCGTGGCCTGGCTTTCCCGTGGATGGAATGCAGGCACCGGCGCCGCCGCCCACGACGACCGCGACATCGTCCTGTTGCATCTGGATGATTCCCTGGCGCCCACCCACACACCACAGGTACTGGCGCGCACCCCGGATGTGGAAGAACTGGCCCTGCATATGGTGCCCTACGGCTCAAATGGTGTCCTTTTGTTGTGGGACGAAGTGACCAATCTCACCTGCAGCAGCGGCGCCTGTTTTGGCACATTCCAAAGCACCCGGGTGCAACTGCTCACCTGGTCCGGCACCACCTGGCAGGGCGCCCCGTCCGTCTCCCTTGCCGTCGGCTCTCCCGCGGACCGCAAACTGGCAAAGGCTCCAAATGGCGACATCCTCTTTGCCTACATCGAAGACACCCCCGACTACAGCACCCCCAACCCCAGCCGCATCTTCCCTGGTCGCAACACCATTCACGTGGCCCGCATCAGATACTGCACGCAGTGATATGACCAATTGTGGGCATTAATGCAAAATTGAGATATAAACAGAAGACAATGTTTAAACATCTTAGAAGATTCAGAAGCAGTCCGCTTTTTGTAGTGCTGGTGTATGCTTTCTTTGGATACCTGTGGATAAAGTACTCCGATTTGTTTCTTGGTTCCATTGTCAATGATGCGGCAGCGCTGACACAGCTGCAAACCTGGAAAGGGTGGCTGTTTATTACGATTACAGCCATTTTATTATATTCACTGGTCATTCAACATACACGGGAAGTATTGAAACGCGCCGGTGAAAGAAGAAATCTGATGGTCATGACTCCCCTTCCTCTGCTTGTTCTGAAAAGCGACGGAGTTATCTCGCTTGTAAACGACGCCTTTTCTGCTCAGTTTGGTTATGTGCACGATGAACTTCCAAATGCCAAAGCAGCTGCCGAAAAGTTGTTCCCAAACGGGCAATACCGTGCGCAGGTGCTGAATCAATGGCAGGCCGACATGAAGGCGGGGGAACTGGGAACCACGAGCCGGCGGGAACGAACCTATGAATTAACCGATAAAGCCGGTGCAGTGCATATCGTTCGATTTTTTGCGATTCAACAGGCGAATGAGTACATCCTGATGTGTCAGGACATTACAGACGAACTCCAGCTGCGCCAAACATTGCATCAGTCCGAAAAAATGTCCGCAGTGGGGCAGATGGCAGGTGGCATTGCCCATGATTTTAACAATCAACTCGCCATTATAGCCGGAGCTTTGGATTTAATTAAAATGACTCTGAGTGACAGTCGCGACATTGAATCTGAAATATATGCCATAGACAATGCCGTTCAGCATGCATCTTCGCTTACGGGGCAGCTGCTCCTGTTTTCGAGGCGCGAAAAACTCGAAATGAAAAAAATTGACTTGAACCAGTTGGTGGATGAGCTGGTTTTAATGATCTCCAAATCCCTGACAAAAAAAATCGATATCAACTTCCAGCGTATGGATGGCATGCTGCTTTGCAATGGCGACCCTTCAAGACTTAGCAATTGTCTGCTCAATCTGGCGATTAACGCCCGGGACGCCATGCCCAAAGGCGGTTTGCTGCGGTTCGAAACCACTGCCACCGCAACCCATGCGATAGTTCGCTGTCGTGATACTGGAGACGGTATCCCAAAGGATGTCCTCCCTCATATCTTTGAACCGTTTTTTACAACCAAAGCAGAAGGCAAAGGTACCGGGCTTGGCCTGTCGGTTGTTTATGGCACCATCAAAAGCCACAAAGGCCAAATCACCGTGCAAAGCGTCATTGGCGAAGGCACCACCTTTGAGATTTCACTCCCGTTGTTAAAAACTGATCATCCAAATTGAGACGACAGATACGCAACTACACCTGCTGCAATAGTAAAATTCAATCACTCCGATGAATCTTCATGTGTTTGATTAAATATTTGTAATGTTCTTTGCCTGAACTTTCCGAAAGCTTACAAACTGGTATTGTGAATTGAAGGTTTAGAGATTTGTTTTGTTCGGGGTGCGATATTGAAAAAGAGTATAATGATTTGGTTGATGGCGTTGGGAGTATTTGTTGGCGATTCCATGGCACGAGCAGATCAGTCTGAGATGCGCCCTGACAACGCCTTGACTGTTCAGTTTGATTTGCCCGTAACGGGCAGGGCGCTTAAGCGAAAACACGGCGCAATAGTTACAGAAATTGAAGCCGAAGGGAAAAAGGGATATT
>JAFGQN010000076.1 GCA_016935665.1 Deltaproteobacteria bacterium | reverse complement strand
GGCGATATGGAAACAGATAGCAATGGCGATGGGGACAGCCATAGGGATGGAGATACCGACACCCAGAAATGGCAACGCCTGTCATAGGCGCCGGCGTGGTGGATGCCCTGGGGCAGGAGGCACACGGGGTGGAGTTCGACAATTGGGATATAAATGAAATTGAAGCAAACCTGAATCGGGTAGCAGCGCTGGGATTGCCCATTTACATTACAGAATTCGATATTGACGAACGGGACGACGCGCAGCAGCTTGAGGTGATGCAACAGCTGTTTCCCCTGTTTTACACCCATCCCGAGGTTCAGGGCATAACGCTGTGGGGGTACGTGGTGGGCGGTACATGGGTCTCCGACTCCGGCCTCATCCACCCCGATGGCACCCACCGCCCCGCCATGGACTGGCTGATGAATTATCTGGAGCGATGACCAAACGGATCTACTACTTCCCGAAATCGATTTTCCAAATACCGCAGGCGATGTTGGCCAGCTGCTTTTGTCTGGACTCTACTTTGTTTTCATCCCAGCTGTCGTAGTGTTCGGCGATGGCCCGTGTGATTTTAAAGGTGCTGCTTAAAAAGACCGCTCTTTTCGCGTCATATCCAACATTCCCAAGGTCTTTGTTGGATCCACGCTCAAGAGGAGTGATGTTACCCAGTCGATAAATCAGTTTCTCCTGACGGCTATCATCAATATATGCCCATTGCTCCCCTGCATTTTCCGGCAGGATATGCTCCAGACTGTACATTGAACTCTCCTGGTCCACATCGGCGCCGGATTGCTGACGCTCTATTTCGAAAAATATGTATCGAATAATCTTTTTATTTCGGCTGGCCGTCCGAAATTCCTTCTCGGCAAATGCCGCCTTAAACCGGGCATCATCGGGATATACATCCTTCAGCGCACCGATAACGTCCGAGGCGGTAGAGTACTCTCCCGATGATATTTTCTGCGCAATGGCATTGTAGAGCCGTTCCTGCTCCTGGGGTTGAAGATTACAGATCACGTTATATCGAAATGAAATTGCCGCTATTCCCTTTAAAATTCGCAAAAAAACAAGCGGTTCAGAAGCATAGAATCGTTCGTAACTGGAAAGCAACATTGCGAATGGCTGACGCACGTGAAACATCTCCAACTGTTTCAGCGCCTTTTTTTCATCGGGATTCCAGGATTCATCCTCAGGTTCACGAAGTGCAGCATAGACTGCGGCACTTCGTTCAAGAGCACGGACGAGGGTATATGCCGATTCCCTATCGGCGATATTTTGCCTGATTGTTTTAAACAAATCGGATTTGCGTACCAGTCTATGACGACTGTTCCAAAACACTCTAAGAAACTCCGGAAAACTCTCACTGCCCAGCAGACCCACAATTTTCTCCCACCGCTCTTCCAGCTGTTTGAGTTCGGTCTCGTGGAGTGCCGTCTCATGGTGTTTCTGGCTGGCAATGATCGAAAACAAATAGTTCTTTAGCAGGTCAGTGGCGGATAATCGCACACCACGGGCATTCAGTGTTTCGAAAACCTTGAAAGCATTTAACTCATCTGTGACGGTGATACGGGTAAAAATGAGTTTATCGACGAGGCCATCAAAGAATCTTGCCAGTTCAACGCCACTCGTATCTGTTGCACCGACCCTTTTTTTTATGTGTTCGTTGAACCAGTTGAACGCCTTGCGCAGCAGGTGCTCAGAGGATTTCAGTCCCCACTGCGGCAGTGGTTCCAGCGGCACCACGTAATTCTGATAAAACGAATTGTTATGGCGATTCAACTCCAGCTTCGAACTGGCAACCAGACTGACCGGATCCAGATAGCCGATGTAGCTGTTTCGAAGTTGCTCAAGGCGTTTTTCGTTATTGGGACCATCGTGACCAGACTGAACGAGTTCTTTTAACACGCTTAATCCCGCCAGCACCATAATACTGATAGTGGTCAACCTTTGTTGACCATCAATGATGTTGTACTGCCTGTCATCAGATGACTGCAGAACCAGATATCCCATATAGTGCGCCGGTTCGCCGTCCTCCTCGAATAGACCCTCGATGTCCACCCATAAATCCTCCCACTCATTCTCAGTCCATGAATAGTCCCGCTGAAAAGGTGGGACGCGATAGCGCATTCCATTCCCCATCAACTGTCTGAACGTCAGATTCGCTGTGTCAATATTCATTTTTTATTAGCGCCCCTTCACAATCTTTTTCTCAACGGTACGCTGAAAATACACGTCTCACCGGATTAAAATAAAGACCATAATACAAACCGATGTCAAATGCGAAATCCTTAACCCCGTTGCGATTGCGGCCCCCATTGTATCGGTCCACGGCAGACACAAATACAGAGCCGCCAAAGTCGCGGGTTCTGTTTTTTCGTATCCGGGATAGTCTGTCCACATGGCAGTGTCAACGGCATAGTGATATCACTGATTTGCACCTTTTATTTGAGTGTTCCAATGGACGCGCAGCTGGTTTCCAGCGACGGTGAAACGATGCCTTCAATTTTTGCCTCTCCGGTCGTCGTGTTCAGTCGAATCCATCCGGCACCGCCACCACCGCCACCCGCAACACTGGCGGAGCTATGGGTTTCTTTGTCATGGTTTTCCCCCGCAAGACCATCAATCCCCTTGCCTGCAGAGCCGTCTCCGCCTTTGGGCATTCTGTCCTCCACCCCACCAGGCGCCGGACTGTCATTCGGTCCGCCTGTGTAACCTCCCCTATTCTTACCGCCTCCGCCGCCACCACCGTTGACGGCAATGCTTCCCTTTACCGCAATCGACGGCGCTTCCAGAAGCACGGCGCCGCCGCTGCCACCCCCTTGCCCCTCAATATCACCACCTCTTCCGGGTAAACTGATAAAACCGATTGGACCGATTTCGATGGTTTCTTTGGCCACCAGTTGAATGGCCCCGCCACCGGCGCCTCCTTTCCAGAGTCCCTGACTGCCCCCCGAAGATCCGCCTTGAAGAGGGATGATCTCAGCGTTGCCGTACGGTGCTCCACCAGTACCCCCGGGATACTCATCGTCTAAACGTCCACCATCGCCGCCAGTGCCACAATACGCCCCGCCTCCCGTACCACCGTCCTCCAGGGGACGCTCCCCTTTTCCAGGGCCACCCACATCGACGCTAAAACCGCCGAGAGTTCCTCTTCCGTTGGAAACGGAATCGCTCCCTTCAACTTTGCCGTCCACAAAAATGCTGCTTTGTGAAATCAGAATCAGGGGCCGCTGACCTTCGAGCGTCACTTTGATATTTTTCGCCACGCTAATGGCTTTGGCATAAATAATGGCCACTTCAGAGCGATCGGGCTGCGTCATAATCCAGCACTGCACCGAGCTGCTGCTGATACAATCGATGTCGCAGCTGTCGGTATTGATGGATGCATGGTGCTCACAACTGCTGCCTTTAAAATTCAGCTCGCCTGGCTCTTTCCACACCATGCTCGACATATCCACATTGGATATTTGAAACGGAATCACCGCGCTCAGGGGGACTTCAGTGGATGTGTCTTCGGTATCCATATCTGACACCGTGTCTTCGGCGCCTGTATCGTCCGTCTGGACATCATCCGTGGCCACAGCACTTTTGCCGCTGTCCGTGTCCGCCTCTGTCCCGTCGGCCTCTTCAACTGTGTCATCCACAATGCATCCGCCAACCAGCATGGTCACCAATATTTCGGCGAATACGGCTAAAAAACCTACAAACCTTAAGAATGATGCGTATTTCTTCATTTTTTTCTCCTCTGTTGTTTGCAAAATTGCCCCCCCTATTCGGCCGTTTTTCGGATTTGTTGCCAAAAAAAATGAAAAAAGTTTCAAAACGCATATTTCATGAGGGTTTGCAACGCGTGGCTGCCTCGAAACACCGTATCGCCAAAGCATTCAGTGGTGACATCGAGCGACAAAACCAATACATGGGGGATTCCCGCTTTCGCGGCACCTACCTCATGCTCATCCAGGAAGAACCGCTGGCAGCGGCGAGACACCTCGAAAAGCGTCTATCCGACTACGCGGCCAAAACAAAGGACCACAGCGTCAACGACGACGTCAGAAAACTGCTTATGGACCGCGAACAGCACCTGACGGCGCAGTGTCGAACAGATGACAAGCAGGCCGAACAAAAATCCGCAACAAATAACTAACGCCCCCAATACGCCCTCAACGCCATTCACAACGCCACCACCGACAAACTGAACAACGCCCACCCCGACAAAAGGAGACGAAATGCTCGACGCTACTCAATTTTCGACCTGATGATACCGATGATAATCCGTTTCTCATTTGCCAGAGGATAGAAATATAGTCGCCCAGCGCCGGGGGTGTATCGCGCATGCCAATCGAAAAGTCGACGCTGGCCATCAGGGCAGAGAACCGTCAACGTCTCCTTTAATCGGTCTCGGCGCGACATTGATTCCGGCGTGATTTTCCCGGGGAGTGATTCAAACGAAAAATTGCCGTCACTCCAGTTTTCGCAAGTTGCGTTTAAATTGTAGAGATGATTACATACCTGACAGAAAGCATTCTTCGACAGAGATTTTATATACTGTTCAACGGATACGCAGAAAGTAAGTTTGGGAAAGGTTTTCGCCAACTGTTCCCTTGAATCCTGGGCTAACGCTTGCAGATTCCGTTTTCGCAATGCATCAATCCATGGTGCTCGGTCCCCAGGTTCTTTTTGGGTCGCAGAACGATATCTGCGACATCTCTGATTTCGAAGATGCGTTACTTCTCACGAATCACAGAGTTAATGACGTCCCTTATGCTTTCTGCCGCTTAAAATATGTCACGAAAATTGGGTTCAACGATGTCGTCATCGGTATCTTTTTTTTTGTCAGGTCCGGAACTAATCACATATATGTCTTCGGGTGTACATTTGATTTCGAAGGGTTGACCCCACGGATCTTCCAGTAGGGTATTGCTAACCAGATAATGCTCCGCTACGAGTTGTTCCACAGATGGACATCTTCCTGCCCTCTGCGCCAGATAGAGCATACTCGCGCTGCGAATATTCATCTCCGCCTGTCTGCTTTCAGCCTCTTCAGACACACGAAGTTTTGAAACTGAATACATAGCCACTCCGGTAATCAGCATAAGCAGTAGCACGCACCACTCAAAATATACATAAAACAGGACGGGGAGTTGCTTTCTCTTCTTACCAATAACTATTTTTGTTTTTCGGGAGTCTGGGACGCTTGAGCTTGTCAAAGTATCCGCCCACCATGCCAAATATTTGACAGTTTCGTGAAAATCCACGGTTCCAGCATAATGTGCGTAGTGCCACTTCAATCCAAGTTTCTCTATCATCTCAACCTTATCATCTCCCCCCGAATGCAACACCAAAATGCGATCAGCCCCCAGCACTTCCAAAGCATGGTTCAATTCCCACATAACAGCCTCAGTAAGTTTAGATATGTCGATAATCGCCCCTGTCGCGTCATTCAGCTTTTGCGAGACCCAATTCTTCCAATGTATGTCTGGTACAATCTGTAGATTTGTTCGCCAGAAAGCCGAAGCGGATTTTTGGAGGATGTCCGAAGTTTGTTTGACGCCAACAAGCCCCGTCACGACCCCGTATCTTCCAACACCTGGTAATATTATGTTCGAAAACACTGATGGCGCTGCTGATTGCCCAAAAGACCGGAGATACACGATTGGTCGTCTTGTCATCCGTCCCTTCACGATAAAGCGAATAAGAACATAGATAGGTGAAAATTCTAAAATATTTAACAGAGTCAGGAAAAGAACAGAAGGCAGGTCCGAGCCTTGCACCCAGGTAATCTGTCGATACCAGAAAGCAAATCGCTTTTCACCTGCTTTTGGATTGTTCTCGCGAAAATAGATTAGCAATATAACGGACCCAACGGACAAAACTAAAAACAATCCTACTGTCATCGCTATAGGAACTGGTTTTGTAATAAAATGAATTCCGCTCGTTGCTGCTGCGCCAATAGAAAAAGCAACATACTTGAGAGTTCTATTGTGTCCAGGTAGTAAGTGTAGCCCCCATGCAAAAGCGATAAACGGAACAGAAAGCACTAGCAGCGCAACTCTGATGATCAGCGGTGCGTTTGAGGTCACAAGCACTGCAGTACCTATACCTGCAAATGCTACCAGTAGGATGTTTGGAATGTCTGTTCGGGAGCCCTCTTTCATTATCTTTGGAGACAACATTTTTCGTTGTTCGACTTTGTGTAAGTGCCTTGAAAACCAACGGCTAACACCATAGGGAATGGATAGGAATACCAAAGCCGAAATGCCAATTACAGTTATCAACATAGTCATTTTTGTTTCCACGCTTCCTTTCGAAACTCAATGTATTCAACATGTCGTCTCCTGTCCCAAACGACGATAGCAACACGAATCGCAAGAGTAAATCAATCCAACAACCACGGATAGTTTATGACTTATATGTCGACAATGGGTTCTTATGAATACATGTGACAAACCAATTTTTTTTGAATTTTTACTTACAATCGATAACCTGACTAATTGTTTTGTGCAATAAGTTTCTGTTCCTGATGAGAAGAGACGATGGGCCTCCGTCCCCAATTGTTCATTCTTTTATCCAGAGAAAATCCGGTAATAAAAAGATTGCTTTGAAATGGCGGCTGATTGGCCATCATGGAGACACGTCCCCTGTTTG